>JAGCGO010000052.1 GCA_017649565.1 Fibrobacter sp. | reverse complement strand
ATGCAGCGTGTAGATTGTCCCGGCGTGTTTCCCTCCATTCTGCATGCAAGCGCCCACAATGTCAACCTCGGAAGTATCGGTAACTTTTTTCAAGTAATCACCGAGGGCTTCGGTCAACGCTTCCTGATCATTGCCTATTTCAGCTAGACGGTCTTCAAGATCCTTGAAGAATGGAGTCTTGTCTTCACGCAAATCACCATCTATCCAGTTTTCAGGGTACAGGAACACCTTGCGGTTTGCAACCCACACCTGGTAATTCTTCATCCATTCCCATTGTTCCTTCTGAGTGTCGTTCAACGTGTAGTTGCCCTCTATACCCATCAAGGCCCGCTGTACATATAGCTGGATACACGACACAGCCTGGACTGTACGCGAAATAGCCATATCCGGTTCCATTTTCACGTCGAACAAGTAGTAGGAATAGATATCGTCTTCATCTACAAAAGCAACAGGATAATAGCGGCACGTGTCCTGTTTCTGCGATTCGAAGCATACAACAGCAGCAAGGGCATTCCGCTTCGATTGACGGATTTTATCATGAACGCCTTGAATGAACTTATTCCATTCCGTATTAGTACGGGCAAGTTTTAAATTCTTTTCCAAGGTATTGACATAGGTCGAATACGTTGCAGAAGTCTCCATTCCGAGAAGGTTCTTCAAGTCTTCCGGCAATGAATTCGTCTTCCTATAGAGGTTAAGCAGGTCGGCAAATATGCACCATGCCGAAGGATTATCTATTTTCCAAATAGTTTTCTGTTCATTCTCATCATCAACAGTTTCAGAATTGATTTGCGCATATTCGCAAAGCGCATAGAAAGTGTTATCAGAAGTTTGGATTTGCTCGTCTAGACTGTTAAGGAATTTCAACTCACCGTACTTGTAGACTTCTCCCATAATCTGTGATGAAGCTGCAAAGGCATAAAGAACATTTTTGAACAAATCGTATGCGGATTCCGATTCTACAGATTCTTCACCTTGTTGTTCCGGCACATTTTCGGATGGAATGAGATTGTTCCAATCCCATGTGAATCCGAGTTCTACGGTCTGTGTATATTGGTAAAGAGCAGCGCAGCGAACTACGCGGTTGCAAAGTTCCGCTAAAGATTGGGCATTAGTTTCGGTCAGCTTCTTGTTTTCGGACGATTCGGTCTCTTCTGCCAAACCAATCCATTCCACGAAGTCACAAACACCATTAGATTCCAGCTTCTTCAACAGCTCCGCAATGACATCTGCTGTCATGGAGAACTTTTCTGCAAGGAAGGTCAAGGTACGTTCGGCAACAAGCTCTTCGCGAAGTTTTTCGTACATCGCTTCAGCGTTTTCCAAATCATCCTCCCACGTATCAGAAGGTTCTGAAACATATCGGAATAGTTCGCACAAACAGGTTTCGCTGTAATCTTCATTGTACGATGGGAAGCCATTTCTCCATTCGTTGAATATTTCTTCAGCATCTTCTCTACCCAATGTTTTCAATAGGCCGAGAATTGCCGTATCATAATCATATTCAACAGTTGTTGCCGGTGTTGCATTGCTATCGCCCGATGCAACAGTTGATGTACCTGTTGAATTCTGAGAACCCGTCGTTTCTCCGGATTCGGTCCCTTCTGCAGGTGTAGACGATTGTGTACTATTCCCCGATTCCGTCCCGCTATTCGCACCTGCGGACTGAGAATTGCCTGTGGTTGTAACAGGCGGCAACTTTTCCTTTTCCTGAGCCACACATTCTTTCAGTGATTCCTGCACGGCAGAATTTAGCTCGCAGGCAAAAGCGAAAGCCTCGTCGGCATTTATCAGTTCCGGTTCAAAAATCGTCTTCAAGTCGTTTATCGAGAGCGAGGAATTGTGCAAAATTTCCAGTTCATCGATAGCCTGGTTGCACTGTTCGCGGTTTCCGAATTCAACCGGGAAACCAATGCGACGTAAGAAGAGGAAATCTTCCACAGAAAGACTGTTCTTGGTAATCCACACATTGTACACATAGAGAATTTTTAGGTTTTCCACTAAAATTTCATATAGGTCACTAATATGGGATGGCACGGAGTCTTCTCTGGTTATACCAAAATTCTGCAAGATGAGTATAGCATCTTGCGGGTCTATGCCAAGGCAGACTTTGGCTGCGACCGCTATCTCATAGCATAGAGCGTTGAGATTACGGTCGTCAATTGTTTTTTGCGCAGAAGCTCCCGTTAAATATTCATCGAACAGAGAATCTATCGGGAAAATCTTTTCCAGTTCCTTATGAGTCAAGGAACATTTTCCCAAAAGAAGTGCGGACTCAAGGGCCGTCAAGTCAAGCCGAGTCTTTAATTCTTGGATTGCCGCCAGTTCGGAAACGCTGCATTCCCATGTCCTTGCGATTTCTTCGATGCTCCAGCCCAATGCGGCTCGGCGACGGACGAATACAGAAAGATTGAAGTAGAAAGCTTTTTTCTTTTCTTCGTCATTGTCACTAAAGTTAATCCTATATCCGTTAACATCCGCCAACTGGTACAATTCGGAATCTGCATTCACCGTTACTCCAGTAAAGCTTTGGAACACTGTCGAACAGAATATTTCCTTAAATTCGTCATAAGTCAGTTGAGCTCTATCAAGAACAAAGGCAAGATAGCTCAAAACATGGAACCATTTCCCATCATCGTTTTTGTCCTCATCCCCATCTTCTTTTACACGCCTCGACTTGTCCGGGAAGAAAAGATTCTCATTATTTTTTTTGTCCAATCCCCAAAGTTCCCATACCTTTTTCGTGTATGTACTGGCATCGTTAGAAAGGTATTCCGGCGCAAAGCCGTTCAACAGGATGGATATGTTTTCACCCAGATCGTCGTGAAGTTTTCTTGACAACGAGACAAAGTCAAGGGAAAGATTTTCCAAGATACCCGAAGCACGCTCCCTGTCAAAGTTCTTGAGCAGAAGCATTGGATAACAATTCTTCTCAAGTTCTTCCATGGCGGCTTGCTCAATCTCCGCACCAGATAATTTTTCTGTCGTAGAATTTGAATCGTCAACTTCCGTTTCTACTTCCGCCCACGGACACGGATTCGCCCTCAAATCTTCTACGGTGGCGTCATCCGGGGTCTGGTTGCAGAAAGGAATGCCTGTATTGTACCGCAAGCTCTTCTTGGAAACAAGACTTTCCAAAAGTTCAATTGCCAAATCTATGGTTGGGAGAGAAACTTCGGCATTTGCCTTGGTCATCTTCAGTTTCAGCACATCGGGGCGACGCCAAATAAAATGACTATACGCATGCCCTTGTTTGAGGAATTCCAGCAAATCCAATAGATAGGCAGAAGGGCTCAAAATGGACTGGTTCTGCGTACCCGGATTGCGGTTGATGCATCTGAACAATGTTTTCCAGTTGGCAAAGCTCTTGCTCTGGAGTCTTTGCTTTGCAACATTAGTGGAATTTGAAGATTCATTATCACTCGATCCGCTTGTATCGACCGAACCAGCATTGTCTTCGTCATCGTCATTAGAATTTCCGGCCGATGTAGTGCCCGATTCCTGTTGAGGTCCTCGAGGAATAGAAAGCATGGTATCGCCATATTCATTCAAGCTACCGTGGTAACGTTCAATATCAAGAGTCGCGCTTGCGACAAAACTCTTGGCTAAACGATGAATATTGGTCGCAAGTTCCTTGTCACCCATTCCAAGGCCGTGTTCTGCCACAAAACGTTCCTCGTCAACAAGTGCAATTTGGGATGCCGAATAGATTTTATTGCGAATAAGGTAGGAAACGGCTTCTGCATTGCTTGTCAAACGGAAAAGACGCTGTAGGGTCCTGATTTTTTCTTTTTCATCTTCATCAGCCGTCGCATATAAAGGATTTCCCTTCAAATGATTTTCCTCCGATTCTTTCAAGAATGAGTCAAGATCAGATGAAATTAAATCAAAGTCTTTCCAATCATCACTTTGCAATTTAAGAATCAAAGCATTCCATGCATTCTGCTCTTCCGCCTTTCGCTTTTCTTCTTCTGACAATCCCTCACTGGACGGGGGAATAAGACTGATTGCAGGAATAAATTGTGCTGCTAGTTTCGTTAAACCTTTTTGAGAGAATTTCGCCCTAAGTTTTTTCTTTAATGTACGAATGGCAATATCTTTCTGTTCCTCATAATTTGCTCCAGGGAAATAATCCTTTGGCAGACAATCAATAGTATCCTTGCTCCAACCCCTATAATGCTTCATTGTTATTTGGAGAACACTATTCCAAAACCCATATTCTTGATAGTCTAATTTTAAAATATCTTCAAGTTTTTTTATTTCATGTTCAAAATATGATGTTTTTGCTATGAAATATAAACCGACTATCAAATCTGCACAATTGTCACAGAAATCACGTATGTCGACCAGCAGGTTCAGCTCTTCAATATCTTCTTCTGATATTTTTTTTGTTAGAGAGAACATACCAGCAAGCGCACAATTAAAGGAATATTCCTTTTCCTTGAGCAACTGAATCATATTTCGATAATTACATCCAGCATCCATAAAGGCATCTAAAAGAGCCGAATGCTTTGCTTGGAATTCGTTCAAGCAGAAATAGTAAAAATAGGTTAAAGTAGAAACGTCGTCATTTGACAGCAAAGCATCAATGTCGCCATCATTTTTAGCTAAATTAAGAATATTTTCGTCGGCAACATTGTTACTAACAGACAATCCCTGATTTCTAAATGTTTGAACTAATTCACCATAATTTACCCCCGCTTCAACATATCTATATAAAAATAGCAAAAGCTTTTTGTTATCTGGCGTACCTCCGTTTTCAAAAGCATTTTCAATCAGCTCAAACTTCGGCTTTTTTTCGCTTGTAAAGTCATACGTTTTCGCCAAAAGTAGATACAAAAACGTGAAGTCGGAGAATTGGTCATCTTGCCTTGCAACGGCATCTTTGGATTTCTGTAATTTATCCCAAATCTCCTTTTTAAAGTTTTCAGCTGACAGAGTCTGAGCCTCATCTGTTGTAGATAAGCCTATAGTGCTATTTGCAATTGCACTATTTATATATTCTTTGCACTTGTCAATTCCCAAGGACAGCAGCGAGGACATATCTGTCATCTTATTGATAATAAGTAGTGAGTAAAGGTACTGCGCTGCCTTAGGAATGTATTCGGATTCAATTACATTCACAAACTCCATTTCATGGGCCATCTGGTAAGCCTTGAAATACGCTCGAACATTTTGTTCATCCAATTTTTCTCGACCGACAACCAGCGGCAATTGAACTACATTATCCAAAAATTCTGCTATCAAATCATGAGCGCAATATTGCGGAACAGCCGTGTTATTTGTACTTTGGCTGTTGTTGGTGCCATTAGACGAATTTTCCGTAGACGAACTAGAATCATCAGATTCAGAAGTCGTCTTACTATGGCCGTCGTCGGCCGTTTCTTTCGCATTCCCCGCAATTATTGTTTCGTAATAAATCCTCAAGACATCGTCAAGTTTCTCAAACTCCGACTTGTTCCTAAGACTTGATTGAAGGTCAAGGACAAAATTAATTTCTTGAACAGATTGGCCATTGAACACTAAAGGTGCCGAATAAAAAGTAGAAGAAATTGGCGTCCCGGTCGGTCCATTTTTCGTGAAGCAAACTTCCGCAAAGAGGGATGCCTTGTCCTTTCCGTTGGCGACATCAGTGTCAAGTTTCAAATCAGCTGGAATTTTAGACGACTCGTACTGTATCTCGTAGTTGCCAAAATTATCCAGAACAGTACAAGTCCCGAGATTTATTTTTACAAATTCACCTGTTTTCTTCTGGGAGTCACTTTCAGAAATTTCTTGGGAACCCTCAGATTCGTTATTCGTCAAATTTTGGTCATTTTCCGCATCAGCAGTAGTTTCCTGATAATACAGGCAATAAGCGGTAATTGTAATGTTTTCTTTTAGAGGATAATTCAATGTGTTCTTGACGGTTCCATATATTTTGCAGTCACCAGCTGTCAAGTCGCCAGTACCAGAACCGCCCTCGGAACCTGACGAAGATCCGGATTCAGAGCCCGAACCGCCCTCGGAACCCGATGAAGAACCGGATCCAGAGCCAGAACCGCTATCGGAGCCTGATGAAGAACCGGAACCAGAGCCCGAACCGCCCTCGGAGCCCGATGAAGAACCGGAACCAGAGCCCGAACCGCCCTCGGAACCTGACGAAGATCCGGATTCAGAGCCAGAACCGCCCTCGGAACCTGACGAAGATCCGGAACCAGAACTCCCAACAGGCACTTCTATATTGATTATTTCAAAATGCGAAGCCGCACTTGGCCCAGCAACAGTTTTCACGAGGGTGCCGGCGGTTGAATATACTTTAACAAGCAAGTTTGGCTTTGAGATGGACGTATTGCCTTGCTGAAAATCACTTTTCTTGTAGTTGACGAAATAAAAGCCGTACCCGTTTAGCTGATACGAACCCAGCTTGTTTTCACCCCCATTGACATCAAATACTTCAACATTACCAGCTGTGTAAAGAGAACCATTCGAATCACGAACAAAGCCACAGACATTCCAATTTTTGTCCGTACTTCTACCAACAGTTATGTCGAACGAATTCATTTCTGTCGGAGGATTGACAAAAATATCAGAAATCCACAAGGCGTTGTAATTATAATCGGTCACACGGATTTGCAGTATGGGGTAATTCATTTCTGGAAACCCCGTTTGCTGCAATTGTGATGTTTGGAGAACTAATTCAAAAAATCCCGTATTTGAGTCAATATTCGACTCTGCGACCTGCTTCCACCCATATTGCGGAACCATGTGATATGCTAGAATGCGTCCTTGATTGTAGAACACAGAATTATTTGCATTATGAATTGTACCGCGAATAAACCAGTTACGGGGTGTCAAGGACATAAAGACTCCTTTGAAGAGATTTTTTTACGTTTTTCAGAAAAAATAATATAAGCTTTTTTATAATAAAGGAAAATAATTATCTCAAATGTTTAAAAAATTTAATATAAGCTTAAATTCATTTGATTTTATTATAACGTTTTTTGAAAAAAAGAACCATTTATGCAAACCTTTTTGTTATAAACTCTTTTCAACTTTTTTTGTTATTTTGTAAGGAGATTGTTTATATTATGAAAATGTGAAATAAAAAGGAACCGTTATTATGCCCAAGACTATACTCTTCTGGCCCGACGTTTACAAAGAACAAGGACACTGGTTGCCCACACTGAAATGGGCTCAAGATTTATATGACGAAAAAGACGGAACAAATCCTGCATATTCCATTTGTTATATGGGTATTAAGGATTGCGAATCTATCATCAAGAGCTATAAAATTGGTGAACCAGCTAAAACTGGAGAAATAGCTCCATCATTTGATTACCATTCCATTTTTCAAAACATTTATCCTTTAGGTTACACAACCGAATGCCACACGAGCCCCAACGAACGTTGGCGCCCAGATCATGTGTGGGCCATCGCTTACAGTGCTCTCGGAGATGATTTAGAAAAATACAAAGATAAGTTAAACACAGATTTGTTTAACGATGCTCAAAGTTTTCGTAACACGATGACTACTATCAATCCAGATCTACTTGTATCGGGGTATTTCACATCGCTGGAAAGTCTGCTCATCAAAAAAATTTATAATGTGAAAGATGTGGTTATTTCAACGACTTATCTTCGCCATCCGAGCGAAGACCCTGCCATGCGCGCTCTCCAGAATTTGACCGCTTTTTCACCTACAGAATATTTTAAACTGGTGAACTTGTGCCGTTATCAGGAATTGAAAACAGCAGCCGGAAACGAACCTGTAGATTTACTACAAGATCCCGAGCTGGATAAAGAAGATTTCGTCAAAGATTTGGAGGATCTTTACGAATTGATTCCGTGCCCACGAGAATTCGATTACGCTCATTACACTCATGGTACAAAAGTTAATTATGTAGAGCCATGCATTCTGAACAAGGATCTAGAGGGGCCTAGTAATAGTTCGTTGGAGCTTTCCGATGGAACAAAAAAAACGTGGTCAGCATTTCTTCAAGATACAAATAAATACCAAAAACTCATTTTTGTTACTGCCGGATCTCAGGTCTTGGATTACGAAGGCAAAGCCCGCAACCTTTTCCTCTACATGTGTGAGGCAATGAAATCTGCGGAGCTGAACGAGTACCATTTAGTTCTTGGAGTCGGTTCCAAACTCTATTACGATAAAAAATGGGATGAGTACAAAAAGCAGCCTAACATTACATTTGCCAGTTGGGTCCCGCAACGAGCAATCCTATCTGCCCCAAATCTGGAGCTTGCCTTGATTCATGGTGGCCTTGCAACTATCAAGGAATGTGTCTATAACAATAAGAAGTTCCTAATTCTCCCCTTGGGCAAGGACCAGATTGACAATGCCCTGCGCCTTCGTAAATGCGGAATCAACAATACGGTGCTGATTGAGAATATTAGCCCGAAAGTTTTGATTGACGCCATAGTGAAACTGAATTCAGACCGAAAAACTCTACAAAATCTTGAGAAACTGAGTGAGGTTTTCCAACAGGAAGAACTCAAGTGCGAAGGAACAAACCTATTGAAAGGTATACTTAACAAGCAGCAAGATTCGCCCAATGGCTCCGGACCATCGACACCTTGAACCGTGACGCCGATTTCAGCGAGTTTGCAAATGACCCCATCTTCAGGCTATTGCAAAACGAGGTGAAATTATGTAATTTCAGTTCGAGGTATCTTATGACAGTGGACATGAGCGACTTTGACCGAGCCGTGGCTGAGTATACAACAAAGTTGGAAATCGCGAAGAAAATGCGCGATATGAATGTTGATATGCCGATAATTGCCGAAGCGACCGGTCTTTCGGAAGAACTGATCCGAAAGTTGTAGTTTGCATGCTTAAGTGAGTTCGGGCGGCCTTAAGGCCGCCTATTTTATTGCAAAAAGTGCAAAATGACAGGCGCGACAAACGCCGTGAACACTCCTGCGACGCCGATGGATAGGCTGCTCATGGCTCCCTGGATTTCGCCCATGGTCATTGCGGTGGATGTGCCAAGTGCGTGACTCGCTGTCCCGATGCCGACACCTTGCGCTACGGGATCTTTTATACGGCAGTACTTGCAGACGATTGGCGCCGTGACGGCTCCGGTGATTCCCGTGACGGTGATGGCGATGATGGTGATGCTCGGGATGCCCCCGATTTGTTCGGAGACGACGGAGCCCATCGGGATGGTGATGGACTTGGGAATCATGGACAAAGTAAGCGTCTCGCTGAGGTGGAACAGTTTGCAAGATGCGATGACGCAGAAAATGCTGGTGAGGCTTCCGACGCAGATGCCCGTGAGTATGGGCAACCAGTACTTTTTGAGGTTCTGGATCTGCTTGTAGAGGGGAACGGCGAGCACGACGGTGACGGGACCGAGGAAAAACGAGATATAGTCGCCGCCGACTTTGTAGGTGTCGTAGCTGATTCCCGTTGCGCACAGGAAGGCAATGATGAACACGTTCGCGATCAGGAGCGGATTGACTAGCGAGTGGCTGAACTTCTTGTGGATCGCCACTCCGCATTCGAATGCGATGAGAGTGAGGAGTATGCCGAAAAGTGGGGTGGACATCTTGGACTCTAGTGGCTTGGGGTGTTCTGTTGTTTGCGCTTGTGGGCGAGTAGCTGCACCGTCCAGCCGGTGACGGCCATCGTGACGACGGTGAGCGCTATGCAGAGGATGAGCAGGAGGGGCCACTGGCTGAGCACCTCATCGCCTGCGACCATGATGCCGATGCTTGGCGGCAAGAAGAAAAAGGGGAGCCTCTTGAGAAAGAAGTCGCTGGTTTCCTTGATGTGGTCGACCTTGATGACCTTGAAGCAGAGCAAAAGCAGCAGGATGAGCATCCCGAGGATGTTCCCGGGAACGGGGACGCCTACTTGCTGGTGCAGGAGGTCTCCGGCGAGGCAGATTCCCAGTATCACTATCAGTTGAACAAGAATGGGCATGCGCCAAATTTAGCAAATATCCGTTGCGCTCCTATTTCCTATATTTCACCTCATGAAGATTGTTTTTATGGGTACGCCGGATTTTGCGGCACATTTCCTGGAGCACCTTGTTGCTTCCGATAACGAAGTTCTTGCTGTCGTGACTCAGCCGGACAGGCCGGCGGGTCGCGGGCGCGTGTTGACGGCCCCTCCCGTGAAGGTGGCCGCCCAGAATCATGGACTGCCCGTGTTGCAGCCGATGGACTTGCATTCCCCCGAATTCGAGGCGGACCTCCGCAAGTTCGGCGCGGACCTTTTTGTCGTTGTCGCGTACTCCATCTTGCCGAAGAACATTCTCGGCGTGGCGCGCTTTGGTGCCGTGAACGTGCACGGCAGCCTGCTCCCGAAATACCGCGGTGCTGCTCCTGTCCAGAGGGCGATTGCCGACGGGCTCAAGGAAACGGGCGTGACGGTTTTCCGCCTGGATGAGAAGATGGACCACGGCCCGATTCTTGCCCAGCGCACGGTGGCTATTGATCACCAGGACACTACGGCCTCCTTGCTCGAAAAGATGGTTGCTCCCGGCTGCGAAGCCCTGGACGATGCGATTGCCCAGTTGAACGGTGGTTGCGAGAAGGACTTGACGCAGGACCATGCGCAGGCTTCCGGGGCCCCGAAGATCAAGAAGGAAGAGGGCCTGATTGATTTCTCGTTGCCGGCTCTGACCATCCATAACCGCATCCGTGCATTCAATCCGTGGCCGGGTGGCTACGGTAAGCTCGGCGGCCGCATGGTGTACCTCCGCAAGACCGACACTCCCGAAAACGGCCCGGAACTCGTGCCGGGAGAAGTTGCCTTTAACGGCGGACGTTTCTTTGTAGGCACTGGCGAAGGCGTGCTCGAAGTGCTTGAAATCCAGGCCGAAGGCAAGAAGCCGATGCCCGTTGCCGACTTCATGCGTGGTATCCAGAAACGCGAGGGACTTGCATTTTGCTGACGGAACGTGAAGAGGCTTACCGCGTCCTGTTGCTTTGGCAGAAGGACGGCGCGTTTATCAAGGAAAGCGGGCTTTCCCCGTTTGCCATGGAGATTGCGCTGGGCGTTTGCCGCAGGCTCCTGTACCTGGAATATTTTATAAAGACGCTGACCAAGAGGATGCCTGCGCTCGAGGTGAAGATTGTCCTCGAGATGGGGCTGTTCCAGCTTTTCTTCATGGAAGTGCCTGACTATGCGGCGATCAACTCGAGTGTCGATTTGGCAAGGTCCGCAAATCTCGGGAATGGTGCTGCAAGTCTTGTGAATGCTGTGCTCAGGGCTGCCCGCAAAGCGGGTGCTCCTGAACTTCCTCCACAGCGCGTGCGTCGTGTCTCAATAGAAAATTCGGTGCCCGAATGGATTGTACGCCGTTGGTTCGATATTTATGGTGGCGACGAAGCCGAAGCGATGGCCAAGGCCACGCTGGAACGCCCCACCGAATGGCTCCGCGTGAACCTGCGGAAGACGAGCGCTCCCGTGATCGTACAGCGCCTGGGAATTGCCGGTGCCTCCATCCTTTATGACCGCTTTGTCGAATTGCCGCGTGACGCGGGTGTGAAGGCGATCCTTTCTTCGCCCGAGTTTGTCGAAGGGCAAATCAGTTTCCAGAACCCGTCCGCCTACGAGGTCGTGAAGCTTCTGGATGTGAAACCGGGCATGAGTGTTTGGGATGCCTGTGCGGCACCCGGCGGGAAGACGGCTCTCCTTGCCGAGATGGATCCTTCGCTCGACATCCTGGCGACCGATTCCTCGGAACACCGCCTCGAAAAGATGAAGGACCTGATGGATCGCTTGGGCTTTACGAACGTGAAAATCGCCTGCGTTGACGCCCTCGCTCCTTCTCTCTCGTCTCTCGTCTCGGTTGGTGAGCCTGCCGAACCACGTCTCTCGTCTAAATTTGACCGCATTCTTCTCGACGTTCCCTGCAGCAACATGGGCGTTGTCGCCCGCCGTCCGGAATCGGTGTACCGCCTGACTCAGGAATCGCTCAAGGAACTGGCCGATTTGCAGCTCCGCATTTTAGAAAGCGCCGCCCGCTTCTTGAAACCTTCCGGCCGCCTCGTGTATGCGACGTGCAGTCCGGATCCTATGGAAACGACGCAGGTCGTGGCGAAATTCCTCAAGGGTCATCCCGAATTTGCGAAGGCCGGCGATCCGGTATTGCCCGGGAAAAACGATCCGCGTTTCGACGGGTTCTTTGCACAGGCCCTGGAACTTGTCGGGGAGGGCTAGATGGATTTCGTGAAGGCTCTGTCGAGGACTTTGGCTGTTTCGCTCGTTTCTTTTGCGAGTTGCCTTGCCGCGGAAGTTCCTGCCCAGGATTCTGTTGCGTCTTCACCTGACATTGCTTTCTCCCATGTCGCCGTATCGGTTCAGGGGGGCGAGATTTACCCCTGGGGCGACCTTCTGGATGTCGTGGAAAATTCTGCTTATGTGGGCCTGGGACTTCGCTATTCCTACTGGGAAAATTTTGACGGGATCCTGCATTTCGATTATACGTATTTCAAGAGCCGCATAAAGGACGTCCCGTACCCCGGAGTTCATCAGGCAATGGGTCGCCTTGGTCTGGATTGGCATGGGCGACAACTTGGTCCCGTCATGTTTGGTGGCGGGTTTACGTGCAACTGGACCCGTGCCGATGGCGGTGACGACAAGGATTACGACCAGCCGGGCGGAACGCTAGTCGATAACGAAACCGAGTTCGGCTATTTTGTCCACTTGAATGTCCCGTTCCTGAAATATGACCGCGTCCGTGTAGGCCTGGATGTGCTTTGGGAAGAACTCTGGACATTGCCGAAGCGTTCCAACATGCTGTCGGCCGGTTTTTATGCTGAATGGAGGTTGTGGTAATGTCTGCGACGTCCTTGCATAAAGCATTTCTTTCCGTTGTTCTTGCGGCATTGCCTGCGTTTGCTTTGATTGAGCCCGAGACCGAGGGCATGGATGCCGTCACCCGCGATGACGGTACATTTCTGGTCGGTTCGCCGACGTATAGTTTTGACCGTGAAAACGGTGCGGGGGGCATCCATTCCGAAAGTGAACTTTGGACTCCTGAAAAGTTGAGAATGCGCCTGCTGCTCAACCGCCTTTCCGGGACTCCGAGCTGGACTCCGCGGGAACCCTCGATGTGGCTGCGCACCGGTAACGAACTGGGCGACATGATTTATCAGGATCCCCTTTACGAAAAGGATCGGCGGCCGGACAACAGAAATCCGATTTTGGAAGGTGGATTCCGTTCCCCAGCGTTTATGGGTCTGTGGGCTACGGCACGCCTGTTCCAGGTGGATCATTATTCCGACTATAGTAAGGGTGTCCGTAGGAACCAGGTAGAAGGTGACTTTTCGTGGTTCGGTGAAAACTGGCCCATGTTCAGCACGGCATACGGCGGGCTGGGCTATACTGGCCATGGCATAAATGCTTCGGTGCTGGCTGGCGAGGAGTATGTGTGGATTTTCGGCGAGAGTTCCCGGTGGATTCCGGTGCATTATTCTCCCAGGGTGGAAGCGCGTGCGGACTTCTGGGACCTTTCGCTTACTCTTGCCTACGAAAACGCGGAATACCAGAATTACAAGAAAAAGCAGTCGGGAACCCGTACGGAATGGAACGGATCGGCCTACTACCGCTGCGGCGGGCTTTGTCGGGATGGACTGCTCTGGTTCGGTGCCGGCGTGCAGTTCCGCACTGTGGAAGACGAGGGCGTTGTCTATACCGGCCTGGAAGACGATGTTGTCGTGTGGCCCTTTGCCCAGTTGCGCCTGACCCCGTTAAATGCCTTGACGTTAGATGCGACTTTTGGCGTGAACAATCGCGATTGGCTCTTGCAGGATAGCGTGGAATACAAGATGGATGTCTTGCCGCGCCTGGGAATGTCCGTGGGCGAAAAGAATGTCGCCGGGACGCGCCTGAATCCGATTGCTGATACCGAAGAATTTTTTGACGGCGATACGATAAGCCTCGTTGCCGATGGTTCCATGCAGATGCACGAGTTGTACGTGCGCGCCGAAGATTCCCTGTCGCTGTTCCGCCTGGGAGTGCGCGTTGCGGGCTGGATGGAATACGGAGCGGAATCGTTCGATACGACAGGTTTCGTGCAAAAGGAAATGCTTGTCTACAGGCATGGCGATGTCGCGCGGATAAAGGAATGGATTCAGGGCCTTTCGGGCGAAGTTTGGCTTGGCCTTGATTACGGCAAGATGTTCAGTTTTACGGCATTGGGCGGTTACGAGCATATTTGGGGCCCGAGCCGCGAATTCGAGGTTTCTCCTGTGGAATACTATGCCGCGTTCGAAGGGGATTGGCTGTTGAACGGGACATTCCGCATTGCCCATTCGCTACGTTACCGCAGCGATGCGCGCTGGAACCTGCGTTCGCCTAATCCGATGGTCGTCAAGGGCGACTGGTACTGGGATGCGACATTTGAACAGCAGTTCCCGAAGTACGGGCTTTACTTGACAGGAACCTTGCTGCATGTCCTTTCTGACGAAGTGCTGCAAGCTCCGAACGGGAGCTACGACCGGTTACGCTTTGTCTGCACTGTCCGCAAGACGTTCTAGCGCTTTCAGGCTGAAACTGTTGGCGAACATTTCTGAAGCTTTGGCTTTGGGGAGCCAAGAATACGTGTCGGCAAGTTTACGGGACTTGCTGGACTTTTTTAGCCTGACATGCAGTACGTCGCATTCGATTTTATGGACAGTGATGTTGTGGCGGAAGCTTCCGCAGTCGGTGACGCTCTCGACATCGTCTGCGTTGACATAGGCCTCGGCTTTTGCCGGGAGCCCCGCGGTGGACATTCTTGCGCTTTCAAAATGGGGGAGGGAAAGTTGCCCTTCGAGGAATGCCTGCCCGCCGCGGACGGCAAGGATCTTGCCGTCGGTGCTTTCTACGACAAGCACCGTGCCGTGCCAGTCCTTCTGCGTGCGCTTCTTTGTGGGCGGAAATTCCGGGATTCGGCCATCCTTGAAGGACTGGCACGCCACCGCGAGCGGGCATCCGCCGCACTGCGGGTTCTTTGCCTTGCACACGGTGCGTCCCAGCTCCATAAGGGCTTCGTTGTGCATGTAACCCTTGGGTGCGTCCGCCCATTTTCTTGCGTAGTCCCAGTACGTTTCGCTTTCATTCTTGCCTATGGGCAAGAAGGCGAGTTCGTATAGCCTGCTGAATATGCGGACCAGGTTTCCGTCCAGGATGGCTTCGCGCTTGTGGTACGCCAGGCTTAAGATTGCTCCTGCCGTGTACGCGCCGATACCAGGGAGTGCCTCAAGTTCCTTGCGCGTTTCCGGGAATTTGCCCCCGGCCTCGGCGATGAGTTTTGCAGTCCTGAGGATGTTTTTTGCTCGGCTGTAATAGCCCAGCCCTTGCCAGTAGCGGAACACTTCGGTTTCGTCGGCCTTGGCCAGTTTTTCTACGGTCGGGAAACGCTTCATCCAGCGTACAAAATAATCGCGCACGGTGGACACCTGCGTCTGTTGCAGCATGGTCTCGCTGATCCAGACGGCATAGGGATCGCGTTCTTTTTGTAAATCCGAAAGACGCCACGGAAGTTCCGTAGCGTTTTTCTTGAACCATGCCATAAGGGCTTTTTGTAGGGTTTCCTGCAAGGCTAGATTCCGTAGGCTTCCTTCTTGAGCTGGCGGAAGTACTTGAACTGGGCCTTGGCCGCATTTTCGAGCGTGTAGATTCGGCTCTTCTCGAAGACGCGCTTGCTCATGGCTTCGTATTCGTCCGCGTGGTTCTTCTTGAGGTCGTAGCACTTTTCGAGTGCTTCGAGCCAGGCTTCCTTGTCGAGCGGACGGATGAAACCGCAGGATTCTTCCTTGACGATGCTCTTGGGGCCGCCGAAATCGCTGACCACGGCGGGGGTGCCGCTGGCCATCGCTTCTACGACCACGTTGCCGAAGGTGTCCGTGGTGCTCGGGAATACGAGGAAGTCTGCATCGGCATAGAGACCGGCGAGCGTTTCGCCGCCCTGTTCTCCGGCAAACAGGACTTCCGGATTGTCCTTGTAGATAACCTTGAGTTCTTCGAGGTACCAACCGTAGCCCACGAACATGAGCTGTACGTCGTCGTGGCGCTTGGCAAATTCCATCCACACTTCGTTCAGGAAGGGGATGTTCTTTTCCTTGGAAATGCGTCCGCAGAACAGGAAGCGCACGGCCTTTTTCTCGCCGAAGCGTTCCCAGGTTCCCTTGCCGGCCCAACTCGGGTCGAACTGGTCGAGCGGGAGTCCGCGGGGGAGCATCACGATCTTGTTTGCCGGGACCTTCAGCTGTTTCTTGAGGATTTCCACGTAGTCGTCGCAGGGGCTGATGACCGGGCGGGACATAGCGTAGAAAATGCGCATGAGCCAAAGGACGTACACATGCATCCACTTGGCCTTCACGAGGGTCTTTGTGTAGGTGGGCACGTCGGTACGGTAGTGGCTGAGAACCTTCACTCCGGCAAAGAATGCGCAGAAGCGGACCAGCCAGGCTCCAGGACTCGGTGTCTCGAGCTCGATGATGTCGACCGGGTAACGCTTGAGCAGCCTCAGCACCGGGCCGATGCGCATGATGTCGAGTTCGCTGTTCGCGTAGCCGAGAAGTTCCATGCTGAAAATGCGCGGCAGCAAGAAGCAGTAGCCGTTTTCGACAACGCCGCAGGGCCTCGTATTGAAGGCGATGCCGGCAAGGCTAGCCTTCATGCCGTGGGCGCGCATGTAGGGGACGATATGACGCAGGTTGTTTGCAATGCCATTTGTTTCGTCGAGCAGGTCGCTGTAGAAGATGACTCTCACGTCTTCGGGATCGCGTTTCTTGCGTTCCTTGTTCATGTACCAGCGCAACTTGAGCAACTTCGGAATGTTCAATATGCAGGTGCCGAACACGATAGGCGGAATCCAGCAGGTACGGATGTTTCCCGGGGGCTTGTGCTTCATGCCCCAGTACTTGCGGAACGTGCTGGTGACCGTCCTGCCGAATATGGGCGGTCGCGTATCCACTACGTCGGTCTTAGCGTTGACTTTTGTTGAACGCAATACAGTCGTCATACTTGACTCCTTTCCCACCGAAAATGTCCAGGGCGCTTCCGATGGTGAGGTCTACTTTATTTCTTGAAATCTCTTTGCAGTGTTCCAGGTCGTCGAGGCTCTTGGCTCCACCGGCATAGGTGACCGGAATGGGGCTGTATCTGGCCAGGAACTGGATGAGCTCGTCATCCATCCCTTGCTGTTTGCCTTCCACGTCAGCGGCGTGGATTAAAAATTCGTCGCAAAATCCGGAGAGGTACTCGAGTGTCTGTTCCGACACCTTGACATCTGTGAGGGTCTGCCAGCGGTTGATGGCGACGTTCCAGCTGGGGGAGTCGCCCCGGGCAGTGCATTTGCAGCTCAGGTCCAGAACGAGGCGGGATTTCCCGATGGTGTTCGTCAGGATGCGCAGCCGTTCGTGGTCCAGCTCTCCGTTGGGGAAAATCCAGCTCGTGACAATGACGTGGCTTGCTCCTGCGTTCAGGTATTCCATTGCGTTGACGGCGGTGATGCCGCCTCCGACTTGCAGCCCGCCTTCGTAAGCGGCCAAAGCCGCCTTGGCTGCCGCTTCGTTGCCCTTGCCGAGCATAATGACATGCCCGCCCTTGACTCCGTCACGCTTGTACATCTCGGCGAATGCTGCCGCAGACATGTCTGTCTCGAAGTTCGTCTTGAGGCCGCTTCCATTGTCGGATAGCGAACTGCCCACAATCTGCTTTACCTTGCCGTCGTGGAGGTCTATGCACGGTCTGAATTTCGTCATTAGTCCTTGCCTCCCGTTACGCACCAGTCCACGGTCTTGCCGTTGCTTGCCGTAGACTTTCCGCGGTAGAACATGATTTCGCCTGCAGCAATTTTGAAGGCCTTCTTGGCGAACCACCCGTCGACCTTGTCCAGGATACTAGCTTTCTGGTAGGTCTTTGTCGCGGGGAAACCGAAAGGCTCTGCGCCTTCGTTCCATGAAAATTGGATGTCGCCCTTGGGGAATTTCTCGCCGTTGTATTCTTTTCCGCTGTCGGTAATGGACTTTGCCGTGACCGTCTTGGCCTTGCCTCCGTCCTTTTGGATGGCGTAGCCGAAAGGCTTGCCGTCAGGCGTGATGCTGATGCGCCCGGCGTAAAGGGGACCGTTGCTTGTCGGGTTGAAGTTGATGGTGCGTTTTACAATTTTTGTCGCCTGTACGGTTTGCCAGGTCTGGTCCATGTAGGCGTAGCCTTTGACTTCCAGGGTGTCCTCGTTGTAGGCAATCTTGCCGGTAAAGCGTCCGTAGGGAATGTGGATGTACTGCCCGAACTTTTCCCCGCCGATTTTCCACACGCCGTTTCCGATGACCATGCCGGGCTCTGCAGAATCGATGGTGACGTCGAGCAGGTACTTTCCGTTCTTGTCGGCACTGAAAAGGACGCGGTGTCCCTTGCCCGGCTTGTTCTGCATCAGGTATTCGCCCTTGATGTCGATGGTCGAGCTTGCCTTGTCCTTCTTGAGCCTTTCCGGGGGGTATTGCCTGCCGATGGTGTAGGTCTTGCCCTTGAAATTCCAGAAGGTCATGTCGCAGCCGATTTTTCTCCCCGAGCCGGGGACGACCATGAGCGTGTAGTTGACGAATGCACGGGTGCCGTTGTCAAAGACGAACTGGTAAGACCATGTTTCGTTGAAATCGTCGGTCAAGACGGGGTGGGGCATGAAATCGTCGGTGGAGGTCGGCCTGGATTGTCCCGCAGGGGGGACAACGTCCACAGCAAGGGACGCCTGGGCCAATACGGTTGCCAGAAGAACTAAAATCCTCTTTCCAAAGAACCTCATCAGGTATAAAAATAAAAAAAGAAAGCGGGTGAAGGTTATCCCTTTATCCGCTCGTATTGTTATTTGTCGTTCTTTTAGAGACGCAGATCCTTGCCGTAGCCCATTTTGAGCTCTGTGCGGCGGCGGACCACCATCTCGTTGAATAGGTCGGTCAGGCTGTCTTCTATGGTAATCATGGGCTTCCAGCCGATGTTCGAAATCTTTGCCGGATCGCCGATGAGCAGCGGGATATCGTTGGAACGCTCGAAAATCGGGTCGAATCGGAAATCGACGCTGACTCCGGCGATGTCCACCAGCATTTCGACGAGTTCGCGGAACGTGTACGCCTTGCCGCAGCAGATGTTGTAGACTTCCCCGGAGGGGGCCGTGTCGAGAATCTGGATCATTCCGCGGGCCACGTCGCGCACGTCCACCACGTCACGGCTGATGTCGAGGCTACCGCTGTACACGACCGGCTCGGCTCCGTAATACTTGATTTTTACGAGCTGGTAGGTGATGGAGGGAATGGCAAAACGGCGGCTGTGGTGCGGACCCGTAAAGTGGAAGGGTCGCACGAATACAATGTGGAGCCCGTGGGCGTTCCTGAATTGGTTGCCGAGCAGTTCCATGCAGGCCTTCGATGTCGCGTAAGGCGTGAGCGGGTTGGGAAGGTCGGTCTCCTTGTGCAGATAAGTTAATTGCTGTTCGGTACGGCCGTAAATTTCGCTACTGCTGAGCAGCATGATCTTTGCTCTCGGCACGACCTGGCGGGCGGCTTCCAGCAGCGTCTGCGTACCGAGCAGGTTGATGTTCAGCGTCTCGTAGGGCTTTTTGTAGCTGAGCCCCACCGAGGACTGGCTTGCGAGATGGTAGATGTGCGTGGGTTGCACCTTCTGCATCATCTCGAGGACATCCCTGAAGTTGAGCAGGTTGCCTGTGAGGTATTCCACGCCGTCGACTTTCTGCCACGGCTGTGGCTGTTCGTCACTGAAGCTGAAAAGCTCGCATGACCCGTTTAGGCTGGATAGAATGTGGAAGCCGAGCGCTCCCGTTCCGCCTGTGACTAAGATACTCATACACTACAACTCCCCTGGATGGCTTTCCAGGACTTTTCGACAATTGCCTTGTCGATATTGACCACCTTTTCGACGGTCCCAATTTTTGTCGGTAGAATATAGACACGCTTGCCCTTGGATGCCTTCTTGTCGATGGACATGGCTTCCCATGCGGCTTCGGTGTCGATTGCAAAATGTTTCGGGAATCCGAGAGCGTCCAGGAGGGCGTTCTGTCGGGCTTCCTCGGCGCTGTCCATCTTGCCCAGCAATACGGCGGCCCTTGCCGCGACGCGCATGCCGAGGCTAACGGCAATACCGTGGCTGAACTTTTCGTAATGGGTCAGCTTTTCGATGGCATGGCCGAAGGTGTGGCCGTAATTCAAGATAGCTCGCAGGCCGTTTTCCTTTTCGTCGATGCCGACGACTTCCGCCTTGATCTGGCAGCTGCGGAAAATCAGGTGCTTGAGCGTCTCGAAATCGTGGGCCTTGATCTGTTCTACGTTATTTTCCATGTAAGCGAAGAAATCCTCGTCGTAGATGACACCGTACTTGACGATTTCGGCAAGACCGGCCAGGTATTCGTTCTCGGGCAGCGTTTTCAGGACGGCAATGTCGCAGACGACAGCCTTGGGCTGGTAGAACGCGCCGATCATGTTCTTGCCTTCGGGGTGGTTCACGGCGACCTTGCCACCAACAGAACTGTCGACCATCGAAAGGAGCGTTGTCGGGAACTGGATGAACGGAATGCCGCGCTGGTAGGTGGCGGCACCGAAACCGGCCATGTCGCCCACGACGCCACCGCTCATTTGCAGCAGGCAGCTCTTGCGCGTAAATCCGCGGTGCAGCATGAAGCTGAAAAGCTGGTTCAGGTTGTGCAATGTCTTGTTGCGTTCGCCGGCCTGGAACTTGAATATGGGGCAATGCCTTGCCTGTCCGCGCAGTTCGGCGAGTGTTTGGTGCTGTGCCTTTGCGATGGAAGTGTCCGTGCAGATGAGGAATTCGTATTCATCTGCGAGGTGGAGGCCTTCCAGCATGGCGCCTGCCGCGGGAATGATATTCTTGCCGATGAAAATGGGGTAGCGTCCGCCTTCGCTGGGGTACACGTCCAGCGCGTGGTTTTCCCAGAAGCGCAGCATGTGCAGGATATGCTCGATGACAAGCCCTTCGCTGCTCTCGTTGGAACTTTCGACGCTGAAGTCGGCGCAGGCGTAGTTCTTTTCCCTTTCCTTGAGCATCACCTTGATCTTGGCAAGGCGTTCTTCGTCGCTTAGATTTGCGAGCAGCGGGCGCGTATTCTTGCGGCCGATGCGTTCCGAAAGGACTTCGGGCTTGGCCCACAGGCGGATAATGGTCCCGTTCTCGCGGATGATCTTGAGATTGTCGGGCTGCGTCAGCGCCCCTCCGCCGAGGGATATCACGTGCGGATTGTTGCTTTTGACAATTTCTGCGATGACGTCGTGCTCCAGCTTGCGGAATGCGGCTTCGCCGTCCTGTTCAAAAATTTCATTAATGGACTTGCCTGCGCGCTCCACGATGACGTTGTCCGTGTCGATGAACGGGCGACCCAGACGTTCGGCCAGGGATCGGCCGGTACGGCTTTTGCCGCTGGCCATGAATCCGGTAAAGAACAAATGCTTTTTCATCTTAATCCTGTAATCCCTTGCGCATGACGTTCACGAGGAAACTTGTTGTTTGGTTTGCGGTCTCTGCGGGAAACCACTTCTTGAAACTTTCGAGGCCCTGGTGGACCAGCATGCCTTCGCCGGTGACGACCTTGCAGCCCTTGGCTTCGGCCAACTGCAGGAGTTTCGTGTGCGGAGGCGTGTAGACGATGTCGCAGACCACCTGGCCGCTGTGCAGGCATTCCGCCGGGAGCGGGCTTTCGTCGACGTTGGGGCTCATGCCCACCGAGGTCGCGTTGATGATGATCTTGTTGTTGGCGGACACTTCGGCAAATTCGGAAAAGGTGACTACCTGGACCCCTTCGCCAAGTCCTTTTGCCAGTGCTTCACCCTTTTCCCTGCTGCGGCAGACGATGGTGAGCTTGTTGTGCTGTTCGACAAGCGTATAGGCAATAGCCTTTGCGGCACCGCCGTTCCCGAGCAGGGCGACCGTCGTGTTGCTCGGGTCTACGCCGTGTTCCTCGAGGTTGCGGATACAGCCGTACGGGTCGGTTGTCGTCCCGCACAATGTACCGCCGACAATGCCGTCTTTCCAGTAGAGCGTGTTGACGCTGCCCGTGAAGCGGCTGATCGGGCTGAGCTCGTCGACAAGGCGCGGTTCGCCCGTCTCTGCATCGATGAATTTCGTCTTGTAGGGAATGGTAACGTTTGCCCCGCGGAATTTCATAGCCTTGAATCCGCGTATGGCCTCGTCAAAGCTTTCTTCTTCGGGGGCGTAGGGCAGGTATGCCGCATTGATGCCGAGCTCCTTGAAAAGGGCGTTGTGCATGAGCGGCGACTTGCTGTGTGCAACCGGATGCCCGAAGATGCAAAGCGTTTCTGTCTTTCCGTTTATGAAAGCCAATGTAACCTCGTATGTCCTCCCACCTGGGGAAAAACTCTAAATTAATACATTACAAAGATATAATAAAATTTGGAGAAAAGGGTTTTCTATATTTTACACCGATGAAATTACCCGTAGTTTGCATTATCGGGCGTCCCAACGTAGGGAAGTCCTCCTTGTTTAACCGCATCCTTGGCCGTAGGGCCGCAGTCGTGAGCGACCGCGACGGTGTTACGCGTGACCGCCATTACCAGAATGCGAACTACAAGGGCCATGAGTTTGTTGTCGTGGATACCGGCGGATTCCTGCCGGACGACTCCATCGACGTCCTTGCGGATAGTGTCCGTAAGCAGATTTTCAACGCCGTGAACGAATCGGACCTGGTGCTTTTCATGGTGGACGTCCGCGTGGGCATCACCAAGCTCGACCAGCAGTTCGCCCGCCTTGTCCGCAAGCTCGACAAGAAGGTCATCCTGGTCGCGAACAAGAGCGAGAACCAGCGCGACCGCCAGGAAAGCTATGAGTTCCTGAAGCTCGGTTTCGGCCAGCCCCGCACCATCAGTGCGCTGACGGGCTATGCCTGCCTGAGCCTTCTGGACGAGGTCGTCTCCGTTTTGCCGACGCCCGTGCTGGGCGAACGCCGCGAGGAACGCCCCATCCGCTTTGCCATCCTTGGCCGTCCGAATGCCGGCAAGAGCACCCTGCTGAACTGCCTTTTGCGCGAGGAGCGCGCCGTGGTTTCCGACATTCCCGGCACGACCCGCGATTCCATCGACTGCGATTTCGTGGTGGACGGCCAGAAGTTCGTGGTGACCGATACGGCCGGGCTCCGCAAGAAGGCCAAGGTCGAAGACGAGGTGGAAACGTTCAGCAACATGCGTACGCTCGAAAGCATCCGCCGTTCTGACGTTTCCGTGCTGATGGTGGACTGTACCCGTGGCCTGGAAATCCAGGACTACCGCATCATTACCGAAATCCGCAAGGCAGGCAAGGGACTCGTGGTCGTCTTGAACAAGTGGGACATCCTCCCGAACAAGAACGACAAGTCCTTCGACCACATGGTGAAGGAGTTCCTCGAGCGCGAGCCGATGCTCGAGTACGTCCCGATCATTTCTATCAGTGCCAAGGAAGGCCAGCGCGTGAACCGCGTCGTCCAGGCCATCCAGACGGTCTATGCCAACTGCCGCCGTGTGCTCGGTCGTGACCGCGTCGCCGAAAGCTTTGCCAATTTCTTGCAGGAAAAGGCTCCCCCGAGCCACAATGCTCGTGTCGTCGCGCTGACCCGTGCCTGCCAGATCATGGTCGAGCCGCCTGTCATCGCTATCGAGACCCGTACCCCGGAACTGGTGGACGAGTCGTACAAGCGTTACTTGCTCAAGAAGTTTTATGAGGAATTCCAGCTGCAGGGCGCTCCGCTCCGCCTGAATTTCGACCAGAAGTTAACTCTCAGAAAGGATGAAGAACTTGCACAGTTTACTGAGTCTTCCAATAGCGTACTTGCTGGGGTCGATCCCCAGCGCGATCTGGGTAGCAAAACTCGCAAAGGGCCGCGCGTTCGACATTAGGGACTACGGCTCCAAGAATGCCGGGCTCACCAACACGTTCCGCGTGCTGGGCTGGAAGCCTGCTCTTCCCGTAGTGTTCCTGGATTTGCTCAAAGGTTTCCTTGGTCCTTGGATTGCCATGCGGCTGTGCGAAATGCAGGTGGCCGCGGGCGGTGCCGACTATTCGCACTGGATCCCGCTGGTGGCGGGCATCCTCGTCATTCTCGGTCACAGCTTTACGTGCTTTGCTGGTTTCCGCGGGGGCAAGGGTGTGCTTGCCGCGCTCGGCGTGTTCCTCGCGCTTTGCCCGATTACCGCACTCGCAAGTTTCGGCGTGTGGATCGTGCTCACCTTCTCCACGAAGTATGTCTCGGTCGGGAGCATCGGCGCCTGCGTGGCACTTGGCGTCATTTCGACGCTCGGCTACTTCGAAATGCCGTTTCCGCCCGAAAAAATCAATTTGGGACTGTGGATTACTTGCCTTTTGGTCGCGGTTTTTGTTATAGTTAAGCATAGGGCGAATATCAAGCGCCTCATGAACGGCACCGAAAACGGATTTGGAAGCAAGAGAAAAAAGTAGATTGTAGGAAAGGAATTTCATTATGAAGGTTACAGTTTTAGGTACAGGCGGCTGGGGCTTAACTCTTGGCCAAGTGGTTTACGAAAATAAGTGCGATGTGTCCTTTTGGACAAACTCTCAGGCCGAAGTAGATCTGCTTTCGACAGAGCACCAGTACAAGGATAAGCTGCCCGGCGTGATTTTCCCGGCAGATTTCAAGTATACGACCGACATGAATGCCGCTCTCGAAAATTGTGATATGGTGCTAATCGTGGTTCCTTCGCAGTTCATGGGCGGAGTTGCGGAAAATCTTGGCAAGTGGACTCCGGCCAAGGGCAAGGAACCCATTGTGGTCTGCGCGACCAAGGGTATCCTCGAAGGCACGAACCAGCTGATGAGCGAAGTTCTCCTGCAACACGTTCCTTGGCTTACCGACGACAAGATGGTCGCTTTCAGCGGACCTTCCCATGCCGAAGAAGTCAGCCGCCATATCCTTACCGCTATTGTGGCTGCCAGCGTGAACGAGGAATCGGCCAAGTTCGTTCAGAAAGTCATGAGCTGCTCTTACCTGCGTGTCTATAGCTCCACCGATATCGTGGGCGTGGAACTTTGCGGTTCCGTGAAGAACGTGATTGCGATTGCCTCCGGCGTGCTCTACGGGCTTGAGGCGAGCGGCAAGTACAAGATTGGCGATAATTCCCGTGCGGCGATTCTTACCCGCGGCCAGGCGGAAATGTGCCGCCTGGGCAAGGCGCTTGGCGCCAAGCCCGAAACCTTTGCAGGGCTTGCGGGTATGGGCGACCTTATCGTGACCTGCCTTTCCCAGCACAGCCGTAACCGCTATGTCGGCGAGCACATCGGCCGTGGAGAAACGATTGAACAGGTCCTCGCCGGCATGAAGATGGTGGCCGAAGGCGTGCCCACCTGCAAGAGCACCAAGGCCCTTGCGGACAAGCTCGGTGTCGAAATGCCTATCGTGAACGCCGTCCACGCACTCCTTTTCGAAGGCAAGAATGTGGACGATGTCATCAAGGCCATGTGGGGCCGTGAGCTCAAAACCGAAGTGTGGGAATAAGATCGACGAGAAATTGTTTCACTTAGGTGAAGTTGAAGAAGAATCCGCCGGAATAAATCCTGCGGATTTTTTATTTCTTTTTTCCGTAAACGGCGAGCACCACTGCACCCTGCGCTGCCTGGAACAGCATGGGAATGTAGCCGATGAGCGCTGCCGCAAGGACAATGTCGGCGGGAATCCCGAGTAGCCCAGTGAACAGGCTCACGTTCACGCCTTCGCGCAGTCCAATGCCGTTCACCGAAATCGGCAACATCGATACCGTGATGGTGATGGTCATGAATACGGTGATTGTCGCGAGGTCCACGGGGACGCCCACGGCCTGGAAATAGGCATAGTGGATGGCGATGGACGAAATCTGCAACCAGATGGAATCGAGACCCGAAAGCAGGAAAGCTTTCTTGTACCCGCGGTAAATGGAGAAGGCGTCCTGCAGCTTGAGCAGGAACGGCACCTTGGCGGTAAGCCCTGCGGGGAGCTTTATCTTGTCCGAGAAAAGTCCGCCGACAATCACGAACACGGAGACGAGTGCTACGGCGCAGACGGCCCCGGTATAGATGGCCGGGATGTCGTAACGCGCAACGACGAAGGGCAGCGTCGCAAAGAAGCAGAGGAACATGGCGATGAGGCCCATGACGCGCGAGATGGCGACGGCCGCGACCGAGTTTGCGATATTCCCGAAACGCTTGCCGAAGGCGATGGTCTTGACGGCGTCGCCGCCGAATCCGCTCGGGAGCAGGTTGTTGAAAAAGTAGCCGAGGGCGATGTAGGCGTAGAACGTGCGGAACTTGATCTTCTTGCCTTCTTCGAGCAAGAGTCCGCGCCAGCGGTTAGCCTGAATGGCCATACTGAACACGGTGCAGAACAGGATGAGCAAAATCCAGGGGAGCGCCTGTGCAGTCCAGTGTCCGCATACTTCGGCAAAGGGGACCTTCCAGAAGATATAGGCGAGGCCGCCGACACTGATGACGACCTTCAACAAGCTGGAAAGAATCTTTTTTGCCGAGCCCTGCTGCATTCCGTACCTTTATTCCGCGGCAATTTCCGTGGCAATATCCCTGATCTGCTTTGCGCTGTTTTTCCAAGTGAACTTGCTTACCCAGGCGTCGATTTCGGCATCGTGCTTGCCCTTGTTGTCAATGGAACTTTCCAAGGCGCGCGCGATGCTATCGGCATCTTTGGGGTCGAAATACTTGGCCACGGAGCCGCCGACTTCGGGGAGCGACGACGTGTTGGAACAGGCGACTGGCGTACCGCAGGCGAACGCCTCGAGTACGGGAAGCCCGAATCCTTCGTACAGCGAGGGCAGTACGAAAAGATCGGCCAGGTTGTAAAAGTTCACCAGGTCTTCCTGGCTGACCATGCCGGCGTGGATGGTGAGGCCTTCGAGTCCCAAATCTTTTTCGCGGGTGTCCTGCGTGCGTCCGCTGAACGCCTTGCCGACAAGTACGAGCCTGCAATTTTCGCGGCCCTGCATGCGGGCAAAACCTTCCAGGAGCATGTTCAGATTCTTGTGGGGGAGCAGGTTCCCTACGTAAAGCAGGATTTTCTTGTCGCGGGGAATGTTGTACTTGCCGTAAAGGTAGTCGACCTCGTCACGGCTCTTGCGGACAAATTCACTGCCGACGCCCAGCGGGACAACCGTCATCTTGCTTGCGTCCGCCTTGTAAAAGCGAAGCAGGTCTTTCTTGGTGCTCTCGGAATCCGTCATGATGCGGTTTGCGCGCTTGCAGACGAACCAGAAGATGAACTTGAAATACAGGTGTACAATCTTGGACGGCAGGAATTCCGGGTAGACAAGGTGGGTGAGGTCGTGGATGGTCACTATCATCTTGCCGCGGTAGAACAGCGGTACGTTACAGTGCGGAACGTGCAGTACGTCGGGTCGTGCCTTGCGCAGCTTGCAGTAGGGGAATTTCAGCTGTTCCCTGTAACCGTATATTCCGCTGATAAAGGGAATCTGAGCCGGGACGCTGTCCTTGTACTCTTCAAGGTCCTTCGGGTCGCCAAGGGCTGTGCTATAGCCGACATCCCTGAGCCAATGCTGGATGCAGGTGCCGATGCCGGAGCGGCTCACCATGCGGGCGTCAATTGCGATTTTCGGTTCCGATTTCATGTTCGAACATCCACTTTAGCGTGTCTTCGATTTTGGTGCCGTTCCAGTAGTCCAGCTGTACGATGCGCGTATTGTCGCAACACTGGTAGGGAATGTCGACGGGGCGCATCTTTTCGGGATCCTGGATTGCCTCGATCTTGACAGAGGCGAACTTGATGATGGTGTCCAGCAGGTCGCCGACCTTGTGGGCGATGCCGGAGCCGACATTGTAGACGTCGTGGGCAGTTTCGTTTTCCAACAGCATGCGGTAGACGTGCACTACGTCGCGGACATCCGAAAAGTCACGCCATGCGCTGAGGTTCCCGACCTTGATGGTACCGGGCTGCCCGCTTTTCTCGATGTCTGCCACCTGCTTTACGAAACTCGGAAGAGCAAATGTCGTCTTCTGCCCGACACCCGTGTGGTTGAACGAACGGGTGCATACGACCTTGATGCCGTGTTTCTTGCGGTAGAGTTCGGCAAAGTTTTCCTGTGCAATCTTGGAAATGCCGTAGGGGCTGCTGGCCTCGCGTTCGCTGGATTCGCTAAGGGACACGTTCATTTCGGCGGTCTGGGCGTATTCCTCGGCACTCCCGATGAGGAGCGTCTTTGCCTGGGGAGCGTGCTTTACGATGGCGTCGAGCAGGTTGATTGTGCCGACCACGTTGACCTGTATCGTCGATACGGGGTCTTTCCATGAAGCGCCTACGGAACTGATGGCGGCGAGATTCACGACATAGCCGGGCTTGGTCCTTTGCAGCAGTGCGTCTATGCCTTCGCGGTCCAGGAGGTTGACCTCCGGGATGTCCACGGCGGTGACCTTGTGCCCTGCGGCTTCTAGTTCCCTTACCAGGTAGCCGCCGACAAAACCGCCAGCCCCGATGACCAGAGTATCCATTAAATCTTGCCTTCGGCGAGGAGTTTAATGTCGCTTTCGACCATGCGCTGTACCAGCTGTTCGTAGCTGATTTCGGGTTCCCAGCCAAGGAGCTTCTTTGCCTTGCTGGCGTCGCCAATGAGCAGGTCCACTTCGGCAGGGCGGAAGAATTGCGGGTTCACCTTTAGGACAACCTTGTCCGTACCCTTGAGGGTGGCGTATTCCTTTTCTCCTTCGCCGTGGAATTCGATTTCCATGCCGGCGGCCTTGAACGCAAGGTAGACAAACTCGCGAACCTTGTGCGTCTTGCCCGTGGCGATGACGAAGTCGTCGGCCTTGTCCTGCTGCAGCATGAGCCACATGGCGCGAACGTAGTCGGCGCTGTGACCCCAGTCGCGGCTGGCGTCCATGTTGCCGAGTTCCAGCACGTCCTGCTTGCCGGCCTTGATCTTTGCGACGGCAATCGTGATTTTGCGGGTCACGAACTCGGCGCCGCGGCGTTCCGATTCGTGGTTGAACAGGATGCCCGAGCAGGCGAACATGCCGTAGCTTTCGCGGTAGTTCTTGGCAATCCAGTGCCCGTACAGCTTGGACACTCCGTAGGGACTGCGGGGGTAGAAGGGCGTTTCCTCGTTTTGCGGGATAGCCTGCACCTTGCCGAACATCTCGCTGGTGCTAGCCTGGTAAACGCGTGTATCGGGCTTGCAGAGCCTGACCGCTTCCAGGAGCTTGGTGACGCCGATGGCATTGATGTCTGCCGTAGAAAGCGGGGTTTCCCACGATGTCGTGACGAATGACTGTGCGGCGAGGTTGTATATCTCGTCGGGCTTGGAAATTTCCATGGCGCGGATAAGGGACGCCGAGTCCGTCATGTCTCCGAAAATAAAGGTGACTTTGCCTTTGAGGTGTTCGGCGTTGTTGAAGTCCAGCTTGCTCTTTCGGCGGACAAGTCCGTAGACTTCGTAGCCTTTTTCCAAGAGAAATTCCGCTAGATAGGATCCGTCTTGGCCTGTAATACCTGTAATAAGTGCACGTTTCATGAGGTAAAAAATACAATTTTTTTCCATTCCGTATAATTCCCCGGAAAAAAACATATATTTATCTGTAATTTTGGGGGAATAAAGGAGGAAATAAATGAAACAAAAAATTCTTTGCAGCCTCATCTTGGGCTCATTTGTGTTTTTTGCTTGTAGTTCCAATGATTCTGCGGGTGGCACGGAACAGGCATTGGATGATTTCAACAATTCAAATACGACTTTATGGCGTACGCTAGCCACAGAGGGCGTGCCGGAATATTTTGAGTCCGCTGCCGAAGAAGGCAAGTTTGACATTAGTTCTTCGGCTCCTTCGAAGGGTCGTTGCAAGGCTCCTGCCTTGAAAATGGACGACAATACCCGCTATTTCGATGAACTGGAAACGATTTACCTGGAAGGCGAATTGGTGGAGGGTGTCTGCGGGAAGGCTCTCCTGTTGAGGGATGGAGAAGTGGCTCCGCTCGGCGTCAACCTGATTGATTCCATGAAAGCCGGAACGGTGGAATTCTGGTTCCGTCCGGGAGAAGACTTCTATGAAGCCTCGGCTCGAACCCTTTTGGGTAACGACGGTGCCCGTGTGCATTTCTTCTACAAGAATGGGGAACTCTTTTTCCAGAAGAACCATGCCGACATCCATTACTTTGTGAATGGCGCTGTCACGTTTGAAAATGACTGGAATTTGGTTGCTGGCCAGTGGGGTGACGGCTACATGAGCTTGTGGGTTAACGGCAAGATGATTGCCCGTATGAAACACGAGCACGGTTATGTGCCGTCCATGCGCGACAGACCTTTCGAAAACCTTCTCGTAATCGGTTTCAAGTCGTATTGCTGCATGGAAGGTCCTGGCCAGTACGAAGGCATGACAACTTCCGGTACGTTTGACCAGTTCCGCATTTCGAACATTCCTCGCTATAGTATGGAAAATGTCGATGAGGAGGATTCTTTGAATGTGATTCCCCTTGAGGAGGACCCTTCGGACGACGATTCCACTGATATTGATGTAGATACGGTGGCTACCAGTCCTGAAGATTCCACACTTTTGGCAGATGTGGATACTTCGATTTCTTTGTGGGCGACCTTTGATTTTATGGGTATGGATAGTTATTTTAAAGATGCGGACTTGCCGGAAGTTTCGACTTATTCGGGCGAATGCGAATCTCCTGCTCTTGCAAAGGATGAAAATACTTTGTATATGGATGAACTGGAAACAATTTATCGGGAAGGTGAATTGGTAGACGGTGTTTGCGGGAAGGCTATTTCTCTGAAAGATGGTGAAGTTGCTCCGCTTGGCATTAACCTGCTTGATTCCATTGAAGCGGGTACGGTAGAATTCTGGTTCCGCCCCGGTAGCGATTTTGCCAAGAAGACGGTGAGGATCATTCTCGGAAACGATGGTTCGCGTGTCCAGTTCCTGTATCAGGATGGCCAATTGGTTTTCCAGAAGAACCATGCTGACATCCATTATTTTGTCCGTGGAGAAGCGGTTCTCGATAGTGGTTGGAACTTAATCGCCGGTCAGTGGGGTGACGGATTCATGAGCATCTGGCTGAATGGCGAGAAAGTTGCCAGTGTTCCGCATGTTCAAGGTTATGTTCCGGCCAATCGTGGTATACTTTTCGAAAATTTGCTTATGATTGGTTACAAGTCTTATTGCTGCATGGAAGGCGTCGGACTTCATGCCCCTTTGACGACATCGGGGGCATACGACCAGCTGAGAATTTCGAATATTCCGCGTTATTCTATTGCCGAATAGTCAACGAATGTTAAAAAAAGAGGCGCTCCATATGGGGCGCCTCTTTGATATTCTTCATTTCCGAAAAAACGGGGCTTTCTCAAGTAAGGGCTTAATCCTTCTTTCTTTTTGCTTTGCCTTCTGCTAGTATCCGATCGAATTCTTCGGTTTCCCAGATTTCTTTATCCATTGCGCTGCGCGTATCAAGCGGATTCCTGAATCTTCGTTTTGTTTGCACGAATGACAACAACGTCAAGAGAACGAATATGCCGAAGGAGTAAAGGATTCTTTTGCCGAGGGGGAGTTTGTACCGAGGCTCAGGTATTTCGATAAAAAGATTGAAGGTTACTTTTTGATAGTCGGGATATTGACGGAACGTAGCGGAAAATTGTTTTTCACGACCGTCGATTTTGCACAGGATGAATGCGAGAGGCTTGTATTTTGGACCATAGCTTCCCGCTGTTTCGAAACGGCAGTCATTTTTTGTGACAGATAGCGTGTCTTGCGAATCTTGCAGCAGGGCTCTCAATGGATATGTGGAATCCGCATCCAACGCTTCGTGAATCAATGCCGTGGTAGAGTCGTCAATCTTGTATATGGTAGGCTTATGCTTTCTGTAATCTAGGTTGTAGCGTTCTTCAAGGATTTGCACCATTATGGGTGCCATGATGGCCAGGAAAATTACCGTCTTAATTTTAGGCTTCTTGAACATAATGAACAAATATAAAAAGCCCCCGCAAAAGCGGGGCTTACTAGTGTAATAATGTGGAAGAGACAAACCACTAAACAAACAATCGAGGCCGTAGGCAACCTTTGGTCACTTGGCCTTTAGGCCTTAGTGAACATGGCTACCTTTAGGTGGTGCCTTGTTTGCGTGTGGTGTTGTCTCTGAAGCTATTCACAATTAAAGCAGAGCGAACACCATTCCGGGGCGGAAGTACTTGCCGGCGGTGTACTTGAGTGCCGTGCTGTGGAGCAGCATGAACAGCGCGCTCGCTTCAACCTTGTTGCTCTTGGCAATGACGCCGAAGGCCTTGGTGAAGGCGGGCAGGTTGCGCGGGAGCTTCGGGCTGATGCGGCTGTCGGCAAGGAGGGCTCCCTTTTTCAGGAGTTCCTTGTGCATCTTGTCGGCGGCGGTGGCGCTCAGGCCGAAGGCCTTCACGAGTGCTTCCGGGTGCAGGCGGCAGGAACCGTTGAATCCTTCCGGTGCGGCGAACGGGATGCGGGCTTCGTCGTAGAGGTTGCGGATCATGGAATCGCCCATGACGGCAGCTTCCTTCTCGAGTCCGTGGAACATCATGGCGGTCATGATGCTGTACTGGATGCCGATCCACACGTCGTGAGCCTGGAAGTTGAATTCATCGAGCGGAGAACCGTCCTTGCGGACAAGGTTTGCTGCACCGATGAGCGGGCTGTTGGCCTTGTAGTTCGTGTTGTAGACGCGGAGCAGGTTCGCCTTGGCCTTCTTGCCGTCGCAAATCGGCTTCAGGTCGAGCAGGCGCAGGTACGTGTCGGCGAGCATCGTGTCGGCGAACACGTCGTCGCAGTCGTTGGCAATCTTTGCACTCCAGCTGGCGGTAAAGGCTTCCTTGCACTGGGCGGTGAGCCATGCCTTCTTGAGGCCGCGGAGTTCGTTCTTGGAAAGTTCCACGTCGCTCGGAATTTCGCCCGCGTTGAGCCAGTTGTTGATGGCCTTGAGGGCGGCTTTCACGTCGCTAGCGTCGATGGCGAGGGTATCCTTGATGGCTTCGGCAAGCTGCGGGAGCTTGTCGGCAACGACGTCCTTCGCTTCCATCGGGGTCACGAAGAAGTGGTAGTAGCCTTCGGCGTCATCCCACAGGGCTTCGTCGAATTCCTTGTTGGCGGAGTCGGCCTTGGCGTTCCAGGTATCGGCCTGCTGCTTGTCGCCGAGGAGCTCGGCAATCTTTGCCGCAGCACGGAGACCGGCAATCCAGAGGCTACCGCAGTACACGGAAATGCCGTGGCTGGAGAGGTTGTCAAACGTATCGTCAGTACCGTGGGTGAGCGGGAAGTTTTCGCCTTCGTTCACCATCTTCTCGAGGTATTCCATTGCGGCATAGACGGCTTCCTTGCAGTCCTGCAGGTTCTGCATGTCCTGCGTCTTGTGGAAGTGGCGGAGCACCATCAGTACGTACTTCGGGGCGAGATCCTTCCATTCCTTCACGTTGTGCCAGTCGTAGGCATCCGGTTCGGCATCGAAGGGGCTTCCGAGGTCGTGAATCACGGCGCCACGCACGGCGCGCGGACCTTCGAGTTTCGGATCCGGGAGGTCGGCGAACGGATGGTTCACGTATTCGTGGTGACGGCGACGGTTCTCGTTCACGGCGAGGATGGCGTCGCCAAAGCGCTTCATCACCACGCCGTCAAGACGCGGCATCAAAGCCATGAGGCTGAAGCTACCGTAGAAGTAGACGTCCAGAGAGTTGAAGAACGGGTAGTCGGCGCATTCGCGGACCAAGAAGCGGTCGTCCTTGTCCCACACGGTGGCTTCGGCGAGGAAGCTGAGCGTGTTGATGGCGAGGCTCTTGAATTCGTTCTGCTTGGCGGCAGTCTTGTAAATTTTGGCGACGGCCTTCTTCGGCACGAGGCTTTCGAAAGCCTTGAGGCGGGCGTCGAAGTTCTTGTCGGCGGCGAGGGCTTCGTCCAGCATGGCTTCCACGCGGCCGAATGCTTCGGGGTAGAAGGCGGTGTACTTCTTGGCGGAAGTGAGCTTGTTCAGCTTGATTTCGGGGAAGTCGAGCACCAGGTTGAACTGGAAGCTGACCTTCTGCTTGGGCTTCAAAACCACGGTCACGGCGACGGCACCGGCCATCGCTTCGCGTCCGCTGTAGACGTTCTTGACCCAGGCTTCGCAGACGCGGCCGCTACGGAGAGCGCCCTTCAAAACGGAGGCGGCGTCATCCTGGTAGAACATCGGCTTCACGGAGACGTTCAGGTTGTCCTTCTTGTTCCAGGCAACGGAAACGCCCATGCAACCGTTGAAGTCGCTTTCGGCAAGCGCCTTCTCGTTGTAGAACTGCAGGCCGCGCACTTCGCGTCCGTCGCTTGCAGTCTTGCTGAACTTGATCCCCTTCGGGAAGCGGGCCGACGGTACGAGCACGAAGCTGGAGTCCTGAACGCCCTGGCGGTCCTTCTTGGCCATGTAACCGGCGATGCAGTCCTGCACCTGCACGATCGTGATTTCGCGGGTTTCCTTGGTGGTATTTTCGAGAGTGAACACGGTAGCGTTCACCGGGAGGCTGGAGAGGCGTTCGTCACCCGGAGTCACGTAGCTGGACTGGGTCTTGGTAATCGAGATACCCTTGCCTTCGTACTTGGTTTCGCTCACCGGATAGAGGGCGGCGTACT
>JAGCGO010000002.1 GCA_017649565.1 Fibrobacter sp. | reverse complement strand
TGACCTTATCCAGATGCAGCAGGCCATGATTCTCGTCCGCAAGCGCCTTTGCCGCGTGATGGACAAGCTTTCCAAGTTTGCGATGGAATACAAGGACATGGCCCAGCTCGGTGCCACGCACTTCCAGGCTGCCCAGCTCACGACCGTCGGCAAGCGCGCTTGCCTCTGGCTCCAGGACATGCTCATCGACCTCGAAGAATTGAACTTCCTCATCGAAGTGCTTCCGTTCCGCGGTGTGAAGGGCACGACCGGTACGCAGGCCAGCTTCATGGACCTGTTCAACGGCGACGAAGAAAAGATTATGGAACTCGACCGCCGCGTGACCGCCAAGGCGGGCTTCAAGCGCGTGCTCACCATCACCGGCCAGACTTACACCCGTAAGTGGGACAACCGCGTGAACCAGGTGCTCAGCTCCATCGCTCAGTCTTTGCACAAGTTCGCTACCGACATGCGCCTCATGCAGGGCGTGAAGGAAGTCGAAGAACCGTTCGAAAAGACCCAGATTGGTTCCAGCGCTATGGCTTACAAGCGTAACCCGATGCGCAGCGAACGCATTTGCTCCCTCGCTCGTTTCGTGATGGCCCAGGTGAACAGCACCGCCTTCACTCAGGCGACGCAGTGGTTCGAACGTACGCTTGACGACAGCGCCAACAAGCGCCTCGCCATTCCGGAAGCGTTCCTCGCCATGGATGCCATGCTCATCATCGCCGAGAACGTGACGAACGGCCTTGTCGTTTATCCGAAGGTGATTGAAAAGCGCATCATGGCCGAACTCCCGTTCATGGCTACCGAAAACATCATCATGGAAGGCGTGAAGAACGGCGGCGACCGTCAGGAACTCCACGAAGAAATCCGCGTGATGTCCATGGAAGCCGGTAAGGTCGTGAAGGAACAGGGCAAGGACAACGACTTGCTCGAACGCGTTCTTAAGAACGAGAAGTTCCAGAAGCTCGGCATCACCGAAGAAAAGCTCAAGGAAATCCTCGACCTCCGCAAGTTCGTGGGTCGCGCTCCTGGCCAGGTCGTGAAGTTCGTGACCGAAGAAGTCCGCCCGGCTATTGACGCAGTACCGGATTGGGCTAATATCGACGCCGGTGAGTTGAAAGTTTAAAATCGCTTTATAACGCATCGCAATACTTCCTCTCGGCAAGGCTCACGTACGCTTAGTACGCTACGCCTTGCCGTTCGTCGTCTTGCTCGGTTCTAAAACGATTTTATTTTAGACGAAAAAATTTATTTAAAAAACAATTATTGTTCGCATTTTTTTTGCGAATCTTGTCGTCCAGTTAACCTATGGCTGGACGATTTTATTTTAGTCGAAAGAATTTATTTCAAAAAGACTTATTGTCTGCAATTTTTTAGCACCCCATCCGCTATATGATACAAAAGCCGTTTTTTGGTGCTTTTTTCGTGCATTGAGTCACGGCATGCTGCGTTTTTTGCCTTTTCTTGGCTGATTTTACGTGATTTAATTTATATTACGGGGTGTAAGGAGAATGGCTATGGACATCCGCAAGGGCAAGGTCGAAAAGAATCGCGTGTGGTCAGCAAATGCCCAAAAGGTACTGGCCTCATTTTTGGGGGTTTCAGCGATTTCGATGCTTGCCGCGTGTGTCCCGGTCGATTCGGTGGCGGGGGGCGAAGTTGATGCGACGCCTCCCTCACCGGATCCAGCCCAAATGACTTCTGGCGATGTGGCTTATCCGGAGTCTTCCGCATCCGTTTCGTCTTCTTCGGTTTCCCAGCCACAATCTTCATCGAGCGTCGAATCTGCCGGCGGAACTTCGTCAAGCAGTTTCTATGATCCGCCCTTGGCGGGGGTTATAGAGGCTGAATCGTCTATAAGCAGTGAAGTCTCGTCGAGTAGCAGGCATGTAGACATTTCCTATCCGATGTCGTCGGGTATGCCGATGAACTACTTGAGCAGTTCAAGCTTTACGCGGTCGAGCTCGAGCAGCCTCATGCCTCCGACTAGCGGCGTTTCTATGCCTTATGAGCCTGTTAGCTCGTCTTCGTCTTATAGGGTAGATTCTCTTGAAATCACTGCGGGCGAGATTGTCCCACCGGTGGAATCGTCCAGTTCGTCGTTCAACAACGAAGAGCCTCCGCCGTTGGCCGGTATTCCAGAGTTGTCCTCCAGCAGCAGCGAGCCCGAGCCTTTGCCCGGCGACCCGATTGAACTGCCGGAGCCGCTGAGTGGCGATGTTCCTCCGGGAGACGTAATTTACATCGATGACCCGAAAGACTGATGAATCTCGTCCTTTCCCTCACGGAGCGGTGTAATCTTCGTTGCACCTATTGTTATTACAAGGTGAGCCACGAGGCCCGCAGTCTTGTGATGTCGGATGAAATCATGGAGGCCGCCATTCGGCTTGCTTTCGAGCGGACGATTGCCCTGAGGCAGACTTTTCTCAACATTACGTTCTTTGGCGGTGAGCCTCTCCTTTGCATGGATTTGGTCCGTAGGGGAGTGGAGTTTGCCAAGAGCCTTGTTGCGGAACGTTTCGGGGATGAATTCGTTGTGGGTGTGCGAACTGACGAGAAATCCCCGCCTAAGTTCCGCCTGCGTTTCGCGGTGAACACGAACGGCACCCTGCTCGACGATTCCATCATCGAATACCTGAAGCGCGAAAAATTCCGAATCTACCTCTCGCTTGACGGCCCGGAGTCGCATCATGATATTTGCCGCAGACAGGTGGGCGGCGCGGGTTCTTTCAAACTTATAGAGCCGCACATTCCTGCGTTGCGCAAACTCGACACGGTCGTTCTTTCTGTCGTGACGCGCGAGAACATGCACTCGCTTTCGGATGCGGTGCGCTGGATACAGGCGCAGGGTTTCAGGAACATGACGGTCGCCGTGGATTTTGACGGCAAGTGGACCGGCGAGGAGTTTGATGTTCTGGCTAGCGAATACGAAAAACTTGCCGTGTTTTGGCTGGAAATCAAGCGGAGAAAGATTCCGTTCTATCTGGGGACAATACAGGATAAATTAAAGTTCCGCTTGACGGGACAACGCCATCGTACATCGACTTGCCATGTGGCAGAAGGTATTGTCGCCTGTGCTACGAACGGCAATCTTTTCCCGTGTACGCGGTTCATCAGCAGCAAGCCCGATGCCCCTTATATCATGGGCAACGTCTACGATGAACCGGCGAAGATTTTTGGCGGGGATGTTGCCCGCGATATTTTGGATTTCTTTGGCCGCGACAAGGAAGACTGCGTAGGTTGTGCCATTCGCTTCCGCTGCCATGCCCACGAATGCGCCTGCAATTCGTTCTACTCTACGGGATCGGTTCACGACGTTTCTCCCGAAGTCTGTACACACGAACGCATGCTCGCCGCGATATGCGACGACGCTGCTGCTAGCCTGGGCGAATAGCAGCCTATATTTACTGATATTTCGGGAAAAAATTAAGGCCCTCGCAGAGACTCCAACGGGACCTTAATAGAATATTTAAAGATAACCCAAATCCACGTTTTTATGGCTTAAACGGCGGGATATAGTCATCGTCTTGTTTTTTGTTCTCTGTCTTTGCCATAGACACTCCTTATTTCGCATACACAAGAAAAATATAGATTCTTTGGAATGCCTCGGGGTATCTACTGCTGAGGGGTGTGATTTTGTTCACATTGTGCCGAAATGAACCAAAAAAAGCCTAAATTAGACCATAAAGGCGATTATGGGCGAGACAATTGGCAAGTTTTCCGTATTCTCGGACGAAGTCTTCGCGGGAGGGAGTGTCGCCTAGCGCACAGTACAGTGCCGACGATAGTGTCCCGCGGGTAAGCATTTTCTCCATAGTGCACTCGGAAACCTCGGTAAGGTCGCTCCTGACAGCCTCGAAAACGTGTTTCCATAGCTCTCCGGCGGTACATTTGCCTTCCATACCGAATACAGCCAGGAATTCGGGCCAGTCGATGACGGTGTTTTCGGCATCGCGGGAGGTCTGCGTCAGCATTTCCGAGAGCCTTGCCGTATCGAAATCCCGGAGCATTTCTCGGTAGGCTTTCGTGGTTACGGGGGCGCTTCCCGCGGTGGGCTTGAACAGGCGTCCGCTTGCGAGAGCCTTGAGGGTTGCGATTTCGAGTTCGGCGATGGCGATGTCTGCGTTCGGACATTCCTGGATGTCGACGAGGCGGATTTCGATGGCTCCGCGGTCAAATCGTGCGATGGCCCCACGGCTGTTCAGGAAAAAGTGGTTCAGCAGGTGCTCGGGATCGTGCGGCGCGATGGCTTTCTTGACCTTATCAAAGATTTGGGTGTTGTATTCGTCGTAGGTGTACGCCTTTTCGGGAATGACAAGTCCGGCAATTTCGGGGACCTTGTCCTGGTTGTGGCGGTAGACCTCGATTCGCGCGTCCTTGAAACCCGTGTATTTGCCGTCAAGGTAGGGGCTGCTCGCCGCGATGGCCGGGATGAGCGGCAAAAGCAGGCGGATGGCGGCGTGCAACTCGCCAAATTCGTCGTCCCCGTCGAAGGAGAGATTAAGGTGAGTGCTCTGCAGGTTCGCCCAGCCGTGTCCCTTGCAGTTGAAAATGCGGTCGTAGGTCTGGTAGATGTCGTTGCAGTCGTAGGGCCACAGCTGCATCTCGGCGGGGTCCATGAAGGGGTGCGCGGCGCTCGGCAATAGCATCGCGTTGATTTTCTCGAGTTTCTTGTTTGCGCGGCGGATTTCGTGGAAAAATCGCTTGCCGAGCCCGTCGAATGTGGACTTCGGGTGGGCGCACTTGAATTCGAGCACGTGGCTCACGAGTTCGTTCGAGAGGCCGATATCGTCGTATTCCACGTCGGAAAGCTGGTTGCCGTCCTTGTCCTTGCCGAGCGGGATGTCGGCGCGGGGCAGCACCTGCAGCGTGTCGCGGTCCACGATCATGAATTCCATTTCGACGCCAAAGCGTTCCCAAATTTTAAAGTTGCTCATATCTCTTGTCTCCTCATAGGGGATAACTCTACTAGGGTGCTGAAGCACCAAGTATCGTTTATCTCGTCTGTAGGGCGTAGCCCGTTCTCTCGTCTAATCCTCGTGCTGATGAATCTTGTGCTGTGCGGCGTTCATTCTTTCTTCGATGCGGCGGCGCAGGCTCTTCATGATGGTAAGGTAGAGTTTCTTTTTGCCCACCAGGTCCTCGATGCCGTGGTCGATACTGGGATTGTCGTTCACCTCGATGACGACGGGGTGTCCGTTGATTTCCTTGAGGTCCACGCCGTAGAGCCCGTTGCCGATGAGTCCTGCCACGCGGAGAGCCGTCTTGACGATACCGTGGGGGACGCTTTCGATGGGCAAACAGTCCCACTTGCCGCAGGTGCCTTGCTTGTTCTTGCTGTCCCAGTTATAAATCTGCCAGTGATTCTTGGCCATGTAGTATTTGCAGGCGTAAATCGGCTTGCCGTCGAGGATGCCGATGCGCCAGTCAAAGTCGGTGGGGGTGAATTCCTGGGCAATCAGGAGGTCGCTGTGCTCGAACATCGTGTCGAGGATCTGCTCCAGCTCCTCCTTGTTGTTCGCTTTTTTCACGCCGAGGCTGAAACTCGAATCCGGGGTCTTGATGACCATGGGGAAGCCGAGTTCCTTTGCGAGCGTGTGGCGGTTCTCGCTGTGGGCGATGATCGTCTTGGGGGAGGGAATCTTGCCGACGGTCATGAGTTCCTGCAGGTAGACCTTGTTGGAGCAGCGCAGGATACTGTCGGGGTCGTCGATGACGGCGATGCCTTCGCTCTGGGCACGTCGCGCGAACGCGTAGGTATGGTGGTTCACGTTCGTCGTCTCGCGGATGAATATGGCGTCGAATTCGCCTACGCGGTGGTAGTCCTTCTTGGTGATGAGTTCCACGCGGAATCCCGTGTCCTGGGCGGCCTCGATGAAGTTGTGGATGGCCTGCTTGTTGCTCGGGGGCTCTACTTCGTCGGGGTTTACGAGGATGCCGAGGTCATAGAGGTAGTCCTCGCTCTTGGCGGAGGTGTAGCGCGTCTTTTCGAAGTACTCGATGGCGAACTGGTCCACCATCTCCTTGTGCGTCTCGGGGATTTCGTCGACGCTGATGGGGCGGATGCTCTGGATGAACCACTTCTGCTTGAATAC
>JAGCGO010000051.1 GCA_017649565.1 Fibrobacter sp. | reverse complement strand
GCAAGCGGCCAAGATCACGATATCCACGTCGGCGTAGCGGCTCATGAGCTGCTGGAGCACGGTCTTGCCGGCACCGAACGGGCCCGGCGTACAGAACGTACCGCCCTGCATCACGGGGAAGAACGTATCGATAATGCGCTGTTGCATGGTAAGCGGCTTGGAGGGACGGAGGCGTTCCTCGAAAGCCTTGATAGGCATCTTGACCGGCCAGGTCTGCACCATGGAGACATCCACGGTCTCGCCCTTGTCGTTCTTGAGCTTTGCGACAACATCTTCGACGACCTTCTCGCCGGCGGCGGCGACGGATTCGACCGTCCACTTGCCGAGCAGCTTGAACGGCACCATGATACGGTGCGTGAAGACGCCTTCGGGCACGGTGCCGAGCGTATCGCCCGCCACCACCACGTCGCCAGCCTTGGCAACCGGGGTAAAGTTCCACTTCTTGTCACGCGGGAGGGCCTTGAGGTACTTACCGCGCTGCAGGAAGAAGCCGCATTCTTCGGCGAGCTTGGGCAGCGGGTTCTGCAGACCGTCAAAAACCTGGGTCAAAAGGCCGGGGCCAAGTTCCACGGACAGAAGTTCGCCGGTGAATTCCACCTCGTCACCCGTCTTGAGGCCCGTGGTGTCTTCGAACACCTGGAGTTCGGCGTAGTCACCGCGGATACGGATGACTTCGCTCTTGAGCGGGATAACTTCGGACTTGCCGTCCTTGTTTTTCTGGGTAAGCTTGGCATAAGCCACTTCGTTCTGGGACACGGCGGTTTCGAACTTGACGCGAATCAAGTTACCGTTGACGCCGATGATTTTTCCGATACTAGCCATTGAAAATGGACCTCCGGTCATTCCTGCTCGGCCTGTGCGGCGTAGGCAGGATCGTTTGCATTAATAACATTCAACACGGCAGCGTCGCCCGCACTTTCGGAGAGGCGTGCCCAACGTTCACAAATCTTGAGCTTGATCGCATAAGCGTAAACATGCTTGACGGTCCCCTCGCCCACACCGGCGAGGCAGTCCACAAGCCAGAAACGGGCCTTGTCGATATCCTGCTCTTTTTCCATAGGATTCGACTTGGCAAACGCGTCCTGAATCATCTTCGCGAAAGTGACATCGTAGCCCGGGAAGGACTTGTCCGTAAAACGGACATCCGGGCCCCACGCAGCCGCGCGGAGCCTACCCGAAACGTTCTTCATCTGAATTTCGTGGGCCTTGTAGGCACGAACGAACTCGTCGTCACATTCTTCGCATTCACCGTCATCGAGAACGGCGTCCAGAGCCGAAAGTTCCGACTCGGACAGCACGCCAATGCAGCGGTGACGGAACTCTTCCATGGAGAGGGGCGGAACGTCGCCCATCTCAAGCATCGGAAGAGACGCCATCAGGTAAGAAGGAGAGCTCATCGCGATCCTACTTGGCCTGGGCAGCGGCGTTTACAACGCGGGAAAGTTGCGGACGGAGCAGGGCCGAGAGAGCATCGGCCATGGCTGCTTCGGTAAATTCGTGAGTGACCTTGCCGCCGTCGAGCTTGACGCGGAAGCCGAACTTGACGCCCTTGTCGCTTTCGACCTTGACGCCCTTGCCGAGTTCCTTGGCGAATTCGCCCGTCACGAAAGAAGTAAGCTTCTGTGCATCGGCTTCGGAGAAATCCACCTCGATATCGGAGGAATAGTTCTTGGCGAGGGTCTTGAGCATGTCCTTCACGGTAGATTCGTCGAGAGACTTTTCCACCTGGAGGTTAAGCAGGTCCAAAATCATCTTTTCGAGGTTCTTGCCCACAGAGAGCAGCAAGTCGCGAGCAGCCTGTTCCAGCGTGCGTTCACTACGTTCTGTAAATGCTTCTGCGTCCTTATCGGCCTTTTCCAGCTTGGCGCTCGCCTCGGCCTCGGCAGCCTTCACGATTTCGGCTGCTTTTTCCTTGGCCTTGGCAATAATCGCCGCGGCGTCGTTTTCTGCTTTATCGACAGCATCTTTCTGGATGCGTTCCATAAGGTATTGCAAGTCTTCTGCCATATAATATCTCCAGTATTCTTTTTCAGGCACGGGAAAAAAAGGATTTTCCCGAAAAAAGCCAAAATGAATATACAAGCAAAAAAAACAAAAAGACAAAGTTTTTTTCGCAAAAAAACAAGAGGATTCCCCAGGGAAGCCCCCCAAATCAGATAAAAACGCAAAAAATGGCGAAGAAACGCAAAAAATGCAACCTAGTTGTCAAGGTGCACAAACGCAAGTAACTATAATTTTACTTTTAAAAAGGCAAAAATGGGCAAAATGGGCCCAAAAAAGCCATTATTTCGACTTGAGCCGGTCAACCGACGCAGCCAAAAGTTGAGCCATGTCCGTAGGGAAATCAAAACTGCTGAATTCGCGCGATTCGTCCCAGTAAGGAAGGCGAATTTGCACCCGGTATGCGAAGAGCATCTGGTGGTGTGCCCCCAGAATGCGGTAGTCGTCCTCCCCCAGCTCGCCGCGGGTCATCTTGTCGTAGTAGGCTCCCCCGTGACTGTAAAGTCGGTCCCCCACGATGGGGAAACCCAGTTCGGCAAGGTGCGCACGAATCTGGTGCTTGCGCCCCGTCAAAAGCTCCGCCTCGACCACGTCGAGCGTACCCAGGTCAGGGTGCTCCACCGAGAAGAGCTTGCGGAAACGCGTATGGCAGGGCTTGCCGTCATAAAAATGGTGCATGCGCAGCCGGATCGGGTCGGCAGGGTCCTCGCGCAGCGGCATCACGCAATCCACGAAGCCGTCCTTGTCCACGGAAACGCGCCGACCATGTTTCGCAAAATGGTGCTCGTCAGGGACCGGACCGTCCGGGAAGCCCGCCGGAACGACCGCCAGGTAGAACTTGCGCAACAGGATCCGGTCTAGGTTCTTCTGGAAACGGGAGGCCGTCGAGGCATCCTTCGCAAAGAGCATGAGCCCGCCGGTATCTCGGTCAAGCCGGTGCATCGGGGTCGCCGACTCGCAGTCAAATGCCCTACGGATAATTGCCGCGAACGTATTGTAGAAAATGCGGCCCGTATGGTGGACCGGGACACCCGCCGGCTTTGCCACCAGCAAGAACTCGTCATCCTCGAAAACTGTCGTGAAGTTGGTCGGGACCTCGGGCTCGGTGTAGTTTTCCACGTGGTAGACAACCTTGTCGCCACGATGCGCGATGGAATCGACACCGGCCACCTCGCCGTTCAGCGTCACGAGCCCGCGCGTAAGGCGGTCGACCCAATCGATGCGGCTATGGTAGGTAAAGCGCTCGCACAGGGAATCCAGCAAGAAGCGTCCGTCCTGTTCAGGACGGATTTCGCTCTCGAAGAACATATCCGACGGTGCTTTCTCGTACTGCATAACTCAATCCAGGGACAACCCGATTACTCCAGGTGGGCACGGACATAGCCCGAAGAATCACGAGCTCCTTCTTCAACTTCAAAGGCAAGCGCACCGATAACCGCGCCATCCTTGAACGCAGTTTCCACACGGTACTTACCCGCCGGTGCGTTCGTTTTCTTACTGTAACTGCGGTACCCCATCTCGCGGCCACCATTGATGCGCATACGACCCGAGGACACCTTGTCCGTCAGCTTGTAGGTCGCGTCGTTCGGTCCCTTGTAATACCAGCGGTACTCGATTTCGGCCTTCAGGTCGGCCGGAGCGTACACGGAGCTCAGGTAATAGAGCGGCATATCGGCATCGCGGTGCACCGACGACGACTGCAGACCAATCTTCTGCAAGAAACTCGGCGCATCGACATCGCAGCTGTAATCCGTCTTGTCAAAGTTGATGCAGGCCACCTGCTGCTTGAGCACGAGCGGTACCGGGGGAACCCAGTTCATCACGTAAGCCGTAATCAGCGCGGCACTGATGGCTATCGGCGCAATCAGGACCTTCTTGCTGCGGTGGGACACCTTCTGGATAAACACGCATATCCCCAGCGAAAGCAGCGTACTGAACACGAACAGCAGAAGGCCTATCCTATGGACCAGATAAGGGATGGTGAAGTTCAGGAACATGGTGCCGAGCAAGCAGAGGAACGCAAGGCTCACGCCGAAACTTTCGTACTTCTTCTGCAGGAATTCGTTACCGACCAACAGGACAGCAAGCAAGATGACAAGGATGAGCGAGGCAATGGAACCGCTGCTCTTGAAATAGCATACCACGAGCGCACTGAACAAGCTACCGAAGCAGAACTGCACCGCCCAACTGAAGCGGTTCTTCCAGGTCTCGCTCCACTCGCGGTCCAAAAAACGGTGTTCCACGACAATGGCGTTCTTGGGAATCGCCGTGGATTCGTAGCCAACGTCGTTCGCAATTTTTTGGGCAACATTCTTTGCCTGGCTAGAGGCATTTTTCAAACGTTCGGAGGCGGCATCCGTAACCGTCTTGAGCTTTTCGGAAGCAATCCCGGTCGCCGGTTTTGCGAGGTTCGATACCTTGGAGACGGCGGACTTCACCTGTCCCGGAATGATCGGACGGCTATCCCCGCCCTTTTTCGCAAAGGGGTTCAGGCGGGAAACAAAGCCCGTACGGGCCGGAGCCTTGGCAACGGCCGCAGGAGCGGGCTTGGGTGCAACAGGAGCAGGCTTGGGAGCCACCTTGGGGGCGGCCGGTCTCGGCTGCGGGGCTGCGGCACGGGCGGCCATGATGCGGTCGCGAGTCCAGCCTTCCGGGTGCTCCACGTGGGCAGACAGGAGGATAACGAGGATGAGCGCACCCGTATAGTACGCCAGCAGGAATATGAGGTCGCTGTTCTCGACCATCTGACCGAGCGTTACGGAATCCCAGAAGAATCCTCCCAAAAATGCAATTGCCGGGAAGAACTTCTCCGCCTTTTTGACAAACGGCTTCTGCCGCAAATTATCAACGAACTGCACAATCGCCTCTCAGAAAATCAAACCCTGTACAAATCATGTTCACGAATATAGTCGAACACGCACTGCTCCAGCCCCTCCGGCTTGTCGTTGCTGCAGAGCAGCGCCTTCCTTATCGCCGTGCTGGAATAGATGCCGTCAAAACCGTTCTCCGGGCCGAGCCAGTACAGCGGGGCATAGCCGTTCGCCTCGTGCACAATAAGGTCGGGCTTCGGGTAGCCCCTCCGCGAAAACACGATCAGCTCGAAGTCGCGCAAAAGCAGGTGGCCGTTGTAATTCGTGCCGTAAAAATTCAGGGGGTCGCGCCAGTGCGGGATGCCCTGGTAGCTGTCGGCCCCGACTAGCAGCCTGAAGTTCACGTCGGGGAACTTGGATTGCAGCCCCTGCAAAAAGACATACGTACCGCGGAAATCGCCCTGCCTAATTTCCTCGTCCGACAGAACAAGATGCGGGTCGTCCCCCGTCACCAATTCAAGCATGGCAAAACGGTCTTCCGGGGATGCACAGAGCGTCTTGTCCCAACGGTCCGGGCTCGGGATGAACCAGACCTCGTCGCAAAGGCCGCGTTTCAGGCAAAGCTTGGCCACCGCCACATGGTCCTTGTGAACCGGGTCGAACGCACCACCCATTACTGCAACATTCTTCATGACATGTTCAATCACGCGACCCACCCACCTAGTAAATGTACGTGGCAAAGCCGATGTTGAACTGCAAGCGCGTCCCCTCGACGGACTCGCTCAGGAACGGGTCGTAATGCTCCGACACCCAGCGGTAAGTAATCTCCGCAAAAAGCATCGCCTTGCCGAAAAGGTTCAAAAGAGAACCTGCACCGGCCGCCCACTCGTTCCACGCCACGTCGCCGAGGTCGCTCAATTCCTTGGACCGGGAATAGCCGCCCATCAGGTAGAGCTGTCCCAGCAGATGCACGCCGAGTTCGATGTCGAAGTCGGAATGCTCGATATCCATATTCTTTCCGTCGTCCGGCTTCTCGGTATAGTCAAAGAACCCGTATCCGGCACGCAAAAAGCCGATACCGGGATACCAGAAACCGATCATCGGTTCAATCTGGCGAAGCCCGAGACCCCGTTCCTTCCCCACACCCGTTCCGCTACCGAAACCGAGAGCTCCCCCTACGAAGATGGGCACATGGATACCGACGGTCGTCGTGGACGTGGTCCCCAGTTCAGTGGACTGGGCCGCCTGCCCGAAGGCAAACGCCACACAAAAAGCTAGGACAGCAAAAATTCGTTTCATACTATAGCACCAGAATGATGGCAAATGCAAGGCCAAAAATCACGTTGAATACAGAATCCACCTTGGTCAGGATAAAGAAATTTTTCGAAATTCGCCCTTCCCGGAGAATCCGCGCCACCATGGCGTCGCTACAGAAAAGCGTGACAGCCGCCTTGCACGCGACCGCCAGCGTTATCCACCAGACAAGGCCCGAGAAAAAGGAGAGAAGCACGACCCCGACCGACATGGCCAACGAGAGTCCAAAATTCGAATAGCGGATAGAGGCGCCCGAAGATTCGCTCTGAGCCATCAGGCTCTTGAATTCGTCCACCTTGTCGCAAACAGAGGCGTATGCGCTGATAACCTGGGATATATTGTACCCAATCAGAATCACTGCAGCGACAATTGCGATCTTGATGACGATATCCATTTTTGGCACCCGAATACACCCAATATAAATTTTTAGTCGGCGGGAAACTACACCATGACCTAAAAATGCTACATTGTAGCCGAATGTTTAAAGACGACGAATTCGACGGAGATCAGGCTGGACGCCCATCTAGGCCTTCCAGGAGGGACCACCGGTCCCGCCGCATAGACGCCATGCGCGAATGGAACTCCGGAGTCGTCGACGAGCGCCCGGTCAAGGAGCGCTTCAGCAGGGAATTCAAGAAGCCCAAAATCAAGCGCATCAAGAATCCCATCGAAAATATCGGCGAAGAGAACTGCGAAAAGGGCCTCGTGATAGAAGTCCACCGCCGCACCTGCGAAGTCCGGCTCGAAAACGACCCCTCCACCGTCGTCACCGCCATGTACCGCGCGACAACGACCAAGGAGCTGGGCGAATTCCCCACCGTCGGCGACCGCATCCTCCTGGGACAGGTCAACGGCGGCGAAGACGACGGATCCGGCGTCGGCTCGCAGAAATACTGCGTCGTCCGCGTATTCCCCCGCAAGAGCGAACTCCGGCGCCCCGGCCCCCGCGACAGTTTCTACAAGCAGCAGACGCTCGCGGCAAACATCGACCAGGTGATGATTGTCGCAAGCGTGGTCCAGCCCGAATTCAACTACGGGTTCGCCGACAGGTTCCTGCTCGCCGCCAACCTGAACAACCTCCCCTTCGTCATGGTGCTGACCAAGATGGACCTGCTGGGAGACTCTCCGATGCCCGAAGCCATCCAGGACTTCATCAGCATCGTGGACAAGTTCATCCCGGTGAGCGTCAAGACCGGCGAAGGCCTCAACGAACTGCGCAAGATTCTCGAAGGGAAATCCTCCGTGTTCAGCGGACAGAGCGGAGTCGGCAAGTCGACACTCATCAACGCGCTCGTCCCGGACGCGGAACTCCGTACGGGCGACGTGCGCGAACGCGACGGCAAGGGCCGCCACACGACAACATCTTCGAGCCTGCTGGACTTCCCCGGCGGAGGGTACGTCATCGACACGCCCGGGATACGCAGCATCGGCCTCATGGACATGGACGGCGATACACTCGCCAAGATATTCCCCGGCTTTTTCGAGGGCGACCTGTTCACCTGCAAGTACAGCAACTGCAAACACCTCAAGGAGCCCGGCTGCGCAGTGCGCGAAGCCGTCGAGAAAGGGACGCTCAGCCGCGCCCGCTACGAAAGCTACCTTAGAATACTCAATTCGGGGAAATAGAAGATGCTCGCCGCCCTTTTCAAGATGACCCGCCCCAAGAACATCGTGATCGCCGTAATCACGCTGGTTGTCGGGTATGCGCTGCTGAAGAACTACCCCTCCCCCCTGAGCCTCGTATTGCAAGCGCTCGGGTTCGCGTTCGCCATCGGTTTTGCGAACATCCAGAACGACATCCTGGACCTGGAAAGCGACAAGATGAACCGTCCGGAACGCCCGCTCGTGACCGGCAAGGTGTCGGTAAAGGCCGCCCGCAGGGCATGGATTGCCATGTTCGCCTTGATGCTCCTCTGCGGAGGCGGAGATAGCCTCGTCCAGACCTTCGGCGACAACCAGCATTTCTTCTGGGAACGCTGGAGCGCGATATGTTACCTTTCTTTCCCGCTATATTTTTTCCTCTTTCTCGGATTGCTCCTGATCGCCTACAACAGATGGCTCAAGCATATCCCGCTGCTGAAGAACATGACGGTCGCGTTCCTGTGCACGACTCCCCTGCTTTTCGCCGTACAGCATTTTTTCCAGTTCAACACAGACTGCATCCATAAAGAAGAATTCCTTTGGGCGATCATCCCTGCCATCCCCTTCGCGTTTTTGCTCACGACCGCCCGCGAAATCTACAAGGACCTGGAAGACGAAACGGGCGACCTGAAGGCGGGCATCATGACATTCCCGCTTATCGCGGGTTCGGCGACAGCGCGAAAACTTGCTGGAGCGATTATCGTTTTCACCTGGATTTCGCTACCGATGCCAGTGTACTATATCGGCCAGCTGTTCAAATTCAGCTATCCGCCGCTGTTCCTGATTATCACGGGAATAACGCTCACGCCCTGCTTTGCCTATGTGCTCGTGCAGGCGCACCGCCAGAAATACAGAAAGGCCCAATCCGCCGTAAAGATCGGGATGTTCCTCGGCCTCATCGCCCTCATCGTGAGTTGCTAAATCATTTACCCTATGAATCATTCTTTTTTTACAGCTTTTGCTATAGCCATCATCACAAGCGTTATAGCCTGCAGTGACGACGCATCGAGCAATCCTACATCTACCGAAAAAGAATCTACGGACATTACCATTATCGAAGGTTCCTTTACAGATCCACGCGATGGCCAAGTCTACAAGACCACCACCATCGGCTCGCAAACCTGGATGGCCCAGAACCTGAACTACGAAACGGCAAACAGCTTCTGCTACAACAAAGATTTTGCGAACTGTTCCAAATACGGCAGGCTCTACAGTTGGGCTGCAGCCGTTGGCCAACCCGAAGATTCGTGCGGCTATGGGAAATTATGTTATTTCGAAGAAAAGGTGCAGGGCGTTTGCCCCCCAGATTGGCACCTTCCAGCACTAGCGGAATTTGAACTGTTGTTTTCCACAATTGGAGATAAAGCCCATACCGCAAAAAAACTCAAGAACTCCAGTGGATGGAACTACAAAGGCAACGGAACCAACAATTACGGATTTTCAGCACTTCCCTCCGGATACAGGTATGTCAACGGCCATTTCCTTGACGAAGGCAACGCCACGTTTTTCTGGTGTTCCGAAACGGACGGGAACTACTTTGCCTGCGGCATAAACATGATCTTCTCCGATGATTATATCACCGTAAGCTTCGAATCAAAATCCGACGCTTTCCCTGTACGCTGCATCAAGGACTAGCCCATTCCACCCGGCAAGTTTTTACACAATTTGTAAAACAAAGCAAAATCTTTTACAGAAATTGTAACATTTACAAGCCATTTCGTATTTATACTTGCACTTTTTTATCCAAAATTGCCCTTTTTGACTCAAATTCGGCAAATCGGCACACTTTTTGCTAATGAGGGGCGTCCGCTTTCCTGCTTGCACCCGTCCGGGTGGGCTACGACCCCTGAGGTAGGGAAAGCATACATTTCAAAGAGGCGTTATGCTCGACGAATTGCACGAAGAATGCGGCGTTATCGGCATCTACAATGGCGACAACGTTGTACGAAACATTACCATGGGACTTTACGCCCTGCAGCACAGAGGTCAGGAAAGCGCAGGGTTCGCCGTCACCGACGGAGACAAAATCCGAGTAAGAAAATCAATGGGGCTTGTGTCCACGCTGCTCCGCGAACACAATGTCGATGAACTGCAAGGATTCGCTGGCATCGGCCATGTACGCTACAGTACGACCGGAGCAAGTACGCTAGCCAACGCGCAGCCCATCCTGGTCAGTTGCAAGTGGGGCCAGATCGCGGTCGCCCACAACGGCAACATCACGAACGCCAACGAACTCCGCGCCGAGATGGAAGCCGAAGGTCACATTTTCCAGACGACATCCGATTCCGAAATTCTTCTGCACGAAATCGCACGCACCCAGGCCGATGACCTGGGTGATGCCATAAAGAAAGCCATCACGAAATTCACCGGCAGTTTCTGCCTCGTATTCATCAGCAAGGACACCATGTACGTGGCGCGAGACGGATTCGGGTTCCGTCCGCTTTCCATCGCCCGCATGGGCAAGGCCTGGTGTGTCGCCAGCGAGACATGCGCATTCGACCTGCTCGGAGCCCACTACATCCGCGACATCCAGCCGGGTGAATTCCTCACCATTACGAACAACGGGCTACATTCCGAACGGTTCACGCACAAGGATCGACTCGCCCACTGCATTTTCGAGTATATCTACTTCAGCCGTCCGGACTCCAAGATTTTCGAACAAAGTTGCGACAAGATCCGCCGCAAGATGGGCAAGCAGCTCGCCAAGGAATGTCCCGTCGACGCCGACATCGTGATTTCCGTGCCCGACAGCGCAACGACCGCAGCGCTCGGCTATTCCCAGGCGAGCGGCATCCGTTTCGAAATCGGACTTTTACGTAACCACTACGTAGGCCGAACCTTCATTGACCCCACGCAGAACGTGCGCGAACAGAAGGTCAAGCTCAAGTTCAACCCCATCGAGGGCGTGCTCAAGAACAAGCGCGTCTGCGTGGTCGAGGACTCCATCGTCCGCGGGACAACGCTCAAGATCCTTTCCCGAATGCTCCGTGACGCGGGCGCACTCGAAGTGCACATCCGCATCGCATCGCCCCCGGTGGCGCACCCGTGCTTCTTCGGGATGGACTTCCCGAGCCAGGGAGAACTGGCCGCCAGTTCCATGACACCTGCCGAAATCGCAAAAATGCTCGGCGTCGAAAGCCTCGGCTACCTGAGCGTCGAGGGCATGAAGGAATGCACCGGCGAAGGCGAGAACTACTGCGCCGCCTGTTTCGACAACGACTACCCCGACTACATCGGGAGCGACTCGAACAAGACCCGTTGCGGGTAATTTAGACGAGGAAAAAGAATTTTAGACTTGGTCGAAGGTCCACTTGACGTGGTCCATCATGAAGTCGTGCGCATCGAAGGCCAGACCGAACTGGTCCTTGATCCTACTGACATTGAACAGCATCGGGTCGTCGGACCAACCGAGGTCCGTCTCCACGATTTTGGACTTGCAGCCGGGCTTCAGGGAAATCATCATCTCGGCGATTTCCTTCCAGCTGATCCAGACTTCGCCGAGCCCGAGGAAGATTTCCTCGTTCTTGTCGGATTCCAGCACCTTCATGTAAAGTTCGGCCTGCTGGCTCGCATGGATGAACTGCGTACCGTCGTTCTTGATGATGTTGATGTCCTGGTTTTCCTTGACCGCGCGGGCCATGTCGAAGAAGCGGCGGTCGGGTTGGGAGCAGCCGTCAGGGTATGCCGGATTGCCAAACGTGTACCCCGGGCGAATGATGTTGCGCTTCATCTTGACTTCGGGGAAATAGCGGCCGTAGCCGTGGGTGAATCCCAGGACAAAAGCCTCGCCCGCAGCCTTGGTTGCACCGTAAAGGTCCATCGGCAAGTTGCTGGTCACCTCGCGCATCACGGGACGCATGCGGCCCATGGCGGCAGTACTGCTGGTGAAGATGAACTTCTGGCAGCCGGCGCTCGCAGCCATCTCGAGGAGAGCCACCGTAGCGCGGGTATCGTTCATGAGGATAGCACCCGGAGTGTCGCCCCAGCCAAGCGCGATATGAATGCAGGCATCGCATCCGGCCAGGCCTTCGCCAAGCTTGTCAAAATCCGTAAGGGACGCTTCCACGAAGGAGATTTTCGGATTGGCCTTCAGCGAAGGCATCTTGTTCGGGTGACGCGTCGCGATGACGACGTCGTGGCCCTTCTCGACCAAAGCCTTGACGACATAGTGTCCAATAAATCCTGTACCGCCTGTAACGAATACACGCATGCCAATACCTCACATTTGGTATTTAAATATAATCTCTTTGACCTGACAAAAGTACGTTCAGTAGTTTATCTTAATCATATTTTCCACAAAGGCCATTTTTTCCCAAAGTATCCGGGCTTTACAGTGCACTAACGAGCATAAAACAAAACAGAATTCAAGCAGTAAGGCAAAGAAATAGGCGACCATTAAGGCCGCCCAAATCAACTCAAGTATACGAACTACAGCTCGCGGATTGTTTTCTCCGAAAGACCGGTCACTTTAACAATCAAGGACATATCAGCGCCCATATCGCGCATTTTCTTCGCGATTTCTGTTATGGCTTCATAGCGTTCCATGGCCTTGTCAAAGTCGCTCATGTCTACCGTCATAAGATACCTCGAACTGAATCTACATAATTTTACTTCGTTTTGCAACACCTTGAACACGGGATCGTTCGCAAATTCGCTGAAATCGGCTTCTCGGTTCAACGTGTCGATGGCCCGGAGCCATTGCGCAAGGCGGCTGCTGTCGTCCGCAAAACGTTCGGCTTTCCTGAAGAACTTCTCCACCTCAATCAGCGTGACTGTCTGCCGGTCAAAATATACCTGCTGTTCCTGATTGCGCAGCTGTACCGTATGTCGATAGTTTGCAGATTCGGGGAACGCATCGAAGAACTGGAATCCGACCACGTTCAGGTTTTCAAGACGGGGATTTTCGCCCTTCCTGGCCATGTTGCTTGTAAGACGGGCTACGTAAAGGACCAAACGGTCTCTGAACACCCTCTTGTCTTCATGCTGGACCTCGATGGATATTCGGTCCCGGGGCGTATCGCCATCGCGATCGTTCGTCAGGAGAATGTCCGGCTCTACGCCTCGATAGCCCAATTCCCCCGGGATGAACGGGTTGACGAGTTTCGGGTTCGTGATGCGGTCTGAGCCAATGAGCCCCAGGGCCGCATTCACGAGGTCCGTCGTGAGCATGATGTTCTTCTCGCTCGCGAGAATCTTCTTGATGCAGCCGTCGTTATAGAAGTATACGTTCCTGTGCTCGTACTCCTTGACGAAGGCGTCGATGTCGCCGCCGTTGTTGTTT
>JAGCGO010000050.1 GCA_017649565.1 Fibrobacter sp. | reverse complement strand
GATGTTTTCCCAGTGGATGGGGAGGCCGAGTGCCTTGAGCTGGTTTGCCTTCTTCACGATCTCGCGGATTTCGTAAGAGAGTTCCTTGGCACCTTCGCTCAATAGTCTTCTGCGCATTTTTTGCTCCTGTATAGGTATCGAAAATTCTTTTTTTCGGTGTAATTATAGAATTTAATTGCCCAAGAATTTCCGTTAATCCTTGTGTTTGATGGTTAAAAATGGGGTAAATAAATAAGGCAGCCGTTTTCGGGGCTGCCCTTGAAACTTTCAATCTGTTTTTCGCGTTATGCGTTTCAGACGCCTGTTTCTCTGGACAGCCCCATAATAGCTCGGGCTGCTGCCGGGCTTGCTGCGATCGCTGCTGCGATGATGTTCTGTCCAAAGATTTTGTTCATGCGCCTAAATATACTTTCTGATGTATGGCTTTGTCAAGGGGGTGCTTTTTACTCTTCTTTATCCTTAATCTCTTCTTTATCCGTGATCTCTTCTTTATCCTTGACACATCGCACCGATTCCATTCCGCCGTAGTAATGCTCCGAAAGTGCACTCAAAAAGAGGTTGGCATTCGAACAAGTTAGGCTTCCGTATGAAATAACTAACGCTGCTGGCGCTAAGGCTCCGTTCATGCTCCAGTATTTGGCAATGGCGTTCAATCCTGTGTAGGGCCCGTATTGTTGTTTTGAACCGCCAGGAACAGCTGCAAATCCGAATTTGTCGGTTCCGAAGTCAGTTGTAACGTTCCAATCCGAGGGAGACCTCATGAATCTTGAAAGGTCATTTACATAGAGGGATGTATCATCGTAGATGGTTTTGATAAGGGCTTGGATCTCAAAGGTGTCGGGCATGTGCCAGCCGCTTGGACAAATTCCTTGAATGGGTGCTTCGAGGTTCTGACATTTATTCCAGTCGGTGTGGTATTGTGCACTACCTCCTCGACAATCTTCGTACGTTTTTCCGACGGCTTCGTACCATTGGTAAAGTCGTCCGAATTTTTGACAGTTTTCTTCTTTGTTGGCGTAGCATTTGCTGTTGGCGGATTCGTAATTCAGATTTTCGGCCATCCAGGTGTCTTCGCCAATTTTTACGGCTTTGTAGGTCTGCCCGTCACGATCATCGACTAATGTTTCATAGGGACCGCTGTATGTCGAAGCAGGGTAGGTAATGGGGGGCGGCGGCGGTCCCATTTTGTCGACATCCTGAATACAGCGGATGTTGTAATAGGCTGTATAGAAAAAAGATGGTGAATATTTTCTGATTTCTAAAGGCTTTTCTTTGTCAAACTCAATTTCGTTTCCGTCTGCAGTTAGCAGATCTGCAAATGTCCTAATGTTTGAGTTGGTGATGGAAAGGTAGTAGTATTGATGACTGGGTATGAGTGAAAAGCCCGTCGTGTTGTAGCTGCTGAAGATAATATGGTTATAGATGCTAGAACTGAAGGCTTCAGAACCCCAATTAAAGGGTTTTTCATCGATGCGCGCTGTTAGGGTCGATAGGAATGAGACGCTGTCGGTAATACCAATGTAATCGAAAAGTTCCTGGAATTCTTTGGTGGTGGGAATATGCCAACCGTTTGGACAAACGCCTTGTCGATTTTCAATGGAATCGGGACAGGCTTTGGCCGAAGAACAACTGTCGAGAAGCATGGCAGCGTTCCATTTATAGAATCTGCCTGCGAAACCGCACCAATCGATCCCGGCTTGAAAACTACTGTCTACAGTTCCGGTCTTGTCCGAATTCTGGTAGTAGTTTATGTTTTGGGCCATCCAATTCTGGTTTCCGATACGGATGGCCTTATACTTTTGCCCGTCGCGTTCGTCGATGATTGTCTCGTACGTGAGGTTGGGATTCAGGTATTTCCAGGCATCTTCTGTGTTGCATTTTTCAACGTATTCGGAACTCGATGACTTAACCGCTGATGAACTCGAAGATTTTTTTGAAGAAGAACTTGTGGAAGATGTGGCAGAACTTGACGAAGATTTTGTTGTCAAGCTGGAACTGCAGGATTTAATGTTCTTCGAATTCGAACTGCTCGATTTAGTGGATGCGCTGCTGGAACTGCTGGAATTGTCAGTCTCGGAAATGAATTCCGAATCGTCATCATCGAGGTTATTGTTGGAATCTGTGATGGCAGAGCCTTTACACGAAGCCAAACATAATAAAATCGCGATGGCTGCAAGAAACCATATCATCTTGTTCATAGTACCCCTGATCTCCGCGTGGCAATATAGAAATTTCTATATTCCGGATATGCTCCACACCACGATTTACGATCCTATCCGCAAGAAGGATGTTCCCGCCACGCCCGAAGAACACGTGCGCCAGGCGACCATCCATTTTTTGCTGAACGAGCTCAAGGTGCCTGCCCACCTGATAGCGGTGGAGTTCGGGTTGTGCGCCATTGACCCCAAGACAGACGACCGTGTCGACATCATGGTCCACAACTTCCGTGAGGGCGCGCCGCTCGACAAGCCGTGGCTTCTGGTAGAATGCAAGGCTCCCGGCGAGTATACCTGGGAAGCTCTGCAGGTGCAGCTGAACAAGTACCTCAGGATTCTCACTCCCAAGTACGTAATGCTTGCGCTCGGGGATACCGTCCGCTTTTTCAAGCTGGAGGGAAGGGCGTTCACCAAGATTACCGCCATTCCCGAATATTAACGGAATTTCAAAGATTTTGCATACAAAAGAATCCCGCAGGAGACCTGCGGGATTCCTCTAGTTTCAGACTTCTCTTGGATTAGAAGAAGATGAAGCCACCGAGGGAGGCAATCATAGGATCGCCGTTGAATCCGCCAAGAGGATCGTTGTAGAAGTTCTTGGCAACATTCGCTTCGAGGGCGTAGTTGTTGTACTGGAAGCGGACGCCCGTATCAACAGTCGTTCTGCTGGTGTGGAACTTGATTTCGGACGATTCGGTCTTGTTCTGTTCGACCGTTGCGTAGTCGAGCAGAGTCCAGGTGTGGGACACGCCGGCATGGATAATCCAGCAGCTGGTGAGGGCCAGTTCGCCGAGGATGTTCGGAGTCGTGTTGAGGCCGAATTCCATGGCGCTTTTGCGTTCGTCTTCGATATCATCATAGATGAAGAACGGAAGCTCGGTGTTCAAACCGATGAGGACGCGGGCGTTTTCAGCACTGAGGATCGTGCCGCCGATGTTGAAGTAGGGGGAGAAGAGCAGGTGGGAATCCGGATCCGTCTCCGTGACTTCCTTGCCACCCTTGGGCTTGGTCGTCGAGGTGAGGTTGTGACGGAGGAAGTCCAAACCTACGCTCCAGAATACGTTCTTGCCGGACGGTGCGTTAGACAGGACCACATTGGCAGAAATGTCAAAGAAGTGGTCGTCCTTTTCGCCGCCCTTGGTTTCCACGTCGTTATCTTCGGCAATGGTGAGCCAATCCAAGCTCACGCCCAACTTGTAGCCACCCAGGATGAAACCGGCCTTGGCACCGATATCGTCACCCGGCTGAGTCGTGGAGGTCTGGGTATCGGCATCGTCGTCGACGTTGGTGAAGGTCTTGCCGAGAGAGGCATTGACGCTGACACCGAAGGACTGCTTTGCCAAACCGGCCGTGAGGAGGCCGAGTTCTCTGGAGTTGTCAAAGCCGATGAAGTAAGTCGTAGCTTCGTTGCCGAAAGCGACCACGCCAGTCTGGAGAGTCGGTTCGACGTAGAAGAGCTTGGAGCCAAACATGTCTACAGGGATGCCCATGTTGCCACCGACAGTGGCAGCGGCGGCTTCGTTACCCACAGCATTGTAGGAGTTGCCGTGCAGGACGTCGAAACGGCCAGCAGGAGCCGGTTCGGCAGCGGCGGCTTCGGGAGCCGGTTCTGCAACAGGTTCGGCAACCGGAGCGGGAGCCGGTGCAGGTGCCGGAGCAGGTTCGGCAACGGGGGCCGGTTCTGCCGGCTGTTCGGCAGGGGCGGCCTCGGCGGCCTGCTGTTCTTCTGCCGGAGCGGCAGCTTCAGCAGCGGGCTGGGCGGCAGGCTGTTCGGCAGCGGGCTGAGCTGCAGGCTGTGCTGCAGGCTGTGCAGGAGCCGGGGTTGCATTCTGGGCCATCGCAGCAGAAATGGCAACGGCAGTCCCAAGTGTCAAGAGTTTAAGGTTCATTCGAATCTCCTTTGTTGATTAAACTAAAAAGAAGATAGTTAAAAAAAAGATGAATATCACAAAAGGATAAAAAAAGGCCTTTTTTTGGTGTTAAAAAAGCGGAAAAGGGGCTAAAACTCGCTTTTTCGCTTGTTTATCCAGGCCAGGACCGCTTTTTGGGCTTCTTCTGCAAGAATTTCTTTCTTGTTTTTCTTTTTCATTTCCATTTTGTGCGGGAGAAGGCCGAAATTGAAGTTCATCGGCTGGAAATTATCGTTCTCCTCGACAAGACGGTTCATCAAGGACGCAATGCAGCTTTCGTCCGGGAGAGGGTCGGCCACTCCGTGCAGGAGTGTCTGGGCCATGTTCCAGGCGGCATACCACCCGGTTGCCACGGCTTCGGTGTAACCTTCCGAACCGGTTATCTGACCGGCAAACCAGGTCGGGGGAATTCCCTGGGCGCAGGGGAGGTCCGGACGCAGGCGCAGGGTCGCGTCCAGGAACTTCGGCGACTCGATAAATGTATTGCGGTGCATGCACCCGAGGCGTGCGAACTTGGCGTTCCTCAGGGCGGGGACCATGGTGAAGATTTCCTTTTGCGTGCCCCACTTGAGGCGCGTCTGGAAACCGACCATATTGAAAAGCGTTTTCTGTTTGTTCTCGGCACGGAGCTGGATCACGGCGTACCATAGGTGTCCGTTGTTGCCGAGGCCAAGCCCGATGGGGCGCATGGGGCCGTGGCGGAGCGTCTCGTAGCCGCGGCGGGCCATTTCTTCGACGGGGAGGCAGCCTTCGAACAGTTCGTTCTTTTCGAAGGGGCGCGGTTCCACGGCTTCGGCTTCGCAGAGCTTGCGGACAAACTCAGTATAGGTTTCCTTGTCCAGCGGGCAGTTGATGAAGTCTGCCGTTTCGCCCTTTTCCCAGCGGTTCATGTAGAAGGCGTGGTCAAAATCGATGCTGTCGGCCTCGACCACCGGAGCGATGGCGTCAAAGAAGTGCAGGCGGTTGCTGCCCAGGCGCTTGAAGATGTCGTCGGCGAGGGCGTCGCTCGCTAAAGGTCCGGCGGCCACTAGGGTAGGGCAGTCGCCTTCGAGGCTCGTCACTTCTTCGCGACGCAGCGTGATGTTCGGACATTCGGCAATCTTCTTTTCTACGGATTCGCTGAAAATGTCGCGGTTCACCGTGAGCGAATCGCCAGCGGGGACTGCTGCCTCTCGTGCGGAGTCAAGCAAAAAACTGCCCAGCATCGTGAGTTCCTGCTTCAGAAGTCCGTGTGCCGAAGTAACGCCCAAAGCCTTGAAACTGTTGGAACAGACAAGCTGCGCCAAGTGACCGTCCTTGTGGGCGGGGGTCTGCTTGACCGGGCGCATTTCGTACAGGTCGACCTTGAAACCGCGACTTGCCAACTGGAGGGCCGCCTCGCAGCCAGCAAGGCCACCACCTATGACTCTTACCCTTTGAGTTTTGAGTTCGCTCATTACATTCACTTTATGGCTTCAAGTTACAGGCTAGAGTCATCTTTCGTCTCTCGTCTGTAGCCGCATAGCGGCATTCTCTCGTCTAGTTAGTCACCATTTTCCGGTAGGTCTTGGCGTTCCCGATCCAGAGCTTGACCAGCAGATCCTCGAGCGATGCCGTACTGACGCACTCGGGATCGGCGTCCTGGATTTCGTCGGAAATCAGGTTGGCCTGGGTCTGGTTCAACATCCCGTAATACAGGGCTTCCATCAGTTGCGAAAGAAATTCCTTCGAAACCTTGGCGATGGCTTCCATGTCGTTGAGCGCAGGAAGCTGCGCCGTTTCGGGATGAAACTGGTCCAAGTTGTCCATGGCCCACATGTCTGCGGCCTTGTACATTTCAGGAGAGAGCGCCAGTTTTTTCAGAAGCGCACGGTAGTCACCCCATTCTTTCTGGGTCGTGCGCCCTTTCTTTCTAACGCCCTTCAGAAACGAAAGAACCGTGTAGTACAGGGTCTTTTCCTTTTGGACAGTTTCTTTTGTTGATGCTGGAATCATGGCAACCTAAAATGCTTAGTGGCGGAAGTGCCTCATGCCGGTGAACACCATGGCGATGCCGAACTCGTCGCACTTCTCGATAGAGAGGTCGTCCTTCTTGGAGCCACCCGGCTGCACGATGTAGCGCACGCCAGCGTCGTGGGCGGCTTCTACGTTGTCCGGGAACGGGAAGAAGGCGTCGGAGCCCATAACGACTTCGCCGAATACCTTGCGTTCCAGGGCCTTGAGTCCGGCCTCGTCGATAAGCTTGCCGGATTCGTCGAAGAACTTCTTGGCTTCTTCCAGGCGGGCGACGTTGTCGCGGACGCGCGGCTGGCAGAGGCGGAGGTTGGAGTCAATGCGGTTGGGCTGGCCGGGGCCGAGACCCATCACCTGGAAGTAACCGGGCTTGTATTCGTAGCCCATCACGATGGCGTTGGACTTCGTGTGCTTGGTGACAAGCCAGGTAAAGCGGGCGAGGTCTTCCTTGTTCTTGGGGAACTGGGCCTTCGTCACGCATTCAAACTTTTCGTAGGTGTCCACGTCGCGGTCCTGAACGAGCATACCGCCGATGACGTGCTTGTAGACCTTGCAGTGCGTGGCCTTCTTGATTTCGCCGACTTCCAGGAGGCGGATGTCCTTGGACTTGTTCTTGAGGAATTCGAGGGCGTCGTCGTCAAAGGCGGGGGCGAGGAGGATTTCCACGAACTTGCCCTTGAGGAATTCGGCGGTGTTGAGGTCCACCTTGCGGGTCACGGCGATCACGGAACCGAACGCCGACACCGGGTCACCTGCCCAGGCGGCTTCCATGGCTTCGCGAAGGCTTTCGCCGGTGGCGAGTCCGCAGGGGTTCATGTGCTTCACGATGACGACTGCGTTGCCGTCGCTGAATTCGCGGGCCATCTCGAGGGCGGCGTCAGCGTCGACGATGTTGTTGTAGGAAAGTTCCTTGCCCCAGAGCTGCTTTGCAGTGGCGAGGCTGGCCTCGGTGCAGGTCGGGTCGCGGTAGAACACGGCGGACTGGTGGGAGTTTTCACCGTAGCGCATCGGCACGGGATCGACAAATTTCAAAACGAGTTCTTCGGACATAAGGTTTCCTTTGATAATTACAGGATGTAATATAGAAAATAGAGGAAAAAGGTTCGAGGCTCCAGGCTCGAGGTTCGAGAGTTAATCATTTTTGTTTAATCTATTTCTCTCGTCCCTCGTCTTTCGTCTCTCGTCTAATTTAAAACAGGCTGGCGGGCGGATTATTGTCGTCTAACCCGGCCAAATTGCGATCTGCGTCAGACATTTCGTTTTGCGGAAGGTTGTCGAGCGGGTCCTCGGGTTCCACAATCAGGTTGTAGTACACATTGTTCTTGAGCTCGTCCTCGATGTAGAAGAGCGTGCCGCCCATGGCCGAGCCGCAACCGGCACATGCGCCCTGGTAGCGGATCTTGAGGCGGTTGTCTTCGGTGAGGTCAAGGATTTCGACGTCGCCGCCGTCGCCCTGGAGCATTCCACGGACGGACTGGTGCAGCCATGCTTCAATTTTTTCGATTTTCTCGTGCTTGGCGAGCGCATTCCACTCGGCGTCCGCCTCGGCGCGGCCTTCGGCCGTCTGCGTGCGGTACTTGATGCGCTCCATCTTCTCGCGAACGAGGATGGCGGTTCCCTTCTTTTCGGGGTAGGCCTCGAGGATTCGCTGGATGAGCGTGTTCATCTGCTTGATTTCGGGAGCATTTGCCGGAATGGCGCACACGTCGGGTGTGTCGCGCAGCTCCAGTTCCAAGCTTTCGGCGGTGATGGCGCAGGCTTCGTCGACTGTTGCCATCTGGATTTTCTTGCAGAACGTGTCGGCAAGGGCCGTAAAGATGGGCCCGCCGTAGGTGAAGAACCTTGTTTCCAGAATCTTGTCGCAGTCCGGGTCTATCATCAGGTAGACCTTGAGGCTGGATTCTTTAACGTCTACGAGGGCCAGTCCCTTCTCGTCGGCTTCAATCTGGAAAATAGCCCCGCGGTACTTAGGGGCCTTCGCGACCTCCTGTACCTTCTGGGAAAGATTTGCACACAGTTCTTCACTCATGCGCGCAAATATAGAAAATAGAGAGATGAGGTGCCTATTAAACTGTCTTCCCCGCGAAGGCGGGGACCTCCTTCTTTTTTGTAAAAAAAGGAGATGCCCGCCTGCGCGGACATGACATCTCATTTTCCATTCTTCATTTACCCCTAGATCCTAACCACTAGCCACTAACTAGAGCCTTCTCCTCTCGTCTTTCGTCTGTAGGCCCGAAGGGCCGTTCTTTCGTCTATTTACTGCACATCGATGGTCACCTTATACATCGCCTTGCCCTTGTGGCTGTTGAGCGCACCGGCGGGGGCGGTGATGACCTTGATGTTCTTCTTCGTGACGCCGTTCTGCTGCATCAGGACCTTGAGCAGGTCGTCGTTGCGCTTGGCGGCGAGTTCAGAGAGTTCTTTCTTCAGTGCCTTTATGTCGAAATCGGCGGCATGTTCCTTGGCGTAGGCCTTGAAGGCATCGTCGCCGTCCTTGATTTCAAGAATGGCGCGTTCGTCAAGCTCGTTCAGTGTCTGCTTGCCTTGGCTCTGCTTGTAGAAGTCCGTCTTGAGCTTGTGCTGCTTGTTGTCGTTTGCGGCCTTGCCCGGGTTGTAGTACTGCGTGAAGATGAGCTTCAGCTTCGGATCCTTGGCCAGAACTTCGGTCATCTTAGTTGCCTTGGCGTACTGTTCGCTCGTGAATGTGGCGCTCATGACGTCGACCAGGACTTCGTCGTCCTTGCCCAGGTCGAGGCCGACCATACCGGCACCGGTCGTGGCGACGTTACCCACAACCTTCAGCGGGGAGACGGCGACCTTGATAATCAGGTTCATCACGGTCTTCCAGATAATCTTGAGCACGGAGAATTCCGGGTCCTTCATGTTGCCCTTGACCGGCACGTCGAACTGGATCTTGTCGTCCTTGTCCTTGAGGATGTACAGACCGACCTTCATCGGCACCATGAATTCCGGATCGACAGAATCGTCCTTGTCGCCCACATTGATGTTGTAGATGTCGATGGTGTTCTTGCTTTCCAGGTTGAAGTCCTGGATCTTGTTCTCGCTAGCAAAGGCCATTGTACCGGCGCTGATCGGGTAGCCCGTGTAGTGGAGGCTATAGTTGCTGAAGTGCTTGAGGGCGAGGTTCTTGACGCTGATGTAGGCGTCCATCGTGCCGATGTCGCTCAAGGCTCCCTTGTACTTGACCGAGACGCTACCGCCTTCGGGGAAGGCAGCGGTGACATTCACGGTGCACGGGGTGTCAAAGTTGATGTTCGAGCCATTCACGGTAATGCCGCTCACCGTGTAGTTGAACGGCTTGGTGAGGGTCTGGTCGTTCGCGCTGACCTTGGTGTTGTGCACGTACAACTTGCCGACCTTGGCGACCATCTTCTTGGCCGGTTCGGGCTTGGCTTCTTCCTTGGCCGTAGTGTCGGGTGCGCTGGTGTCGGCCGGGGCGGCGGACTTCTTGTTCAGCGGGGCGAGCAGCACGTCGATGTTCGTCTTGCCGTCCTTGTACATGTCGAGGTGTGCATAGGCTCCGTCGACAATGACCGAGTCGATGAGGAACTTGTTCTCGTTCAGGTTTGTCTTGCCGATTCCCACGCCGACATGCTTTACACCGATGGTCTTGCCGCTGGTTTCGGTCAGGACAACGTTGTCAACGGAAACGATGCCGCTTACGTTGCTGGAAAGCACGTCGCCCAGGTTGCCGGCGACGGAAATGTCGGTGGAGACGCTTCCACTGAAGTCCTTGTAGGCGATAAAGTCGTTCAGGTACGGCTTGCCGCAGGCCAGCGCGAAGTCCTTGAGCCCGACGTTCACGTTGAAGTCGTTCGTTGCCGCGTTGACGGACACCTTGACGTTCAGGTCGCCGCCGTCGGCAAACTTGAGGCTTACGCCCACGTCCGTCTGCTTGTTGCTCAGGTAGACCGCCGGAATGGCCACGCCAAAGTCCTTGATATGGATCTTGGAGCCGATTTTCGTGTCTTCATATATAATGTTGCCGTTCTCGAACACGATATTCTTGACGGAAATGTTGACCGGAAGGCCTTTCGCTATTTCTGCAGCGTTGACCATGCCGGTGTCGGTTGCAGCCGTGTCTGCCGCGACCGTGTCGGGGGAGGTTGTGTCAGCCTTGGCAAGGAAATCCAGGATGTCGCTGAAGTTGAACCTGTCCCCGTTCTGCGTTACATGCACGTACAGTCCCTTCATGTAGATTTCGCTGACGGCAGCCGTCTTGGTCACGATCTTGAGCGGGTCCACGTTGATGCGGAACTTTTCGAAGGCGACAAACGGGGTCGTGCCGTCCGGTTCGAGCAAGGCGAACTTGTCGACATTCACGGTAAACGTGAACGGGTTGAGGCTGACGTCTTCGATCGCCATTTTTCGACCGATAAACTCTTCGGAATGGGCTACTACGTAATCCTTGATGAACCCCGGGGCGAATTTGAGGGCCGCGAGAACGAGGACAATCAAGGCAACGAGGGAAATCAGGACAATCTTAATAGCTTTTTTCATGCCAAATAATCTAGAAAAAAGCGGCTTCGTCTATTATAAACCACTCCATCTGGGGCCCAAAAGAATTATATATTAATAAAAACAACTTTACACACCCCTAACCCCTTCCTACTTCCAACTTCCTACTTCCAACCTCCTACTGCCTACTTCCTACTTCCAACCTCCTACTGCCTACTTCCTACTTCCAACCTCCTACTGCCTACTTCCTACTTCTAACTTCCTACTAATATATGGTCTCACTCGCTCATACACGTTTTGAAAAAGTTTTCCCCCAGGCCCTCAGGGGCAAGCGCCTCGGCGCTGTCCTCCACCCGGCCTCGGTCCTCCCGGATTTGCATTACACCCTCGACCTTTTGAAGGAATACGACGGCAAGCTCTTCAAGCTTTCTGCCCTTTTTGGCCCGCAACACGGCATCAAGGGACATACTCAGGACAACATGATCGAGTGGGAAGGCTACACCGACCCCGAACTGGGCATTCCCGTTTATAGCCTGTACGGCGAACACCGCGAACCCACCGCCGAAATGCTCAGCCACGTGGACATGCTCCTCGTGGACCTGCAAGACGTGGGCGCGCGCTACTATACCTTTGTCTGGACACTTTTCCTGTGCATGAAGGCCTGCGAAAAGCTCGGCATCCCCGTCATCGTGGTGGACCGCCCGAACCCCATCAACTGTGTGGACGAAGAAGGCCCGGTGCTGGACCTGAACTACACGAGTTTCGTGGGGCTGCATAGCATCCGCACGCGCCACGCGAAGACCATCGGCGAACTCGCGGTACAGTTCAAGGAAGAACGCTTCCCCAAGTGCGAACTCTACGTGCTTGGCATGGAAGGCTACGATAAGAAGATGTGGTACGACCAGACGGGGCTCCCGTGGATTCTCCCGAGTCCGAATATGCCGACGCTCGATACTGCCGTCGTTTACCCGGGCATGTGTTTGTTCGAGGCCACCAACGTGAGCGAAGGCCGCGGCACTACGCGTCCGTTCGAGATTTTCGGTGCGCCGTTTATCGATGCCGTCAAGCTCTGCAAGTACATGAACGGACTGAATCTGCCCGGCGTGTACTTCCGTGAGAACTACTTCCAGCCCACGTTCCACAAGGGTGCGGGGCAGATTTGCGGCGGTGCGCAGATTCACGTACTCGACCGCGACAAGTTCCGCAGTTTCGATATGGCTGTAAAGCTGTTGCAGTACATCTTCAACGAGTACCCGAACGATTTCGCCTGGAAACAGCCACCCTACGAATACGAATTCAAGAAACTCCCGATCGACATCTTGCTCGGCAACGGTACGTTCCGCAAGGAATTCATCGAGAGTAGCATTTAACCGCGGTGCAGCCGCGAAAAGGAGACACCATGACCCAACCCATCAATGGAAAATTTGAAATGCCCGCCCTCCCGTACGCGGCGGGTGACCTTGCACCGGCGCTCAGCCAGGAAACCTTCGAGTTCCATTACGGCAAGCACCTGCAGACCTACCTGAACAACCTGAACGCGGCCCTCCCGGGCAGCGCCTTCGAAGGCAAGTCCCTCGAAGACATCGTGAAGACGGCCGAAGGCGGCGTTTTCAACAATGCGGGCCAGTTCCTGAACCACTCCATGTACTTCCTGCAGTTCAAGGCTCCGGCCGCGAATAACGCTCCGACCGGCAAGATCGCCGAGGCCATCGCCCGCGATTTCGGCTCCTTCGAGAAGTTCCAGGAAGAATTCCAGGCGAAGGGCGCAGGCCTCTTCGGTTCCGGCTGGGTCTGGCTCTCCGCCGATGCGTCGGGCAAGCTCGTGATTACGCAGGAAGGCAACGCCCAGAACCCGCTCACCAAGGGACTCAATCCGCTGCTGACCTTCGACGTGTGGGAACATGCCTACTACATCGACTACCGCAACCGCCGTCCGGACTACCTGAAGGCGCTGTGGAGCATCGTCAACTGGGACGAAGTCAACAAGCGTCTCGGCTAAAACGCCGCAAAAGCCAAATTTCAGCAGACGTTCGGGTTTCCCCCGGACGTCTTGCTTTTATTTTGATTATTCTCTGCCCTTAGTTGTTCGGCAAGCGCAGAAAAAGAATATATTGATTCATAAAGAAAAACTTTGGCGGTTCGGATAGGGGTATTAAGATGAAAAAATGGGCAATCGGTTTCGCTGTTCTGGGCGGTTTTGTCGGCGCTAACGCTGTCACCTGGAATCCCGTGTGCGAGACAAAAGGGCATACGCTTGTCCTATCTTCCGATCATTTTGAAATCTGCCGCAAGGCCAAGTACGACGACGGCTCCACGAACAATGTCGGCGTCTCGCGCGAAGAGGCGCAAAAGGGCCTGGACATCCTCGAAAGCGTTTTTGTTTTCTACCATGACTCCCTCAAGTGGATGCTGCCGCAGCCTGGCGATCCGGACAACAAGCTGAAAGTCGCAGTCTATGTGTTCGACGACGAAAAGATGGGTGCCCTTTACGGCGGCGACAACAGCGAAGCCTGCACCGAAGCGGGATGCTCTCCGGGAATCTGGCTCGGGAAGGGGTCGTTGAGTGACCGTTCTGGCCTTGCGCACGAATATGCCCACGGCATGCAGAGCCTTACCGGCTGGATGGGCAACAACAGCCATACGGGTTGGGTCTGCGAATCCCACGCCAACTGGATGATGCACCAGTTTATCCCGGACGTGGCGCCCGGCTGTTCCGAATACCTCATCGATTTCCCGTTCCTGTATTACGGTTCCACGCGCGACCGCTACTGCAATTGGCATTTCATGGAGCACCTGAAAGAGGAATTCGGCGGCGGAATAGACGGGACCAGGGAAGTGAACCGCATCTGGACGGAATCCATCAAGGATGGCGAAGCCGGCCGCATGGAACAGACTCCCTTCAGCGCGATGTTGATGGTCTACGACTGGACTCTGGAGGATTTGAACAACCAATTCGGCAAGTTCGCGATGAAGCAGGCGACGCTCGAATACACGCCCGCCAAGAAAAAGCTCTACAAGAAGGCCTGGGGCGACTATGAATTTTCGACACGGCGCAGTGTCGGCGTGGGCTACCCGTACAGCAACCACGCCCGCATCACGATGATGAACAAGATCCCGTGTCCGGACCAGGCGCGGGAAGAAGGCGTGGAAGAGGAGTGCCCGGACCAATACATCACTCCGAGCTACTGGGCCCCGCAACGCTGGGGCTACAACCTCGTCCGCATTTATCCGGACAAGGCGGGGAAGGTGACGGTCAAGTTCCGCGGCATCGTGCAGGACAAGCCGACAGTCAAGGGCTACACCTGCTTTGGCGACAACGAAGACGACTACATGGGCAAGAAATACAAGTGGTGCAACTACGCTCCGGATGCTTTGCCCGACCCGGCTTCGGGCTGGACGGTGGGCCTCGTGGCCGAAGGGGCCGACGGTACGCCGCGCTACAGCGAGATGAAGCACGGCAAGGGTTTCAACCTCGAAATCGAGATGAAGGATAACGACAAGGCGCTGTGGCTTGCTGTGACGGCGACCCCGACCGAGATGCAGACCATCATGTGGGACCAGTTCTACTACAGCGTCTACCGCTACCCCTACATGATCGAGGTCGTGAACGGTGCGCCCGAAGGCTACAACAAGGATTTCTGGAAACCCGCGAATTCAAGTGGCTACAAGCAGCATAGCAACGGCGGGGGATGGGTGAGCAGCAAGGCGACCGTGGCCACCACCGCTTTTGTCGGGCCGAATGCGGTCGTGAACGGCGGAACTGTCTCGGAGAAGGCCCGCATCGAGGACTTCGCTGTCGTGAACGGGGGCAAGGTCAGCGGGAACGCGGTGCTCCGCGGGCGTGCCTTCATGAGCGCGGGGTCAGTCAGCGACGACGCCGTGCTCGAAGAAGATGCCTGGCTCGTGAGCGGGAGCATCAGCGGGAACGCGAAGGTCGGCGCGCTCTCGGTCATCTTCGAAAGCACCATCAAGGACGATGCCCAGGTCTACGGCGTGATGTGGCCGCTCGAATACAAGACTGTCAGCGGGACGGCGCAGCTGCGTGGCGACCTCGAGAACAACTTCAGCAAGGAAATTTCCAAGGGAATCTTCTACGGCATGGTCGACGATGGAATGCTGAACAATGCGAACTTTGGCGCGAACCTTACGACACCGCCTACCGAGGCGACAGCGAAGCTGGATAAGGCCGTATGGTATGCCGTGGCCGACGACTCGACATCCATCGACACCTCGACAACCGCCTTGCCTGTAGTGTCAAGGAACTTCCTCCCGGAAGGCTCCACCATGCTGCAAGTCTACAATGTCAACGGCAAAATGCTCGGCACAGCCCGTTTTGTCGGCTCCGTACAGGAATCCCTCCGCGCCGCAGGCTTCAGCAACGGCATCTTTGTCGTCCGCGCACAGGGAAGCCGCCAGGCCCGGCGAGTTTTGCTCCATTAAAAGATTTCCGAGTACAAAACAGGGCTGCATCGCTGCAGCCCCATTTTAATTTTGGTAACAAGTTTTCTGTTAGCCGTTAACCTGCGGAAGCTTGGCGAGGCTCTTGGCGATGTCTTCATCCGTCGGGATGTAGTCGTTCATTTCGCCGTCGTTGAACTTCTGGTAGGCGACCATGTCGAAGTAACCCGTACCGGTGAGGCCGAACACGATGTTCTTGGCCTGGCCGTTTTCCTTGCACTTGAGGGCTTCGTCGATCGTGGCGCGGATGGCGTGGCTGGATTCCGGAGCCGGGAGGATGCCTTCGGTCTGGGCGAAGAGCTTGGCGGCTTCGAACACCTTCGTCTGCTCGACGGAGGTAGCGCGCATCAGGCCCTGATCGTAGAGCTCGGAGAGGATGCCGCTCATGCCGTGGTAGCGCAGGCCACCGGCGTGGTTGGCAGACGGGATGAAGCTGGAGCCCAGCGTGTACATCTTGGCGAGCGGGCAGACCATGCCGGTATCGCAGAAGTCGTAGGCGTACTTACCGCGAGTGAAGCTCGGGCAGCTGGCCGGTTCCACGGCGAGGATATCGTAGTCGGCTTCGCCACGGAGCTTTTCGCCCATGAACGGGCTGATAAGGCCACCGAGGTTGGAACCACCGCCGGCGCAACCGATGATGAGGTCGGCCTTCACGCCGATCTTGTCGAGGGCGGCCTTCGTTTCGAGACCAATCACAGACTGGTGGAGGAGCACCTGGTTCAGCACGGAACCGAGAACGTAGCGGTAGCCTTCCTGCTTCACGGCGGCTTCCACGGCTTCGGAGATGGCGCAGCCGAGGCTTCCGGTGGTGCCCGGGAAGTCGGCGTTGATCTTCTTACCGATTTCGGTCGTCATGGACGGGGACGGGGTCACCTTGGCGCCGTAGGTACGCATCACTTCGCGGCGGAACGGCTTCTGTTCGTAGGAGACCTTCACCATGTACACCTGGCAGTCGAGACCGAAGAAGGCGGAAGCCATGGAAAGGGCGGTGCCCCACTGGCCAGCACCCGTTTCGGTGGTGATACCCTTGAGGCCCTGCTTCTTGGCGTAGTAGGCCTGGGCGATGGCGGAGTTCAGCTTGTGGGAACCCGAGGTGTTGTTGCCTTCAAACTTGTAGTAGATGTGGGCCGGGGTGCCGAGAGCCTGTTCGAGGAAGTAGGCGCGGACCAGCGGCGACGGACGGTACATCTTGTAGAACGTCAGGATATCTTCAGGAATAGGAATGTACGGAGTGTCGTTGTCCAGTTCCTGCTTGATGAGCTCATCGCAGAACACGGGCTGCAGGTCTTCGAAGGTCACGGGCTTGCCGGTGCCGGGGTTCAGCAGCGGGGCGGGCTTCTTCTTCATGTCGGCACGGACGTTGTACCATGCCTTCGGGAGTTCATTTTCATCGAGGTAAGTCTTGACCTGACCGTCTAGCTTGAGCGAGTTTCTCATTTTTGTTTCCTTTTTGTGTTGTAGTTGGCTTCAAATTCAGGTTTCTTGCCGGGTATCCAAAATCTTCACAAAAAAATTGGCTCCCTTCGAGAGGAGCCTGCTTCTTTTTGAATACCGTAGCAAAAATACCAGACTCCTAACTATAGAGTCTGCCACCACCAGAAGTTGATGCTTGCTACGAATTTCATGTGCCGAAATATACCTAAAAAACGCTCCGATGGCAACAATATTTTGTAAAAAAAATATATGTAAAAAAGCCATTTTGTTAAAATTCGGCCATTCCTGTTGACATCCGGGAAAAATAAATTATCTTGAAAAAATACGACTTTATCCATTTTCGCTTTCACAGGTACGATTTATGGCAATAGATAACAGACTTTTTTCAGGGCAGTTTTCTCCTGTAGGGGAGGAAAAAATCGAGCACACCCTTTCGGCGACTTCCAAGGTCATGCCGCTGCATCCGGGCAACAGACGCCCGAGCATTCATCGTACACCGCGAAAACCCGTCCACAAGTAGGTAAAATTCTACATTTACGGGCGTGAACGCGAACCCATTTGAACTTCTAGCGACTTCGGAGCATAGCAAGGCTCGGCGGGGGAGACTCCACACAGCACATGGCGTCGTGGAGACGCCCATCTTTATGCCGGTCGGGACGCTTGCGAGCGTGAAGGGGCTCTCGGCGCGCGACCTCCGCGAGATGGAGGCGCAGATCATCCTCGCGAACACGTACCACCTGTACCTGCGGCCGGGCACCAAGCTCATCGCTGAGGCGGGCGGGGTACAGAAGTTCATGGGCTGGAACGGCCCGATGCTCACCGACAGCGGGGGATTCCAGGTCTGGAGCCTCAAGGACTTCCGCCACATTACCGAGGACGGCGTGGAATTCAAGAGCCTGCTCGACGGCAGCCGCCACAAGTTTACCCCCGAGTCCGTGATGCTGGCTCAGCGCGAGATCGGGGCCGACATCATCATGGCTTTTGACGAGTGCACTCCTTACCCGAGCACGCCCGAGGAGGCGGAACACTCCCTCGACCTGACGCTCAAATGGACCCGCCGTGCGATGGACTGGCTCGCAGAAAACCCTCCGCTCCACGGCTACCCGCAGTACTTTTTCGGGATTGTCCAGGGCGGAATGCACAAGGATTTGCGCAAAAAGTCCATCGAGGCGCTCAAGGAACTTTCTCCCGACGGCTACGCGATGGGCGGGCTCTCCGTGGGCGAACCCGTCGAGACTATGTACGAGATTGCGGACTTCTGCACAAACTACCTACCCGAAGACCGCGCCCGCTACGTGATGGGGGTGGGCACTCCCTGGAACCTGCTTTCGCTGATTGCGCGCGGGGTCGACATGTTCGACTGCATATTGCCGGCCAAGAACGCCCAGGACGGGCTCGTTTATACAAGTCGGGGAGTGCTGCGCTACAAGGGCGCCAAGTTTGCCCACAGCCACGACGTCCCGCTTGACCCCGAATGCGACTGCTACTGCTGCCGCAACTATAGCCGGGCTTACCTGCGTCACCTGTTCAAGGCCAAGGAACCGCTCGGCTGGACGCTTTCCACCATCCACAACCTGCATTTCTACCTGAAACTCATGGAAAAGGCCCGCGCCCACATCGAGGCCGGCGATTTCGAGCAGTGGGCCGCCGAAACCATCCCGCAACTCCAGCAGGATGCAGAATAGCGCACTTTCCCTTATCATCCCCGACACTTCCCCTTGTCATCCCCGACTTGGTCGGGGATCTCCTATATCATAAGGAAAACAGGTGTTGCGAAACAAAGTAAAATTATGTAACTTTAAATGTAACACAAAACATAATCCCTTCCTAAGGAGAAAAGATGAAAAGACTTATTGCATCCAGTGCTGTTTTGGCTGCTGGCGTTGCCTTCTTGGTCGGCTGCGGTGACGAAAATACCACTGAAATCACCCAGGTGGTCGGCATGCAGGTGCTAGATAAGGGTGAGGCCTTGCCCAAGTGCACTGCGGACAACGAAGGCGCTATGGTCTATTCGGTGGATTCTGCCGAGGCCTATTATTGCGTCAACAAGAAATGGACAACGATGAAGGGCGAAAAGGGTGAGGACGGCAAAAAAGGTGCAGATGGCAAAAATGGTGCGGATGGTAAAGACGGTAAGGATGGTCTGAAAGGCGACAAGGGCGATCCGGGCGTAAAAGGTGATTCCGGTGCTGCCGGTGCTGCGGGACTTTCCGCCTATGAAATCGCGAAGGCTGGCGGCTTTAAGGGAACTGAAGAAGAATGGATTGAGTCTTTGAAGGGCACTCCGGGAGCCAAGGGCGATTCCGGCGTTGCGGGCACCAGTTGCACTGCCGAAGAAGTTTCTGGTGGAGTAAAGATTACTTGTACCGATGGCAAAACGTTTACGCTGAGCAACGGAGCCGACGGTAAAGATGGTAAAAGTTTTGTAGACGGCTGGATGGTGGATCCTCGCGACAAGCAACTGTACCGTGTTGTGACCATTGGCGAACAGACCTGGATGGCGCACAACTTGAACTACGAGACAACAGGTAGCTACTGCTACAATGATAGCGCCAAGTATTGTGAAAAATATGGCCGTCTCTATACTTGGGCCGCCGCCGTCGGCAAGTCGGAAGAGGTATGCGGCTCCGGGGTGAAGTGCAACCTCGACACTGGCTATGTTCGTGGCGTGTGTCCTAAAGGCTGGCACCTGCCCGATACCACGGAATGGAATGCGTTGTTCGCTACGGTGGGCGGAATCGATTCGGCTGGAAAAATGCTAAAGTCCACAGAAGGCTGGAAAAACAATGGCAATGGCTCGGATTCCTATTCCTTCTCGGCGTTGCCTGCTGGCTACAGGGACAACAATGGGGATTACCACAACGAGGGCTACCATGCGTACTTCTGGAGTTCTACTGAGTACAATAGCTACTACGCGTGCAGCATGCTCATGTACTACAACGACGTCAATGCGTACCAGGGCAACTACAACAAGTACTTCAGGTGGCCTGTTCGTTGTATCAAGGACTAAATTTTAGACAAGAGGGAACGATGCGTTCAAAAAACATATTCATGCCTTGGTTATTCCTTTACAGCGTTTCCGCATGCGTATGGCTTTCCGCATGCTCTGGCAATGAATCTATCGCTCCAGTGGTTATACCTCCCGGAGAAGATATCGGCACATCCAGCAGCTCAGAGGCGAAGGCGGAATTAATCAGCACCCTGACGGATGCCCGAGACGGCCAAACCTATAGGACAGTCGTCATTGGCTCTCAGACATGGATGGCGGAGAACCTGAATCGCGGCGAGAATAGCAAAAAATATGGCGGCTTCTACACTTGGGCTAGAGCCATGGAAGTGTGTCCCGAAGGCTGGCACCTGCCCGATACCACAGAATGGAGCATCCTGATCAAAACTGTAGGCGGAGAAGCAGTTGCAGGAACAATGCTAAAGTCCACGGAGGGCTGGTACAACAAAGCGGACGGAACAAGCGGCAACGGCTCGGATGATTTCGGGTTTTCGGCGTTACCTGCTGGCTACGGCTACAAGTCTACTTATGGGACCGGCAGCAGCCATCAGGGTGACTATGCGCTCTTCTGGACTTCTACAGAGTCCGATGGTAGTTATGCGTACTACGTGAACTTAATCTACTCTTACGACTATGGAGAAATGGAAAGCGGTTACAAGGATCAGGCTTTCTCCGTCCGTTGCATCAAGGACTAAACTTGTAGCTCAATTAAACTAAAATAGGCGGCCCCAACGGCCGCCTTTTTACTACATTGTTCGTCATGGAATCCTACTTTTTTATCGGTGTTGCGGGCGTGGGCATGAGTGCCATCGCCCAGTATCTTGTCGGCAAGGGTGTTTCTATCAGCGGGTCTGACCGCCAGTTCGGCGCGGCCGAGAAGCCGCTCGTGATGAGCCAGCTTGAGGATTGCGGGGTCAAGTGCTTCCCGCAGGACGGCTCGGGCATATCCGAGGGCCTGACCGCCGTGGTGGTGAGCACCGCCATCGAGGACACGAATCCCGACCTCAAGCGCGCCAAGGAACTCGGCATCCCGGTGATGCACCGCAGCGAGATGCTCGCGAAAATTTCGAAAGAGGCGAAGACCATCGCCGTGAGCGGCACCAGCGGCAAGTCGACCGTGACCGCGATGATTTACCATATCCTGCAATACGCCGGCTTGCAGCCCTCCGTGATGACGGGGGCCGGCCTCGTGAACCTGCAGAAGGAAGGCAAGATCGGCAATGCCGTGAGCGGCAAGGGCGAGTGGCTCGTTGTCGAAGCCGACGAGAGCGACGGTACGCTCGTGCGCTACGAGCCCGAAATCGGCCTGATCCTGAATGTCGACAAGGACCACAAGGAAATGAGCGAACTCCAGGAAATCTTCCTCAAGTTCAGCCACAACATCCTCGACAACGGGAAAATCCTCATCGTGAACGATGCGCACCCGCTCGCCAAGAAGTTCAGCGCGGGCCGCGAGTTCGATTTCGGCTTCGAAAGCTACGTGGGCGTGCAGGGGACCGACTTCAGGTCCGTAGGCACTTCCATCCAGTTCCGCGTGCGCCACAAGGCCGAACTCGTGAAGTTTGTCGTGCCGCTCCCGGGCAGGCACAACATGGAAAACGCGCTCGCCGCGACGGCCGCCGCCCTTTTCGCGGGCGTATCCCTGCATACCTGTGCCGACGCGCTCGCCACTTTCCCCGGAGTTTTCCGCCGTCACCAGATTCTGGGGACGTTCAACGGCGTCACGCTCGTCGACGACTTCGCGCACAACCCCGCAAAGATTGCAGCAAGCATCAAGAGCGCCCAGGACTTTACCGAAGGACGCGTCATTGCGTGGTTCCAGCCGCACGGCTTCGGCCCCACGCGGTTCCTCCGCAACGACCTCGTGCAGTTCATCGCGAACACGCTCCGTCCGAAGGACTTCGCCGACGACCGCGACAACGACATGATTTTCTTCAGCCAGATCTACTATGCCGGCGGAACCGTCACCCGCGACATCAGCGCGGGCGACCTTGCCGACGACCTGCTGCTCCGCGGCTGCGAGGCTATCTACATCGAGGACCGTGACGAATGCGCGAAGAAGATGGTGGAATGCGCCCAGCCCGGCGACACCATCTTGCTGATGGGGGCCCGCGACCCGAGCCTCCAGGCCTACGCCCAGTCCGTGCAAAAACTCCTGACCGACAGGTAGATATGCTCGAGTTCCGCCCGCCAGAGCTTTCCGACAAAGATTCCGCCTCGGCCGCGGTGGCCGAATCGGGATATATCGGGAGCGACGCCGGGTTCGCGAACGTCTACCTTTTACGCAAGAAATACGGCACCCGCATCGCACTGCGTGACGGGTTCCTTTTCCGCTATTACGAGGGGCAGGGGAGCCGACGTGGCTACGCCTTCCCGCTCGGGGCCGACGATCCGCGCATGGCGCTCGACCTGATTGTCGAGGATGCCCGCGAAACGGGCCGGCCGCTGGAATTCTGCCTGGTCGACGAGGCGAGGGCACAGATCTTGCGCGACTATTTCGGCGAACGCATGACGACGGTGAACAACCGCGGCGACAGCGACTACATCTATTCCGCCGAAAGCCTCGCAACGCTTCCGGGAACGCCCTACCGCAAGAAGCGCAACCATATCTCGAGATTCGGCCGCACCTACGCAATCTACGAACTGCGCGAAATCACCCGCGAAAACATCGCCGAAGCCCTTGAAATCGAGAAAATTTGGCTGAAAAGCGGTGTGGAGGGCGAACCCTGCGACCCGACATGCGAATGCGAGCAGGACGCCTGGGCGGAACGCTCCGAAGACGAGAAGTCCCGCCTTGCCGAATTCTGCGCTATCGAGGAGGCTCTGCAAAACTTTGATACGCTCGGCATGAAGGGAGCAATGCTTTACGTCGGCGGAAAGCCGGTCGGCATGACCATGGCATCCGAAATCGCGCCGCGCATCTGGGACATCCATTTCGAGAAGGTCATCGGCGAATACGCGAACAACGGCGGGTATGCCGTCATCAACAAGATGTTCGCCGAGACGCTCACCGGCGCAAGGCTTATCAACCGCGAAGAGGACGTCAACATCGAGGGACTCCGCAAGGCCAAGCTCTCGTACTACCCGCTGATAATTTTGGACAAGTGCCACGCGGCTGTATTGTCGGGAGATGCTTGATGCTTTCGTCTATCTTGTCCAAAAACACCTGCGCCGCGTGCAAGTTCTGCTGTTCCTTCCGCCGGCAGAGCCTCTGGGAAACTCCGCTGTTTCCGCCCGAAATCGCCGAAAAACTGCAAAAAACAAACGAATACGGCGTAACGGGGGAATTTGCGCCCGCTTCAGACGGTGCCCGGGATGCGCACGAGTCGCAAAATGCGTACCGCCTCGTCCTCGAGAACAACTACCGCACCGACGACCCCGAAGAAGAAGTTCCCTGCACCTTTTTGGACCCGGAACGCGGTTGCATCTTAAAGCCCGAAGACAAACCTTTCGACTGCAGCATCTGGCCGCTGCGTATCATGGATAAGGGCGGGAAACTCGTCATCGCGCTCACGCCCACATGCCCCGCCATCGGCGCGACCCCGAGCAAGGCTCTCGTGGACCTCGTGCAGGGCGGTCTCGGAGAAAAAATATTCGAATACGCCAAGACGCACCCGTACATTGTCAAGGAATACCGTGAAGGTTTTCCCGTTGTCTATTTTTAGCCCAGTGTCAATGGAAAATCCCTCAAAATAACCTCCAGGTGTATAAAATTCGCCAAATTAATCATATATTAGGATTAGGTATATGGCGGTATTGGGGTAAAACAAGAGGGATCTATGTCAAAAAAGATTTTTTTTGCCATTCTTTTCTTTGTAGCAACCGTCTTCGCCATAGAAAACGGTGATACCGTCTATATCGATTATGACTTGCAGGGCGGCGTAAACAACCCGAAAAACATAGCATTCTATATATACGAAGCAAACGGTGCCGCTAGACCATTTGGCCTGTTTCCCCCCACTAGGGAAGGCTACGAATTCCTGGGCTGGTATTCGACGAATAGCGACAATCGTCTTAACGACAATATCAAGAAGTCAGCCATAGCTTCATACGACAGGCCCAACCAGACATCCGAAAACAAATTTCAAGTCTATGCTCGTTGGGGTGTAGTATCCAAAAGGCCCCAGCAGGACGCATCGGGCTGTATGCTGGTTCACGATGCGGCAGAACTCTATGGTGCGGTAAAACTCACCGACAGTTTAATGAACAAATCCGAGAAAGCCTGTATTTTCATCGAAAACGACATCGTTGTCAACAAAGATCTTCTAGCGGCCGACGGTTCCCCGAAAAACGGAGAGCATTTCTGGTGGAACCCTTTTAAGAGTTTCGCAGGAGTTATCGAAGGGAACGGCCATACCATTTCGGGTCTGTACGGCAATGTTGGCCTGATTGAAAAAATTTACGCCAATCAAGTGACAATCCAGAATCTGGGAATTGTCGACTCCTATTTTAGCGGAGATTCCCAGGTCGGTTCCTTTGTAGCTCATTTTGAAGGGTACGGCCTTGCTCTGAAGAATGTGTATAGCACGGCGACTGTGGTTGGTTATGGCAAAGACGATTATGTTGGCGGTTTAATCGGTTATCTAGATGCAATGGGGAATGCCTGCCCTGAAGTTGCTGTTCTTTGTGTGCCGCCTATATTGCGTCGGGCACCGTCGGCTTACAATTTTTCCTACGATTACAATGTTGATGCGTCCGCGGTGACTGTACAAAATGCCTTTTTCTCCGGACACATAGCGGGGGAGATTGGCGGTGGACTTGTCGGTATTGCCGATAAAGTCTCTTTCAAGAATGTTTTCTTTGCAGGAACATCTGATGCAAATGACTTCTCGGTCATTGGTAAGGGCATGGAATGTACGTACAATTCTCCAGACGACCTTTCCGCTGAAAATGTCTTCTACCTGAACAGTTTCAATGATGCGGCATTTGGAGCCGAAGCGGCCTCTGCCGCTGAATTTAGAGACGGAACCATTCTTGAAAAACTTGCAAACGGGAGCAAATTACCTGTCTGGGCGCAGAAGGACGGCGATGCATACCCGAAACTGAACACCGCATTTTACAACATTTTCTATCGCTTGAACGGAGGCGTCAATGACTCCGCAAATCCTGCGTATTATGTGCCAAATCAAGAAGTTGCCTTGCAGCCCGCATCAAAAGACGGCGACGTATTTGAAGGGTGGTTTGCGGATTCGAACTTCACGATTCCGGTGGACAAAATTGCGGCGACAGAAGAAGGGAACCAGAGGTTCTTTGCCAAGTGGGAAAGCTGGTATTCCGTTACATACGTGAACGACGGTGATTACAGCCTTGGAAGCAAGAAAAATCCCAAATGCCGCTATGCGGATTCTGCAACGTTTACCCTGGAAGAGCCTATACGGAATGGCGCTACATTCGAGGGTTGGTTCACAGATTCAACCTTTACGACTCGCGTAACGGAACTGCCGCAAGGAAATACAGAAGATTTTATCCTTATCGGCAAATGGAATGGCCCTGAAATCATCTTGAGATATGATTTGCACGGCGGCACGATGGGGGATTCCGTGAATCCTGAAAAAGTCGTGAACGGAGATGAAATTTACTTGAAAAAGCCGATCCGTGAAGGGTATGTTTTCCGTGGTTGGTACGATGCAGTACATTCCAAATTTTATTTGGATTCCGCTTTTACAGCCTATAGCCCCAACAACACAGAGTTACATCTTAGCGCCCGATGGGTTTTTGAAGCCCAAAAACCGGCGAAGGACACATTCGGCTGTTACATGGTTACCAACGTCCATGAGCTGTATTTTTTTGACGAATTCGCAAACAGTTTTTTGGATGAAAAACCGCCGATCGATGCATGTGTCAATATAATGAACGATATAGTCGTGAACGACGAAAAAAGCGTAATGGGGCCAACTTACTCCATCAATGAGATGATTGAGTGGAAGCCTCTAAATGACTATAGCAATCCGTTTGTGGGGATTATTTATGGAAACGGATTCACTCTCAGCGGTTTGCTTATAAACGACATTCCTGAGCAACCCGATATATTCAACGGGCTGATTAAGGATATAGGACGCGAGGGCAGGTTCCCCGAAGTACAGGGCTTGTACATTTCGAACTACTATTACAAAAACGAAATGCACCATGAGAAGCTCTTGATCAACGTGAAAGGCGGATCCGTAAGCATCCCCAAGAAACGGATCCCGGTGCAGAGCAAGAAGAATCACGTCCGCAAGTACGACATAAAGGGCCGCAGCTCGAAAGCGCGACCCCATTACGGCGTTTACTTTTAGACATTGACCATGCAAAAATCCCGGACCACCGCCCGGGATTTCTACACATATGCCATTCCAGCATTCTGCAGTGTCATCCCCGCCTCCCATATTGTCATCCCCGCGACCTGTGCTGAGCATTGCCGAAGCAAGGCGGGGATCTCCTTTAACAGGATCCTTCGCGGACATAGTCCGCTCAAGATGACACCTCTCGTCTCTCGTCTGTAGCGAAGCCGAAGGCGAAGCGTTCTTTCGTCTTATTTGAACAGATTCTTCATCTTTTCCAGGAAGCTCTCTTCCTGCGCGGTTTCCTTGTCGTGGCGCAGTTCCGCGAGTTTCTGGTAGAGTTCCTTCTCTTCGCGGGAGAGGTCCTTCGGGATGTCGACGCCGATTTCCACGTAGAGGCTTCCACGGTCGCCGCGCTTGTTCAGCGGATACAGGCCCTGTTCGCGCAAGCGGAGAATAGAGCCCGCCTGCGTACCGGCGGCAATCTTGATCTGCACCTCGTTGCCGTCAAGCGTCGGGATGCGCTGCGTGCCGCCGAGCACCAGCTTGTGGATGGGCACCTTGACTTCGCAGTGCAGGTCGTCGCCTTCGCGGGTGAAGAAATCGTCCGGCTTCTCGGCAATCACCACCAGCAAGTCGCCGCAGGCACCGCCGCGAGGGCCGCAGTTGCCTTCGCCGCGCAGGTTCAGGTACTGGCCTTCGCTCACGCCCGCCGGAATCTTGATGGAGATTTCCTCGTTTTCCTGCACACGGCCTTCGCCGCGGCAGTTCGGACACGGCTTCGCGATGACTTCGCCCATGCCGTTACAGTTGGGGCAGGCGCTCTCGGAGACCATCTGGAAGAACCCGCCGGTCACGCGGCGCACGCGCCCCGTTCCATGGCAGGTGTCGCAAGTCTTGATGTCCTGGCCGCCCTTGCCGTTACATTCCGTACACGGCGTATAGCGTTTCAGGCGAACCTTCTTGGTACAACCTTCGAAGATTTCCTTGAAGCTGAGCGCCACCTTGATCTGCAAGTCGTTACCGCGCGGGGGTCCCGCTTTGCGGCTTCCGCCTCTGCGGCCACCGCCGCCAAAGCCGAACCCGCCGCCGAAAATGTCGCCGAACTGCGAGAAGATATCCTCGAAACTGAATCCCTGGCCGCCGAAGCCTCCGCCACCGAAACCACCGCCCGGCGCATTGAAACCGAACTGGTCGTAGTTCTTGCGCTTTTCGGGGTTGCTGAGCACGTCGTAGGCCTCGGCCGCCTCCTTGAACTTTTCCTCGGCTTCCTTGTCGCCCGGGTTCTTGTCCGGGTGGTACTTGATGGCAAGTTTCTTGTACGCGTGCTTGATTTCGTCAGCACTTGCGTCCTTACCGACACCTAGAACTTCGTAATAATCTCTTTTTTCAGCCATTTTTTTGCCCTCCGGGCAAATTAGACGAGAGACGAGAGACGAAAGACGAGAGAGCCTGCGCCCTACCGAAATTCTTTAAATCTCCAAATTCAATCGTCTTATCCATTTCAAACTTTTCTCTTTAAACAAAAAGGATTGCTCCCTAAAAAGAGAGCGAATCCATGCATTTAAATGAGAGAGCGAAGACAAGTGACAAGAGAAAACTCATAGGCTGTTAATGCGGTTTAAATCATCTCTCGTCTCTCGTCTGTAGCCCGCTTTAGCGGGCGTTCTCTCGTCTAATTAGTCAACCACTTCCGCGTCGACGACTTCCGGGCCATCGCCCTTCTTGTCGTTCTTCGGCTGTTCAGAAGCACCCGGCTGCGGACCCGGCTGAGCCTGGTTTGCACCGGCGGCCTGGGCCATGGAGCTGATCATGCCCTGGAGCTTGTCCATAGCGGCCTTGATCTCTTCCTTGGTGCCGTTGTCCTTCTTG
>JAGCGO010000049.1 GCA_017649565.1 Fibrobacter sp. | reverse complement strand
TGGATAACGCCCTGTTCGGCGGTAGCGGGGCCAAAGAACTTGATGCCGTTAGACTTGGTGTTGTTTTCGATATGGGAGAACATCTCTTCGGAAATGCCGTCCTTGAGCGGGCGGTTGCGTTCCGGGAAGGTGGTCGGGATAATGTGGTCCACCGTGGCGAACGTGCGTTCCGGGAAGAGCACCTTCTGGCCTTCTTCGCGGAGCTGGGCGAAGGCCTGGGGGCTGGTGACTTCGTGGCAGAGGTGGAGCCCGATAAAGAGCTGGCACTGGCCGCTCGGGAGCTTTGCTACCGTGTGGCTCTCAAAAATCTTCTGATAGAGTGATTTTCCCATAATTTGTGTCTCTTTTTATTCCCGCTGTCATCTAGGCCCTTCGGCAAGCACTTCGGCAGGCTCAGTGTCCCACTCAGGGACCTTGACCACTGGGCTTTTCGGAGCGATAGAATCCATTGGGGTGTTTTTGCGTTTTTATGCGCCGCAAATATAGAAAAAACGAAAATGCGCGTCAAAAAAAACGCGGCCCTAAAGCCGCGCATTGTTGAATGTGTAATTCCTGGATTAGTACTGTTCCAGCTGGGTGTCGAACTTGTACTTGTCCTTGTAGTAGGCGAGCATTTCGCCGACGTTCTTGAATCCGCCGTTGCGTGCAGCCTGACGGATTTCAGGATCGGAACGCAGCATCTTGCGGAGTTCGGCGTCAATGTCCTTGAAGAAGAGATCGTTGCTAGCCATGGCGACGTGGTTCTGGTTGAAGTCGAGATGGTAGCGGCGTTCGAGGGTCTGGAAGAGTTCGGACTGGCAAGCGTTCTCGGGCGGCTTGCGGTTTGCGACAGGGAGGTAGCACTTTTCGATGTAGGCCTGCTTCATCTCGACGATCATCTGGTCGATGGCGGGGATGTTGTGGTCGGAGTCGTGATAGGCAACTTCAACGGTGGGTTTTTGGACGGAACCGCAGCCCATGAGGATTGTTGCGGCGATGGCGAGTGTTGCCAGGATGCTTAATTTCATTTTCAATACCTTTTTGACTTTTTAACCTTTCTATCAATCCCACATTCAAAGTTATTTAAAGTATGGGAAAAAAACGATAGTTGAATTGTAAAATAAACGCAATAAAAGGCCTGAAAACGTGTTAAAAATCTGTTATTTACGGTGTTTGTGATAGGGCTCACTGAGCGTAGCTTTTTAGGGGCGTGACGCCTATCACGGAGGGGTCGGTTTGAACATGTAGAACCACTTCATCGGGTCAATTACTTTATACTTAATTCCGCCGATGGTCTTGTCTCCGTTCTTCGAAATAAGGCCTGTAACAATGTGGGCGTGAGGCCCTGTAGTGCGTCCCGTAACGCCAATGGTCGCGATGGGGTCGCCGGGCATAACTTCTTGCCCGTCCAAGTAAAGCAGCTGGTCGCAGTGCATGAAGAGAATGACATCTTTTTCGCGTACAAGCCCGATAATCGTTCCGCCGTTCTTGTCGCGGCTGGTCCAGGCCCTGGCCGAGAACGGAGCGAGGATGCGCGCACCTTTCTTGCTGGCAAGGTCGATGCCGTGGTGTAGCCTTTGATTGCCGGTGGCTTCCCTGTGATAGAATTCGGTGAGGTAGGCGATGCTGTCGGAGACGATGGATGTCCAGTATTTCCAGGCGGCACCGATGGAGTCGGCGGCTTCGCGGCCCAGGTTGTCTGGCCTGGAGAACTTGATGACCGTACCTTCCGGCGGGATGTTGAAGTTCTCGACACGCCAAGAGTTGGTGGGGTAGTTGTTCTCTTCGAGAGTCGTCTCCACGTACTGCTGGACCATCTTGTCGGTGGTAATGATGGCGTTGAATCGTCCTATGGCGTATCGTCCGATACGCTGCATGGTCTCCTTGCCGTCGAATGTGAATTCGAAAGACGGGGCGACAGACAGTGCGTTGCGTTCCTGTATTCGGTTGCGTTCGTTCGATATTGTCGCCGTGACCTTGGTGACTTTTGCGAACGGGAGCATGAACGCGAGTACGAGAAACAGCGGGAACAGCACGAGGAATATCTTTGGAATCCCGTCGATGGGGTTCTTCTTCAAGATGCTCATCTTGTGCAGGTTGCCCACGACATGGGCGAAATCTTCGGGCTGCTTGTTGAATCGCTTTCCCTTGAAGGCCTTGAACTTGAACGGGCTTCTCTTTACGGCCTTCGCGACACTCGGGTGTTTCTTTTTGTCCGGCTGTTCGGGCACGTCCCAAAGGAGCGTACATTTCCCGACGTTCTTTGCATCGGCGAGGTAACTGGATGCCGGTGCTGCACTATTTGCAGACAAAATAAGCAAACGGCTGATAGTGAGAATCCTGTCGCAGCCACCGTTGATTTCGTCCGTGGGGAGGACTGCGATGACGTGCGGAATCTTTTGCTTAATTTGTTCTATATTGTGGAAGAAATTCCTGAACGAACTCTCGTCTTCGGGAATGTGGCCGATCTTTGGCGTAATGTAGCCGCATCCCTCTTCCACCTGCGTCAATAGCTCGATTCCCTTTTCGCCAATGGGCTTCATGAAAAGGTCGTCGCTTGAAACGGGAGCCGTCCCGTGGTACCTGCAAGATAAATCAATAACAATAAAACGCGCGCCAGCGTTAAGCGCTAGCGCGAATTTCTGCAAGGCTTCGAAATCGATCTCTTTTTCGCCCGGAAAGGCAACCAGAGTCAATCCGCCTTGATTATACAGGTAGTCTAGGACAGCCCGTTGCATAGGGGACTAGGCTTTTGCAGAACCCTTGGGGTAGGTGACGCCGGAAGGGGGTGCCTTCACGAAGTTGTCCACCTGCATGTAGAGATCCTCGGGGGAGGCCGTCGGGTTGAAGTAGATTTCCTGGTTGCGGTTCATGCTGCGGCCCTTGAGCGGTTCCTGGCGGCGCGGGCGAGAAACGACGCCCAGCGGGAGCACTTCGAGCAGCGGGAGCAGGCCGAAATAGCGGAACAGGCTGAAATTCTTCTGCCAGGTCTGGCGTTCGGCCAGGATGGCGAATGTGCCTTCGAAGATAGTCCTGGACTGGAGCAGTTCATCGGAGGTCATGGTAACCAGCTCGTGGTTGGTGGGGAAGTTGTTTACGAAGTTGACGAGGTCGCCTTTGAGGTAATTGGCGTCGCACAGAAATACGAATTTCATTGTGTGTCCTTGTTTTTTTAAATGTATAGGTGCAAAATAAATCTTTCTGGAGCGTTTGTCAGCATTTTTGGACGTGCTAGAGCCCCTCTTTATCCTCTTTTTACGCGTTTTTACAAACATTTTACAATGCGACCGGAGAACGCTCGTTTGATTTTTGCACGTAAGTCGTTGATATTCAACAAGTTACGCAGTTTGTGAATATGCTTTTTTTACAAAAGGTGTCTTTTTTTTGCTAAAAACGGAACATATTTTACAATTTCCCCTCCAAATACATTATATTTGGTGATTGTTATCACGTAACGTGTCGAGCGGTTCGTTTGAAAAGTCCTATCGGGTCGATAGCGTAAAATGATGAACTTCTTGAAATTATGTGTTTTAATGGGAGAACGTAAATGAATCGAATGAAGTCTATGGCCGCGTTGCTTGCCTCCGCTGGCGTCTTGGCATCTTTTGTTATTGCTCAAGATGGAAAAGGTGGCGCTGCCGCAGTTGAAAATAATGCTCCTTCCGTGAACGGCATTCCTGGCGAATCCATTCAGGAGGGCGGAAAGTTTGCTACGATCAAGTTGGATAGCTATGTATCTGACGATATGGACAAGCCTGAGCAGATCAAGTGGTCCGTATCCGGAAACAAGAAGCTCAAGGTTACCATCAAAGACCGCGTAGTGACGATTGAAACTCCGGACAAATACTGGAATGGCTCCGAAGATATTACCTTCGCGGCGACTGACACCAAGGGTGCGGTCGGTTCCGAAACGGTGAACTTCAGTGTCGAGTCCGTGAACAACCCGCCGGTAGTCTCGGCCATTGCCGACCAGACCATCGAGGAAGGTAAGCAGTTCTCTAAGATCAATCTCGATAACTTTGTCGCCGACCCCGACCACCCGAAGGACCAGATTCTTTGGGAATTTGACATCCAACCGGTGGGCAAGGATCAAGCCGACGGAGACCTCAATGTCGAAATCGATCCGAAGCGTGTTGCCACGATCGTGATCCCCGACCAGCACTGGTACGGTACGGCCAAGATCAAGTTTACCGCGACCGACGGCGAATACGCAAGCGATTCCAAGACGGCCACGTTCACGGTCAAGCCGATTAACGACCCGCCGGTATTGCAGAAGATCCCGAGCCAGACGATCGAAGAGAAAAACGAATTCGAATCTATCTCCCTGTCCGATTTCGTTAGCGACGTAGACGACGACGTCTCCAAGCTCAAGTGGTCTATCAGCGGCAACAAGGACCTCAAGTTCGACATCGACAAGTACGGTACCGCAAATATCAAGATTCCGAACGAATTCTGGAACGGTTCCGAACAGATTACGTTTACTGTGACCGACCCCGCCGGTGCGTCTGCCAAGACGACTGCGACCTTCACGGTCAAGTCCGTGAACGACGCTCCCGAGTTCGTGAAGGACGTTCCCGACCAGACAATCGACGAAAAGCAGGACTTCAAGCCGGTCCAACTGGACCAGCTGGTCAAGGATCCGGACCACTCTTTCGAACAACTTAAATGGACAATTTCTGGCAATAAGGACCTCAAGGTTGCCCTGAACGGAAAGACCGCTACTATCGGTGTTCCGAGCAAGCTTTGGAACGGCTCCGAGACGCTTAAGTTCAAGGTTTGCGACCCGGCCGGTGCCTGCGCCGAATCCGAAGCTCCGTTCACTGTGAACTCCGTGAACGACAAGCCGGAATTCGTGAAGGCCATCCCGAACCAGACCATCGACGAAAAGAAGCAGTTTGCAAAAATCAAGCTCGACGAATATGTGAAGGACGCTGACCACAAGCATTCCGAACTCTCCTGGGATGCCGACGTGAAGCACCAGGGCAAGATGCCCGAAACCGGTACGCTCAACGTGAACATCGACGAAAACCGTGTCGCTTCTATTGAAGTGCCGGACACCTACTGGAACGGCGCCGCTGTCGCAACGTTCACTTGTACTGACCCGGATGGTGCTGTCGTGAAGCAGGAAGTCACCTTCACGGTGAAGTCCATCAACGATATCCCGGTCTTCAAGAAGATTCCGGACCAGGCCGTCGAAGAAAAGAGCGAGTTCTCTTCTATTATTCTTGACGAATATGTCAACGATGCCGACCACGACCTCTCCAAGCTGAAGTTCGATGTCTCCGGCAACAAGGATATTAAGGTTAACGTGAACCAGAAGACTCGCGAAGTTTCCTTCAAGACTCCGAGCGAACTCTGGAACGGTTCTGAAACGGTGACCATCACCGCTACTGACCCGGAAGGCGGCAAGGCCTCCTCCGCATTCAAGCTCTCCGTGAAGTCCATCAACGACCCGCCGGTCATGAAGGACATTGCCGAACAGTCCATCAAGGAAAAGGGCCAGTTCAAGCCGGTTGAACTCGACAAGCATGTCGAAGACCTCGACCACGGTAAGGACAAGCTCAAGTGGACCATCACCGGCCAGCGCGAACTCAAGGTTTCTGTCGATGCCAACCGCATCTTGAAGGTGACTCCGCCGAGCCCGCAGTGGAACGGCTCCGAAACTCTCGTCATCAAGGTGACCGACCCGGATGGCGCTACCGACGAACGCTCTGTGGCTTACACTGTCGAATCCGTGAACGACGTTCCGGAATTCGTGAAGCAGGTTGTTGCTCAGACCATCAAGGAAAAGGAACAGTTCCAGGTTGTCAAGCTTGGCGAAATGGTCAAGGACGCCGACAACAAGATGAGCGACCTCAACTTCGCTGTCACCGTGAGCCCGGCTCCGGGTGTGAAGAACAAGGGTGGCGACCTCACTGTTGAAATTGACGCTAACCATGTTGCCAAGATCAACATCCCGAACAAGATGTGGAATGGTGCCAACGAAATTTCGTTCACCGTGACCGACCCGGAAGGCGCTAAGGCTACCTCCAAGGCCGTGTTCACCGTGACCTCCGTGAACGACGTGCCGGTTCTCAAGAAGATTCCGGACCAGATGATCAGCGAAAAGATGCATTTCGCCGATATCAAGCTTGCTGAACTCGTTTCCGATCCTGACCACAGCTTTGCCCAGTTGAAGTGGACCATTTCCGGCAACAAGGACCTGAAGGTTGACATCAACAAGGACGGCGTTGCCAGCGTGAAGATCCCGAGCAACATGTGGAACGGTTCCGAAAAGATTTCCTTCGTCGTGACCGACCCGGAAGGCGCTACCGCCAAGTCCGACGCCGTGTTCACCGTGAAGTCCATCAACGACCCGCCGGTCATGAAGGACATCCCGAGCCAGAAGATCAAGGAAAAGGAACAGTTCAAGACCATCGCTCTCGACGAATTTGTTAGCGACCTCGACCACGACAAGGCTCAGCTCAAGTGGTCCTTCAGCGGCCAGAAGGATCTGAAGATCTCCATGGACGCTAAGCATGTCGTTACGATTGCTACTCCGAACAAGTTCTGGCACGGCACCGAAACGGTCAAGTTCGTCGTGACTGACCCGGAAGGCGCTACCGACAACCGCTCTGTTACCTTCACGGCTGAATCCGTGAATGACCTTCCGGTCTTTACCAAGCCCATCAAGGACCAGTCCATCCAGGAAAAGCGTGAATTCGCTATCATCAACCTGGGCGACATCGTGACTGACCCGGACCACAAGCCGGAACAGCTCTCCTGGACCTTCAAGGTCGACGGTGCCAAGGGTGCCCCGAAGGGTTACACTCCGAAGCTCAATGTCAAGGTGGACGACAAGCGCATGGCTCGCATTGTTATCCCGGACAAGTACTGGAACGGTTCCGAACAGATTACGTTCACCGTCGTTGACCCGGATGGCGGCAAGGCCAGCTGCGTTGCGACCTTCACCGTGACCTCCGTGAACGACGCTCCGACGATTGGCAAGATCAACGATCAGGCCGTCTCTGAAAAGCAGGAATTTGCTTCCTTCAACCTCGCCAACATCATCAAGGATCCGGACCACAGCTTCGGCCAGCTGAAGATCGAAGTTGCCGGCAACAAGGACCTCAAGGTGAATATCGCCAAGGAAGGCGAGGTCACGATCAAGACCCCGAGCAAGATGTGGAACGGTTCCGAGAAGCTCACGTTCACCGTGACCGACCCGGAAGGTGCCAAGGCTTCTGCTTCTGCAACCTTCTCCGTGAAGTCCATCAACGATCCTCCGATCATGAAGGAAATCGCGAACCAGACGATCAAGGAAAAGGGCCAGTTCAAGTCTATTGAACTCGACAACTTTGTTGATGATCTTGACCACCCGAAGAACAAGCTCAAGTGGAAGATCGAAGGTGCCAAGGAACTCAAGATTGCCATGGACGCCAGCCACAAGGTGACTGTGAACCAGCCGAACCAGAACTGGCATGGCTCCGAAAAGATCACGTTCACCGTGACCGACCCGGAAGGCGCTTCTGACAGCAAGACGGTGACCTTCACCGTGGAATCCGTGAACGACGCTCCTGTGTTCGTGAAGGAACTCAAGGGTCAGTCCATCGACGAAAAGAAACAGTTCCAGACCATCCGTCTGGATGACCTCATCAACGACCCGGACCACGGCAAGAACGAACTCAAGTGGTACTTCGACGTGAAGTCCGTAAAGGCTGTTCCGGCTGCTGCTCCGGCCAAGAAGGGCAACAAGAAGGAAGAACCTGCTCCGGCTCCGGCTGCGAACAACACTCTCTCCGTCAAGGTTGACGCCCAGCACGTCGCTACCATTGTCATCCCGAACAAGTACTGGAACGGTGCCGCGGACATCACGTTCACGGCCAAGGACCCGGAAGGCGCCGCTGTCTCCAAGACCGCCCGCTTCGAAGTCCGCTCCATCAACGATCCTCCGAAGATTTCCGAGAAGGCTCCGAAGGGTGAAACCATCCGTGAAAACGGCCGCTTCACGACCATCGACCTCTCCAACCTCGCTACTGACCCGGATCATCCGGCTTCCAGCCTCAAGTGGACCTTCAGCGGCAACAAGTTCCTGAAGGTGAACCATCGCAAGGACAACACGGTCGAAGTCGCCCTGCCCAACCCGCAGTGGAACGGCAAGGAAATGATCACCTTCACCGTGACCGACCCGGAAGGCGCTTCTGCCAACCACAAGATGACGTTCGAAGTTACCCGTGTCAACGACGCTCCGAGCTTCGTCAAGAGGATTCCTGACCAGAAGATCAAGGAAGGCGACAAGTTCAAGCCCATCCAGCTCGACGAATTCGTGAAGGACCCGGACAACAAGCCGAACGAACTCAAGTGGAAGGTTTCCGGCACCCAGAAGCTCAAGGCTGAAATTTCTGGCAGCCGCGTGCTTACGGTTTCCGCTCCGGATCCGCACTTCTGGTGCGCTCCTGAAATGCTCGTGATCGAAGCTACCGACCCGGAAGGTGCTTCTACCTCCGCTACGATTACCTTCGAAATCACGTCCGTGAACGACGCTCCGGTTCTCAAGGATATCCCGAACCAGAAGATTCGCGAAAAGGGCGAATTCAAGGAAATCGACCTGAACAAGTTTGTGCACGACCCGGATCACCAGAACCACGAACTCAAGTGGAGCGTGAAGGTGACCAAGGTCGGCGCTCCCGAGAAGAAGCCGGCTCCTGCCAAGAAGCCCGCTCCGAAGAAGCCGGCCAAGAAGGGCGCCAAGGCTGACGAAAAGACGGAAGCCAAGGAAGAGGCCGCTCCGGAACCGAAGCATGACGACCTCGAAGTCGAAATCGACAGCAGGAATGTCGCCACTGTCAAGCTCCCGTCCAAGTTCTGGAACGGCGAACGCAATGTCATCTTCACTGTCGAAGACCCTGAAGGTGCCAAGGCCAGCAAGACGGTCAACTTCCTGGTTGAATCCGTGAACGATGCTCCTGAAATGAAGGTCATCAAGACCCAGACCATCAACGAGAAGGAAAAGTTCAAGCCGATCGACCTGAACGGCATTGCTAGCGACCCGGATCATCCGGTCAAGAGCCTCAAGTTCGAAGTCAACGCTACTCGCCAGCTCAAGGCTTCCATCGACAAGCTGAACCAGTTGTGGGTGGCTACTCCGGACAAGTTCTGGAGCGGTTCCGAGAAGATTACGCTCACTGTCCGCGACCCGGAAGGCGCCAAGGCGACCCAGCAGATCCTCTTCGAAGTTCTGCCGGTCAACGACCCGCCGGTCGTGAAGTCTATTCCTGGCCAGAAGGTCAAGGAACGCGAAAAGTTCGAACCGATCGACCTCTCCAAGGCCGCTACCGACCCGGACAACAAGCCGAACGAACTCAAGTGGAGCGTTTCGGGCAACAAGGACCTGAAGGTCGATATCAGGGGTACTCGCGCCATGGTGCTCACCCCGACCCCGAACTGGAACGGCAAGGAAACCCTGACCTTCACGGTTAAGGATCCGTCCGGTGCCAGCGCTTCTACCAACGCCACGTTCGAAGTGGTCGCCGTGAACGATCCTCCGGTTCTCAAGCCCATCCAGCCGTTCATGATCGAAGAAAAGAAGACGTTCGCTCCTGTGGACTTCTCCAAGATGGTCAAGGACCCGGATAACGCTCCTGAAGAACTGACATGGTCTCTCGACGATGCAAGGCCGATGCCTATCAAGACCAAGAAGGGCATCACCATGAAGATGGGCCGTCCCACTGTCAAGCATGAAATCAACTTCAGCATCGACGAAAAGGGTGTCCTCTCCGCCGAAATCCCGAACAAGTACTGGAACGGTACCGAAGTCGTCACGGTCAACGTGTTCGACCCGGCCGGCGCCAAGGCCTCTATCGATGTCAAGTTCGTTGTCAAGCCGGTGAACGATCCTCCGACCGTCAAGGAAATTCCTGGCCAGGAAACGCTCGAGGGCAAGGGCTTCAAGCCCATCAAGCTCGATGAATTCGTGACCGACCCGGATAACAAGGTCCATGAAATCCGCTGGAAGGTTTCCGGCGCCAAGAACCTCGACGTGATGATCTCTGGTGGCCGCGAAGCTGTTATCAGGCCGAAGAGACAGGATTGGTTCGGCGAAGAAACCCTCGTGTTCACCGCCACCGACCCGGCCGGCGCAAGCGACAAGACTGTTGCCAAGTTCGTCGTCAAGCACGTGAACTCTGCACCTGTCATGCGTGACATTCCGGACTTCACCATCAAGGAAGACGACCGTCAGGGCGTTATCGCAGTCATCAAGCTCGACCAGTATGCCCGCGACAAGGACAACCGCTTCGAAGAACTCAAGTGGACCTTCACCGGCAACAAGTACCTGCAGGTGAACCATGAAAAGTTCAAGAAGACTGTGACCATTTCTCAGCCGCACGAGAACTGGAATGGTAAGCCGGAACGCATCACGTTCACCGTGACCGACCCGGAAGGTGCCAAGGCAAGCAGGGCTGCTCTCTTCACCGTGATCGCCGTGAACGACCCGCCGGTTGCTGTCCCGCACACCTACATGACTCAGGAAGGCGAAGAACTCAGTGTTCCGGCTTCTGAAGGTCTGATGTCCGGCGTCAACGATCCGGATGGCGAAAAGCCGGTTGCCGTGGCCGTTGTACAGAAGCCGCGCAATGGTAAGATTACGCTGAACGAACGTGACGGTTCCTTCACCTACATGCCGAACAAGGGCTTCAGCGGTCTCGACGAGTTCACCTTCAAGGTCCGTGACCCGGGTGGTGCGTTCTCCAAGATTGAAACTGCCGAAATCAACGTCAGCTTCAAGATGAAGGACCTCCGCGGCGGCGAAAAGAAGAAGGAAGCTCCGAAGGCTGAAGAACCGGCCAAGGACAAGGACGACGAAAACGCCGACCAGCCCAAGAAGAAAAAGAGGAAGAAAAAGTCCTAATCTTCGATAAGGCAAAAATTAAAGCCCTTGCAGACTGAAGTCTGCAGGGCTTTTTTTGTAGCAGGGCGCAAGAGGCTGGACTCGGGGCCACGCTCAAAAATCGAGACTGCGCAGAAAAACGGAGCTCGCGCGCAAAAAACGGGGCTTCGCACCAAAAAGAAAACCCGGCGGATGGCCGGGTTTCTTGCATTCAATTTCTAGAAGCTTACTTTTTCTTCTTCTTGGTTTCCAGCCATTCGTCGAAGGTGATGGAGCGGTCGAGCACTCCGTTCGGCGTCAGTTCCAGCACGCGGTTGGCGACCGTCTGGACGAATTCGTGGTCCTGAGAGCAGAAGATGATGGGGCCCTGGAAGGCGGTGAGGCCGTTGTTGAGGGCCGTGATGGCTTCCAGGTCGAGGTGGGCGGTCGGTTCGTCGAGCAAGAGGCAGTTCGCGTTGCTGAGCATCATGCGGCTGAGCATGCAGCGCACCTTTTCGCCACCGGAGAGCACGTTCGCGCTCTTGAGCGCTTCTTCGCCGGTGAAGAGCATGCGGCCGAGGAACCCGCGGATGAACGTCTCGTCCTGTTCCTTACTATACTGGCGCAGCCAATCGACAAGCGAGAGGTCCGTGCCGAAGTAGGCGTCGTTGTTCTTGGGGAAGTAGCTGTAGCTGATAGTGTTGCCCCACTTGAGCACGCCTTCCGGACACTTGGTCTCTTCGGCGATGAGCTGGAAGAAGGCCGTCTTGAGCGTGTCGTATTCGCCGACGAGCGCGACCTTGTCGCCGCTGTTCAGGCTGAAGTTCAGGCCCTTGCAGACGATTCCGTCGCCGCCGTCGATTTCTGCGTTCTTGACTTCGAGCACAATCTTGCCCGGCTCGCGGTCCATCTTGAAGTTGACCCAGGGGAACTTGCGGCTCGAGGCCGGCATTTCTTCGACGGTCATCTTGTCCAAAAGCTTCTTACGGCTGGTGGCCTGCTTGGCCTTGGCGGCGTTAGAGGCGAAACGGCGGATGAACGCCTTCAGTTCTTCGATCTTTTCTTCGGCGCGGCGGTTCTGGTCCTTGCGCTGCTTCTGGGCGAGCTGGCTGGCCGCGTACCAGAATTCGTAGTTACCGCCGTAGATATTGATCTTGCCGTAGTCGATATCGCAGGTGTGCGTGCAGACCGCGTTGAGGAAGTGACGGTCGTGGCTCACCACGATGACGATGTTCTCGAAGCGTTCGAGGTAATCTTCGAGCCAGCCGACGGTTTCGAGGTCGAGGTGGTTCGTCGGTTCGTCGAGCAAAAGGATGTCGGGGTTGCCGAACAGGGCCTGGGCGAGGAGGACGCGGATTTTCTGGCCGCCGTCGAGGTCCGCCATGAGGCTGTAGTGGAATTCTTCGGGGATACCGAGGCCCTTGAGGAGCACCGCGGCGTTCGAGTCGGCCTCGTAGCCACCGATTTCGCCGAAGCGGGTCTCGATTTCCATGGCCTGCATGCCCTGTTCTTCCGTCATTTCGGGCAGGGCATAGAGCTCGTCACGCTTCTTGCCGAGTTCGTAGAGCTCGGGGAATCCCATCATCACGGTCTCGAGGACGGTGTTCTGTTCGTAGGCGAAGTGGTCCTGCTTCAGGACGGCGATGCGTTCGCCCGGGTCCTTGGTGACCTCGCCGGTGTTGGGTTCAAGTTCGCCCGAAAGGATTTTCAGGAACGTGGACTTTCCGGCGCCGTTCGCGCCGATGACTCCGTAGCAGTTGCCGCGCTTGAACGAGAGGTTCACTTCCTTGAAGAGGACGCGGCTACCGTATTGAAGACTGACATTAGAGACGTTTAGCATTTAGTTAATTGATGATTGATGATGTATGATTGATGATTATTTTTTTGTATGAGTAATTTTTGATGTCTTAATTATTTTCGTAATGATTTTTATAATAGATTCGTTTTCTTTGTTAATTTCATTGAATTGGTTTTCGCTAAGGAAAGTGGTTTCCTTGAGTAATTCTAACCAATATTCTGTTTCTGAAGCTTCCTTTAGGGCTATAGACATTTTTGAAATAAAATCAGCTTTGCTCTGTGCTTGCGTTGCCTCTTTTACATTTGCTCCAATACTTGTTCCGCTTCTAAGAATTTGTTTCGAAAGTACATACTCTTTTTTTTCTTTGGATAAATAAAGATACAGATGGATAATTTGGATTGCGAAACCTTTTGTTTTTTCGACAATTAAATTGTCTTTATTCATAAAGTTTTTCTCCAGAATACAAATTATCCATTATCCATTATCAATTATCCATTATTATTCGCTTTTTCCAGTTCGCGGGCGTTGATGATGAGCATCTGCAATCTGTTCTCGATGTTCGCGAAACTCGTGTCCGGATCGTAGTCGAGGCTCAGAATTTGCACGTGCGGGCAACGCTCCTTCACGGCCTTGGTAAGGCCGCGTCCGCTAATGTGGTTGGCAAGGCAGGCAAACGGCTGCAAGATGACGTAGCTGTTCACGCCGTGCTGCGAGTTGTAAAGAATCTCGCCCGGGATAAGCCATCCTTCGCCCGTATTGTAGGTCGGGTCGATGATGTCCCTGACGTAGTTCCTCAGCTCGTAGCAGTCCGCATGGTGCTCGTAGAGCTTGAACGCCTTCATCGATTCTTGCACGCAGTTGTATGCGTAGGTGTAGATTTTCGACGTAATGCCACCTTCGACGCGGTCCATGATGGGGTTCGCGGAGAACCCGCGGGTCACCTTCTCGGCGCGCACCACTTCGTCGACGCGGAAGAAGTCGAGCATTCCCGGCAGGTAGACTTCCATGCCGTTGTCCATCAGGTACTTTTCCACGAAGCCGTTGGCGCTCGGGTGGTAGTTCATGAGGATTTCGCCGAGGACAGCCACGCGCGGCTTGCGGATGCCCTTCTTGCGCTCTTCGGTAATTTCGACCGCGTTGAACGCTTCGACGCAGGCGGCAAACATGTCGAGAAGCTTTTTCGGCAGGCGGAGCTCGCTCTTCTTGAGCTGGGCGGCCATGCTCATGATGAGTGGCATCCAGTGGTCATAGACCTTCTGCGTGTCGCCCTTGTTGACTTCGTAGGGCAGGACTGCGCGGTACATGGTCTCGATGGAGTCCATGAGGACGATGCCCCACAGCATGTGCAGGCGGAAGTCGAGGCCCACGGTGAATCCCGGGTGCATGCCCTTGTTGTCGGTTCCCGTCGTGATGATGGTGACGTCCTTGAAACCGGCCTCGTCGAGGGCCTTGCGGGCGAGCACCGCGTACTGCACGGCACGGCAGTTTTCGCAGTTCTTGGCTAGGCACATGGAGACTTCGGTCTGTTTCACTTCGGGGTGGTTCACGAGCCACTTGAGGCATTCGCCGATGTTCACCTGGCAGGGGAAGCAGATGTCGTTGTGGACGAACTTCTTGCCGAGCTCGATGGCTTCCTTGTCGGCCACGGGCAGGTTCTCTGCCATGAGACCCTTCGCCTTGACGTATTCGCTTGCAAGCACGGAGAATGCCGGGGAGAGGTTCGGCGTCAAGATACGGCGGCGCTTCCTGTCTTCTTCGACGAACGGCGTGTGGTAAAGCGGTTCCTTGCTTTCGGGCTTGTCGGGGAGGTTCGCCGCACGGCGGGCCTTCACGGTCTCGATGAAGCTCTTGATGCGGATTCCCACGGGGCCGCGGGCGTCGCCTTCGTCGAGCTTGAGCATGAGCATTTCCTTGTTGGAATCGCGGTGCATCATGCGCATCATTTCGTCGGTCAAGATGGAGTCATGGCCGCAGCCGAAGCTCACGATCTGGGCAAGCTCGATGTTCGGGTCCTTGGAGGCGATCATCGTTGCGCCGATCATGCGCAGGTGGAATGTGTTCTTGATTTCGACACGGGTGTGGCTCGGCACGTCCTGGTCGTACACGCCCGGGAGCGATTCCGTGGTGAGCACGGGGATGCCCATCGCGGTGAAATGGCTTGCGATGTTGTGGTTGATGAGCATGTCCGCATGGTACGGACGGCCCGCAATCACGACGGCGAAGGTGTTCTTCGCACGGACGTCGTCGAGCACCTTCTGGCCTTCTTCGAGAAGCGTCGTCTTGTAGCAGTTGAGCGCCTTCTCGCCTTCGTCCACGGCCTTGCTGAGCAGCTTCTTGTCGAGTTTCCAGTGTTCGTGGAACCAATCGATAGTCTGGCTCCTGCGGAGCTTGGCGTTGAACCAGTGGAAAATCGGCTGGTCCATCGGCACGCCGTAGTTCTTCTCGGGCTCGTCGGTGTTCTTGCAGACGTTGGGGTAGGCCTGTACCACGGGGCACACGGAAGTGGCGGTAAACTTGGTGTGGTCACTCGGGACCGCGACCATCATCGGGAAGAATATGCGGTCGACCTTCTTCTCGATAAGGCTGAGCACGTGACCGTGCACGAGCTTTGCCGGGAAGCAGACGGTGTCACTGGGCACACTGTGGAGGCCTTCCTCGAACATCTTGTAGTCGCTCTGGCGGCTCACGACGACGGTGTAGCCGAGGCTCGTGAAGAATGCCTTCCAGAAGGGGAGGGACGCCCAGAATTCCAGTGCGCGCGGGATACCGATGGTCTTGCCCGTATTCTCGACAAGCTTGGCCGGGGCGTAGTCCTTGACCAGGAGCTGGTTCGTACGCTTGATCATGTCGGGCACGGCGAGCATCTTCTTGTTGATCTCGGCGATGAGCGCCTTCGTCTTCGGATCGTTCGGGTCGGCGGTGACTTCGCCGCGTTCGCAGCGGTTGCCGGTGACGAAGCTCTGTCCGTCGCTGAATGTCACGATAGTACGGGAGCAATGGTTGGTGCAGTACTGGCAGAGCTGGCCCGGCTGGTTGTGCCAGCTGAATGTCCTCATGGCATCGAGCCCGATGAAGCTCGACTTGAGTTCCGGGTTCTCCTTGCGGCGTTCTTCCATGAACTTGCGGGTGAGGAGTGCGATACCGATAGCGCCCATTTCGCCCGGACGTTCGGGACGGATGGGCTTGAGGCCGGTGTACTGTTCGAAGGCGCGGAGGACCGCGTTGTTCTTGAACGTACCGCCCTGGACCACGACCTTCTTGCCGAGCGTGTTCAGGTTACGGATACGGATGACCTTCGTAAAGACGTTGTTGATGATGGAACGGCAGATGCCCGCGATGATGTCTTCGGGCTGCTTGCCGTCGCGCTGTTCCGTGATGATGGAGCTGTTCATGAACACGGTGCAGCGGGAACCGAGCTGGCTTGGGCTCTTGGCCTTGAATGCCAGTTCCGCGATCTTTTCCATCGGGATGCCGAGGCTGCGGGCGTAGGTTTCGATGAATGAACCGCAACCCGAGGAGCAGGCCTCGTTCAGGATGATGCCGGTGACAACGCCGTCCTGGACGGAGATGGCCTTCATGTCCTGGCCGCCGATGTCGAGGATGAAGCTCACGTCGGGGCAGAGGCGCTGGGCGGCGTTCGCGTGCGCGACCGTTTCCACGGTGTGGTAGTCGGCATGCACGGCCTTGGCGAAGAGCTGTTCACCGTAACCGGTGGTGCCCACGCCCAGAATGTTGAGCTTGCAACCGTATTCTTCGTAGCGGTCGGCAAGTTCGTTCATGGCGCGCTTGAGAACGGCGAGCGGTTCGCCGTCGTTGCTCGCGTAGAACCCGTCGACCACGTTGTCCTGCTCGTCGAGAAGCACGAACTTCGTCGTGGTGGAACCGGCGTCGATGCCCAGGTACACGTTGAGCGTGGAGCCGGAGGCGGGCTGTGGGTAGTGGTTGTCGGCCATCTTGTGTTCTTCGAGGAACATCTGGTATTCGGCGTCGTTCTTGAAGAACAGGTCGGCGGCCGCCTTGGCCTTGTTTTCGGCCTGGCGGGTCTCGTTAAAGTGAACGAGTGCGTCGAGGGAGCCTTCCATGCGGTACTGGCATTCCTGATCAGCGAACATGGAGCCCAGCGAAAGGGCTGCACCCATGGCGACGAGCACTTCGGAGTGCTCCGGGACAATCGCCTGTTCGTCACTGATGCCCAGGCGTTCCTTGAAGGCGCGGACGAGCGTCGGGTTAAACGTGAGCGGGCCACCCTCGAAAATGACGGGCGGCTTGATTTCCATACCCTGGGCAAGACCGCCGATGGTCTGCTTGGCGATGGCGTGGAAGCTGGAAAGAGCGATGTCTTCCTTGGCCACACCGTTGTTGAGCATGGGCTGGATGTCGGTCTTCGCGAACACGCCGCAACGGCCCGAAATCTCGTAAACTTTCTGTCCGCGCTTGGCGAAACCTTCGAAGGCTTCGGTCTTGATGCGCAGGAGCTCGGCCACCTGGTCGATAAATGCACCCGTACCGCCGGCGCATACGCCGTTCATGCGCATATCGGAGGCGATGAGCTTTCCTGTGGTGCGGTCCTTCTCGAAGAAGACCACCTTGGCGTCTTGGCCGCCCAGTTCGATAGCGACTCGTGTGTCGGGGAATGTGGCGCGGACGGCTAGGGCGTTTGCGACGACTTCCTGTACGAAGAAGGCGCGCGTGGCCTCGGCGAAGGGCTGGCCGCCGCTACCGCAGAAGGCAACCCTGAAATTCTTGCCCGGGAAAAGGCCGTGGGCTTCACGAAGCACCTCGTGAACCTTCTGGGCCTGCATGGCATTGTGACGCTGATAAGTATAGTGTAAAAGCTTGGAAGTCTCGGGGTCTACAACGGCAATCTTCACGGTGGTGGAACCGACGTCGACGCCAACCCACAAATCATTCTTTGAAATACTCATAGTGGGGGTAAAGATAGAAAAATAGGACATAAATCCTACGGCGTTGAGCAAGGAAATCCGATAAGAAGCATTAAAAATGCTCCGAAAAGACCAAAAAAAAGGTAATTTAAAGACATAACACGAGAATGCCCTATGCGAAATATTTTGCCCCTTTTTTTCATCATTCCAGTAGCCTCTTTTGCCACGGGTGGAACCATGGCCGGTTCCGGAACTACAGCCGATCCATGGCAGGTCGCCGATTACGAAGACCTCAAGAAAGTGGGAGAGTCCCCCTACACGTTGGACGGGCATTACCGCCTTGTCAAGGATATCGATGCCAGTGCTTCGAAAACGGAAACATTCCCTGATGAGGGAGATGCCACGATAAGCGGATTCAAGCCTATCGGGATGATTCTTCCGTCCAAGATTGCGTTACTGGATTCGAGCGAAAAAAAGTGGTCATCCCCTTTTACGGGGACGTTTAACGGGGGCGGCCACAAGATCAGCAATCTGGAGATTGTCCATTTTGTTGAACCTTCGACAGGACTGTTCTCGGTCCTTGATTCCACGGCTCGCCTGGACAGCCTCACGCTCAAGGCTTATTTCTTCAAGGGCATTTATTCCGGTGGCGTTGCGGGGATAAACCGGGGGACCATCAACGAAGTCCATGTCGATACGGATACGCTGGACTTTGTAACGTCTGCCGCTGGCATCGTGAGCGAAAACTACGGTACGATTACGAACAGCAGCTTTTCCGGGACAATACTGGGGGCCTACTTGGGCGGCATCGCCTACGACAACCGCGGATTAATTTCCAATTGTGAGGCGGTTATCAAGAATGGCGGGGCTGATCGGCAGGCGGCGATGTTTGGCGGGATTGCGTACAAGAACTCGGGAACCATTACGGATTGCAAGACTTCGGGCGAAATCGCGGCTACGGTGAATATCGGCGGTATCGCTTCCATGAATTTTGGCACCGTGAAAAGTTGTTCGTCTTCGGTAGACATATATGGCGCGGGTGGCACTACTTTCGAAGGACTCGACGTCAATAGTGTAGCTGCCTTGGGTGGCCTTGTCGCTATCGATAGCGGAAAAATCCTCAATTCTCATGCCAGTGGAGATGTCGTGGGGACGGCGAATAACGTTGGCGGGTTTGTCGGTATCGCGTTTGGCGAAATTTCCGGATGCTCCGCTTCGGGAACGGTGAAGGGTGTTGCCTTTAGCGGAGCTTTCGTTGCGACGAACCGTGGAAAGATCGATAGCAGCTTTGCTTCGGGACAAATAATCGGTTCTGCGTATATGGGTGGCTTTGCCGGCTATAATTTTGGCGAGATCAAAAACTCGCACGCTCTCGGTAATGTTGATGCGGCTTCTGCAAGTGGAGGCGGATTTGTCGCCAGGAACGAAGCTTCGGGCGTCATAGAAAACTGCTATGCTACAGGCAACATTAACGGCTATGTGTACACGGGAGGATTTGCCGGTGAAAATGTGGGAAAAATCTCCAGTTCGCATTCATCTGGCCATGTCCAGGGTTCGTTGCATATCGGTGGATTTTTGGGCAAGCAGGAGGGCGGTTCTACGGAAATGTCGTATTCGACAGGCCATGTCCTGGGCGAGATTGCCGTGGGCGGCTTTGCCGGAGACATCATGAATTCTACCTTCGATCAATGCTATTCGACGGGTGACGTGTTGAATGGAGAAATCGAGATTGCGGGCTTTGTTCCGGTGGTTATGAATTCCACCGTGAGCAATTCGTTCTCGACTGGAAATGTCTATTCAACGGACGAATCGTTTGAACAAGCGGGCTCCTTTGTCGCGGTCGTCGATTCGACTTCAATGATAAAGAACAGTTTTTCCATGGGGGCAATTTCGAATTCTGCAGCGCAAGTTGACAAGGTCTGTGCAATGAGCATGGTAGACAATGTGGATGGTTACTACTGGAACATTTCCAACTGCACTGTGGTCGATTCCGCTGATTACGGAATCGACCTGACGAGCGAACAGATGAAGTCCAGCGCAAGCTTTGACAAGTTTGATTTCGAAAAGCTGTGGGAACTTGAGTCGGGCGCTATTTTCCCGACGCTCAAGGAAGTCTTCTTCGATACGACCAAGAAGGATTCTACTGGATTCTTCGGGAGTGAAATCGAACGTTACGTTCCTTCGGACGTGAAGGATCCCGGCAACGTGAAGGATCCCGGCAATGTGAAGGATCCCGGCAAGACCGACATAAAGCGCAAGCCGGTTACGGTTGCCCGGCCGGTAGTGTCGTTCTCCTGCCGCTATGTGCAGGGGAGTGTACAGATGTCGTTTGCCGTGCCCCGTTCTGGAATGGTGGAAATCCGTATCGTCGATTTCCAGGGCCGTGAAGTGGGCATCGTGCCGAACCGTTCATATGGTGCAGGAAATACCGAAGTGCGCTGGGATGCCTCGGGCCTCAGAAAAGGCCGCTACCTGGCTGTACTGCGTGTAGACGGCAAGATTGTTGCGAAGAGCGGTTTCGTTAAAGCTCGGTAAGGTCACTTTTCTAAATTGATTTTTATGAACTATCTCGGACTTGATTATGGTGAACATCGCGTCGGGGTCGCATTTGCTGATTCCGAACTGCGAATGGCTTTTTCGCGTGAGACAATTGACCAGAAGACGACTAATTTATTTGTTCGCCTTGATGAACTGGTGAAAATCAACAAGATCGACGCTTTCGTGGTGGGGATGCCCTACCATCCGGACGGGCGCACCGACGGCAAAAACGTGGTGGTGGAGAAGTTTGTCGAGGACTTGAAGCTGCGCTTCCCGAACATTCCGGTGTACACGCAGGACGAATCGTATTCGAGCGTACAGGCGCAGGAAAAGACATCGTATTTCAGCAAGAAGAAAAAGCAGAAGAACAAGGCCGTCATTGACCAGCTTGCCGCGGCAATCATTCTGCAGAGATGGCTGGACAACAGCTAAAAGGGATGTTATGGTTAAAGAGCTGATTCAATCGTTGAACGGGGTGCTGCTCGGGAAGCCCGAGACGGTAGAGCTATTGGTAATGGCACTGTTGGCGGACGGTCACGTGCTGGTGGAAGATGTTCCCGGCACGGGCAAGACGACGCTCGCGAAGGCGCTTGCGGCGGCGATAGGTGCGGACTTTGCGCGAATCCAGTTTACGCCCGACCTGCTGCCGGCCGACGTGACAGGCGGTGCCGTGTTCAAGGCGAATACGGGCGAGTTTGAAATCCGCAAGGGGCCTGTCTTTACGCAGGTGCTGTTGGCCGACGAAATCAACCGTGCCTCGCCGCGCACGCAGAGTGCGCTTTTGGAGGCGATGGAAGAGCGACAGGTTTCGCTCGAGGGGCAGCGTTACAAACTGCCCGAGCTTTTCATGGTGCTTGCGACAGAAAACCCGGTGGAATTCCACGGGGTTTTCCCGCTGCCCGAGGCGCAGATGGACCGTTTCCTGATCAGGCTTACGGTAGGGTATCCGTCGGTCGATACGGAAATCGACATTTTGCGGGCACACCGCACGGGTCGCCCGCTCGATTCCTTGCGGGCGGTCACGACCCCGGAGGAGGTCGTGAAGGCTCGCGGCCAGGTGCAGTCCATCCACATCGACGAATCGCTCGAACGCTATATCGTGAGTCTTGTGCAGGCCACCCGTACCGACGGCAACGTGCGCCTGCCCGCGAGCCCCCGTGCGGGCATGAACCTGGTGCGCATGGCGCAGGCGTGTGCGTTCGTGGATAGCCGCGACTTCGTGAATCCCGACGACATCCAGCGCGTGTTCTTCCCGGTGATGGAACACCGCGTGTTCGCCAAGGACACCGGCAACCCCGAAGCCAGCAAGAAGATATTGCAGGGAATCCTGAAGCAGGTAGCAGTTCCGAAGTAACACCATAGAATGTCATCCCCGATTTAGTCGGGGATCTCCTTTTGCTTTTCAAAAAAGGAGATGCCCGCCTGCGCGGGCTCAAACAGTAAGAAATAAGCATGTTCACGTTTGCTAAATGGCTCATAAACGCATTCCCGCGTGCCCCCAAAAAGTCGGGGGTGCTCATGGCCGTTTATTTCTGGTGGCTGGACTACTTTACTCCGGCGGGGCGTGCGTTCGCTTCGCTCTTTCTGCTGGCGATGTTTGCGGGTGCCGTTCCCGGTTTCTGGGCGGCATGGATTTTCGGCGGGTTGGACTTCTTGCTTTTCCTGGGGCTTGTCTTTAGTCTTTTCGTGACGGCGAAGCGGAGCAAGATCGCGGTCGAAACCGTTTCGGTGAATCGCGTTCGCGAAGGCGAGACGGCGACAGTGACTGCCTACGTTGCCGTGCGTTCGACCATCGATTGCGTGACTCTCGGAGCGAACCGCTTGCCGCCCTCGCTCACGGGCATCGAGTCGGATCGCGAAAAGATCCGGAAGGGGGAGCCGCCCCGCAAGATGGAATGCCACGTACGCACGACGCGGCGCGGCTCCTTCATGCTTACGAAGGTCTCGGCCAATGTTCCCGAAATCATGGGACTGTTGCGCTGGCCCTACGGCTTTAACGGTTCGGTCGAACTGCTTGTCTATCCGCGTGCACTCAAGGTGCAGGATTTCCCGTTCCTTACGCAGGGGCCTTCGGGCATGGCCTTTGCGCCGTTCCTGATGCCGAGCCTCACGCGTGGAATGAACTTTGTCGGCGTGCGCGAGTACCGCGAGGGCGATTCCCTGCGCGACTTGCACCATAAGGCTTTTGCCCGTTATGGCAAGCCGTTCACCAAGGAATTCGAGGTGGAACGCGGTGCGGGCGTAATCCTTTTGCTCGACACGGCGACGCCCGGATTCAAGTCGCGGCAGTACCTGGAACACGCCATCCGCATCGTGGCGGCGGTGGGCGAGTGGCTCCTGGAACGCGAAATCCTCGGCCGATTCTTTATCGACAGCGAAGAAATCGCATTGAGCGGCGGCTCCGAAAGTCGCAAGAACCTGCTCGACGCCTTGGCCCGCATTCCACCCGCATCGCTTGCGCATGGCAAGCAGCCCAGTCCCTGGACTCCTGCGGCACGGCCGATGGACCCGGTGTTGCGCGTGGGGCTCTACGAGGGCGAAGATTCCTTCGTGAACAAGCAGATTGTAGTGGGCACATCCATTGAATCGTCGCGGGACAGTCTGCTGGTTATCTCTCCGGCGGATTGCGAAAAACTTGAAAGCGGGACGGTAGTGCTATGACCCGGTTCGAGAAAGTCGACATCCGCTACGTTTTCAAGGTGCTGTTCCTTTGCATCGCCTCGGTGTGCCTCGGGAACACTTTCGAGTTCCTTTGGCTCGGGCTCTTGTTCGCGTTCTACTTCGTGATCATCGGCATCTTGAACGCGACTTCCCGCCGCGAGTTCGCGAAGCGTCCGCGTTACAACAAGATTTTTGCGTATGGCGCGATTGTCCCGCTTGCGCTTTTCTGGGTAATGACTCCCTCGGTCGAAAACGGCGTGTCGCCCTACCTAATCTTTTTGCCGGGAATATACCTGCTCTACCTGGCGGCGCTGCAGGAACGGAGCCGGGGAAACGGGGGCTTCGAGGTCTTTGTCGCCTTTGACGGTGTGGCGGCCCTGCTGTTCGGGATGTACATGGTTCCGCATGGCTGGGGGCCTGTCGGGCTGGTCGGCTTTTTGCTTGCGCTTTGCGCCTATACCCGTCGCGGGACATCTCCCTACAAGTACCTGATTTTCTTGCTCGTACTCGCCGCCCTCGGGGGAATTTCGTATGGAGGCTGGCGTTACTGGAAAACGCAGCGTTACCATTACGGTGCGGAAATGGCCGAGAGCTACTATCTGCGCGAGCGCGTGATGGGGTTCGATCCCGTGGTGGCGCTGGGTTCCTTCGGCAGCAACTTCAGTTCGCGCTACAATAATCAGGTGGTGCTCCGCGTGTGGGATACGCTCCCGCCCACGTACCTCAAGGCGGCCAGCTACGAAAAGTATATCGGCGGACTCTGGAAACTGCCGACAGTGCCCGCGACAAGGTTGTTCCCGGCTTATTATCGCGTGGATTACCCCGTGTTCGAACTTTCCGATTCCGCGACGCGCAAGCCCGGAGCCCACGAAGTCTGGGTGCAGTCGTCGCTCAATACGTTCGGCTTCCTTTTTGCCCCGTACGGTTCGGTCGGCTTTTCCGAAAAGAACGTCGACTCGTTGGACTACTATGCGGGCGGCATGGTGCAGGGCATGGACAGCAAGAAGCGTTCGGATTGGTACTACTTCGTGTGCCGTGCGGGAGAAGGGAATGTTCAAGATTCCTGCGGCCAGGTTCCCGATTCGCTTAAGGAGCCCGAGCCGGGCGATTTCCAGATTCCCCCGCGCAGCATTCCGCTGGTCGACACCGTGATCGAGGCGATGGGGCTGCGCGATACCTCGGGCGACTCGTTGGGCGATACCTTGCACGGCGTAGAGACGCTTCATAAGATCTTGGCGTACTTCCGCGATAACTTTACTTACTCCCTTTCGATACCCGGACTCCGCAGGCGTTTCGGCACCAATTCGGGCGGTGACCCGCTGGCCGCATTCTGGCGCGAAAAGCAGGGCTATTGCGAATATTACGCGACGCTCTCCGTGCTGGTGCTGCGTCGCCTGGGCGTTCCGGCCCGCTATGCGACTGGGTTTGCGCGCCCCGAAGTGGTGGAGGGGCGCCCATATTCCGTGTTCCGTCGCAAGAATTCGCATGCGTGGGCCGAGGTCTTTGTCGACGGCCATTGGGCGATTTTTGATCCGACGCCTCCGCTGCGCATCGCCATCGGCTCGGAACCGGGCTGGTGGAATCTCAAGTGGGAAGGCGTGCGCGGGCGGTTCGTGTACGTCATGCACATGCTCAAGGAAGGCGGGTGGAGGCTCGTGGTGGACCGTCTCCAGGACCGTTCGCGCTCCGTTGTCGAAAGTCCCGTGCTATATGGGTTGCTCGTGGCGCTAGTGCTGGGCCTTGTCGGCCGCAAAATGCGGATTGCCTACAAGAAGCGGCAGAGAAACCGTGCAATTGTATCGGCCAAGGCCATTGAATGGGCTAAAAAGCTGAAGGTGGCGGAACGCATGCTCGCCCGAATCGGTTACCGTCGCGAACCCGGCGAAACTGTAGGTGCATTCGCAAGACGGGTCGGAAAAAGTATTGCCGGTCAGGATGCAGCGACACTTGCTGCGAAGAAAAAGCAGCGGGCAGAACAAGCGCTCCGCATATTGGACGACTACGAAGCGACCCGCTGGAGACATTAGTTACTGTCTACTTCCTACTTCCTACTTCCTACTATTTTCTATTTTTCTCCAAAAAACTTAGGAGCAATTATGTCCGTACAAGTGATGGTTAATGGTATTCCGGGTAGCATGGGCCGCATCGTGGCCGAAACGTGCGTCGCCCGCGGTTTGGAACTCGTCCCGTATTCTCTGACGGGTGAAATCATTGTGGAAAACGAAGCCGAAGTGGCGGGGAAGACCATCCAGCTTTTGAAGCCGAGCAACCGTGAAGCCCGCATCGGCGAGGTGCTCGCGAAGTACCCGAACATGATTTGCATCGACTATACGCACCCGACGGCCGTGAACGACAATGCCGCCTTCTACGTGAACCACAAGATTCCTTTCGTGATGGGCACGACCGGCGGTGACCGCGAAGCGCTTGCGAAGCTCGTGGCCGACGCGAACCACCCGAGCGTCATCGCTCCGAACATGGCGAAGCAGATTGTCGCCTTCCAGATGATGATCGAGTTCTTGGCCAAGGAATTCCCGACGGCGTTCAGCGGCTACAAGCTCTCCGTGGTCGAAAGCCACCAGAAGACTAAGGCCGACACAAGCGGCACCGCCCGCGCAGTGGTGGGCGACTTCCAGAAGATGGGCTTTGACTTCTCCGTGGACGACATCGAGAAGGTGCGTAACGAAAAGGAACAGATGGAACGCATGCATGTGCCTGAGGAATACCTTGGCGGTCACGCCTTCCACACCTACAGCCTCGACAGCGAAGACGGTACGGTGCATTTTGAGTTCCAGCACAACGTGTGCGGCCGCAAGATTTACGCCGAAGGCACCGTGGACGCCGTGAACTTCCTCGCATGCCACATTGCGAACGGCACCGCCAAGCCCTTCACCATGATGGACGTGCTGCGTTCTGGAAAAATGAGGTAAATTTAGACGAGAGAACGGCACTTCGTGCCTACAGACGAAAGACGAAAGATTTATAATGGCGCTTCGCGCAAATTATAGAGAAAAAATTTTTTGTTTGTAAATAAAGTTCTCTCTCTTAAAATTCATTTTTACGATAAAATTCAATATTTTATGTCTATTTCTCTCGTCTCTCGTCTCTCGTCTCTCGTCTAACTATGCGTTCTTATATCCTCCGCCGCCTGCTCCTGATGATCCCGACTCTGGTCGGGATTTCGCTGGTGTGCTTCATCCTCATCCAGCTCTTGCCGGGTGGGCCCGTGGAGGAAATGATTTCGCGTGCGCAGCAGGCCGCAGCCATGAAGGGCGGCGTGGATGCCTCCAAGGCGCTCTCGCCCGACCAGATAGCCCAAATCCAGGCGTACTTCGGTTTTGATCAGCCCGCCTGGAAGCGTTACCTGACCTGGCTTTGGAACGTGCTGCACCTGGATCTCGGCTCCAGCTACACCTACGGCCTCCCGGTCTGGGATGTCATCGTGAGTCGCTTCCCGATATCGCTGTTCTTCGGCATTACCTCGTTTTTCCTGAGTTACCTTATCTGCATCCCGCTTGGCCTCTGGAAGGCCGTGCATCACGGGAGCAAGCTCGATTCGATCAGCTCGGGCGTGATATTCTCGGGCTACGTGATGCCCGGTTATGCGCTCGGCATTTTGCTCATCATCTTCCTCGCGGGCGGTTCGTACCTCGACATCTTCCCGTTGGGCGGCCTCACGAGCGACGACTTCGAGGATTTCTCGTTTTTCGGGAAAATCGTGGACCTGGGACACCACCTGATACTACCCATCTTCTGCTACATGATAGGGGAGTTCGCGTTCCTGACTTTCCTCATGAAGAATTCCGCGCTCGAGGAACTGGGGAAGGACTACATGCGTACCGCCCTGGCCAAGGGCATGAACTTCAACCAGGCACTCGTGCGTCACGCACTCCGCAACGCCCTTATTCCTATTGCCACCCGCCTTTCCGAAATCTGCACGCTCATGTTCGCGGGCGCACTCCTTATCGAGAAAGTCTTCGATATCGACGGCATGGGCCTACTTTATTACAATTCCATGGTGAACCGCGACTACAACGTGGTCATGGGAATCATCTTCCTGAGTAGCCTTATGGCCATGGTGGGCCGCCTTTTCAGCGATATCCTCTATACGCTGGTGGACCCGAGAATCAAGTTCTCGTAAGCCAAAACGTATTTCAATTGCATGTTTTTGCGGGACCGCTAAAGTCCCGTTTTTTATTCGCTTTGACCGAAGAGGTTTTCCTGCCCGTCGTCGAATTTCCTGGACGGGATGCTCCTGTGCAGCAGCTTGTAGGCGTTCGATGTCGCGACGCGTCCCCTCGGGGTACGGCTGAGCAAGCCCTTGCGGATCAGGTAGGGCTCGTAGACTTCTTCCAGGGTGTCGGTTTCTTCGCCCAGGGCCGCTCCGATGGTGCTGAGGCCGACCGGGCCGCCGTCAAACTTGTCAATCATCGTGGAAAGGATCCTGCGGTCCATCGGGTCGAGGCCCTCGCTGTCGATGCCGAGCATGTCGAGCGTTTTGGTGGCGGACTGAACGTCGATTACGCCTGTCCCGCGGACCTGAGCTACGTCGCGGCAGCGCCTGAGGACGCGGTTTGCGACACGGGGCGTCCCGCGGCAACGCGCACCGAGCAGTTCGGCGGCGTCTTCGGTAAGTTCGACGCCCAAAATTCCCGCGCTGCGCACGAGAATCTTCGCAATGTCTTTCTCGCTGTAAAGCTCCAGCCTGTACTGCAAGCCAAAACGGTCACGTAGCGGGCTTGTCAGCAGGCCGCTGCGGGTTGTCGCGCCCACGAGCGTAAAATGCTTGAGCGGCAGGTTCACGCTGCGGGCGGCCGGGCCGGAATCGAGCATGATGTCGAGCCGGAAATCTTCCATGGCGGGGTAGAGGTATTCTTCTACCACGCGGTTGAGCCGGTGGATTTCGTCGATGAACAGAACGTCGTTTTCTTGCAGGCTGGTAAGCAGGCCGGCCAAATCGCTCGCCTTTTCCAGGACGGGACCGCTCGTGACATGGATGTTCACGCCCATTTCCTTCGCGATAATCCCGGCAAGCGTCGTCTTGCCGAGGCCGGGAGGCCCCGCGAAAAGGCAGTGGTCCAGCGCATCCCCGCGGTGCCGCGCCGCTTCGATGGCAATGGAAAGGCTCTCCTTGATGTCGTCCTGGCCCGTAAACTCGTCAAGCTTGGGCGGACGCAAGTTCCTTTCGGAATCGCTCTCGTCGAATGCGATCTTCTGTGGGGAAATTATACGTTGATCATCCATACCGTCTTTCGTCTCTCGTCTAAAGTTACAAATACTTCAGTGCCTCCGGAATAAGCGTCGCCGCATCGGCAGTATCTCCCAGGACCTCTACCGCCTTCACGACGGCCTTTTCTGCAGCCGGGTCCTTGACCCCGAGCGTATGCAGCGCCAGCACGGCCTCGAGCTTTGCCCCGGTGAGCGCGCCCATGTCGGTAACCCCGGACCCCTCGATGTTGCCGAGCGCCTGGAGCATCGTGCCGGCCTTGTCCTTGAGCGAAAGTACCATCTGTTCGCAAGTCTTCTTGCCGAGTCCCTTGATTTTGCCGAGGGCCGATTTATTGTCGCTGGCGACCATGTTCAGAAGGTCGGCGGGGGAGACTCCGCTCAGGATGCGTTGGGCCAGTTTCGGGCCGATCCCGTTCACCTCCAGGAGCATGAGGAACGTCTCCTTCTCGGTCTTGTCGGCAAAGCCGAACAGCGTCATGGAATCTTCGCGGACCACGAGGTTCGTATAGAGCATGACTTCTGCTCCTTCCTCGGGCAATTTGCCGGCCGTGTAGGCCGAAATGTTCACGCCGTAACCGACGCCCTGGACGTCGACCACCACGAAAGTGGGGGACTTTTCTACGAGAATACCGCGAATCCGTTCAATCATAGAGACTCCGAAATACTATGCACTTTTGTGCTACTGCACAAATATATACCAAATTTTAGGCTCTGTCAAGTCAAACTGTATTTTTTTACGATTTTTAGAAAAAAACTGCAATCCAACTGCATTTCCACTGCGGTCATGACCTCGGCTCTGTCAAGCCTTTTTGTATTACTGCGAACCTGCTGCGGCGATCCGACCGCCCAAAACAGCCAAATCAAGTCAAATTGTATTTTTTGCAGAAAAAACTATATTTGGCCCATCTTTTTTTTGAGGAGACTACCTTGTTCTACAAATTCAGCTTCAGCATGCTAACTCTTTTAGCGGTTCTTTCGTTCAGCCTTTCCGCCTGTAGCGACGACGATTCATCTCTTTCCGGTCCTGGAGGAACTTCGGTCGATTATCGCGTGGCATCCATCGATAGCCTGGAAGACTGCAAACCGGAATTGGAAAATGAAAGAGCCTACATCGAAGATGATTCTACATGGAGAGTATGCAAATCCTACAAAGCAGACACTCTCATTAAATGGACCTGGAGACGGCATTTAAATATCAACGGAGAACTGTATCTGGTCGGATACGTACCTGCTGGAACCTACGATTGTAATGTTTACGACTGTGTCACCACAGAGTATTTAAACCCAAACGTCACTTACGGAGAATTCCTGGACACCCGAGACAACAAAGTCTACAAGACCGTCTATATCGGCGAACAACTGTGGATGGCACAAAATCTGGCCTACACGCAGGGCAACGACTCCTTGACGGGGGCAAATTCTTACGATACTGATTCTACCAAGAAAGGCTACTATTACCAGGCCGGATATAATTGCCCGTACGGTTGGACAAATCCGTCAAGAGATGACTTTACCAAATTAGTCCAGTTCACAGGTGATACTACGTTAAGTGCTCTAAAAACAGCCAACGGTGATTGGAAAAATTCTGAAAATTATACCAATCCGTTCGGTTTTTCACTTGTAGAAACATGCGACATGACCTATCTCACCGACGCTCAAGTGGAAGAATTCCGCCGAGATTGGGGCTTATCGACATCACAATGGTCCGCGACTTGTGGCGGCACCTACTTGTGGCTAGAATCCCACAACAGCTATTATTGGTGGTATGTCGAAGTAAACGAATTCGAACAGAATTACGAATACTATACGGATGTCAACAAAAAGAAATATAAGACACTGCGTTGCATCGCTTTAAATTACTACTAATCGCTAAATCAAGTAAGGGGCCCTTTAATTGTAAGGGCCCAGTCTACTTGACAATGGATTCAAAGCATTCCACGTCGCCGTACTTTGCCGTCGAGCAATCCACCTTCTCCATCTTGGCGGGGTCCGCAAAGCCGCTCAGAGTTTCGTATCTATTCCAAGTCAGGCAATAAGTTCAATCAGCGATTGGAACTTCGAATTGGCTCGGCTGTTGGCAAAAAAAACGGAACCTTAGTTTTCCTTTCCTTTTGCTATAAGCATGTTTTTGAAATATTCAATGAGTTTCTGGTCGTCATTGAATACTTTTGGACGCATGAAAGAATAAGCATCTTTGTATTTATCTTTATAATTGTCAGATGTTATAACGGTTTCTATTACACCAATTCTTGATGAAACAGAAGATGATTGATGGTCGGTAAACGAAGATGTGTTGACTTGGGAAATGATTTTGATGTGGTCACCATTTCGCGCGAAGTCTCCAGGTTGTAATTTTGTTACTACGTCGTTCGAAAAATTTTGTGATGAGGCGTATTTAAATAGGTCCTTTGCGCCTCCTTCTTCTTCTAGAAAATGCGTATTAGTTCTTAATCCATTGCCATCTACTAGGGCTCCTAGAGTTTCTTCTTGTGCTTCTTTTTCAACCATTAAATTTGTCATCACGAAAGCCAATGCTCTTGATACATATCCAGAACAATCGACTCCTAAAGAAAAGTCGTGAAGATAATCTTTAAATTGGTAATCTTTTGATGGATAAAAAAGATTGAATGATTCTTTTAGTTTTGCTTTGCTGGAATCATCTAATTTATTGTATTCGTTTAGTAGTTTTTGGGAAAGGGCATTTAATCTTTCTATGGCTCCTTTACCTTGGGTTATTTTGCAATCTCCAACTTTGTATAGTTGATAGTCGTAGTCGCTGGATTTGTAGTTGGTGTCTTCTTTATGATTGAAAATTTTTTTTATGTCTTTTATGTCTTTTGTCTTTTTTATATAGTTTATGAAATAATCAGAATTGTCAACAAGATAGAATGTTCCTTCTGAATCTTTTTCTATTTTGACTTTGTTCGCATATTTAGTCGCTATTATGAAATCTTTATTTTCGTCAAGAGCGTCTTTACTTTTCTTAAAATGGCTGGGGAGACTTTTTTGTGTAAAGGCTACACCTTGTCCAAGAGATCGCTGATCTTGGCTTCTTACATACGAAAGATTGTCTTTTGTAAATCTTGCTTTGTTGTTTATTACATACGGGAATCTTTTTCCGCTACCATCGGGGAGTAACCATTTGTCATAGAATACCTTTAAAAGATATTCTATGTAGTCTAGAACGGCTGTTTTGCCATTTAAACAATAGTCAGCTATTTTCTGTTTTATCTCTTTGTCATCATTATTTGATTCGTTTTTATTTATGTATTCTATTGCCTTTTCTAGTTTTTTTATTCTCAGTTCATCTTGCTTTTTAAATTCACTTATATTTTGGTCTATATATAGATCTTTTTCTAAAGGCTCCCCAGGTTCTTTCTCTTCGAATTGAGCTCCATTTATCACGACATTCTTCAGTTCTTCCCAATTGGTCCTGTAAATGTTACAGAATCCTTTAACAATGGCATCTATGTCGTTATCATGGATATCATTTTCTGGTTTGGCGTACATATCGATAAATTTCTGAGCTGCGGTAAGAAGCTCAGAAAGGGATATGTTAAGATTTGGAAATTGAAGCTTGAGGATGTTGTAGATTTTTATCAATAGCGACTTGTTTTCCTCAAAGAAGTTTCCTTGAGAATTGTCGTCGTTGTTGTCCTCATCATTCGTTGGATTGTTAATTCCCATATTATAAAACTCCGATTATTTCAGTAATCCGAGGCCTGACTGGATAATGCTCAATTGAAGCAAGGTTGGAATATAGATTTTACACTAGCTTCTAATGCTCCAGCTAATGATTTACCTAAGTTTTGAGTAAAGCTTGGTTCTGTCATTTGGCCCCGTTTTCGGTGTTACTTGTGCTTATTTGAGGGGATTTTTTTCGTTTAGCAGCCCTCCTCACCCTTCTTGTCTGTAGTCTTCTTTCTCTCGTGCTATTAGCGCGGGTTGATCTTCTCTTTTTCCGCGTAGCACCCTCTGCATTTTTTTGGGCCATCTGTTCTTGTAGTTTTTTTTCTAATTTTTTTGCACTTTCTTCACCATGTTCGTCATATTCGTGGTACAGTTGAGCAGCTATATCAAGGGGGTATTCTTCTATTATTCTTTCATAATATTCGTTTAGTTTAGCTTCCCTTTCTTCTTCTGTTAGTTTTTTTCTTTTCTTTTTTGGGGATTGTTTTTTTTGTGTGAACGTTTCGTTTTGTGTAGTGGGGTTTTCTGACGTTGGTTGCTGTTGGTCATTATTGCTTTCTGTCCCGTTTTCGATATATCCTTCTGCACCAGCCATAAGCTGGGTTAAAGTTATATGGTAATTCGGATAAACTAACTTTAATGTGTTGTTGACTTTTATTAGCAATTCTTTGTTTTCTTCGATAAAGTTTTTAGTTTCTCCTAACATATTAAATCTCTCCGATTGTTATTTCGGCAATCCGAGGGCAGACTGAATGATGCTGAGCTTTAGTTGGTATTTTTGTTCTTCGAGCCATACCCTTTGTATTTTGACGTAATTCCTATATGCTTCGGAGGAGTCGTGCTCTGAGGGGTCCGGAAGGTTCTCCTGAATTTCGTCAATTAAATTGTAGTACCCGCCGAGTTCCGTGATGTTCAGCGGAGCAGGTATCCGAGTTGGCTTGACTTCGGTTTCTTCTGCAATACGCTTGAGTATCAGATCTTTGTATTTCTTTGTTTCTTCAGAAGTTTCGCTCTTTATAAGATCGGCTAATGCGCCCATGATTTCATCATTGTACATAAAAGAATTCCTTAAATTTTAATGGTTAAAATAATCCTAATGCTTTGCCAAGTGCACTTGTAAAGTCGTTCAAATTAATGTTGTTTTCGGAGCAGAATTTATTTGACATTTCAAGAATGTCGTTTAAGGTTACATCTTTGTTTGTCCCTGTGACGCTTGAGAGGCTTGTTTTGAAGTTTTCTTCTAGCGATTGTCCATTCGTTGCTGTTGATGCAAAGTTAGACAAGAACTGTTTGAGTTTTTCACCGCCAAACGATTTTAGTGTACTTGTCAGATCGGGGGACGTCCCCTCAGGTTTGTCAGACTTTTCCTTGGATAATCCTGCAGCCGCCTTAATGATCCCTTCTGCGGTTCCGCCACCTTTTGTTATTGATTTTAAAATGTCGCTGTCACTAAGTCCAAGTTTGCCGAGGTTATCAATAAGGCTTGTCAAGGAACTGCCGGATAATGCTCCGCCAGCACCTCCAAGAGCTCCAGAGGCGCCTCCCGTCAAGGCGGCTTCTCCTGCCTTAACAGCTGCATCAAGAGCGGCCTTGGTGAGTTCTGCGTTTGTCTTTATAATCTGTTCTCTACCGGCAGAGGCGTTGTTGTCGGCATTCTTCATCACGTCGCGCATATCGGTGTTCTGATATACGTCTGCAAATGTGGGCTGCTGACGTGCGATAAGGGCTGCTGCGAGATTATTGCCATTGATATGTTCAGTTGGAGTTACGCCGACTGTCGGAGCTTCAACATCTCTTGTGGTTGCGTTTTCGAGCAGGCTTCTTCCGTTGAGGGAACTTTGGTCGAGGTCGATATGATCAATGTCAGAATCCTTCCAGTTCCAGAATCTAGTAATGTCAATCTTTTCACTGACATTCGTAGCACCGAGTACAGCTTCGCCAACCATGCCGTCAGTGGGGATAGATATGACCGTTGATGGAACGCGGAAATTACATGCGTGGTAACGGTAGAGCTCGTCTTGGATGTCTCCTGCGGTTTTTCCGATGAGTTCCGCGAGCTCCTTGGGGAAGGTAAACGGCAGCATCATGCAGTTCCCATAGAAACCAACGACATTCTTGGCGTTTACGCAGTTGAGCAGAGAGATGCTTCTGGTTTTATTGTAAATGTTATTTATGCCGTTCTCGCTAGATGCAATTCTGTTTAAATTATCTATTTCGATAGTGTAGGGCTCCAACAGAATGATTCTTTCGTCATCCGAAAGAGATGACCACACTACTTGTGAATAGTACATTGTGTCAGAAACAATGTGGTGGAATGTTTCTTCAATCTTTTGGATGTCTGTTAGACGAAGCGTGGGATAGGTGTTGTCAATATAGATATTGAGAGCGGTGTAGCCCAAAGTTCCGGAGCCGATTTCTCCATCTGCATTTTTTATTTCTATCTCTAGATCGCCAAAAGAATGAAGTTCCCAAGACGAGAAAGATACTTCAGGGCTTGAATAGCATTCTGGCAGACATCGTGAGTAAAGGGCTAATAAGCTTCGATATATTTTGTTACTCTTGTTAATATTTATAATTTGTTCGTATCTAGAAATCGCTTCCCGTTCGCTTTCAGTCATGTCACTTAAGGATTGGGAAAGTGTGTATTTCCAAGAATTTACGTTGTTGTATATTTTTATTTGAGAAATATCTTCTTTACTACAAGTGTAAGGTAGGGTAAATGCGAAACTAGCAGTTCCTTCTTTATTTCTTCTTGCACTTGTTATTGCCTCAATAGTTTCTTTTCTTGTATGCGGATTTCCCCCGCCAGCTTTTTTTAGCGAAGATGTGCTGAACTCTGTCAGTATGCCTTGAACAGGTCTGCTTCCGTTATTGAAATAGATTGTTGCTGTTAAGTTATCGAATTCGCAGAAGCCTCCAGTGATTGTAACGTAGTATTTTTGAGTGGTACTAGATATTTTTTGAACACCCCAATAGGGGAGTGCCGCAAATTTCTTTATAAGGTTTAAGCCACTTCTGTATTTTACGGGAACATGAGGTTCGATTGTGTCGTAATACTTGAGAATATTCTTGTAACGATATTCAAAGTTTTCTTTGTTGAAGTTCTTTGTTGTTGATTCGTCGTTTAATTGTAATGTATATTCGCTAAATGCTTTTTTTGTGTAATCCTTGTCAGGCATGAATCTTATAAGTTCTAGCGGAATGAATAAGAGAAGTTCGATTCCGTCAATGCATGTTTCGAGGCGGTATCTTCTTGCCACTTCCCAATATTGTACGGTCATGACATGAGAGTGGTTGTGGTTCGCGACGATTCTAGAAGATACGGATTCGGATTCTTCGCTTGTGGCTACGCGGATGCTTGTCCTGTTGGCGCTAGCAATGCGTTCGGATTCTGTTTTAATGCTTGTTTGGAAATTCTGTGCAGCATGCGAAGCTTCGTCGTACGAATCGCGTTGACTTGAATTTGCGTAGCTGGAACCGCTATTTGTTGATGATGCTGAGGATGATGCTCCTATGCCTTGGAAAAAGTTGATTTTAGCTTTTCCGCTACTTTTTGCTTGTGCTGAATATGCACTATCGGAGTGGGCGGTTGAGTAGCGGCTTACGGCATTATTGAAAGCGGCGGTTTCGTTGTCCACCTGCGAATTGCTGTAGCTGTCATGAACCCTATCTGTTGCATTGGCATCATCCGAAACCGTATAAGCTTCTTTATGTTCGCGGACGATAAGCCTTTGTTCTTCGCCGGGGGCGAGAACGAGTGAATATAACAGGTTGCCGAGGGCAAATCCGTCTGGCACCCAGGCTTGATGCATGTTTAAGGCGTAGCCGATACCTAAAGTGTTTGCTAAAGCGAGGTTTCCCTGTGTATCGTAAAGATTTTCCTTGAAACGATGTATATTCAAGGCCTCATTAAGTTTGTAGCGTGCTGATTTTATTCCACTTTTTTTGAGTTGGGGCTCAACGAGACGGTGCACCATGGTGTAGTTGAACATGCGGGATGGCGCGGTATCTGTGGGCAGATAAACCTCGTTTTTCCCGTCGCCCATGAGCTTAACGCTAGGGAGCGCCCTTGGATGTAAGCTGGAATCTTCGAAATCGGATTGATTTATAACGAATGCGTCCTCGAATTCGGAATCCATCGGGGTAGATAAAAAGCTGAGAAGGTAACGTTCAATTTGAACGGAATTTTCAACAGCTTGCTTTGTTGTTTGAGTAATTGACTGATTTTTTGGGGCTGCGTATGTAAATGTGCTGTCTAAGCATTGTAGTTCGCTGAGTTTCTTTTGACAGTTTTTAATCAGTTTATCGTATTGTTTGTATAAAGTTTTTGCATAATCATCATTGGCTTGCGATGAAGTTTTTTTACCGCTTAGCTTATTCATGTATTTAACAAAGTAACTTTCATCTTTGTTATTTTTCTCGTATTCGATTTTGAGTTTTTGAATATAATCTAAACCTTCGTTAATCTTTTGTAATGCTTCTTTTGCCTTTTTGTAACTAGCTATTGTTTCGTTCAAAAGATTGCAATCAATATCTGTCGAGAATAAGTTAATGACGTTCTCGTATGGATCTATATTATCTTTGCTAATTAAATGTTCAGAATCAATGTAATTATTCTCGTTATTATCCTGATCGGTATTTACAGGAGCTTCAAATGCTTTAATTTGCTGCTCCCATTTTATTCGAACCGCAGTTTCGTTGTCGTAAATTTTCTTTGCTTCATAATAGTTATCTGCATCTGGGAAGGCGATCTCTTCATCATCTCCTTCTCGCACACTAGGTACTATTGTAGGAGAGAGGTGATTTAAGCCGATTCTTTCTATGTATTTTACTACATAATAACGAGCCATGTCGCTTGGAATTGAAAAACCTACTTGTGGACCTAGTTTGATTGCTTCTGCCACGAAATCTTGGAATATAATGGTAGATTTAGGAAGGTATTCTTCTTCATAGTATCTGATTATATCAAAATACTGATTGCCTAATTTTGCTATATTTTTTTCTAGTTCTTTTGAATGATTATAGGCTTTGCCAAAGAAATCAATTACTAATTTTACCAATTTATACTTGGAATTAATATTGCTTGTTTCTTGAGTGTTATCTTCATCTATTGTTCCTATAGAATTGATAACCATGCTTGAAATGTCTAAAACCAATCCGTTAGATGCCATGAGTTTTTTGTCATCAACATCCTCAAAATAAGTTTTTATGTTATTTATCTGTTTGACTTTTATTGTGTAACTTTTTTTCTCGTCGTAATTATTAAGGAATTGTTCGGCTTCTGTGGAATATAATATACGTGTTATAGTTTCAAATGCAGATTGTTCGGCTGTGACAATTGTGTTAACGATAAGTTTTAATTTAGATTCGTAATCAGATAATTTTTCATGGATATGTTCCGTTTCACTTGTTTTAAAGTGATAAATTGCATCTTCGTAGATGGTTTCTTTATATAGTTTTATTGCTTTTTTTACTTCGTCTTTCTTTTGTTCGTACTCGGCTTTTGCGTATTCGCAATATGCTAATTTGTATAGTTTCTTTTCGATTTCCTTTGCTTTTGTATTATCATCGTAAACTTCGTTTATTGTAGCAAGTATGTCTGCGGCATATTTCTTTCCTTGGGATGTTCGGATATATTCATTTTTTAGGACTTCTGATGATTGTTTTACAAATTGAACTTTATGGGATGAACTTTCCCCCGCATTGGCGAAAGTCATGTCGTTTTTCTTAGAAATAGAAATCGTGATGGTTTCTTGCATGTTGTATTTGTCTGGCATGGCAATTGTAAAGTTGCCATTGGGATCTGTGTAGCAAGAATAATCTTTTTCATTTTCTTCTTTATCTTCGGCAGGGTTGGATATCCCACTAATGCTTACGAGCAGGCCGTTCTCGGTCATTGCTGAATTGTTTGAGACGGTGCTATTATCTTCTATCTTTATGTGGCCGCTGATAGTTCTTGGTAGGGGGAGTGATGGCTTTATATTTTCAAGGTATTTTATGCCTTCTTCAATTTTGTACTCGTCATCCTCATTATTGAGTTTGTCTATAATTTCTTTTGCAGAAAGAAGTGCTTCGCGTTTAGAACATTCATCCATATTATCGTTTGATAAGTTTTTATTTGTTATAACAGTTACTTTCACAGCCGCAATCCGGTTCGCAGCTTTTTTTTCGGTTCCTTTGGGGTATACGGATATGGTTGCTTGGCCACAACCTTTTGCCGTGATAATCCCTTGAGCGTTTACAGTCGCGTGATCGTTTTCGCTTGAACTAAAGGTGTTGTTTTTAATGTCATTCTCATCAAATCCTAGTTCGATTAAAGAATAGGTGTTTCCGACTTCGATTTCTATTTTATATTCTTTGCAATTGCTCGCCATAAGCGTCCTTTTTTATTACAAAAATCTGTTTTTGGTTCAAAATAATCGTTGTTGGCGAAATGTGAGGTTAATTTATGTTTACATTTGTGCTATTTTGTTCAAATTTCGGGCTTATTCGCTTGTTTTGAAAGTTTATCCACTTATTTTTGGAAAACATAATGTGAGTTTATCCGTTGTATCATATAGGATTACGAGTGGGCTAACTTCATATAAATGAACGGAAATGCCGAGACCCAAAATTTTTCATGTGAATATTGTAAAAAATGTTTTTCATTGCCGTTTTTGATGTAAAATAAGCACCTAAGTCCTATTTATATGTACAAAAGTGCACGTCTGGACCAGGCTCTGTCAGGCCATTTTGTACAATCGGGCGGTCTTAGCAAAAAAAGTCGGTTTCGTAAGCCCCTCCAAAAATGTTTTTTGGCTACGGAATTGCAGAATTTTCGCTGAAATCGTGACCAGGCTCGCCGCAGCGTTTCTGTAGCTATACGGTCTGGCCTAACAGAGCCAAACGGCCATTTTCGCAGCGTTTTGGCAGTTTTTGTAAAAAAGTACGAATTAGCCTGACAGAGCCCCGAGCAGATGGCCTTTCTGGACAAGTGGATTAGGAAAGATTATATTTCTATAAAATAAATCAAACCATTGGGGGGCCTTTATGCGAAACGTCATTACGAGTACGATGGGAGCCTGCCACGAGCTGTGCGTGGTGGTGGCAATCTTTATGTTGGTGCTTTTACTCTCAGCGTGTGGTGACGACAGCAGCAGTGTAGCTCCGAACAACGACGAACCGCCTTCTTCCAGTGTTGCCCAGAATTCTGCTTCCGCGAAATCGTCATCCAGCGCTACGTCGAGGTCCAGCGAGAAGGATAAGTCAAGTAGCAGCTCTGCGGGCAAGGAAAAGTCTTCTGTCACCATCATTTCGGGCGCCGACCTGAAATTTAGTAGCAGCATGGAGTCAAGCTCCAGCGAGAAGGATTTGTCTAGCAGTAGTGTGAATGAAGCTTCGTCGAGTTCGCTAGAGTCGAACGATTCGTCAAGTTCAAGCGAAACGCCGAAAAAATACGCCGAAGCGAAGGTCATGCCGTCGGGAACATACGACTGTTCTGAATACAACTGCTTCTCGACAGAATACCTGAACCAGGAATTTCTTGAAGCTGGTAAGTATGGAGAGATTCTAGATGAGCGCGATGGTCAGGTATATAAGGTTGTTGAGATTGACGATCAGGTGTGGATGGCTCAGAATCTGAACTATGCCGATAGTGTTGAGACTCCAAGTTTATTGGGTCGTAGTTGGTGCTACGACAATGAGTCCGCAAATTGCTCCAAGTACGGTCGTCTTTACACCTGGGCGGTGGTCATTGACTCGGCAAAGTTGGCATCCGACGCCACGAATCCGCGGTACTGCGGTTCCGGCACAACTTGCGAACCGGCCGCTGGCAAGGTCTCTTGTTACGTCAAGACTTGCGGACTTACGGAAACAGTCCAGGGCATCTGTCCCACGGGCTGGCATTTGCCCAGTTACGATGAATGGAATACACTGCTCACGGCGTTAAACGACAGCTCCGCTACAGGGACCAAACTCAAGAGCCAGAGCGGCTGGAATGACAATGGCAACGGTACGAATGTTTCCGGTTTTTCCGCATTGCCTGCTGGCTTCTGGAACAACACTTTCGACAACTTCTACGACGATGGCAATCACGTAAGCTTCTGGAGTTCAAAAGATGACCAATCCTACGCGTACTATTTGGGGATTGGCAACGATTATGCGCGCCTGGGCGATGACTTCAAGAACATGGGGCATTCTGTTCGTTGCCTCAAGGACTAGCAGGGAGCCTTGTTATCTATGTGCACGGGAAGGGCTGAAGTCTCCGAAGAGGAACTTCGCGAAAAGAAAACCGTGCCGACGAATTTCGGCGAGACGCTTTCGTGGGAATACCTGTGCTACGTGCGTGAAAACCCGACCGAATGGCGCATCGCGACAAAGATTCTGTACGGCTCGAATGACAACTTGACTTCACGGCTCTGTCCAGCCAGTCTGTACGGCTACGGAAACGCTGTGAAGTCGGAATCTGCCGAAATAGCCTAAAAACTATGGCTCTGCAGTGAATAAACAGCCTGTTATCGTAGCTCTTTTGAGCAGAAAAAAATATATTTCCTCAAAGAAAGGATCTTGTCTTTAATGAAGTCCGAGGAGGCATTCATGAAAAATACGCTTAAATATTTTTTGGGGGTATTTCTCCTATTTTCTGTTTGCGCATGGAGTAAAGCTTCAGATATCCTCATCGTCGTTGACGACGAAATGATAAAAGACAAAGAAATCAAGAATGCCATAGACACCTATACAGATGACATTTGGAATACTTATCAAGTAAATGCCTCTATCGTATCTTTCAAATCCCAGAAGAACGGCGGGAAAGCCTCCGATCTAAAAGAAATACTCGTAAGCAAGAAGGATTCCATCACGGGAGCCCTTTTTGTTGGAGACATTCCGCGAGCTCAATTTGAATTCTACCAGAAAACAGATGAAGGATTCCGATACCAACGTTGGGTAACAGACTTTTACTTCATGGACCTTGACGGTATTTGGAAAGACACTGCCGCCGGAGGCCCCGAAGCCTATGGCGGAAAGCTGTTTGATACCACCACGACAACATTAAACTTCGATGTACGCGATGGTTCTCCGATACCAGGGAAAGTACCGGCGGATAGTTTTTCAATTGCATATTCCGGATACCTCAAATCTCCAGTCACTGCACTTTGTTCCCTGCAACTTACCACGGACAACGACAGGCGCCTTTGGATTAACGATTCCCTGCTCATTGACGCATGGTTCAACAACTGGGACATTCCATATTACAGCGCTTTTCAATTCAAGAAAGACAGTCTCTACAAATTTAAACTAAACTATGCAGAGGAATATGGCGCCGCGTATCTTACACTAAAATGGAAATGCGGGGATGATGCCTCCTATGAACCAATCCCTGATTCCGTTTGGCATCAAAATGACAAGAGCACACGCGGTCTCAACCAAACCTATTACGGAAATATTTTCATGAAAGATTCGCTCCCCGAAGAAGACATAAAGCACCTTTGGATTTCTGGAAAATCCAATGGAGTTTTTGACGGGCACTATTCCAAAAGTGGCGCAGTTTCTGATTCCTTTGAAATATGGGTTTCTCGAATTGACCCCAACACGGCAGGTTTCTACGGTAACCCAAAAACACTTTTATTGAAGTATTTCGAGAAAATTCACAACTACTATCTCGGTTTGTTCAAGATATGCACGCGTAGTGCCATGTTCCTAACTGAGGAAGGAGGCCTAGACAATCCTCTCGACCAGAAATTCGTTGATGGCTTGAGTCTTCTTTATTCCCCGGACTCCCTTGATAAGTCCATCGCTGACGGGCAGGAATATCTAGACAACATAAAATCAGATAAGTATGATTGGTCCGTTTATGGTGGGCACGGAGGCCAGACTGGCCTTGGAAACGGGTTGGATATAACACAAGTGGAAAGAAACATGTGCGTGTCACCGAGATTCTTCCACTTTGCCTGCTGTGGTCCACTTACCTGCTATGATTTCTACGGCAACGCCAATAGTGCCTCTGTTGGAAGCGAGCATATCTTTAACACAATTAACGGCGGTTTTGTAAGTATCGGTTCATCCAAAACCAGTGGAAGCGACCAAATGGATGGTTTCATGTACTTCGCCTTTGAGCACAAATTCATTGGCGAATCGTTCCGTGAATGGGCAAACGAAAGGGTGAAAAGGAACCAGTACGGTCACAAGGAAGACCTTTACGATTGGTTCTATGGAGAATCGATTATCGGAGATCCGATGCAAAAACTGTCGCTGCCAGAACAAACGACGACTCGCATCCATAAAGTCAAAGCACAACAGATGCCACAAAAAAGCGGCAAGCTGTACGATCTTTTGGGAAGAACAAAAGGCTATTCCAACATCCAGTAATCAACACTTTTTTTATTGGGTTTAGCTATTTTTCACCAAAAAACGTCAAAATGGATATTTAACAAGAGCACGTTATAAAAATATACGAGTTCAGCCGCTACTTTACGTGTATTTTCTGTACATTTTGCTCGTGACGGACTAGGTATGCACCGGAGGCCTTGAATCTAGTCCGCATTACCTCGACAATGGATTTGTCGTGCCACAGTTCGGGCTGCAGGGTTCCCAGGTAGCGTCCCTGCAAGTCAAATACGTCAGCGGGGCCCGAAATTTCGGCGAAATAGGCGTTTTTCGCTATGATAGCTGCCGAACTGTCTTTGGAACTGGACGAACTTTTCGCCGAACTGCTTGATTTTGCTTTTGAACTGCTCGATTTTGCCTTGGAGCTGCTCGAAATTATGCCGTATTCGAATGCACCCAAGTCGGGCGCTTTCCCGGCAAACGGGAAACCGACATCTTCGCCCTTGTCAATAGCGCGGCTCCCTTTCTTGAGCCTCAAAAAGTCTACGTCGGGGAGGCTGCCGTCGGGATTGCGCGGGCCCAGGATTCCCGGAATTTTCGAGAGGTCTTCGCCGGTCACGGTCATGCTCGGGTCGTCAAGACTCGCAAAGTCGTCTTCCGTCAGGTCAAGTTTCAGGTTCCACGTGTTGTTTTCGCCGGCGGGACATTCCACGTAGTGGTCGATGTCCTGGCTCGAAATTTTCTCCCAACATTCCCCGATTTGTGAAAGCTTGTTCGGGAAGGCGATGTTGTTTTTCATGATATGGGCGTTGTCACCCGTAAGCGGGGCCACCTCGGCAAGGCGAGTTTTGCCGTCTTCGGCGTAAAGCGTCGATGCCATGCTGAATGCCCTATCGCCGTTTTCATAAGAAGTGTTGTTGATCCACTGGCTGCCGGCATTGGTGTAGTTTGCGTAGAAGCCGGACATCTTGTTTTTCCAGGCGACGCACTGCTTGATGATGTGGTGCCCGGTGCCATACGTGCTCTGGCCCATCTTTATGCCATAACCGTTGCCGTTTTTCGGGTTACCGCGTCCGTAATCGCTGTAGCCGTTCCCCATGGCGTAGCAGTTCTCCAGGACCACGGGGTATTCCTGGTTGATGAAGTCGAAACCGTCGTCGCTGTTCCACCAAGCTCGACACCCGATGAACCGGGTCGTATCGCCCTGGCCGGGCTTCTGGTAATGCGCACCGAAGCCGTCGGCATTCTCGCCGTCGCCCTGCCAACCTGTGGGGTCATAGTTGTCGTGCGCGTCGCAGTTCAAGAAGATGTGTCCGCCGCCATCGTCGGCGCCGTCGTTCGCAAAGAATCCCGGACCCGCATTGTGGTGGCTGTCAATGTTTTCCAAGAAGATGTGCTTGCTCGCGTAAAGGAAGATGCCGGAGTTCGAGTTGTGCACCATGGGTGTATTGCGGATTTCGAAACCCTTCAAATGCAGAAATTTTGCCGAAATCACGATGGGCGAGGTGTACATCGCGCCTTCGGGCGTGCCGTCGCTATGATCTTCGCCTTCCGCTACCGGAAGGTTCGCCCCGTCAAAGATCGGGAGTTCGTCGGGGTAGGCGAGGTAATGGATTCTCTTGTCGTCGCTTTCGCCGCTGGCTGTCAGCAGGATGCCCGCCGTCATCTTGTACCGTGCGAAAAAGACCGTGTCGTTCACGTCGTACACGCCGCCGCGAATCCATACGGTATCGCCTGCCTTGACAACCTCGTTTGCCTTGTTGAGCGTCGCGAAGGGCTTTTTCTCCGAGCCGACGTTACTGTCTTTGCCGTCAGTCGCTACATAATAGACCGCTCCGAATGCCTGGGCGGCACTTAGGACAATCCATAACGCTAATGTGTACTTTTTTCCCATATACACCTTGATCTACTGTTTCTAACATACATTTTTTTCGCGCTTATAAAGCGGAAAATCGGCAAAAGTAGACTAGTTATCTGGAATCAGTGTTTTCAGGAGGGAATCCAGTCGGGATGTCAGCTGTTTGGCCCCGACTGAGCTTAAATGGGAATTATTTCGGGCCATTTCGTCGGTATAATCGTGGTCGCCCATCTTGTTTTCGTCCATTAGGACAAAGTGCTGATTGACATTTGCGATAGAATCCAGGTAGGCAATCTTGTTTTGGGCGACACTGCGTTGCATGCCGTACAAGCCGAACGCTCCGGTCTCTTTGTACTGCGGAGCCTGCGGGAAGATAATCCCTATGACATAGATGTCTTTTTTGGCGGCAATTTCTACGATTTCTTGGAGTTCTTCGATACGGGCGTCAAAATACGCCATTTGCTTATCCGTAAAGATGGAATCCCATAGAACTTCCACTCCATCGGTTTCCCAGCCGTTTGACAGGGAGGGCATTCCGCCTCGACTTGAAACATTCATTCTCATAGTGGCCTCTGCCGGGTACGCATTTTCGACAAGGTTCACAAAACCGGTGGGAATACTGTCTTTCCAGAAAGAATGGTTTGCGTCATAGGCATAGCCCATTGCGTAATCCAGGACCAAGGAAAGATGATTTTCGTCTCCGCGCCAAGCATCTAGGTCAATGGATATGGCGATGGCCTTTAAATGCTCGGAATGGTTTAGCGCATAATTCTTGATGAAGTAGAAATCCCTGGATGGGTCAATTCCTGGTACTGCAAAATTAAGCATGCCCCATTCGGGATACATATCGGGGTTTGCCCCCTCTGCCATGCGCGAAGATCCCGCAAGGAAGACTTTCGTGGAATCGAGTTTTTTCCAGAAGCATTCCATTTTAATGCGGACCATTGCCTGTTCATAATTATGGTTTTCGCTCAGGTATGCTCCTGCGCTATCCAAGTCCAAGGAAGGGTCGACTTCTTTTTCGGGGTCTTCGTCCGTTGATGGCTTTTTGCCTTGGTTGGTCCAAAGGCATGGATGCCACAGTTCATCGCCTTCGGCGAGATCCACGACGGAACTGTCGGACAAGTTGACCAGTACGATCTTCTTGTGCGCCCCGTTGGCGTCGGTAAGGCTTGCAGTGGCCAGATTGTGGGTTCCAGCCCATTCGCTATGGTCGAAGAGGTATCCGGAAGGTGCGCTGACGGACTGTACCAATTTTCCCGTAGAATCGACAACAAGCAGCCTTTCGTGCGTTGCATATCTTTCCCCGACATAGTCCCGGCCCGTTTTGCCGCCGAAATCTAAAAACAGTGTCTGCTTGCGGCCGTCTTTCGAAAGCGACGCATTGCATGCCTGCTCGCCATTGTACCACAATGTATCGCGGGCCGATTGCCACAGGGTCGAACCGGGGTCGGCGATTTTTGCGCGGAGCTGTCTAGCCCCTGTTACGGCCAGCCGGTTATCGTCGCTGATGCCGCCATGGTAGGCTCCGTCGAAAAGCTTTTCCGGAATGCCGAACTGGCCGTTTGCAAATGCCACTTGCCAGGTGGATGCCGAACGGAACGCTGCCGCGTCCTTGTTGTTGCCCGCGTCGGTCACGTACACAATGGCCGTATCGCCGCTCTCAAGGACCCGCCAACGCGGAATAGCCGCATTTTCGACGTCCAGCTTTACAAGGTTCGAACCCTCCGCGTTCAGGTCGCGTACATAGACCGTCGATTTTCCCGAAATTCCTTCCAGGCCCGTACAAAAAGCGACGTGTTCGCCGTCGGGCGAAATGTCGGGGTGGAATACGTCAATGGAATCCTCGATTTCGACGACGGAAAGGATACCGCTGGAATAGTCGACATAGGCCAGGTTGCCCGTAATGTCGTTACGGAACGCCAATTTCGCCTTGTACGTTCCTGTAATGGCATTTATGGTCGATATGCTTGCTTGCGGGATGACGCGGCTTTCCTTGGCGGAGCCGTCGTTTCCCATCCATGTCGCCTGCGCAATGCTCCCCAGGGCAAGGCGGAACCCTACATAGTCGGCGCGCATCGATGACGTTACCGTATAAACATCACCTCGACCGTAAAGCGTAATTGAAGATGCCTTGTTGCGGTAGCTGCCTCCCTTGACAATGCGTTGCCCGAGCGTGCCGCCGTCAGGTGCGCCCACGAAGTTCTGTACGGTCGTATCACGGAACATGCCCAGCCAGTCGTTCGCCCATTCCATGACGTTGCCCATCATGTCGCACAGTTCATCTTTTTTCGCCTTGGAGCAAACCGGATGCAGTTGGTAATCCGAATTGTCTGCTGTCCAGGCTCTTTGGGCGTTCCAGCTTGACGTTGCGGCAAACGTCCATTCCGCTTCTGTTGGCAAATGGTAGGACTCTACTTCTGGGTGGAAGGCAAGACCTTCTAAACTGATGCAATGTTTTTCGGAGTCAAATTTGACCGACGCGTACGTATATGCCGTGTCCAGGTCTGCCTTTTTGCTGCGCTCGTTTGCATAAAGGATGGCGTCGTAATAGCTCACGTTCACGACGGGTAATGAATCCTTTTCGCATTCCAGCGCAAGGGCTGTTATGGGTTTCATCAGGGAGTTGAACTCGCCGCATGTGGTTTCGTGCCTGGAGATGTAGTAATCGTAATCGAAAGTCGCCTTCATTGCCGGCTGCTCGATGGCGCGCGCGGCGGTGGACATGGTTCCCAGTTCGACAGAATTGCCTTTTGCTTTGATTAGGCGCATTCCCTCGTTGTGCAATTGCTCTATTTTGGCCAAGCTATCCGCACGGGCGAGGCTGTCTTTCAGCAGGCTGTCCCGGACCAGGCTATCTTTGAAGAGACTGTCCCTGAAGAGACTGTCCTTGAAAAGGCTATCCTTGACCAGACTGTCTCTGAGAAGGCTATCTTGCCTCAGGGAGTCTTGGACCAATGAGTCGGCGTGGGCGAGGCTGTCAATGAGAATATCGTCAAAAGGATCATCTTGCGAAGACGCACTCTGGTCGGAATCTGAGCAGGAGCATATTATAAGGGCAAGGAAAATGATGACGAGGTATTGCACGGATATCTTTAATATAGATTAAAAGGCTATCAAAATAAACAGCCCTCCGCTGGGCGGAGAGCTGATTTTATTTGGAATTATGGTATTTGACGATAATTTGGCTTATCGCAAGATCACGTTCCTTGCGGCAATCTTGCCGTTATGTTCAACCGTCACGATGTAACGGCCGTTCGGCACGATTCCAGAATTCCATTGGATCTGATGAATACCCGGTTGCAGGTCTTCCTTGACAATCCTGGCGACGACGGCACCCTTGGCGTTGGCAATCGTGACCTTGGCATTGCCGGCAGACTGGAGTTCAACGCTTACTGCAGAGTGGTCAAAGCCACGAATTGCAGGAGTGTGCGAGATGTTGGCGGCAATGGGCTTGTCCGTATTGACCACCGAAGCTTCGCTCTTGGCAAGAGCCCTTGAGCCAGTCCATGTGATGGCGTACATCCACGTATCGTGTTCTCCGAACATGATGTTCTGAACCTTTTGTTGTCTAGATGAAGACAAGCCTTCCCAATCCCACCGATTGATGTTGCCGTTATTCTCGTCATCTATAAAGAGTTCGCTACGTGAAATGGTCGTGTTGTTTCTGTAATTTGAGAAAACACTGAATGCCTTGTTGACCGGATAATCCTTAGTCGAAGAAGTGTTTTTCGTTACAAGGCAGTATTCCATAGTGATGTCCCTGCCGACATAACTGGGCCATATATCTCCAGTATAGGTGTTATTGTTGTTGTTGTCTTCTGTGTCATGGAATCGAGCGAATGGATAAGAACCGGAGGGACACTCGGTATCCATTCTCAGCACGATATAGTCAAATGGGACTTTAGGCATGCTTGTGAATGCTTGAGCGCAAAAACTGAATCCCAAATTTTTGTTGGGGTATCCAGAAATACCATTCGGTCTTGGAAGCTCAAGGAATTGGGTCTGCGGATTAGTGTCTTCCGTATCCATCATGATCCAAGAATAGGCTTTTTCGTTTTGGCACAGTTCAGAATCGTCTGTCAAAAGGCCGACTCTTCTGGCGTTATCTACCGTGGGGAGCGTCGTGGTCCCGGAGTTGTTCAGCTCAGGTCCGTACAAGACGGTACCGGAGGGGGTTGTAATGGCGAATCCGCTAAGTTCATGACCCGGTCTGGCCCAATCTGATACGTTGTCCAGAGGGGCGTTGGGGTCGGTGGACTCGATTCGGATGTACAATGCGCCTTTCGACGGGAATCTGCTGTTTTTGGGAATGGTGACGTTGCTGTAGTCGAGTTCAACTCTGTACTGTACGGCTGACAATCTTTGGATATTTATGCCTGGTTGAATGCCGGCGTCCTGCATTACAGCTCCGCGATCGCTGCGGTTTGCGTGGAAATAGTGGTACACTTTTACGTCAAAATGTTGAGAAGGGGGCGCGTTGAAGTAGTGATAAAATTTAAAGCCCGAAATAGCTGTAGATTTGTTGTTGTGAATGGTGTATGCCCTAGCCATGGCTGATTTTCCGTCGGGAATAAGCTGATTGTCTCGGCAACACATTCTTGATGAAACTCCGAGAGGGCTGCCATAGACGCTTACCCAAGAGGGAATGCCTTCGGTAAGGGTGTAATCGTAACCGTTGGGTAGCGGGTCGCCGTTGTGATATGTGGGGATTACATATGCGTTTGCGAGATTAAATGATGCTGCAAGCAGTATTGCGGCTAAATGGAATTTTTTCATATTTCCTTCCTTCGTTTGTTTGTGAAAGTACAAACAATATAACCACAAATAATGTTGTGCGCAATAGGTTAAAATGAGAAAATTTTCTGTTGCGAATAAACGAATAAATGTTGTATATAAATTAATCTTGAATGTAAATAAATATTTTTATAATTTTTACTTTATTATAAAATGCTAAATACGTTGTACGCAAAGGATTTGCTAATGGGGCGTGTAAAAAAGTTGCTTGGTATGTAAAATAAAAGTTAAAATTCTATTTTGTTTGTAAAAAAATGAGGTTCCGTAGAGTACGGACCTCATTTAATTTTTAAATAAGCTTTTTGTAAGTTAGGAATGCAGGTATTCTACAATCGCATCGTGGATCGTGGTGAACACGCTGCGCAGTTCGTCTTCGTCCTCTTCCAAAAGCGTCACGCGGAAGCCCTTGAGGTCGGTGCAGAAGCTGGTACTCGGCACCACGCAGATGCCCTTTGCGCCCAGTAGGTAGTACACGAAGCGGTAGTCCAGGTTCGTGGTCTTGCTGCACCATTCCTCGACCTTCTTCTTGATGATCGGGTTATCGATCTTTAAGCTCTGGTGGCTGTTGAGCGTGCCTTCGCGGAAGATGATGGTGTTGTAGAACGCACCGTAGGTCGGGTTGAAGTAGAGTTCCGGAATGTCGGAAAGGATTTCGTTGATGATGGCACTGCGGCGGCCGATCTTTTCGTTCAGCGCGGTGCGGTGCTCGATGAAGCGCTTGTCGCCCAGGACGCGCGGAATTGTCATCTGCGGGAGCGTGGTCGAGCAGACTTCCACCATCTTGGCGTTGTCAATGGCGCGGCAGAAGGCGTCGAACTGTTCGTCCTTGTCACGGTTGTAGTATTCGGCCCAGCCGCAACGAGCGCCCGGCCACGGGTATTCCTTGGAAATACCCTTGAGGGCAATACCCGGGACGTCGCCGATGTATTCGGCCAGCGCGTAGGCGTGGGCACCATTGTAGGTAATCTTGTTGTAGATTTCGTCGCAGATGATGAACAGGTTGTAGCGCTTCGCGATATCCACGATTTTCTGGAGGATGTCGAGCGGGTAGACCATGCCGGTCGGGTTGTCCGGGTTCAGCACCAAAATGCCCGCGATGCTCGGGTTGTACTTCACCTTGTTCTCGAGTTCTTCGAGGTCCGGATACCAGTGGTTTTCGGGCTGGAGGCGGTAGGTGATGGGGGCCGTGTGGGCGTGGGCCGCTTCGGCGGAACTGTGGGTGGAGTAGGCCGGGGCCGGTCCGATGATACGCGTGTTCATCGAAAGCAGGCCGTAGATGGTGGCGATGGCGTCGCCGAGGCCGTTAAAGAACAGGATGTCGTCGACGTTGATCTGGGCACCGCCGAGCTTGTTGTTTTCTTTCACCAGAAATTCGCGGGTCTCGAGCATGCCCTTGGAGGGGCAGTAACCGTAGCTGCGGTTCGTCTTGGCGAGGTCCACGACGATATCCTTGATCCAGTCGGGAATCTGGCACTT
>JAGCGO010000048.1 GCA_017649565.1 Fibrobacter sp. | reverse complement strand
GTTCAGGCTGTTTGCGCTATAGGTCTTCGAGGTTGGATTCTCGTAGGAACTGGTCCGGTTTCCGATGCTGTCGAAACCATAGCGCATGGTGTTCTGCGTGACGTTGGAAGCGTTTTTGCGGATTGCGCTTGTGATTTCGGAACGTTGATTGTAGGTGTAGTGCCAGGCTGTATCGTCCTGGAGCGTTGCGGATGTCCTGCGACCGAGGGAACTGAACGTTCGTTCGCCACGCCTGTACAGACGATTCCTGCGGAGACGGCGGGACTGCACCGCAGGCAAGCCCGCCAGCGCATTTCGTCCGGTTTCTGTTCCCTGTCCAGTCATCTTGACCTCGCAGCATAGGTTAGGTTCGGCTACATCGTTACTATATCCTCTCGCCACCGAAAAAGCAAGCTTGAGAGTGTATTATTTTGAAAAAAAGTGGCTGTATGCTTGTTGCTCACCGTGCGGTTCGCAACGGGCAACACGCTCGGTCCGTCGCCTCGCCAGCTCACAGCACTCCCCGGCCACGCTGCGCCCGGCAGCATGCCGTGGGACGTGGCGAGAGATCGAATCGCTTCTTCCACAAAACTGGAAGCGAGCCACCTCTCCGTTGGATTGATTCCAAACATTCTATCTTTTTTTCAAAAAATCTAAAACGGCCTTCCCAATCCGTTACCTCGACACGTATCACACTGAGGAGTTACTATGCGGCGAACCTCGGATGACCTCATTGCCACCAGCTGTTAGTTCAGCTCCGCTTCGCAACCAGCAGAGGCATTTTCGCTTTCCTGCTCCGCCACCTTGCACCCCCGGCCACGCTGCGCCCGGCTGCGTGCCGTGGGACGTGGCGAGAGATCGAATCGCTTCTTCCACAAAACTGGAAGCGAGCCGCATCTCCGTTGGACTAATTCCAACCATCCGCAGATTTTTTCAAAAAAACAACAACTCCCTCGCCGCACCTTACCTCGATACGTATCACACTGAGGGGTTACGTTCGTGTCACCACGCCGAACAGCGGCAAGCTCGGCTTCGGCCGCTTTCCCGTAGTCGGGATGTTGGCGTTCTTCCCGTTCACACTGAACACAGAGGCAGTCGGTGTTGAAGCGGGACATAATGCGTCCGCCAGAGAGCGACCTGCCGCAACGGTCGCATTTCGTTTTCGTGAAGAATTCGTCCATAGTGTCTCCTCAATTCTCTTTGCGTTTCTTCCAGTCGCCGGACTTGATGACGGTCGCGCGCGACGGAATCTCGTTCATGACGTACACCCAGCCCTCCTCGACGCTGCCGTCTGCAAGCGTGGCCGGAACGAGCTTGCGGTCGTAGAGGCGGGGGTAGCCTTCGAGACAGTCGACATGCGACCAGTCCTCGAACGGGATTTCGATGAGTTCAGCGTGGACGACCGTGTCGCCGGTCTGCTCGAAGGCGGGGAAGCCCCAGCCAGTGTCGTAGAGCGTCCCCACGATTGTGCAGGGCGTGATGTTGACCGCATTCGCGCAGAGGCTGTGGTTGCCTTCTCCGGTCATGAGTGTTCCGTAGACGACGAGTTTGACTGTTTTCATTTTGTGCTCCTTTTGAGGTTGAGTTGATGGAAGAAGTTTTTGTTGTTGCGAAATGCATTTGGGATGCGGTGGAAGGCAGCACCCACAGAGCAGATCTTTCTGTAATCTTCGGGGAACGGCTGACCTTCGCGAAGGACTTTCGTTTCGGGCGTCATCTCGTAGGTCGCGGCCACGAAGGTCTCGCCGTTGCAGTCGGCCTCGATCCAGATTCTGCGGTAGATGTGTGGGCATCCCTCGTAGGTGTCGAGGATGCTCAGTTCACGTTCGCTGATGCAGTAGAGGACGCCATGAACCACAGCGCCTTCTTCATAGTCGATGTCGGCGTAAAGGCGTTCGGCAAGACGATAGTTCCTGAGCTTGGCCGCTCTGAATGATGCAGCCGTCGGACATCTGTGGTGGATGCGTTTCGGGTTGAGGTTCGACCCGTAGGCGAAGTAGAGGATCGGGGTGTTCATGGTTTCTTTCTCCTTCTGGTTGTGGCTGTTATTACTTAAAGCATGACTTTCGATTAACGCAAGTACCTTTCGGAGAATAAGATGAAGTTTCTTCGATAAAGTTTTCACAGCCCGATCACGCGGAATTTTGGAGGAGGAAGCGGTTCGTCTTCGCCGAAGAACCGGATTTGCTTTGCGATCTCTTCTGCTGACAGTTTCGTGTCCGCGAAGTCCCCATCCTCGGTATCGCCCACGATGAGCGCGTTGCCGACGATGCGCCAGGAACCAAGCTTGAATCCGGCAGTCGGCGGCTTGAGACGACCTTCCTCATCGCAAACGATGTTTTCCCCGGCGAAGGGAACCGTCTGGACGAGCAGGCATCCGATTTTGTCGTATATGGCCTGGAGATCGTTTTCGACCTCGATCAGGCTGACGGTCTGTTTTTTCGCGTCGATGAAGATGGCTTTCATTTTACCTTGACCTCCTGCTCCTCGAAGGAAGCGTAGTTGAGTTTGGCGAGCAGATTCAGGAATTCCAGGGCGGCATCGTCTTCGGTGAGGACGTAGTCCGCCTTGCCGATTTTATCGAGAATCTTTCGCATGTATTCTTCGACCGTGAGGTCGATTTGGAACGGGTTCTTTTTCATGGCTTCGACAATCTCGGTCGCGTTGGCGCCGACATAGTATTCGCCGGTGTAGGCGACAGGGGTACCGTCGATGTCAATTTCGTGGATTCTGACTTTCATAGGTCTGACCTCCTATTCTTTACGGGTTTTGCGGCCGTTTCGGGGCCGTTTG
>JAGCGO010000047.1 GCA_017649565.1 Fibrobacter sp. | reverse complement strand
GAGTTCAAGGCCGAGCTTGAAAAATATCTGGAATGGTTTTGCACGAAACGGATAAAGGTCGGGCTCAACGGAATGAGCCCAGCGGATTACCGGAAACTATATTTGGACAAACAATCTGTCTAAATTATTGTCCGCATCCCCCAACCTATACCTCAAAATATATATAACTTGGCGGTTTTTATTATATTGAAACTAAATTAAGGGGGTTCTGTTATGAGCAAACTTCAAAAATACAATCGAATCGCTTTTGCCGTTATTTCGGTCCCGACGTTCATTACCATGTGCATTGTTGCATTCATGATGATTTGCGGCAAGAATACAATCAGTACATATCGTACAATAACATGTACATGATCAATTCCGAAAATCAGGAATTCGTAGTTCCCGTTATCGCAAGAACGATGGAAAAGAAGGAACGGTATACGGAACGTTTTAGATTCATGAGCGAACAGAGTGTAAGTGAAGTTGTTTTCGAGGATTCAGAACCATCTGTTTTGGCGACAACAACGAGCGATGGCGGAAACGGAACAGCACGTCCCCGTCCGGTAAAAAAGCCCGACACGACATCCCTTGAGGTCTTCTATACTCAGCAGTTCGTGAATCTGGTTTACGAAAACGGAGCGAACGGTATTCACAAGTCGCTGATAAACGAACGCTTTACCGGCTGGGAGCTGAACTACATTCGCATCGGCAAAAAGCGCTACCTCGCATACATCGGAACAACAAAGGATTCCAACGAAGACGGTTACTTAAACACGGAGGACCACGGCGACTTGTACATCTACGATCTTGATCTGCAAGAAATGAAGCTCATCAATATTCCCAATATGGAAATAACGGATTATTTCTTGATGAAAAACAATCCCATCCTGATTCTAGCGGTCAGGGACATCAATCGACCCGAATCGCACAGGAACGAGCAATTCATTTACCGCTACAACATCAATACCGGCAAGGTTGAAGAAGTCATTCCCGAAGAAGAAAAGCAACTGCACTTAAAGCTTATAATGCAGTAAAGCGGAAAAGCCTACAAGTTTATATCGCTGAAAAACATTTTTTAGAAACACAACACGGTTCAAACCGTGTTTTTTTATATTTACAGAAACGCATGAGGAGATAAAATGTCGCTTTTCAGTAATTCCTGTCGGTTTGTTTTTATTTCGTCCGCCGTACTCACGTTAAGCACCGCCGCATCGGCAAACACCTGCACGGACGCCCTCTTTAGAGTTTACGCCAACCCGCTCATCAACAATGACGGTGGAGCCCGCGTCGATTCCCTTTCCGGTTCCAACAGTACTAAATACGACTACGAAAACGGGAAACTCGTCCATGTACACAAAGACAAGCTGGAATCCAGTGCCGACTATCAAGACCTGTACCTCTATTACACTACGGACGAATCTTCCTTGAAGGGAAAAGGCCGCGAATACCTCTTATCCGATTGCAGCGTGAAGGATACCGTGTGCTACAAGCAGAAGGTGTACGACGAAGGAATCGCATACGAAGGCTCGCTAACCACCAAGATCACGAAGAACTACGTCAGCAACGAGACGATAGAACCCGCCGGGAACAAGTTTGAAGAAGTCATAATGAAAAAGGACACCGTCATCGACAGGACCATTCTAGGCACCAAGTCGAATCCGCAAAAAGTGAGCGAGATGCTCTATTCTGCAGACAAGAGCGATGACTACACGTGCTACATAAACATAAGCGGCAAGAATTACGGTTCGTTCACCTACAAGCCCAACGATAAAGGTTACTCCATAGTTTTCAGCATCACGGAAGGCAAGACGTCTTTCGAGTATTTCGTAAGCAATGCCGGTGACAGCCAGGCTATCCGCAAAACGCCCATACCTGTCAGGATTGCCCCGAACGCCCGCTACTTCGACCTCCTCGGCCGCTACAAGTTCCGCTCTACCCCACTAACCCCTAGATTTTAGCCCCTAGCCCCTACTCTCTTATATGTACTGTCCCCACTGCCACGCCCCACTCAAAGACAACGCCACGTTCTGCCCGCACTGCGGGAGCGACGCCGACACCGGCTGGAAAGACGGTGCCGAGTTTGCCGACCTCGAATCGCCGGATTACGACGAGATTGTGGAGAACGAGTTCGGGACTGACGAATACGGCAACAAGAAGAAAAAGGCAAACCCGATTGCCGTCGCAGCGGCAATCGTCGTCGCGATCGCGTTCATCGCCACAATGGTTTTAGTGTAGCCGGTACGTAGCAACCAGGCATAACCCGCCTAGCGGATCATTTTTTCGAGTTCCTTGATGAGCGTCATCGCTTCGGCGAAGTCGTAGTCGCTCACCTTTTCCTTGATTGTACGCAGTTTCGACTCGATTTCCTCGCCAAAGGCGATTCCTTCGAGTTCCTCGATGACACGCTTGCACTTGGTTGTCGAGCAGGCGTCCACAAACACCCTGAGCTGCGCGAGCTGTTTCTTGAGGACCTTCGTCGGCTCCGGGAGACGGTTCTTCTTGACCTGTCCCGCCTGGTCCGGCAGGGTGAGCACCTTCAGCGACACGTCCAGGTCGGAAATGAGTTCCAGGAGCGACTTCTCGAATTCGTTGAACGTGTCGAAGTTCTTGACCTTCTTGTTCAATTCGCTTTCGAGCGTCTGCCCCAGACGATGCAGATGGTTCGACCCGATGGTTCCGCACAGGCCCTTGATGGTGTGGACCATGCGCACGGATTCCTCGAAGCGGTTTTCCTCGAGCATCTTGCGGAGTTCCACCGTGCACTTTCCGTAGTCGCGGACAAAGCCCTGCACGATCTTGAGGTACAGCGACATCGAGTTGTTGGCATGGTACAGGCCCGTAGTGGCGTCGAAGTTGCGCACCTTCTGGAACTGCATGATAAAGTTGGATTCGTCGTTGTCGGGCTGCGCGGGCGGCAGCAGCTGGATTGTCGTTTCCTGCTGGGGTGCCTCGCCCGCAATGTTCAGGAACTTCGCCAGTTCTTCGTAGAGCAGCGGCGGGTCGATGGGCTTGACAATGTAGGAGTTCATGCCCGCCTTGAAGCATTCGTCCTTGTCCTTCTGGAAGGCGCGGGCACTCATGGCGAGGATAGGCAACTTCTTGAAATACTCGTCGTCCTTTTCGCGGATGAGCTTTGTCGCCGTGAAGCCGTCCATCACGGGCATCTGGATATCCATGAGCACCAGGTCGAACGCCTTTTCTTCCAGCTTTTCGAGCGCCTGCTTGCCGTTTTCGGCCACCATGGCGGTCAGACCCACACTGTTCAGCAGCGATACAGCCAGTTCCTGGTTCATCTGGTTGTCTTCGACCAAGAGAATCTTGGCTTCCTTGAAGAATATCTTGCGCTTTTCTTTCTTGACCTGTTTCTTGTAGGTGAGTTCCAGCCCAAAGGCCTGCTGCATCGCACCCAGCAGACTCACCATCTGGAGCGGCTTGGCCACACAGCTATTGAAATGCAGCTTCTTGGTCGCGATGTTTGCATTTTCCTCGTCAAAGTTGAACGGGTGCATCAGGATTTTCGGGATGTCCAGCATCGATTCGGGCAAGCCGTGCACAAAGTCGAACCCACCGAGGAACGGCATTTCGTAGTCGACAATGAACAGGTCGTACCTTGCCTCCCCTGCCGCTTCATGGGCCTGGATCAGGTCTAGAGCCTCGTCGACGGTCATGGCTTCTTCGACAACACATTGTAGCCGTTCAAGCAGATGGCGCAACACCTGGCGCAGTTCGGCACTGTCGTCTACGAGCAGTACGTTCTTGTTCTTGAACGACTGTTCTTCTTTCCACTTGGGAGGTACGCTCTGCTGGGCAATCGGGAACGTGAGGCGGAAGAAGAATTTCGAGCCCACGCCGGATGTGCTTTCCACGTTGAGCTGGCCGCCCATGAGTTCCACGAGGGATTTCGTAATGACAAGACCGAGACCGGTACCGCCGTACTTGCGGGTCGTGGAGCCGTCGGCCTGGGTAAATGCACTGAAGAGTCGCTCGACCTGGTCGGGTGTCATGCCGATACCCGTATCGGAAACACTTATAGCAAGTCGTACGTTCGTGTCCGTCGCCTGTTCCATCTCGACACGTACCGTAATGTTGCCCTTCTCGGTAAACTTTGTCGCGTTGTTGACGAGGTTCGTGAAAATCTGCGAAAGGCGCAGCGGGTCGCCCATGAGGATTTCGGGAATGTCGGGGTCGACATCGATAATGAGCTCGATGGGTCGTGACGCGATACGCACCTGTGCCAGGGCGGTAACCTCGTTAATGACGTCGTGGAGCACGAGCTGCGTAATTTCGAGTTCCTGTTTTTTCGCCTCGATTTTCGAGAAGTCCAGAATGTCGTTGATAATGGCAAGCAGGGACTTGGCCGCATGGCCGATCCGGTCGACGAATCCACGCTGGCGGTTGTCGAGGTCAGTTTCGGCAATCAAGTGGACCATGCCGATGATAGCGTTCATCGGGGTACGGATTTCATGGCTCATGTTCGCCAGGAACTCACTCTTGGCCTGCGTCGCCTTCTCGGCAATCTCACGGGTCGCGACCACTTCGGAAATGTCGGTCATCGAGAGCATGTAGCCCACGATCGATTCCTGCGCCTTGAGCGTGACCGCCTCGCCGCGGAACCAGATTTCGCTGCCGTTGGCGAGCGTGAGCATGAACGAATCTTTCCACGTATCCTGGAAGCGGAACGCCTTGTCCACCGCCTCGCAGACCGATTCGGGCATGCCGAGTTCCTGCAACTTGTCAAGGGAAAGTCCAAAGAGGTCGCGCCAGTTCTTGTCGAAGATGTCCGCAATCTGCTTGGACATGTACTTGATGTTCTTGTTCCTGTCGAAGATGATAAGCAACGACCTGTCCGCCGAAAGCAGGATAGTGTCAAGGATGGTATCCTTCTGGATGCCGCTCGTCTCATCGTTGATCATGAACAGGTAGCGGATAGTACCGTTGTCTTCGACCAGGATCTGGAAGCTGATTTCCCACCAGACTTCTTCACCGCTCTTGTTCGTTACAGAAACAATAATCTTGCGTTCGCTCGGGTGCAGGTCGCCACCCATGGCCACGCGGTGCGCGAAATGCTTGAACGGGTCCGACGAAATGTAGTCAAAGAGAATTTGTCCCTTCATCTCCTTGCCGTCTTCGTGGAAGAACGTCTCGATGTTCGCGCTCGCATGCAGGATGTCGTAGGTGTCGTTCGTAAGGATGAGCGAAAGGTGCGGACTCCCCAGCAGCGTGTCGAAAAGCGTACTCGAGTGGACACTTTCGCGCAGGTCCTTCTTGATGAACAGTCGGAACAGTACACCGGATACAAACACCGAGAACGAAATGAGCAAGAGCACGACAAGCGCCATGATGAGCTGCATCGCGGTAAGGTCCTTTTTCAGCCTCATGACGACCTTGTTCTGCTGGAGCACGTGGACCATGTAGAACTGCGAATGGTTCATCGGGACCACCATGAACACCATGTCCTGGCGGTGGATGTTCGTCTTCTCGATGCGCAGGACGCTCCCCTTCTTGAGAGTATCCGGATTGAATGAATCTTCGATTAAGCGGAATAGTTCAAGGACCGTATCTTGCGTGACCCTTCCCGTATTCAGCATGTAGGGGAAATGGGCGAAGATATTGTTGTTCTGCATGTTGATGAGCAGGGTAATGCCGCCTTCGTCTCGGGCAACCTTCCCCATGCTGTCACGCAACTTGTTCAGCCCAAAATCTTCGGCAACGACGCCACGTACGCGGTCGCTCTTGGTCCAGATGGGCATGGAAAGCGTCATTACCGGTTTCTTTTCGTTGCCGACCTGCTTGAGTGTCGGCCCCGTGATGGCAAGACCCTTGTTACGGGCGGCTTCCAAGTACCATGCCTTTGTACGGAACTCGGCATTGTTCTTGTCGAGCGTAATGTCGCGCGCGCTGACAAAGGAGCCGTCGGACGATCCGTAGTAGGCGTCGAACACGCCGTTCTTGGATTGCGCATGCTTGACCAGCTGGCTCTTGATACCGTTCTGTCGGGTAACTCCCGCAAGTCTTCTGGGCAACTGGACAAAGTCCTCGCTGATTCCCCTGAAGTAGGTTTCCGTATCCTGGGCTGTCTTCTTGAGGTTCTGTTCCGTACTCGTATAAGAAGCGTCGATAAGGAAATTGCGGATATAGAACGAGAAGATAAAAACCATAGCCAGTGCAACGACGAACATCGGTGCAGTGTACACAACAGAAATGCGCCAGCCTAGTTTGCGGCGCTTGACATTCGCCGGGCTATGGATCACGAAGCTTTTTCCCTGTCTTTAAATTTTTCGTATATGCCCGGTAGTTCCGGGGCGATTTTCATGAAGGCGTCAACCACATCGGGGTCGAACTGGGTGCCGCGCCCGTTGAGGATTTCCTTGATGGCAACCTCGTGCGGGTACGGATCCTTGTAGGGCCTGCGGGACACCAGCGCATCGTAAACGTCGGCCACAGCCATCATGCGCGCACCGACCGGAATCTGGTCGCCCTTCAGGCGATTCGGGTAGCCGTTGCCATCCCAATGTTCGTGATGGCCGAGCGCCATGTCGGCAGCGATACGCACCATCGGGTTTCCGTTCAGTTCCTTTGTCGCCTCGAGCAGCACCTCGTAGCCCATTTTGGGATGGAGCATCATGATGTCGCGCTCGGCATCCGTGAGTTTTCCCGGCTTGCGCAGAATTTCGTCATGAATGCCCACCTTGCCAATGTCGTGCAGCGGAGCCGCAGTCGCATAGTAGTCGATGTACTCGATGGACTTGATGTACATATTGAAGCGAGGATGGTCCTTGAGCTGCTCTGCCAGTTTCTGCACTATAACCTGGGTACGGCGAATGTGTTCCCCTGTTTCGGGATCGCGGTATTCGGCGAGGGAACCGAGACTCGTGAGCATGACCTTCATGGTCTTGCGGATATCGGCCGTCTTTTCGTCGACAAGGTCGTTCAGGTGGTCGCGCTGGAACTTGAGGTCGAGCTGGTTCTTGATGCGCAGCTTGACTAGCGAAGGGTTAAATGGCTTGGTAATGTAGTCGACGGCACCCAGGTCAAGCCCAGTCTGTTCGCTCTTGGCGTCAGCCTTGGCTGTCAGGAAAATGACCGGAGTGTCATGGAGGATTTTCCGTTCGTGCAGTTGCCGTAATGTCTCGTAACCGTCCATTTCAGGCATCATCACGTCGAGCAGGATAAGGTCCGGATGGATCTTGTCCGTGAGCATAATTCCCTTTTCACCGTTCAGCGCCACATAGATATCATAATCCATGGAGAGGATACCATCTAATACATCGATATTGGTCTTGGTATCATCGATAACTAGTATTTTGGCGCGGGGTTTTTCCATATATTTGAATATATGCCTTTTTTTAAAAGTGGAACATTTTATTCTATTCCAATATGGAATATGCAAGACGCTTTCAAATAATAAGATACGTTTTTTTTTGCCTAAAATTGCCCCAAATGAAGAAATTACCCCAAATGGACAATTTTTCTATGGAAAATGACGGTAAAATGGGAGTGTGACCTAGCTTATATTTATATTGTGGTATATACAGGTATCAAGGTATGAGCAATAAGAGCATCGGTACAGCATTTTTAGGTCTCGCCCTCGCGGGGGGCGTTTTTGCGCAGGATATCGTCGAACTGGCCCCGTTCTGGGAAACATTCTACAATTACGTGGTCGACTCAAGCGCTCTTGACCTCTACAAGGACCTGAACCTCCCCGACACCATCAACCATGGTATAAGCGTTCCCGTCACTTGGGAAAGCAGCGATACCCTGTTCCTGGGGCATGACGGACGCATCAAGGGCAGGCTTGTCGGCGAGAACAAGGACGTCACCCTGACGGCCAGCATGACCAACATCGAATCCGGAAATGTCGAGAAGAAAACCTACCAGATTTCCATCCACGGTTACGAGCCGTATTCCAACTACCTTTTCGTGTACTTCCCGGCAAACGACAACGAGAATATTTACTATGCGCTGAGCAACGACGGGTTCAACTATACGGCAATGAACGGCGGCAAGCGCGTAGTGGCTGCCGATACCGTGAGCGTCAAGAAGGGACTGCGCGACCCGCACGTGCTGCGTGCTCCGGACGGCTGGTTCTACATGGTCAATACCGACATGAAGAGCGCCGAGGGGTGGTCGAGCAACCGCGGCATCGTCATGATGAAGTCGAAGGACCTCATCAACTGGAAGCACAGCACGGTGCATTTCCCGGACCGCTACAAGGGCAAGAACTTCGCGAACGTGACGCGCGTCTGGGCCCCGGAAACCATCTGGGACTACAGCCACGAGAACGCAGACGGCAGCAAGGGCCGCCCGCTCGTGTATTTCTCGCTTTTGACCAACGACGGCACCATCGAATTCGACCAGGTGTTCTTCGCCTACGCGAACGAGGACTTCACCGACCTCGAGAGCGACCCCATCTTCTACTTTAGCCGCGGCAAGTCGACCATCGACATGGACATCGTCTACAACCCGGCCGACAAGTACTACCACGCCTTCTACAAGAACGAGGGCGACGGCGGCATCAGCAAAGTGAGGGCGCTGGAGCTCACCACCTCGAAGGGGACGAAACCGGGCACCTGGTACCGCAAGAAAGACGGCCTGCAGCAGACCACCGAAGCCGTCGAAGGCGCGGGCGTGTTCAAGCTGATCAACCAGGGCGTCTGGGTGCTGATGTACGACTGCTACAACAACGGTCATTACCAGTTCACGACCAGCACCGACCTTGAAAACTTCAAGTTCGTGCAGAACACCGAAACCAAGGGCGCGTTCACGCCCAGGCACGGTACAGTCATCCCGATTACCGCAAAAGAGACAGCAGCACTCATGAAGGCCTTCCCCACTAACGACTTTGAACCGCGCGTGATTGACGAGCCGGATTCCATTGGCGTTTGCGACGGCAAGAAAGTCGTGGCTCCGTGTAGCGGCACCAAGATTATCTCCTACGTGAAAATCGGCGACGGCGAATGGGACGAGACGACCGAAATCAACGTGAAAAAAGGCGCAAGCGTCACGTTCGGCCCGCACCCGTGGGACGGCAAGATCTGGAGCTGGACCGGTCCGGACAAGTTCAAGTCCACTGACCGCGAAAATACGCTCAAGAACGTGGACGGCGACAACAGCGGCTACTATACCGTGGTCTACACGAACGAGACCGGCTGCAAGAGTCAGGCCAAGATCAAGATGATCGTGGACGATCCCGACAAACCGTATGTCGAGGAAGACACCATGACCACTGCAATCAAGAAGAACATACGCAACTACACCAAGGACCTGCGTCTCAAGCGCAGCCCTGTCTACTTTGACTTGCTGGGCAACCGACTCAACGGCAAGCCGCGGAACAAGGTGTACATAACGAAGTAAACGAAAACAGGAAAGCAAGAAGCCAATGACAACCCGTTTCGAAAAGAAAGTTTGGCTATCCAGCCCCACGATGCACGGCGAAGAAATCAAGTACGTGAACGAAGCGTACGAAACCAACTGGATGAGCACCGTCGGCGCAAACATCAACGAAGTAGAACGCCTGGCCGCCGAAAAAGTCGGATGCAAGTACGCCGTGGCGCTTTCCGCCGGAACCGCAGCGCTCCATTTATGCACAAAGCTGGCCGGCGAAGCCCTTTACGGCATGCCCAAGGTCGGCGAAGGCTCCCTGCGCGGGCACCGCGTGTTCTGCAGCGACATGACTTTCGATGCAACAGTCAACCCCATTGCCTACGAGAACGGCGAGGCCGTATTCATCGATACCGAATACGACACCTGGAACATGGACTCAGCCGCCCTCGAGAAAGCTTTCGAAATCTACCCCGACGTACGCCTGGTCGTGCTCGTGCATCTGTACGGTACACCCGGTAAGGTCGACGAAATCCGCAAGATTTGCAAAGAGCACAATGCGCTCCTTATCGAAGACGCTGCCGAGAGCTTTGGCGCGACATACAAGGGCGTACAGACAGGCAAGTTCGGTGACTACGGTGCCATAAGCTTCAACGGCAACAAGATTATTACCGGCTCTAGCGGCGGCATGTTCCTGACCGACAGCAAGGAAGACGCCGAAAAGGTCCGCAAGTGGAGCACGCAGTCACGCGAGGCCGCCCCCTGGTACGAACACGAGGAAGTCGGCTACAACTACCGCATGAGCAACGTGATTGCGGGCGTGGTCCGTGGCCAGATGCCTTACCTCGAAGAACACATCGCCCAGAAACGCGCCATTTACGAGCGTTACCGCGAAGGATTCAAGGGACTCCCGGTGCAGATGAACCCCTACGACACCGAGAATTCCGTACCGAACTTCTGGCTCAGCTGCATGATTATCGACAAGGATGCCATGTGCAAGCAGGTCCGCAGCGGCTCCGAAGCGCTGTACATCCACGAGGCCGGCAAGAGCTGCCCTACGGAAATCCTGGAAAAGATCGCGGCAATGAATGCCGAGGGACGCCCCATCTGGAAACCCATGCACATGCAGCCCATGTACATGAGCCATGCGTTTGTGACAGCGCAGGGTAACGGCCGTGCCCGTACCAACGCCTACATTGCCGGCGAATGCATGGATGCCGGGGCCGACATCTTTGCACGCGGGCTTTGCCTGCCGAGCGACAACAAGATGACAGCAGAACAGCAGGATGCCATTATCCAGGCCATCCGCGACTGCTTCAAGTAAAAATTGTCCTGAAACTATTCCTGATTTTCCATGTCGGCGGCATCGATCGGATGCTGCACATGGAGTGTACGCTGCGGGAACGGTATCGTAATGCCCGCTTTGTCAAACCGCTGCTTGACTTCGTCCGTGTATTTCCACAGGAGGTCAAAATAGTCTACATTCTTGGACCAGGCCCTGAACGCGACGTTCACGGAACTGTCCGCAAGCGCAGAGACAAAGAACTGCGGGGCCGGAGTCTTTAGGAACTTGGGTTCCTTTTCGACCATGTCGCGCATGATGGAAAGCGCCTTGTCGGTGGAGTCGCCGTAGTCGATGCCCACGACAATTTCCAGGCGGCGTGTCGAGTTCTTGCTGAAGTTTACAATAGGATTGCCGGACAATGCACTGTTCGGGGCCGAGACGTACAGCCCGTCCAGCGAAACCAGCGTAGTGTTGAACAAGCCGATTCCCTTGATTTTGCCCTTGATGGAGCCGCATTCGATATAGTCCCCAGCCTTGAACGGCCTGAGGAACATGAGCAGCAATCCCGACGCAATGTTGGAAAGCGTATCCTTGAGCGCAAGGCCCACGGCAAGGCTCGCCGCACCCACCATGGCGACCAGGCCCGCGGTATTGACACCCGCGATATGGAGCACGATCAGGAGCGTGGCCACGTAAATGGTGTAAGAAACCAGGGAATACACGAGAGGACTTGCGGCCGGGTCCATCCTATGGACTTCGGCGCGGGCGATGATGCGCTTCAAAAGCACAAGCAAAACTTTCGCAAGGCCAAGCACCAGGAGCGCAAGAATAAGCCGCTGAAGCAGTGAATGGTTCATCAGCGAATTCATCGCGTTTTCAAAAAAAGCAATGCCGTTTTCCATATATTTCAAATATACAAAAAACGACTTTGGTAGAAATTACTTAATGCGAATTCAGGACGCCATTACCTGACGGTGACGCGCTGGGACTGCGAGCCGACACGGACCATGTAGACGCCGGCCTTGGAGACCGGAATGACGAAGCTTGCGGATTCTACGTAGCCCTTGCGCACGACAACGCCCTGCATGTCGAGTACGGCATAGGCATCGCCGACCTGCGAACTGTTCACCTGGATGTTACGGTCCATGGCGACAATCCTCAAAGTGCCAGGAATAGCGCGGGAATCTATCCGACTCGCAATTTCTTTTTCCTTGGCCTTGTGTTCTTTGGCTGGCGGATCAACAACCGTCTTTTTTTCTTCTTTCTTCACGATGGTCAGGTTGCCATCGATAATTTCGAACACGACGTCGCTAAAGTAGGTGGCGGTGTTCCTGAAATCTGCGGCACTCAGCCCCATCGCGTATGAACCGGGCAGGGTTGCAGACACGGTCGCGTAATCCTTGTAGTTCACGTTTTTCAAGGAGTAGGCTTTGTTATTGGATTGTATGTCGTAACCGGTTAGGGTATGTTTCATGCCGTCAAATTCGACTGTATCGGAATAACCCTTGACGCTGATAACGACTTTCGATGTATTTGGAGTGATTGTGAAAACGCCATCGGTTGCCGAAACGACCGTGTAATTCGGGTTGATTTTATTGTCGTACGATATGGAAATCGCATATTCGTCGGGGTCTTCTCCCGCTTCCCTTTTTAGAGAGATTCCCTTCATCGGTTCCTTGTGCCCATTGACGGTGTAAGAGAATTTCGGATCCTCTTCCCCGTAGGCCTTGAAGGTGTCCAAGACGGCCAAGGAAATTTCCCTCGGGGTAATGACGAGGTTTCCGTCGGTGATATCAAATACAACGTTTGGATAGCTTACGGACGTATTTTTGAATTTATTGTCACTCAGATTCATCATGTAGGTATTGGCGTTGGTGCCTAACGCAATGGAATCGCCCAAGTAGCTGACAAGGTCTACGCTATATTCGCTGTAGCTGGACGATATGTCGAACCCGTTTGCGGAATGCCTGGAGCCGTCGTACACGACCGTGTCGGTATGTCCCACGATGGTGACGACAATACTCGTAGTGTCCGGTTCAATGGTTAGAATGCCTTTATTGATCGTTACATCATAGTTTACGGCAGAAGCGGAGTCGTAGGTCGCCGTAATGTCGTATTCGCCGGCCTCTTCGCCCTGTTCGCGGCTCAGCACAATGTCGGTAATCTCTTCTACGACGCTGTCAATTGTAAGCAGGCCTTCGATAGAATAGCTGAACTCAGGGTCTTCGCCCTTGTATGCCTTGGATTCGCTGGCGATAGTCAGGGTGACCGGATGCGGAGCAATTGTGAAAGTCACGGTTCTCTCGCCTTCTATTTCTCCAAGTCCCGTAATATTTATCGTTGCCTCTCCCGCCAAGATATTGTCCGCATAGCTGACGGTGTAATCCGAGTCTGCCACAAGGGTGTCATTGTCGTGGATAATGATGATCTCGGGAGTCCATGCAAAGCCGTTGTAGACCATCTGGCTGTCCAAAAAAACGATTTCAGCAGAACGTATGTCCTTTCTCCAGTTGGCCTTGAAAGCCTTGTCGCCTTTCTTGTCGTCGGAAACCTTGACTTTTGTAGAGAGTCCCTTTATTCCCGTACCGCTCCAACCTATAAAGGTGTACCCTTCCCTGGTGGGGTTTTTAAGAGTGAACGTCTTGGAGCTTTGGGAAAGGAATACATTCGTATTGGGCGTAGCCAGCGTTCCACCGTCCAGATCGTACGAGATGAAGAAAGAATTCTCGATGGCATTGTCCATCCATTCAATTCGACCTTCCAGCCAGTCCTTCATGTAGTCGATTTCGCTCTGGTATGTCAGGCGGTCCTCGAAGCCTACCGGGTTGGGCCAAACGTACGTGCCAAGGATTTTCCATTTCATAAAGTTGCATTCGGCCGAAATGGAATCATCGCGTGCCAGCGCCGGGAGAATCTCCGCTACGGCGGAATCGAGAGCCTCTTTCTTTTCGCGCCAGCGGTTTCTCATGTGGTCGACAAAAGCGGAATCCGCGAACATCTTGGTTATCCAGACGCCTTTTCTCACATACCAATCCGTAATGACGCCATGTTCGGGCCGATTGCCGTTTTCGCCGTCGTTTCCGAATCCCATGTCGAAATCCCAGATGGGGCCGAAATGCAGCTTTCCATCTACAGGGGAATAGAACCTATAAATGGAGGCGTAGTCCAGAGCGTCGTGGTTGCGTGCAATCTCGTTTACAAAGAACCAGTCGATTACGGAGTTCTCGTCGAAATATTTACGCCATCCGCTGTCAGGATCCGTATAATCATCGCTGTACAGGGCTGCTTCTGCGGTCTCTACAACTTTTTTCACATGAAGTTGGATTGCTGTCGATACCTCGTCGGGCTCCTTAAGCGTGATAGGAGACCATGAATAATCCGTATCGAACCAGTACGGCGAATCCTTGCGCTGGTCGATTTCTAGGACAAAGCCCCCATCGTACATGTTGACTACGCTATCGCCGTTCTGGTCCCTGAAGCTGCTCTTGCCGTAGTCCGAAATGTCCTGGATGTCGATACGGCCTTCCCCGATGGTGTTTCTTTCGCTCAGCGTATAGTTTCCACGGTATTCGCCGTTCCACACCACATCTACAGAATAGGAATTGGGAGCCCAGTCCGAATCGTAAACCTGCCTTCCGAGTATCGACGAGAACTTGTTGCGCAATAGCGTCTTGTCGTCATAATTCGCCATGATACACCATTTTTTCGCGGGAGAGAGGCCGAACAATCTCTGGGCATTGTTGAACTTGATGTTGTATCCTTTTTTGGGCATTTCGTACCAGCTCGTATTCCCGCGGCCCTTTATGCCTTCTTTCTTTTCGCCGTTTTTTACTTTTTTGAAAGTGTAGGTGAATGTCGGCGTGTCGTCCACGTAAACGAGTTCCATGTTTCCAAAGACATACCCGTTCGTATTGATGGTATCGTTACCATTTATTATCGTGGTATCCTTCGTGATGCTGTCTATGGGAACTTCTGTATTGATAACCAGCAGCGGCAGTCCTGTATAGGCGACAACCGCCATATCAGAGGTTATGCTGTCTTCGTCGGCCGATGCGACGCAGTAATAGTAGCGGATTTCTCTTTCTAAAAAGGGTTCGGTCGTGTAGGTACTTTCGGTTGCGCCTTCGATCAGTTCGCCCGTTTCTGTGGTTCCGTCAATGGACTGGTACCATTGGTAAGAAATTTCGCTTTCGTCTTTTTCAACAGAGAAAAAGAGGGTGACATTTCTGTCTTTGTGAGCAATAGAAATGTCTACAGGTTGGGAGATAACAGAAAAGCCGCTCTCAACGAGCGGTTCATCTTGTGCAAAAACGGATGTGGTTGTGAAAATACACAGAAAAAAGGCTATTACAGCAAAAGGACGCTGTATGCTTTTTTTATCCTGCATTCATTTAACCTATGTCCTGGGTTAATTCCAAACCAAAAAAAAACATATAATTTTGCTACGCCATATGCAACGAAGAGGGAATAAATTTAAAAAATTATGTTGTAAAAAATGACAACCCCCGTTGAAAACAGGGGTTGTTTTGCGAAAAAAAGCGCATTTTTAGGCCAAAATGGCCTTATCGGGGACTATCGGACGGTGACGCGCTGGGAGAGCGAACCGACGCGGACCATGTAGACACCCGCCTTGGAGACCGGGATCTCGAAGCTGGCGGATTCCACGCGGCCCTTGCGGACGACAACGCCCTGCATGTCGAACACGGCATAGGCCTTGCCCACCAGAGTGCTGTTCACCTGGATGTTGCGGTCCATGGCGACAACCTTCAGAGTGCTCGGAATAGCGCGGGCAGCCATCAGGCCATCCTTATCCTTGTCCTTGTTTTCTTCGACAGGCGGCTGTACAACCGGTTGATCAACCGGCTTTTCTTCTTCCTTCTTCACAATCGTCAGGTTGCCGTCGACAATTTCGAACACAACGTTGCTGAAGTTGGCGGAGGTGTTCTTGAAGTCGTCGGCGTTCAGGCCCATCGGGTAAGAGCCCGGTTCCAATCCGGACACGGTCGCGTAATCCTTGTAGTTCACGAAGTCCAGAGAATAGAGGCTGCTGTTGGTCGAGATGTCGTAACCCTGCACATGGTGCTTCAGCGTGTCGTATTCCACGGTATCGGTATGACCGACCACGGAGACGACAATCTTTTCGCTGAACGGCTTGACCGTGAACACGGAATTTTCCACAATCACGACGAAGTTCGGGTTGGCGTAGACTTCGATAGAGGCACGGACATCGTATTCACCGACATCCTCGCCCGCATCGCGCTTCACCGTCACGTTCCTCAGGGTGTCCGTGGTGCCTTCGAGAGTGTAGGTCAGCACCGGATCGCTAGACCCGTAGGTCTTGGAGAGGCTGTCGAGCTTCATGGTGATGGTCTTCGGGGCAATCTTGAGCTGGCCGTCGGTCACATTGAACTCCACGTTCGTGTAGTTCACGGAAGCGTTCGCAAAGTTGCTGTCGGCAAGGCCCATCGCATAGGTTCCGGCGTTGGTGCCCGCTGCAATGGAATCGCCCGTAAAGTTGATCATGTCGATCGTATAGTCTTCGACACTGGCGGCAATGTCGAAACCCGTCGTGGACTGTTCGGCACTGTTGTAAACCAGCGAATCCTTATGGCCGGTGACCGTAACGACCACCTTTGTAGTGTCCGGATTGATCGTGAACACGCCGTTTTCCACGTGGACAGCATAGTTCGTATTGGAGTCGGCATCGACGGTCGCCGTAATGGCGTATTCGCCGGCGTTTTCACCTTCTTCGCGGCTCAATTCGACCTTGTTGAGCTGGTCTTCGACAGAGTCAATCGTAATCAGCCCTTCGACGCTGTACGTGAATTCAGGATCTTCTTCCTTGTAGGTCTTGAAGGCGTTGGCGACAGTCAAGGTGACACGCTTCGGCATGACGGTGAGCTTACCGTCGTTGATTTCAAACACTACATTCGTGTAGTTTGCAGAAGTGTTCAAGAAGTCGGTTGCGACAAGGCCCATCGGGTATTCAGCCGCATCGATCCCGGACACAGTCGAATCGCCGGAATAAGTCACAAAGTCAACAGAATAGGCTTCCAGGCTAGATTCCAGGTTGAAGCCCTTCAGTTCGTGCTTTTCTCCATCGAAAATCACCGAATCCCTAAGACCATTGACCGTGACGACGATTTCCGTGGTGTTCGCTTCGATCGAGAATTCGCCATCTTCCGTGCTGATAATGTAGTTCGGGTTGGATTCGGCCTTTACGGTTGCCGTAATCGCGTAAATGCCGCGGTCCTCGCCTTCTTCGCGCTTGAGTTCCACGTCGTTCACCTTGTCCAGGACGCTGTCACGCATGGCAAGGCCTTCTACCATATAGGTCAGCTCCGGATCGGATTCGCCGTACATTTTCGACACATCGTCAGGAATCAACGTTACGGGCTTCGGGGTAATCGTAAAGGTGACTTCTTGCCAGCCGGCATAGTTGCCGATAGCATTGAAGATAGCCTTACCAGTACCGGCATCGATGTTGTCGACATAGGAGATGACATAGTCTTCACCTTCGACAAGTTCGTTGCCTTCGTCCGTAATCAAGACAGCCGGCTCATTTGCGGCACCGTTGTACACGAAACTTTCGGCAGAAAGGGACAAGTTCGGAGAAACGGTCTGCTTCTGGGGCAGAGCGGCAATATAATCCTTGACGACACCCATCTTGTTGTCCAAGGACGACTTGAGGAACTCTACATAGGCGTCATAGTTTTCCCTTTCCACTTCAGAGAGGTCCAGATGCACGCCCCACTTGAGGCTGTCAACCTTCGCGGCCACAATCAAAGCATTGCGCATGGCATCGATTTCGGCATTGATCTTGGTCGTGTCGATTTTTGACTTGTATTCTTCCCAGACTTTTTCAAGAGCAGAAACGAACATCGGGGACTTGAACAGGGCATTGTAGTAAATGCTGGTGTCCAGCTTGACAGGGGCATTGTCGGTCGATGCACCGGCGTCGAAATCCCATGCCGGGCCGGCCTTGAGCAGGTCCTTCTGGCTTTCGTAGGTAAAGTAGGCACTCTTGGGCTCATTCAATTCCGTATTGTCCATGATCTCGTTGATGAGCCAGAACTTTGCCCAGGATTCGAGATCGATAGTCTTCGTGTAGCTTTCGTCGGGAGCGGAACAGTCGTTGGTGTTCATCCCTTCGACAAAGTCGGGGTAAAGCAGCTTTTCGAGTTTCTCGATCTTGGCGCTGAAGCGCTGCAACCTGGCTTCACCGGCGGCAGAAATGTCGGTTTCCTCTTCGTTGAGCATATAGTCGTCGTTCTTGACCATGTACGGCATCTGGCGGATCGGCGTCGTGAACTTGACGATTTCGTCGTAATGGTTGTCCATCTCGATGAGGTAGTCCTTGTCCATGTCTTCCGTTATATCGTCGTTGCCGTCGTCAATGTTGACTCTCTTCTTGTCGACCTTGATGGCTTCGCCCAGCCAGTAAAGGCCCCTGTAGTCGCCGTTGTAGACCACGTCCACGAACTTTCCGCGGACCGTGTAGTCCATTTTCAGCTTATCGCTCATGAAGAACGCCATGTGGTTCTTCAGGAAGCTGTTGTCCAGGTAATTGGCAATCAGGACCCAGCGCTTGTGCTTGGGCATGCCCATGATTTCGTTTTTCTTGTCCAATTTGAGGGCGAAGGGCTTCTTGAGCTGTTCCCAGGTGGAATTTCCGCGGCCGCGAATCGAGGTGGCCATTTTTTCGAAATCCCAGGATTCGTCTTCGGCACCGGCCAAAGTCAGCGTGGCCTTTTGCCAATCTTCTTTATTGAGGCTGTCGATTTCCGTTCCGGAGTTAATGGTGAGCACCGGCAGGCCCGTGTAGGCCACGGCGGCGACATTAGAAACTAAAGAATCTTCACCGACCTTTGCGACGCAGAAGTAGTAGCGGACGCCCTTTTCTTCGAAACTTCCCGTTTCCAGAGAGTCGGCAGTGGCGGATTCAAGGGCTTCGCCCGTTGCGAGCGTGCCGTCGACAGACTTGAACCACTGGTACGAGATGTCGCTGCTATCCTTTTGGGCGACAAAATGGAGGGTCACCCCCTTATCCTTTGCCACAACCGAAATCGGAGCCGGCTGCGAAATAATGGTGAACGGAGCTTCGACGACAGGTTCTTCCTGTGCGAAAACTGCTACCGAAGAGAGCAAAGCCATGGAAATGGCCCCACTCCAATGGGTAAGTAAAGTTTTCTTTATATTCTTCATCATCTCTTTCCTTTTTTTTCGGGGTTAGTTCCAAAACTAAACAAAAACATACATAAATGTTACAACGCGGTCAATGACATAAACGGGAACAAACTATAAAAGTTTACTCAAGATGCATAAACGAAATTTTTAAATTAGCAGGCGAAAAAAAAGGAGCCTTCATGAATATCCGTAAAATCGCTGGACGAATCGCCCTTTGCGCCGCATTTGCCATGGCTTTCTCGACAACTGCCTGCAGCGACACCGACTGCAGCAGCACGACCAAGGCCGAAGAAACCGAAAAAGAAGAAAAATCCGAAAACAAGGACAATAAAGAAGCGGAAGAAACGGACGAAGAAGACGAGGAAGAGGAAGAAGAAGAGAAAGAAG
>JAGCGO010000046.1 GCA_017649565.1 Fibrobacter sp. | reverse complement strand
TGGAACCGCGTCAAGTTCGATTCCCAGGAATTCAAGGACCTCGAGTCCAGTATCTTTGCTTCCGTGAAGGAGGTTTCCGCTAATGCATAATGTCGCATACCATCGTATTGAACGCATCGCCGGTTCCGTGATTACCCTCAGGGCCGAAGGTGTGGCTAACCAGGAACTCGCCCAGGTGACGAGCTCGTTCGGAACATCCCTTGCCCGCGTGATCCGCATCGACGGCGACATGGTGGACTTGCAGGTGTTCGCAGGTGCCCGTGGTATTTCCACCGACTCCGAAGTGCGCTTCTTGGGCGAACCGATGAAGGTCCCGTACAGCGAAGCCTTGCTCGGCCGCGTGTTTAACGGTGCCGGCAAGCCGCGTGACAACGGCCCCGAAGTGGACGGCGAACGCATTACCATCGGCGGCCCTTCCGTGAACCCCGCCAAGCGTATCATCCCGAAGACGATGGTGCGTACGGGTATCCCGATGATCGACGTGTTCAACACGCTCGTGGTTTCGCAGAAGCTCCCGATTTTCTCTATCGCCGGTGAACCGTACAACGAACTCTTGGCCCGCATCGCCTTGCAGGCCGAAGTGGACGTGATTATCCTCGGCGGTATGGGCCTGAAGCACGACGACTACCTCTACCTCAAGGACTTCCTCGAGAAGAACGGTGCCCTTAGCCGTACGGTGATGTTCATGCATACCGCATCTGACCCGATCGTGGAATGCTTGCTCGTGCCGGATGCCTCCCTGGCTGTGGCCGAGAAGTTCGCTACCGAAGGCAAGAACGTGCTCGTGCTCCTCACTGACATGACGAACTTTGCGGACGCCATGAAGGAAATCGCCATTACGATGGAACAGATTCCGTCGAACCGCGGTTACCCCGGCGACCTTTACTCCCAGCTTGCCAGCCGCTACGAAAAGGCGGTGGACTTCGAAGGTTCGGGCTCTATCACCATCCTGGCCGTGACGACCATGCCTGGCGACGACGTGACCCACCCGGTGCCGGACAACACCGGTTACATTACCGAAGGCCAGTTCTACCTGCGTAAGGGCCGTATCGAACCGTTCGGCTCCCTGTCCCGCTTGAAACAGCAGGTGAACGGCAAGACCCGTAGCGACCACCGTACCATCATGAACACCATGATCCAGCTGTACGCAAGCTACAAGGAAACTTTGGAAAAGCAGTCCATGGGCTTCAACATGAGCACGTGGGACCAGAAGCTGTTGAAGTACGGCCAGCGTTTTGAGAAGGAGATGATGGACCTCTCCGTGAACATCCCGCTGGAATCGGCTCTCGACCTCGGCTGGACTATTCTTGCCGACTGCTTCGCGCCCGAAGAAACCGGTATTCCTACCAAGATGATCAACGAATATTGGCCCAAGAAGGGGTAATATGGCGAAGGTCAAGCTCACAAAGAACGCCCTCAAGGCGGAACGCGACGCGTTGAAGCGCTTCAAGCGCTATCTGCCAACGTTGCTGTTGAAAAAACAGCAGCTGCAGATGGAAATGCGCACGCTCCAGGAGAGGGTGATGGCAAAGCGGGAGGAAGAAGACAAGCTCCGCAAGAGCATGGCTTCCTGGATCTCGCTGTATGCCGAACCGATCGAATGGTCGAAGTACCTATCGGTGAAGGAAGTGCGCCAGGGCGAAGGTAACATCGCCGGCGTGAAGATTCCGACATTCGATGGCGTGGACTTCAATGTTTCCATTCCAGACTTTTTTACGACTCCCGTGTGGATTGACGACGGTATCCGTAGCCTGCAGGGTCTGATTTCGCTGCGTCTCGAACGTCGCGTGCTCGAAAAGCAGTACGAGCTCCTTTCGAAGGAACTGCGTACCACGAGCCAGCGCGTGAACCTGTTCGAGAAGGTGAAGATTCCCGAGGCGAAGGAAAATATCCGCGTTATCAACATCTTCCTGGGCGACCAGCAGACGTCCGGCGTTGCACGCAGCAAGCTTGCCAAGGGCAAGGCGACCGCGCGTACGGCTGCCCTCGATGCGTTGGCCCAGGCCAACAAGGAGGCCGCCGCATGATTACACCCATGAAGAAGGTGACCGTCCTTACGGTGGCGGGTGCTGTTGAAGAGACTTTGACGGCGCTCCGTACGCTTGAAATTTTGCACCTCACGCCCCTCCAGGCGGCAGCAGGCGCCAAGCTGAACAAGGCCCGCGGCGAAATGAACCGCGTGCAGAAGGCCTTGGAAGTGGTGCCCGAGAAGGCCCCGAAGGGTGTGACTCCTGTGAAGGATGCCGCTCCGGCCGCAAGCCTTATCGAAGAAATCCAGAACCTGGTTGCCGAAAGCAAGCAGGCGGAAGTCGACAAGGAACAGGCCGAAGAGGAACTCACCAAGCTTTCGATGTTCAAGAACCTGAACCCGGCTACCGCCGCGGCCTTGCAGGCGAAGGGCATCTTTGTCAAACTCTACCAGCTCCATGCCGGTAAGATCCCGTTCGAAGTCGATGGCGAAGGCGTCGTCGAGGAATTCGGACAGGACGAAAACGGCAAGTACGTGGCCGTGGTCAGCAGGGGAGAAGCCCCTGTGGCGGTGAAGGGCAACTTCACCGAACTCACGATGCCGCAAAAATCGCTTGCCGAATACCGCGAAATGGAAGCACGTGCCAAGGAAACGCTTGCCCGCGTCGAAAAACGCCTGGGCGAACTTTCTGGCGTCAGGGAATCCATCGAGGACAAACTCCTCGAGGTGGGAGACGACTACCGCATGGTCGAAGCCGAAGCCTCGATGGTGGGCGACAAGAACGTCGCCGCCGTGCAGGGCTTCTGCCCGGCTCCGCGTGTCGGCGAACTCGAGAAGGCCGCCCGCGAACACGGCTGGGGCCTCCTGGTGGACGACCCCGCCGAAGACGACGACATCCCGACTCTCCTGACCTACAGCAAGCTCAGCCGGCCCATGCAGTTCCTGTACGATATCATCGGCATTTCGCCGGGGTACAAGGAAGTGGATGTGTCGAGCGTGTTCCTTTGCTTCTTCAGCATCTTCTTCGCGATGATCGTGGGCGACTCGGCTTACGGCCTGTTGTTCCTCGGTCTGGCTCTCTTCGCCCGCAAAAAGATGCCGAAGGCGAACCCCGCTGGTTTCCACTTTATCTACCTCATGAGCATCGCCACCATCGTGTGGGGTGTCATCAACGCGAGCTTCCTGGGACTTTCTCCGGCGCTTGCGGGGTGGACGTACTATCTCGACATCACCAACTACGGCTGGTTGCCTGAACCGCTGAAGAACGCGATGCTCTGGATCCGTACCAGTGCTCCGACCGATCCGGCCAAGTTCGAGGCCTACAAGGCGTTCGCGCAGTCGATCACTATCTTGCCTGAAAGCTTCGTGCCGAAGGCGGCTGGTGCCTCCCAGATGCAGCATATCCAGCTGTTCTGCTTCTGCATCGCCGTGGTCCACCTGAGCATCGCTCATGTGTGGAACGTCTGTGTGCGTATCAAGCGCAAGGACTCCACGTTCATGGCGCAGGTGGGCTGGCTCATCGGCTGCTGGGTGATGTTCTTCCTTGCGTGCCAGATGGTGCTCGGTATCGACATGCCGAAGTTCGTCATCCCGATGTTCATCGTGG
>JAGCGO010000045.1 GCA_017649565.1 Fibrobacter sp. | reverse complement strand
GCCATCCTCCGGGAGATGGAAATCCTCTCCCGCCGTGAAATCTTCAAGAACCCCCCCGGCGTCAACCGCCGCAACCAGCTCCCCGACAATATGATGGGCGTGGGCTTTGACCACTATACCGGCGAATCCTTCTTCGAAGACAAGATTCCGGCCATGCTCGCCGAACTCCGCGAAAAGAACCTGATGGTGAAAAGCCAGGACCTGGACGTGGTGATGCTCGACGAATTCGACCTGAACCCCTGCCTGATCCGCAAGAGCGACGGCTCCACGCTGTACGCCACGCGTGACCTGGCCGCAGCCATCTACCGCAAGAAGGAATACAACTTCGACAAGTGCCTCTATGTGGTGGACTTGGGACAGGCCCTGCACTTCAAGCAGGTGTTCCACGTGCTCAAGAAGATGGGTCGTGAATGGTACAAGGACATGTACCACATCCCGTTCGGCGTGATTCTGCAGATGGTCGACGGCAAGTGGGAAAAGGGCAAGACCCGTACAGGTACCGCAAGCCTGTTGCGCGACGTGATCGAGGCTGCCCAGAAGAAGATTCTCGAATTCATCGACCAGAAGAATCCGGGACTCGAGAACAAGGAACTCATCGCCCGCCAGATCGGCATTTCCGCGCTCACCTTCAACGACTTGAAGAACAGCCGCCTCAAAGACGTTCGCTTTGACTGGGATGCCGTGATGAGCTTCGAAGGCGATACCGGTCCGTACGTACAGAACGCCCACGTGCGTCTCTGCAGCATCATGCGCAAGGCCGGCTACACCGTGACCATCTCCGAGATCGACATGGCGCAGCTTACCGACGATGCCGCCTACAGCCTCATCAACCTGCTCGCCAAGAAGGGCGAAAAGATCATGGGTGCTGTTGCCGGCGACGAACCGAGCGTACTCGCCCAGTATGCCCTGGAAATCGCAGAAGCCGCACACAAGTTCATCCACGAAGACCGAGTGCTCGGGAGCGCCGAAGAAAAGTCCCGCCTGTTCCTGGTTCAGGCGACACAGATTGTGCTCGAAAACGTGCTGGATTTGCTCGGACTCTTCCCCATCCGCCAGATGTAAATTAGACGAGAGAACGCCCCTCCGGGGCTACAGACGAGAGACGAGAGTAAAAAAGAGCAAGAACATTCATGTTCTTGCTCTTTTTTCATAAAAGCCGACTAAAAAAATCTCTCGTCTAAACTAATTACCATTAATGCAGCGGACGGAGTAGGCGTTGTTCTTCGCATTGCTCGGCACGAGCTGACGGACCATCTGGTCGCTCATGCGTCCCATGGACCAGAGCCAGATAGTTTCGTTACGGCCGTTCTGGGCGCTCCAGAAACCGGCATACTCACCCATGTCCTCGTAACGCACGGTCGTCTTGCCGATCAGCTTGCGGTATCCCGAAGAAAAGACGGAGAAACCGTATTCGTCCGTACCGCCACCGCCGTGCCAGCCGGTCGTCGCCTTCATCTTGTTTGCGAACTTATCGCACTTGTCGACACCGTCATAGCAGCCGGTCAGGCCCTTCAGCATGTCGGACCATTCGCGGTCACGCGGCAAGTGCCAACCTTCCGGGCAAGCCTTACGGGCACCTTCCAGGTCGTACAGGCGGCCACTTCTCGTGCAGTAGGAATCGTTGTCCTCGTAGCACCAGGAATGCCCTTCGACCTTGTAGTTGACGTTCTGGGCGAACCATTCACGACCTTCCACTTTGATGGTGCGGTATACCTGACCATCGCGGGGGTCCTTCACCATGCCAATCTTGTCACGGATCAGTGAACGATGTTCCTGTTCGTTCTTGCGGAAATCGATCAGCTTTTGACGCTTGGCCCTTTCGCGAGTTTCGAAATCGAGATCCCATGCTTCCTGGGCTTCCGCATTCTTGAACTTGATTTTTAGTTTGTCCACAACATACAGTTCGTCACCGCAAGCGAGGTCCACGCCCTTCACGTCCAGAATCAAACGGGTTTCGCCGAACTGGCGCGGCTTGTCAAAGTACGAAATCCAGGCTTCCTTGCTCTCGTCGCACTTTTCGTAGAAATTCTCTTTCTCGATCTTGTCGGCAGGGACAGTCAGATTGCCCGACACCGCAAATTCGAACAAGCTGTCTTTAACCACGAACGAGACCGGTTGGACTTCCTTGTAGTGCGTGTACTTGCCCATGCGGATCTTGCCTTCAACCTTCGCAGCGGTGTAGTCACCCTGTCCTTCAGCATTGAAGATGGCATCCCATGTTTTTGGAGGAGCGGCAAAAACATGTGACGCAGCAAGGCCAAAAATGCCTGCTAGCGCGATTTTTGAAAAATACCCTTTGTTCACAGCGTGTATCCCTGTAAATAGTGTTTAACAATAACAATGTTAGTTTTTTTTATGCCTTTTGGAAACCTTGTTTTATTAAATTGTAGACATGGCAATTACACGTTATATTCTTCAAATCCATTGTCCCGACCAAAAGGGCCTGATTGCGGGCACGACCCAGGTTCTGGCCAAGGCGGGCGCGAATATTATCGATTTACAGCAGCATACGGCAAAAGACATCGAAACCTTCTTTTTGCGTGCCGTTTTTGACATGGAATCGGCCGATATCCAGGAAGTCTACAAGCACCTGGAAACGCTGGCCCCCCGTCTGGACCTCAACTGGAAACTCTTCGACACCTCCAAAACGGAGCGTGTCGCCATTTTCGTATCCAAGACTGACCACTGCCTTTACGACCTCCTCCTGAAGCACCGCGACGGGGACCTCCCCTGCGAATTCAGCTGCATTGTCGGGAACCACCCCGACCTGGGCCCCGTGGGCGGCACCTTCGGCGTGCCGTTCTACTACGTGCCGTCCAACCCCGACAAGAGCATCCCCGAGAACCGCTTTAGGGAAATCATCGCCGAGACCAAGACCGACACGGTCGTGCTCGCCCGCTACATGCAAATTTTGAGCGAAGCCTTCACCGAGGAATTCAAGTACAGGATTATCAACATCCACCACGGGTTCCTGCCGGCATTCAAGGGCGCCAAGCCCTACCACCAGGCCTGGCACAAGGGCGTCAAGATCATCGGCGCCACGGCGCATTTCGCCACCGAAGACCTGGACCAGGGCCCCATCATCTGCCAGGACATCCAGCGCGTCCCCGAGACCGCCAGCATCGACGAACTGGTCGAACTGGGCAAGGACATCGAGAAGCGCACGCTTTCCCAGGCACTCAAACTTTGGCTCGAGCACCGCGTATTCGTGTACGCCGGTAGAACTTTCATCCTCTAGGAGCAGTCATGTCCGAAGAACTAGAAAACAAGGTCACCGAACCCACAGAACCCGTGGAGAATGCCACCAACGATCTCGCCGAGAATACAGCTCCGGCCGCCGAACCGGCACCTGAGCAGCCTATTCCCGTTTCTGACGAGGCCGGACAGCTACCGCAGGAAGAACCTGCCGAGGCCCCCTATGCGGACGCCTACGAGCAGCCCCAGATTATCGTCCAGAAGGAGCGCGGGTTCTCCCATTACGTCGGTTTCGCGCTCATCAGCGTGCTCTGCATCTGCTTCTACTTTATGCCGGGTATCGCAGTGACCTTCCTAGTGAGCCTTATCCCTGGCGTTGCACTGGGTGCCATCGCAGCATGGGCGTTCAGTGCCATACTGAGCGTCGTCGCATGGGCCATTTTCAAAATCAAGATCAGCGGATTCAAGAGATCGTTCATTGCATACATCGGACTCTGCATTGCGGTTCTCGCCATTCTGATCGCCATTGAAGTGCTGACCGAAGCCAACGTATTCTCGAAAATCATCGCATTGCTCTGCGGCGGCGACGCAACCTAAGCCCGCAGAACCCAACAGTGGAACTATTCATGACCAAGACAGACAACTTTGTACATTTTCTCGTAGAAGCCGGAGCCCTGAAGTTTGGGGACTTTGTGACCAAGAGCGGACGCAACACGCCTTACTTTATCAACACCGGCGAGTTCCGTACCGGGGCGACCCTTTCGCGCCTCGCGGAATTCTACGCAGCCGCTTTCATGGAACACTTTGACGGCAAGGCCGAAAACCTCTACGGTCCGGCCTACAAGGGCATTCCCCTCTGTGCCGCCACTGCCATGAAACTTTCCGACGTTTACGCCAGGAATCTCACGTTCACGTACAACCGCAAGGAAGTCAAGGACCACGGCGAAGGCGGTTCGCTTGTCGGCTACAAGTACGCCGAAAAGACGAACATCGTCATCATCGAAGACGTAATTACCGCAGGCACCTCCGTGAACGAGACCATGCAGGCCCTTTCGCAAATGGAAAACGCCAACGTGGTCGGCCTCCTGATCTCCGTGGACCGTCGCGAACGCCTTGAAAACGGGAAGTCCGCTTTGCAAGATGTCCAGGACCACTATGGTCTGGAAGCCCGTTCTATCGTGAGCATCGACGACATCATCAAGTTCCTCGAGGTGGAAGAAAACCGCAAGGCAATCAACGCCCCGGAAGGAATCCTTGAGAAGGTCTACGCCTACCGTGAACAGTGGGGAGTGAAGTAAGCGGGAACCCAGCCCGCCAAACTCACCAAGGGGCCTAGAGCATGAAGGCTATACTGCATTTTGCAATTTGCATCTTTACGATGTGCATTCTCTGCGGATGCAGTCAGGCCTATCGTTGGAGCCAGTCCCATCCTAGCTACAACAAGGCCCCGACGGATTCCATCGCGGTCACGGGGCTCGACGAAGCTTTCGTGGTGACCCGTTCCAGCTGGTTCGCCAAGAAACTCGAAATAAGCAAGGACAGCATCCAGACGTTCACAAGCAACTACTGTTCCAAGGCATTCCTTGACGAGTTGAAAAAGTCCTACAAATCCGTGACGGTCCTCCCCGATGCCGTATTCAGCCACTTTCCCGAAGAAAGTCAAAAGCTGGACACCCGCATTTTCATGAAGGGTCACCTTCCGGAGCAGGGTATCGTCGTGAAGGATTCGTCGGGGAACGCGCCGCCCTACATCCTGATCATCCACGAGTTCATCCTGGGCACCGATCTCCAGAGGGAAAACTTCTACGACTACGCGCTCATCCACAACGAAGCGCCTGAAAAGAAGACATCCCAGAACCTTTCAGCAATCGTATCCTACACGCTCTGGGACAACGAGAAGCAGCGCCCGCTTTACAGTGCGGTCAACCAGGTCGACCAACCTAACGTAAAGCTCACCCTGGCCGACATCAGTAGAATTGTCGCGTCATCGGTGCAACAGCTTAAGCAGAACCTAACGGCAGGGGTGAAATAATGGAAAAATTCATCCTCGCCATACTGATTTTCGTTTGCTCGGCATTTGCCGACAACGTCTTTTTCCACAACCATTGGACACTCTGGAAAGATGCAGACGTGCTCATCTGGAGTGCAGACAAGGTTCCGGCTCTCGACCCCAAGGAATTCTGCCTTTCCCTAAAGCGCAACAATACGGGTATCGGGGATCCCAAATGCCGTACATTTGGCGAATGGGAACGCGATTCCATTGCAGTTCGTTACGCCGGGTGGCTCATCGCTAACATGGACGGAAACGTCAAGGCGGAGCATCTCCGTGCAAGGCATCCGGCTATGGTCGCAAAAATCCAGGCCATCGAAGACAAGCTCATCCTGTTCATCGGGGAACGCGACGGGAAAATTTACGCAGCGACCTTTGACGAAAATGCCGCAGAACCTATCGCTGCAGGGGTATTCACGAATCCGGGGGACAAGATTGCCCTGGGAGATAAAATTGCCGCAGCATTTTTCAACGGGGCAGCAAAGCGCAGGCTCACCAAGGAAGAACGCGCCAAGAGAATGACCGAACCGGACGAATCCTACAAGGAAATTCCCGGGTTCCAGGGATGGGCCGGAGTGGCAGTGGGCTATTCCCAAGCAAAGATTCCGCTCACTCCAGACAACTGGTACAGCAGCCACACCGAAAGCACGGTGAGGAATTACCGCATAACGAAGGACTCGGCTAGTCTCTGGAACTTCATCGACGATTCCGACCCGCAATTGGCATTGTATGCGGGAGGGACATGGTATGGCTTTATCGGGGCAGAGCTGATGTACCGATACGCCTACCACAAGGTGAAAACAGATCCCAGCGACACCGTTTACCAGGAACTCAGCTACTGGGGATTCCACCAACACGAAGTCGGCATCAACGTGGTCCTCTCCAGGACTTACGTCCACACGAAATGGTTCAAGACGACCCCGTTTGCATTCATCGGTTTCCAATACAGTTTCTTTGTCGAGGATATCGGCCTGAAAGACGAAGACAAGAAACCGTCCAAGGCTTACGAGATCCGCATAAAGTTCGAAGATTCCTACAAGGGAGCCCTCCTGGGAATAGGCAGCCACTTCATATTCTTCAATCACTATGGTCTCGGCCTGAGGGCAGGCATTTCTTCCCGCGGAAGGAATATCGAAGAGGATCCGAGCCCCGAAGCAGCAGCAGAGCCTACGACCATCGGAAGCTCCACTATCGACTGTTTCATCAATCTGGGCCTGGAATACCACTTCAGCATGTAGCTTTTTTGTTAAGTGCGTCACACGGGGGGCTATGGGTGCCGCCTAAAAATTGCTACATTTGGGCGCACTATGAGTGAAGAAATTATCGAAGAAAAGAAAGAAGAAAAAGTCAACCCGTTCCTAACCCCAGTCAAGATTATCGAACCCGAGCACAAGCTCCCCGACTACACCTTTGACATGCTCCCCGAGGAGCAGAAGAGCATTCTCGCAAAGCACGGCTGGACCGACCTGATGCCGGTCCAGAGGAAAACCATTCCCTACATGCTCGCCGCCCGCGACATGCTGGTGCAATCCAAGACCGGTTCGGGAAAGACCGGCGCCTATGTATTGCCGCTTTTGCAGGTCATCGTCCGTGACCACTTGTACCCGCAGGCCCTTATCCTGGTGCCCACCCGCGAACTCTGCCTGCAGGTGGAAGACGAAATCGAAAAGCTCTCCGCCGGCACGGGCATCCGCTCTGTCGCCATTTTCGGCGGTGTGAGCTACGAACCGCAGCTGAAAGCGCTCAAGAACGGCGTGCACATCATCGTCGCGACCCCGGGCCGCCTGATGGACCACGTGCAGCGCGGCAACGTCGACTTCCTCGACATCCGCGACCTGATCCTTGACGAAGCCGACGAAATGCTCTCGATGGGTTTCTACCCCGACATGCAGAAAATCCGCAAGTACCTGCCCAAGATGATCTCTTGCACGATGTTCAGCGCGACCATCCCGCAGACAGTCAAGAGCCTCGCCCGCGAATTCCAGCGCCCGAGTGCCGAATTCCTGAGCCTAAGCTACGACAAGGTCATCGCGAACAACCTGGAGCACCGCTGGTACCCCTGCGACGTGATGGACAAGGATTCCATGACCATCAAGGTGCTGGAATACTACAATCCGGACAGCTGCATGATCTTCTGCAACAAGAAATCCGACGTCAGCTACCTGGAACAGGTGCTTTCCGGCTACGGATTCCAGGTGGGCGCCCTGAGTGGCGACGTGGCCCAGGCCATGCGCGAAAAGACCCTGACCGCCTTCCGCGAGAAGAAAATCCGCATTCTCATCTGTACCGACGTGGCTGCCCGCGGCATCGACGTGGACCATGTGACCCACGTGCTTGTCTACGACCATCCGGCCGACCACGAAGTCTACGTGCACCGTAGCGGACGCACCGCCCGTGCCGGCAAGAGCGGCCTCTGCATCTCGCTCATCACTCCGGTCGAAGAAATCGAAATTAGGCAGACCGCGGCAGACTTCGGCATCAACTTCATCAAGATGGAACCGCTCACGGGCGAGGAAATCGCGAAGAAGGTCAGCGAACGCACGCGTCTCCGCCTGGAAGAAGTCCGCAAGCACTTCGGCGGCCAGAAGGCAACCGAACGCATCAGCCGCATGCTCCCGCTCGTCAAGGAACTCGCCAACGGCAGCGAGGACGAACAGATGCTGTTGGCGTACCTGGTAGACAAATTTGCATGGAAGAAGGCATAATCATGGCCAAGATTAAAGTTAAATCCGCTAAGGAAATCGAACTGATCCGCGATGCCGGCGCTCTCGCCGCCGAAACCCTCATCCGCGCGGGCGAAATGTGCAAGCCGGGCGTCTCCACGCTCGAAATCGACGAGTTCATCGGGGACTACACCCGCCAGCACAAGGGAATCTCCGCCTGCATGGGCTACCACGGCTACCCGCGTTATGCCTGCATCAGCATCAACGAGGTCGTGTGCCACGGCATCCCTAACAAGAATACCGTCCTCAAGGACGGCGACATCGTGAACATCGACATCACGACCATCCTTTCCGGCTATCACGGCGATACGTCCGCCATGTTCTGCGTGGGCAAGGTTTCCGACCTCGCCCGTGAACTGGTCGACACGGCCAAGTTCTGCATGGAAGAGGGCATCCGCGCCGCCGGCGAACAGGGCGCGCACTGGTGCGACATCGGCTGCGCCATCCAGGACATCGCCGACGAGCACGGCTTCAGCGTGGTCGAGGACTACTGCGGACACGGCATCGGCCGCGGTTTCCACGAGGAACCGACTGTGCTGCACTTCCGCAACTACGAACGCGGCCCCTTCATCGAGGTCGGCAACGTCTTTACCGTCGAACCGATGATCAACGTCGGCCGCCCGGGCACCAAGACGCTCTCCGACGGCTGGACCGCCGTAACCCGTGACGGGAGCCTCAGCGCCCAGTGGGAACACACTGTCGTGAAAACCAAGGACGGCATCGACATCCTCACCCTGCCCCGGTAAGCCCCCCCCTAGATCCTAGCCCCTAAGATCCTATGTCTCTCCTATCCAATCTCCGCGACAGGGCCATCGAGTCCTTCATCCGCAAGAACGAGACAGTTCTGCGTTTTGGCGACATCGAGGAGGTTTCCATCGATTCCAACGCCCGAATAGCCAATGTACGAATTGTCCTTCGCGGGGAATCCGAGACAACGTTGTTCAGAGGATACTACGGATTCGACGATGGCGAAAAGGGAACGGAACTCGTCGTCGAGAAAATCACCTGCGAGCGCACCTGGATCAACGAGGCACTAAAACTGGCCCTCAACGGGAGGAGCCTGCGCTTCCCCATCGCCGACTACAGCGGGGAAAAGCTCTCCGGCATCGCCGGTGGAATCGCGAAGATTATTTTTTAGGCACGAGACTAGAGATTAGAGATTAGAGATTAGAGGCTAGTGAAAAGAATCACGCACTTCGTGCGTTAATAACAGACGGCGAAGCCGTGATATTTTTCCCTAATCCCTAGATTCTAACCCCTAATCACTTCCTACTGTCTACTTTCTACTGCCTACTCCCCTCACACCTCAAAGGGGCTTTAGCCCCGACCTCATACCCCCTAGATCCTAGCCTCTAGCCCCTAAAATTATATATTACACTCATAAGGAGTTTCTTATGAGCGAAATTGACGAAAACTGCGAAGGAAAGAGCAGCAAGACAGAAAAAATAAAGGAGCGTGTCGAATCCATCCTGGTGGACCTGATTACCGACATCCCGGATTCCCTGTACACCGCGACCGCCGATCCCGAAGAAAAGATCAAGAGGCTCACCCAGAAAGCCGCCATCAAGGCATCCGCGGTCAGCACGACGCTTTCCGTACCGGCGGGCTTTACCGGCATACTGACGTCCATTCCAGACATCGCGGCCATCTGGCGCATCCAGGCGCAGCTCGTCTCCGACATCGCAATGACCTACGGCAAGTTCGCCCTGCTTACCCGCGAGGCCATGGTCTGGTGCCTGTTCCGCCACAGCGCGGCCCAGCTTTTGCGGGATGTCGCCGTACGTACCGGAAGCCGCATCGTGATACAGAAACTCTCCTTCGCGGCCCTCGAGGCCCTGCTGAGAAAGATCGGGCTCAAGATTTCGACCCGGTTTGCAGGACGAGCTGCCCTGCGAGCCATCCCCATTCTCGGGGCAATCGGCAACGGGGCGTACTCCTACTACGACACCTGCGAAGTCGGGAAGACCGCGGCGGCCTACTTCAAGGCCCTCGCCGACCAGGAATGCAAGGACACCGAAGAAAAAGGTGCCGACGAAGCAGAAAAACAGGACGCCACTGAAACCGCAAATTAGCGAAATCCGCTCAAAACACGCAAATCAGCCAACTTCTGCGGAAACGCCCCCTTGAGAGGGGGCTTATTTTTTTCTACATTTGCGCCCAAACTTCAATAACATCAACTCCATTAGTGGAACAAAATATGAAAAACATTGAAAAGCACAGAAATATTGGTATTTCTGCCCACATCGACTCCGGTAAGACCACCCTTACCGAACGTATCCTCTACTTCACAAAGCGTATCCACGCTATTCACGAAGTCCGTGGCAAGGACGGCGTCGGTGCCACGATGGACTCCATGGAACTTGAACGCGAACGCGGCATCACGATTCAGTCCGCCGCTACGTTTGCAAACTGGACCCACACCAAGTCTGGCGAAGCCGACTCCATCAACATCATCGATACCCCGGGGCACGTGGACTTCACGATCGAAGTGGAACGTTCTCTCCGCGTGCTCGACGGTGCTATCCTCGTTCTTACCGGCGTGGAAGGCGTTCAGTCCCAGTCTATTACCGTTGACCGCCAGATGAAGCGCTACCATGTGCCGCGCGTCGTGTTCGTCAACAAGTGCGACCGCTCCGGTGCAAACCCGCTCCGCGTGGCTGTCATGCTCAAGGAAAAGCTCAACCACAAGCCCTGCGTCATGCAGATTCCTATCGGTCTCGAGGACCAACTGAAGGGCGTGGTCGACCTTATCGAAATGAAGGCTTACTACTTCGAAGGCGCCAACGGCGACGAAATGATCGAAAAGGACATCCCTGCCGAACTCGTTGACCAGGCCAACGAATACCGCGAAAAGCTGGTCGACTGCTGCGCCGACTACAGCGACGAAGTGATGGAACTCGCCATGGAAGGCAAGTACGGTGTCGACGACATCGACAAGAACCTCCTCAAGACCACCATCCGCAAGGCCACCATCAGCCTCGACATCACCCCGGTCTTCATGGGTTCCGCCCACAAGAACATCGGTGTCCAGAAGCTGCTCGATGGTGTCATCGACTACCTCCCCTGCCCGACCGACGTCGAAAACAAGGCTCTCGACCTCGACAACAACGAAGCTGAAGTCGTGCTCGAAAGCGCCGATGACAAGCCGCTCGTCTGCTACGCGTTCAAGCTCGTGAACGACCGCTATGGCCAGCTCACCTACATCCGCGTGTACCAGGGCACCCTCAAGAAGGGCGACATGATCACCAACATGGCCACCGGCAAGAAGGTGTCCGTGGGCCGTCTCGTGCGTATGCACGCCGACGAAATGGTGGACATCACCGAAGCCGGCGCCGGCGACATCG
>JAGCGO010000044.1 GCA_017649565.1 Fibrobacter sp. | reverse complement strand
CAACTACTTCCGCAACTGCAAGTACCCGATGCTCACGTCGATGCAGGGGACTGACGTGTATGCGAGCGGCACCAAGCGCGACCCGACGAACAACGGCACGTTCAGCAAGGAAGCGGGCGGTACCATCAAGGCTTACGGCAACCATTTTGAAGGCTCCTACACGTTCATTCCGTATGACGCTACGTCGTATAAGGTAAAGGGTGTGGAAACGACGGCGGCAAGCCAGGGAATCAACACTTCCGTGGACTTCGACGCCTATGTTGTGGATAGCCGCAGCGCGAAGGTGCCCTCTACGGTCAAGTCTTATGACGGGGCGAACACCTACAACAATTTCGATACCGACAACTCCGTGATGTACAGCTACAAGGCGGATGATGCCGCAACGGCTAGGGACAACGTTGTCCGGTATGCGGGCCGTGTGCAGGGCGGCGATTTCAAGTGGACTTTCAATAATTCTGCGGAAGATGCCTCTTCCGACGTGAACCAGTCGCTCAAGGATGCGCTCGTGGCGTACAAGGGCTGGTCTGGAGCCGTCATCCCTGCTGGTGGGGATGATCCTTCCTCCAGCAGTTCTGCGAAGTCTAGTTCTTCGTCCGTTCCGGTATCTTCCAGTTCGGCAAAGTCCAGTTCTTCTGAAAAATCCAGTTCCTCGAGCGCGAAATCTTCCTCGTCCGAAGTGGCCGACAGTTCGTCGAGTGCGGAGTCCTCGAGCGGTACGGAAGCGCTGGTGACTTCTGCGCCCCTACATGGCGAACCTTTGCGCTATATTGCCGGGGAATCTCGCCTTGAAATTTATTCCCCGGTCGCATTCCGCGTGAATGTTGCCCGCGTGGATGGCCGGAAGGTTCTCTCGAGTACGGCCCGCGTAGTCGACCTGTCGGGGTTGCCTACGGGCGTCTATCTTGTCCGTTTGATAAATGAATACGGGATGAAAACCCTGTGCATAAATAAACAATAACCTCCCCCCTAAATATGCACGGGTGTGGACCCGGGTGTTGGCACGCGACGTGAAAGACCTTCTATTCATTGTCGCGTGCCATTTTTTTTGAAAATTTTCTAAATTGTCATAACATGAATATTCGACTTTCTGCTGCTTTACTGGTTCTTTCCATTGGAACGGCTCTTGCGGGCGACCCGCGCTTTGACCAAGGGGCCATTTTCGAGGCCAAGGGCGATTATGAAATGGCTCTCGGTGAATACAGGGCCGTGCTTGCGGAACAGCCAAAGAATTCCGAGGCTTATTTCCGTGCGGCAGAAGTTTACGTGAAGACAAAAGATTACAGTAGGGCCCTTGCTAATTACCGACTTGCCTACAAGTTCGAACCGACGATGAGCGCCGCGTACGAAGGCGCTGCGAAGGTCTACGAAGCCTTGGGCCAGAAGGCAAAGGCTTCTGAGGAACGCCTCAAGGACCCGAAGAACAGGCCTCCCGAGCCGGTAGAGGCTGCTCCTGTGGAGGCCGCGGCCCCCGCTGCCGAACCGGCACCTGCCGCTCCTGTTGCAGAAGCCCCGAAGGCGGAGCCCAAGCAGGAGGTTGCAAAGGCAGAACCTGCGAAACCTGTGGAACAGCCCAAGCAAGAAGTCGTAAAGGCTGAACCCGTGAAGCCCGCTGCCGAACCGGCTCCGAAGCAGGAACCGACCAAGGCGGAAACGGCGGTGCCGAACGATCCGTTTGAGAAGGGCAAGGCTTACCTTGCCGAAGGCAAGTACAAGGAAGCCGCAACGATGTGGCGCGAAGTACTTGCAAAGCAGCCCGGACATGCCGGTGCATATTTCTATGCCGGCGTGACTCGCTACGAGATGGGTGAATACGACAAGGCCGAGTTCAACCTGAAGAAGGGCCTTTCTTACAAGGAAGCCGGCAACGACGCCAACTACTACCTTGCTCTTGTTTACCAGAAGACGAATCGTGCAGACCAGGAGAAGAAGGCTCTTGCGGCTTACCTCAAGAAGGCTGCTCCCGATGCGAAGTTCCGTACTCCGGCCGAGAACCGCCTTGCCGAAATGAAGGCTGCGGTGGAAGCGGCAAAGGCTGCCGAAGCGGAGGCTGTAGCCGAAGCGAAGCCGGCAGAAGTTCCTGTGCAGGCGGCAAAGCCCGTGTCTGCTCCAGAGAAAAAATCTGCTGCCGCCCCGGCCTCTGAACCTGGCGAATACAGCATTGCAAATGCAAACAGCCTGTTCAAGAGCGGCAATTACGGAGAAGCCTTGCGGATTTACAAGGCGCTCCTCGATAAGGACATCAGTACTGATGATCGCTATTTTGCGATGCTTCAGATGGGGAACATTTACCGCGAACTCAGGGATTTCCACAGCGCGGTGACGCGTTACCGCACCGTGGTACAGCAGTATCCGGAATCCGACTGGGCGACCGAGGCCGAACGTGCGCTTGAAGATGCCGTGTGGCTCGAAAGGCATGCCACGGAACTCCCGCGTCGTGCCAGATAATTTTTGTTCAAAAAATATTGCGAAAAATTGTAGCGAAAAGGGCCCTCTGGGGCCCTTTCGTGTTATGGGCTCTATTGCTTTTTTACAAAGAATAACATAGATTAAGTACAAATAATTTCAGAGGAATGGGGTATGTCTTTGAAAAAAATCTCTCCGTTTGCAACAGCGTTCTTGCTGTCGGCTGTTTTCTGCGCGTGCAGTAACGATACTCCTATCGGTTCCGATAGCGAAGTCTTGGGCGATACGCAGGTGCAAGAGAAATCCGAAGCGCCGGAGCCAGAAGTGCAGGCTGCTGACGTTCAGGAATCCGAAGAAGAGTGGCTTACTGCAAAATCGAAACCCCTGGCTCCTGCAGCCGAAGACACCGTTGAAGGTGTTGCTGAAGACGTTTCTTCTGGTGAATCGGAATCTCCCGCTTCTATAGATTCTGTTCTTACTGCCCTTTTCCCTGAAGGCATTGATATGGATACGGCCCGCCACGAGCCGGACAGCGTGGGCGTATGGCATTTCTACGACCCCAGGGGTACGCACGACAATCCTGACTTTGCCTATGGCTCCATGACGGACCCGCGTGACGGGATTGTCTACAAGACGACGACCATCGGCGGCCAGGTATGGATGGCCGAAAACTTGAACTACTTCGACATCGAAGGGGCTCCGAGCTCT
>JAGCGO010000043.1 GCA_017649565.1 Fibrobacter sp. | reverse complement strand
GGCGGCTGCCAAGTCGCGGGTTGCGTACAAGGTAGAACCGTCGCTCTTGCGAATCAGGCAGGGGTTCAGGTCGAATTCGTCGAGCATCACCACGTCGAGTTCCTTGGAGTTCACCATCAGGTTCTTTTCGCGGAGTTCGTCGAGAACGGCCGGAATCTTGTCTTCGAAGAAAGATTCGCCGGTGTAGTGGTCAAAGCCCACGCCCATCATGTCGTAGATGCGCATGAGTTCCTTGAGCGTTGCCGCACGGAAGGCGGTCCAAAGCTTGCGGTAGAATTCGTCGCCCTTTTCAAGTTTCGTGAATGCTGCGCGCGCTTCGTCTTCAAGGCCGGGTTCTTCCTTGGACGCCTTGGAGAAGGCGGCATAAAGGATGTTCAGTTCCTTGACGGTCAAGCTGTCGAGCGTGGCGTCGTCTGTCGGGCGGTTTTCGCGCAGGTACATCACGATGAGCTTGCCGAACGCGGTACCCCAGTCGCCGAGGTGGTTGATGCGTTCCACCTTGTAGCCGGCGGCCTTGTAGATGCGGGCAAGGGAATTGCCGATCATCGTGGATCGCAGGTGGTGGAAGGCGAGTTCCTTACCGATGTTGGGGGAACTGTAGTCAATGCAGACGACCTTCCCGTTCGGGGCGGCGTGCCCGTATTCGAGACCCTTTGCCGCGATTTCTTCAAGCGTCGACTTCGCGAGGAATCCGCGGTCGATGAAGAAGTTCAGGTAGCCGTTCACGGCTTCGACCTTCGAGAGTCCGGCGGGGAGCTTCACCTGGGCGGCGAGGTCCTCGGCGATCATCTTCGGGGCCTTGCGCATCACCTTTGCAAGCGAAAAGCACGGAATGGTGAAGTTGCCGTGACTGGTGTCAGGCGGCACGGAGATAAGCTTTAAAGCGGCTTCCTTTTCGAAGGAACCGGTGGCGGCGAGCGCCTCTGCGATTTCTTGCTCAAACGAGTTCATTGTCGTCGGCCTTCTTGTCGTTAGTCTTTACAAAGTCGTTTTCGTCGAGTTCCACGATCTTGCCGTCGGCATAGAGACGGTCGAGGGAAATCTCGGCGCGTTTTTCTTCTTCGAACAGGTGGACCATCAGGTCGAGGCCTGCATCGAACACTGCCCAGCGGACGCCTTCCTTGTATTCCACGCCCACGGACGGGAGCTTGTTTGCCTTGAATTCCTTGCGCAGTTCGCCAAGGATTGCCTGCATCTGGGCTTCGCTTTCACAGGTGGCCACGAGGAAGTAGTCGGTCACGTCCTTGATTCCGCGCAGGTCAATCAGCTGCACGTCCTGTGCGCGCAGTTCAAACAGGATGCTTGCGCCGATGGTTACGGACTGGGGCAGTTCTTGCTTATTCGTTGTCATTTGTTTCTCCCTGTTCGGGTTCTATGATTTGTTTAAAATCCTTGCCTATATATATTGTAGCGTCTATGTCGTTCGCCCTTTTGCTTGCGACTTTCATGATGTTTTTCGTCCGGAGCGTCTGGGCGAGTGCCTGGGCTCCTTCCCATTCAGGGTTCCTGAGGACAAGTATGGTCTCGTCGTAGTTCTGGAGGAGGTCGTTCCTGTAGCTGACGACGTCGAATCCGTTCTTGCGCAGGAACGAGGTCATTTTGGCTGCCGAACCTACTTCTCCACAGCTATTTAGGACTTCCAGCGAGCCTGCGTATTTCCGCTTTTCCTGAACTTTGGGCTGTTCCTTTTCCTTGCACCCGGTAGCAAGCGCAAGCAGAGCAACGAACACCAACATGTTTAAAAAACGCATCACGGGTAAAAGTTAGAATTTCTCCAGGGCCCGTAGTAGCGGTGCATGGGTCCATAGGCTTTCAAAACGTCATCTTCCTTGGTTACGCCGATGCGGAGGTAGGCGTTGTTGTTGATCCGATATTCCAGGCCGACGTTCGGAATGATAGGACGGACGGTTCCCTGCTGCACGTCTTCTCTCGGAATGTCGTATTTCAGGTTGCTGTACAGGGGCATCCAGAGGCCGATAGCGCCGAACAGGTGCAGGTCCGGCGAGAATTCGTAGTTCCAGTGGGCGAGGTAGCTTTGCTGCGCGAAACTGCCGAACGATCCCCCGACGAAACTTGCCGAGTAGGTGTAGGCCACGGTGAGTGCCGGATCGAAGGTGGGGTGGCGGAGCAAGCGTTCCCTGGGAAAAATTTCGTGGTTCCAGGGAATGCCGTTTTCTACGGGCACGTAAACGGTATCGTAGAGAGTGTCGGGAACGGCTGCTGCGACAATGACGGAATCGGCTTTTGTGGGATTAGCCGCAAGAGCAAACGAAGCAAGGACGATTGCCAATAACATTGACCGCATGTTAGGAATATAGTAATTAGAGGCTAGGGAAATGGGGCTAGAGGCTAGAGTAGATAATGATGGCTTCGCCATGTTAGAAACTAGAGGCTGCACTAGATCCTGGCCCCTAGATCCTAGCCTCTAGTCTCTAGTCTCTAATTTATACAATCTCGTTCTTTTCGTTCACATGGACAACGGTGGGCTGCCAGTTCTTGGCTTCTTCCGGGGTCATGGACGCATAGGCAACGATGATCACGAGGTCGCCGGGCTGTACCAGGCGTGCTGCCGCGCCGTTCAGGCAGATCATGCCGGACTTGGCGGGACCCTCGATAACGTAAGTTTCAAACCTGGAACCGTTGTTCACGTCCAGGATGCCGACCTTTTCGTAGGGGAGAATGTTCGCGGCATCCATCAGGTCACGGGCAATAGTGATAGAACCCTGATAGTTCAGGTTCGCGTCAGTAACGGTGGCTCTGTGGATCTTGCTCTTTAACAGCTCAAGCTGCATGGCCTTAGAACTTCACTTGCAGCATGCTGGCGACACCCTTGTCCGGCGTCGGGAGAATGCCAAAACTAAAGCGGTTTGCATCGGGGTTGTTGGCCCACTGCGTGCTGAAGAATGCGTCTGCGAACGACCAGATATGGGCGCCAATGACCGGGATGAGGAAGTAGAACCAGCTGTCCTGCTTGTCAATGGCCATGTAGGCGGTTGCTCCCACGCCAGCGACCCAGAGCGCGTCAATCCAGATGGCCTTGGTCGAATGGCCGACTTTCCACTGGTAGAGCGACGGAACGAGGAGCGAGAGATAGGCGTAAGCCTGGTCGCCAGAACGGTTTCTGTAGGAACGGTCGATGTCTGCATCTTCGAGGCCTTCGGAACGCTGGCTCAACCACTGTTCCTCGGTCACGCCAAGGCGCAGCCACGGCTTTTGCAAATATTCGGAAGGACGGATACCCACTTCGACAAGGTGTGTCAATTTTTCGCGGGTGACGCCTTCTTCCTTAGCCTGCTGGAATTCCCACTGGGTAAGGCCCATTTCTTCGTAACGGAAACCCTCCCATTCGTCCCCGCTAGCCTGAGCTTTACCTACTTTGGATTCTTCATCGGTCGGAATGGGCTGATTTGCTTCTTCTTGAGCCTTCTTTTCGGCATCAGCGGCATCCATCTTGTCGAAATCGTCTTCGTCGTTGGATTCGCCGTAAGAATAGGACTGCTCGGTATCTGAAGATGCGGATTCATCGTAGTCATAGTCGTACTGAGCCAGGGCCAGAGAGCCTGCCATCAGTACCATAGTCATAACGTTGCGCCATTTTGCCATCGTAACCTCAATTTCCGAGCCTTTATGCCGGGGGAGGGAATCGAACCCTCACACTCTCGCGAGTACCGGATTTTGAGTCCGGCGCGTCTACCAATTTCACCACCCCGGCTAGGGTGTGCATCAAATATAGTATTTTTTCGTTACTTTGAAAGGTTAAAAAAAGGAAATAATCGCCCAATTTTGGACAAAATCGGCAATTTTAAGGTAATTATTTCTTTAATGTCGCGCGAAAATCGACATTTAACGGAGAAAGTTCTCTCGCTCCGTAATCGATGGCCTTTTCTTTTGATGCGAAATCGCCTGACTGGACTACATATAAAGTCCTCGTGTCCTGCGTTTGTTCAACAATCCTACAGGGGATTTTCCTTTTTTTTAGGTTCTCTGTAAGCGCTTCGGCGTTCGGTTTCATGCTGAAGGCGCCGAGCTGGAGTGTCCAAGGCTCCTCTTGACGGGATTGAACCGCAGATGCCGGTGCGGATTTTTTTCCAGTCTCGTCCGAGTCGAAATCGGGGAGGTCAATGAGTGCCGGAGCGGCTGCGGGGGCCGTGTTTGCGGCGGTTGCTGCTTGCTTCGGGGCCTGTTCCTGTGCGGCGGTCTGGGATGACGCCGTCTTTACCGGTTGGGCTTTCCCGAGGTTCGAACAAGCTTCCGTCAGGGCTTCCTGCGTAATCTTTGCCTGGACGGCAGTACAAACTTTTTGGAGTACGGGGGCCTGTTCCGTCTTCGACGTTTCGATGGCGTGGACGAGAGCGTTGGCTGCATTTTCGTACTTTCCGAGATACAGCTGGAACTGGGCTCGCGTCATCATGAGGTCGGCATAGACGCTTTTTTGCGGATTGGTCACCTGGATCAGACTGTCGAGGCGTTTTCCGGCTTTGGCGAAATCGTTCGCGTTGCCTGTCTGCGAAAGGGCGAGGACATTCCACAGATAACATTCGGTGCGGTTTTCTGCGGGCTGTTTGGGACAAGCTTGTTCAAAGGATGTGGCCGCCTGTTTCCAGTTCCCTGCGACGTAAGCCTTCTGCGCATCCGCCATCGACTGCGCAAAAGCGTTTGTGCCGCAAATCAAGAACAAAATAGCGGCAATTCCGCGAACATTCCAAAACTTCATCTTCATTACCTCACACCACAATCATCCATTATCCATTATCAATTATCAATTTCCCTCTAATCGTCCAGCCTCTGATATCATCTAATTTAACTTTCACGTAGTCGCCCGGCTTAACGATCCGGCCTTCTTCGGGCTTGAAAACCACCTTCTTGAAGTTGTCGGTGCGGCCGCGCAGTTCCGTCTCGTCGCGCACGGAGTTCTTTTCGACCAGCAGTTCCTCGGTGCGGCCGAGCATCATCTGGTTGCGCTTGAGCGTGATGGCGTTCTGCAGTTCCACGAGGCGCGTGTGGCGTTCGATTTTTTCCTGCTCGGTGAGCGTTTCGGTTTCCTTGTACGATTCCGTGCCCTTGCGCGGGCTGTAGATGAACATGAACGCCGAGTCGAACTGGCAGGTTTCAAATGCCTTGAGGGTCGCCTCGAAGTCTTCTTCCGTTTCGCCCACGAAACCGCAAATCACGTCGGTGGATATTCCGTAGAACGGATCCTTGCTGCGCAGCTGCTCGATAATCGAGAGGTACTGCTCCATGTTGTGCTGGCGGCGCATCTTCTTGAGCATGGCGTCGGAGCCGCTCTGGATGGGGATGTGTGCGTAGTGGCAGACCTTCGGGTTGTTAAGCAACACGTCGATGAGTTCGTTCGTGTAGTGCCTCGGGTGCGGGCTCGTGAAGCGGATGCGGCGGATGCCGCCAATCTCTGAAACCTTTGTGAGCAGGTCGGCGAAGTTGCCGCCTTCGGTCTTGTAGGCGTTCACCGTCTGGCCAAGGAGCGTCACCTCGGTAATGCCCTTGTCGGCGGCCTTACGGACTTCGGCAAGCACGTCTTCCATGTCGCGGTACTTTTCGGGACCGCGCAGGTAAGGCACGATGCAGTAGCTGCAGCGCTTGTTGCAGCCGCGCTGGATGGCGACAAACGTGCTGAAATCGTTCTGGAGTTTCGCGTATTCGCCAAGATAGTTCTCGCTCAGGTCCTCGTCGATGAACATCTTGTGGTGCGTCTGGTGCAGCGGGCTATGCGCGTCACCGAGCAGCAGTTCCGGGATTTTCTTGTACTGGTCCGGGCCCACGATGTAGCTCACGTTCGGGAGGCGCTTCAAAAGTTCCGGCCCGCGATTCTTGGCCATGCAACCGCACACGACAACCTTCACGTCGGGGTTCTTCTTGTTCAGGTACTTGAGCTTGCTGATGTTCGCGATGGCGGTTTCCTCGGCCTTTTCGCGTACGCTGCAGGTGTTCACGATGATGAAGTCGGCATCTTCCTGGTTGCTCGTCTCGACGCAACCGCTCATGTCGAGTTCCTGGGCGATCATCGCCGAGTCGTACTCGTTCATCTGGCAGCCGTATGTGGCCAAGTGGTATTTCTTCATGCGCGCAAAGATAATTTTTTTGGACGGATCCTTATTTGTTTTGTGATGCGTGCACATTGTTTTTCTACACTTGTGAAATGTAAACTAAAATTTACATCCGTGTGGAAATAAGGGTCTTTTTTGAAATTACATTTAAAAAAAAGGAGGGGTCTGCATATGCGAATGATATTTTTAAATGCTCTTTTGGCATTTTTCCTTACAACGTTGTTTACAGCATGTACTGCAACGGGTGAAGAAGAAACGATTGGTAGCGAAATCGTCGTTGAGTCTGTGAACGAAGATGACGACGAAGAATCGGACGAATCTTCGAGCGAAGAGGATGAATCGGACGAAGACGAGGAAGAAGATTCCGGTCATAAGTCTGGCGGAAACAAAGGTACTGTCTCTGCATCTTGTCCTGACGATCGCCCCTTGCTGGACGAACATGGAGATTGTCATCCTTGTGACGATGTCGAAATTTTCACGGCCCACGATGGGGATGACTGTGAGAGAATTTGCAACGGGAAGAACGGGACTACAAAAAGGGTCAATATTTTTTGGGGATGTAAACTAGAAAAGTGCCCTGACTACAGACCCTTGGAAGACACTTTTGGTGATTGCAGACCCTGCGATTACGATGGCCCTGTTAGCGATACGAAAAACTGTTCAAAGTGCCCTGAAAGGTCGGTCCAAAATGGAGAATGCTTCTTTAAGAGTTGTTCTGGCCGCCCGCTTATAAACTATAATGGTTATTGTTTTCCATGCTCAACAAAGTTGTCTGTGCAAATAGCGGAGGGTGAATGCTCTTCCGCCTGTCCCAATAGGGAAGAAAATGGATCCTGGGATTTTACATTTAATGGAAAACGCTCAGAAGGAGTGTGGTGTGATCTCAAGAACTAGATGGAATTTCCTCGCTGAATTTGCTATATTAGGGGCATGAATTCAAAGTCTATTGCAACAGTCTTTTCTCTGGCATTCGCTCTTTCCACGGCGGCTCTCGCCGATGACGCCATTCGCTTTGTCCCTGAAACGTATCCCATCGGTTACGTGAACCAGGGCGATGTCAAGCACATTGTCCTGAAGGGGGCGAACATTTCGGGCAAGGACATTACGCTCGAAAACGCGTTCGGTCAGGGAATCGGGATGACCAACTTCAAGTACCCGACCAAGATTGCCAAGAACTCCCCGGTCACCATAGAATTCGATATCGACTTTTCCGAGATGGATGGGCAAATCAACCCGGTCATCGTGATGGTCGGTACGGACGGCAAACCCTATACCGCCAAGATGGACGGCTTTGTCGTGGCCCCGTTCTTCTTCAGCGAGAAACTGTTTGACGCGGGTTACTATGGCAAGGGCGAAAAGCGCGAATGGACGTTCTACGTGTGGCAGACCGACAAGAAGGACAGGCCCGACCTCGTGTTGGATTCTGCAAGCCTTCGCGAATTCTCGATGAAGTCCAAGAACGTGATGCTCAATGTGGACAAGATTGACCAGGTCAAGGAAGGCGGCAAGGTCCCCGGTGTCAAGATTACCCTTACAACAAAGGGCCTTTTGCGCGAGGGTTGGGAACTCAAGCAGCAGAGTCTTCGCAAAATTGTTGGTTTTAAGAGCAAAAAGTTCCCGAGGGCGACACCCGAGGTGCTTATTGTGGGGTATTGGAAGTAAAAAATCGTTTTTTTTCGGGTCCTACCTTGAAAAAAACGGATTTTTAACCTAAATTTGACCCCGACCCACGGGATGTAGCTCAGCCTGGTAGAGCGCTTGAATGGGGTTCAAGAGGTCGCTGATTCGAATTCAGTCATCCCGACTAAAAGGTACCGCAAGATGCGGCGCCTTTTTTTTATGCCTTTTTTATGGCGGATGCGAAAATCCCCCGAACAGTGATGCTCGGGGGATTTCTGTAAGGAGAATGATAAGATGATTACATCATGCCGCCCATTCCGCCCATGCCGGGATCCATGGCCGGAGCTGCCGGCTTGGGTTCCTTCTTCTCGGTGATCACGCAGTCAGTCGTGAGGATCATCGAGGCGATGGAGGAGGCGTTCTTGAGGGCCGTGCGGGTCACCTTGGCCGGGTCGATAACGCCGGCCTTGATGAGGTCTTCGTAAGTGTCAGTCTTGGCATTGTAGCCGAAGCCGTCCTTGCCTTCCTTGACCTTGTTGACCACGACAGAACCTTCGAGACCGGCGTTCTGCACGATCTGGCGGAGTGGTTCTTCGATGGCACGACGGATGATGGCAGCGCCGGTCTTCTGGTCGGCATTGTCGAACTTGAGGGCGTCAATGGCCTTTTCTGCACGGATGAGGGCGACGCCACCACCCGGAACGATACCTTCTTCGACAGCGGCGCGCGTTGCGTGCATGGCGTCGTCGACGCGGTCCTTCTTTTCCTTCATTTCAACTTCGGTAGCGGCACCGACCTTGATCACGGCCACACCGCCGGCGAGCTTGGCCAGGCGTTCCTGGAGCTTTTCGCGGTCGTAGTCGCTCGTGGTGGTTTCGATCTGCTTCTTGATCTGACCGATACGGCCCTTGATAGAGGCAGCGTCGCCTGCACCTTCGACGATCGTGGTGTTGTCCTTCGTGATGGTGATGGACTTGGCCTGGCCGAGAACCGTAACCGGAGCGTCTTCGAGCTTGGCGCCAGTTTCTTCGGAAACGAGCATACCGCCGGTGAGGATGGCGATATCTTCGAGCATGGCCTTGCGGCGGTCACCGAAGCCCGGAGCCTTAACGGCGGCGACCTTCAGGGTACCACGCATCTTGTTCACGACGAGCGTAGCAAGAGCTTCGCCATCGACGTCTTCGGCAATGATGAGGAGCGACTTGCCCTGCTTGGCAACGTGTTCGAGCATCGGGAGCAGGTCCTTCATCGTAGAAATCTTCTTGTCGTACAGGAGGATGTACGGATTCTCGAGGGAGACTTCCATGCTGTCGGTGTTGGTGACAAAGTAAGGAGAAAGGTAGCCGCGGTCGAACTGCATACCTTCGACGACGTCGAGGATCGTGTCGGCGGTCTTGGATTCTTCGATGGTGATGACACCGTCGTTGCCGACCTTTTCCATGGCGTTAGCGAGGAGGTCGCCGATTTCCGGGTCGTTGTTTGCAGAGATCGTAGCGACCTGGGCGATGTGTTCCTTGCCGTTGATCTTGACAGCCATCTTGCCGACTTCGGCAATCACGGCGTCGACGGCAGCGTCCATGCCGCGCTTGATGTCCATCGGGTTTGCACCGGCGGCCACGTTCTTGAGTCCTTCGCGGGTGATGGCCTGGGCCAGGACCGTAGCGGTCGTGGTGCCGTCACCGGCAGCGTCGCTCGTCTTGTTGGCGACTTCCTTGGCCATCTGGGCGCCGAGATTTTCGTAGGCGTCTTCGAGTTCCACTTCCTTGGCGACAGTCACGCCGTCCTTGGTCACGTTCGGGGCGCCGAAGGAGCGGGCGATCATCACGTTACGGCCCTTGGGGCCGAGAGTTACCTTGACAGCGTTGGCGAGCTTGTCCACGCCCTTCATGAGGGATTCGCGAGCTGCCACATCAAACTTGAGTTGCTTTGCCATTTTGTTTTTTCCTTTTTTTCTATTTAAAACTTTTTAGCGCGAATGCGCGATTGTTAAAATCTCTCGTCTCTCGTCTGTAGGTTCGAAGAACCGTTCTCTCGTCTAAAGAGTAGCGATAACGTCCGATTCCTTGACGATGAGGTAGGTTTCGCCGTCGACGGTGACTTCAGTGCCGCTGTACTTGCCGTACAGGACTTCGTCGCCGACCTTGACTTCCATGGCGACCAGTTCGCCCTTGTCGTTCTTGCGGCCCGGGCCCACGGCCACGACCTTGCCCTGCATGGGCTTTTCCTTGGCATTGTCCGGAATGAAGAGACCCGAGGAGGTCTTCTGTTCGGCTTCTGCCGGCTTAACGACGATTCGATCTGCTAAAGGCTTGATCATTTTGCTTTACCTCATTTTTGCGGGCGTCCTTGATTCGCCCATTGTTAAAATTGTTGCCCACAGGGGGCGATTTACGTTTCGACCCTGTAAAAGCAAATTCCATGCCAAAACCGGCGTTTTGCAAGATTTTGGCCTTTTGGGGCTTTTTTCTTGCGTTTTTAGGCATGTTGGCAGGCATTTTGCTTTACCAAACTTAGAACCAAGGCCTGTTTTGGGCTAACATCTGAAAATAATCATTCGTGGTGTATAGAAATGAAACGCACGCAATCTTGTACGTTTCAAAATAAAACGCCGCTATTGCCTCTGCATGAACCCGCTTTCACGTTTTTAGTCGTTTTTTGAGCAGTGGTATTTTTCGGAAGTTGGCTTTCTTTTTCTAAATTAGCGTATATGGTTAAAAGTTTTTTTGCATCAGCGTCCATTGTTACTTTTGCAGTGTTGATGGGTTTTTCTGCGGCCTTTGCCGCCGATCCGCGAGTTGAACAGGGCGCCCGCTTCGAGGCGAAGGGGGAATACGAAAAGGCCCTTGGGGAATACCGCTCCATACTTGCCGATGATCCGAAAAATTCCGAGGCTTACTATTTGGCCGCCCAGGTCCGCATGAAGATGAAGGACTACAGTGGCGCTCTCGCCAATTTCCGTCTGGCGTATCGTTATAATCCGTCGATGAGCGAGGCCTACGAAGGTGCCGCCAAGGTCTACGAGGCGCTGGGCCAGAAGCCCAAGGCCGAGGCCGAACGCGCGAAGGATCCGAAAAACAATCCCGTGGCGGAAGTTCAGACGGCCGCACCTGCGGAAGAAGCCAAGGTTGAACCGCCGAAGGTGGCCGAGAAAAAAGAAGAAGCTCCTGTCGAGGAAGCTGCTCCGCAGCCCGTGAAGACGAAACCGGAACCGGTAAAGGAAGTCAAGGCCGAACCGGAAAAGGAAATGGTGAAAGAGGCCAAGCCCGAACCGGAGGACTTGTTCGAAAAGGGAAAAAGGTTGTTCGAAGCGGGCCAGTACAAGGAAGTTGTCCCCATCTGGAGAGAAATCCTGGTCAAGCGTCCTGGCGATCCGGGTGCGTATTTCTACGCTGGCCTTACCCGTTTTGAACTGGGCGAATACGACAAGGCCGAATATAACTTGAAGAAGGGCCTTACCTACAAGGACCGTGGCAACGATGCCAATTATTTCCTCGCGCTCGTTTACGAAAAAGGGAAGCGCAAGGAACTGGAAAAGAAATACTTGGAAGCTTATCTGAAAAAAGCGTCTCCGAGCGCCGTGTTCCGCGCTACAGCCGAAAGCCGCCTTGCAGAACTGCGTGGCGATGCTGCCGAGGCCAAGTCCGAGGCGGAAAAGCCGGCTGCTGCTCCTGCGCAGGAAAAAGTGGAAGCCAAGGCGGAGAAGGAACCCAAGGCCGAGAAGGTTGCCAAGGAAAACAAGGAAGAAAAGGTCGCGAAGCCGAAGAGAGTTCCTGCCGATGGTCCCACAATTGAAGTGGCCAACATGCTTTTCAAGGCTGGCAATCTGGAACCGGCTCTGCAGATGTACAAGGAACTCCTGGATTTGGAACTTGAACCCGAGGAACGCTATTTCGCGATGTTGCAGATGGGTAATATCTACCGTGAACTGCGCGATTTCCATTCTGCTGTGAACCGCTACCGTATCATTGTGCAGGAATTCCCGGATTCCGATTGGGCAACCGAAGCCGAACGTGCCCAGCTGGAAGCAATCTGGCAGGAAAAGCACGCATCGGAACTTCCCCGCCGTACTAGATAATTAAGCCGTTCGGCTTTATTAGGGGGATTTGCGACAACGACGCTTGTTAATCCAGATGATGTTGTTAATAGTCGCCTGAGTAGTAGTGCAGGATAGAACGAGTCGTCTTCATCGGTAGGACAGGGTTCCTCGAAAAAAATCGTCTAGTTCGGTTGTAAACGTTATTCGTTCCAGCAGTTCCTTTAGTTTTGCAAATTGCGGCACCAAGGTGAATTGTAAGTATCTAAACCCGGACATGGAAATATGCTTCCCCTTATCTATTAGAGAATGTTGATAGCTTGGCTTTCCGCTGCGTCAAGGACTAAATTGGGCGTATTTGGCGCTGTTGCGGCCTAGTGCCTATTGTTTTTTTGTGCGCAATAACATAGATTAAGATGGGATGAATTTTGTGGAGGTTCTCATGGCCGCTAAAAAAGGGTGCCTGGCTGTAGTATCGCTCCTGCTTTCTGCAGGACTTTTCGCTTGTAGCGACAGCAATAATCCTGGTAGCTCGGAAAACGAATTGGGCTCGCTAGATGCTGTTGCTACTCAGCAATCTTCGAGACTGCAAGCTCCGGAAGAAAAGATTCTTGACGCGAATGAGTCTGCTGAACCGGGGAATGTGTTGTCTTCTTCTAGCGAAGAAGTTTCTAGCGAAGATGTTTCCTCGAGTGAATCGGAGGCGCCGAGCGTAGAGGCGCTTTCAAGCGAAATGGAATCTGTCAGTGAACCGGCCTCTTCTTCCAGCGTCGATTCATCTGCTGTTTTTGATTCCCTTTTCAACATCCTTTTCCCCGATGGCATTGAAGGCATCGATACGGCGCGCCACGATCCGGACAGCGTGGGCGTGTGGCATTTCTACGACCCTAGGGGAACGCACGACAATCCTGACTTTGCCTATGGCTCCATGACGGACCCGCGTGACGGGATTGTCTACAAGACGACGACCATCGGCGGCCAGGTATGGATGGCCGAAAACTTGAACTACTTCGACATCGAAGGGGCTCCGAGCTCT
>JAGCGO010000042.1 GCA_017649565.1 Fibrobacter sp. | reverse complement strand
CTGGAAGTGCTTACGAGCCTTCTTGCGGCCGAACTTCTTACGTTCAACGGCACGAGAGTCGCGAGTCATGAGGCCTTCCTTCTTGAGGGCGGGCTTGACTTCGGCGTCGTTAGCAACCAGTGCACGGGAGATGCCGAGACGGACAGCGCCCATCTGGCCGGCGATTCCACCACCACGAGCGGTGACTTCGACGTCCCATTCTTCCGCGTTGCCGAGGATGGCGAACGGAAGGTTTGCAATCATGTTCTGCACTTCAGAATGGAAGTAATCCTTGAAATCACGACCATTGATAGTGCGCTTGCCGGTACCCGGCTTCAGGATCACAGCGGCGATGGCATTCTTGCGACGGCCGGTGCCGCGGTAGATCTTCTTACTTTTTGCGGTAGCGATAGATTTATCCTCCGTTCTAAATTAAAAGTCTACGACTTCGGGATTCTGTGCAGCGTGCGGATGTTCGGCGCCAGCATAGATTTTGAGTTTCTTGACCATCTTGTGACCAAGAGCGCTGTGAGGAAGCATTCCCCAAATAGCGGCCTCGAGCGGAGCGGTCGGATGCTTGGCCATGAGGTCGGCAAAGTTGATCCAGCGTTCGCCGGCGATGTGACCGGTGTGGTGGAAGTATTCCTTCTGCAGGTTCTTGTTACCGGTAACGAGCACCTTGGCTGCGTTGATAACGACAACGAAGTCACCAGTGTCGACGTTCGGGGAATAGATGGCCTTGTGCTTGCCCATGAGGAGGCGAGCAACTTCGCTTGCAACGCGACCCATCGGCTTGTCAGCGGCATCCACAAGCTTCCACTTGCGGCTGACGGACTTCGGGTTTACCGTAATAGTCTTCATGTAAATCCTCTAGTTAAGATTTCCGGAGCAACCTTTGCCCCGTGAAAGTGGAACAAATATAGACGCTTTTCCGGGACGGCACAAGGGTAAAAAACACTTTTTTATCAAAAAGTCCGTAGTTTAGGCGTTTTTTGTTCTATCAATTATATCAATCGTATTAATCATATCAACAAATTGTTAAAAAAAGGGCCGAACCGTCAGACGAGAGCGGGGAAAAAAGTTTGACAAGCCCCAAGTGAAAAATTATTTTTTATTTACACATTACTTACACTTCGTCTAAAGCCTAAGAGTAAACGTGAAAAAAACATTTGGAGTCTGCGGAATTTTATGCTCACTGCTTTGCGGATGCAGCAATAGTGAGTTGTTTCCCCTAGAGACCGATGCAGTGCTAGAAATAGCATCACTCCCCGAGGATTCCGCTGGAAGCGCAACAAACAATATTGAAGCCGAGATAGGCACTACTAAAGGAACGATCAACTCAATCGCAGCAGAAGTCGTTCTCGACTCGGCAAAAGCGGATTCCACCTCGACTAAAAAAGATTCCGTCCCGGCAGCAGACAGCACTGCTACCGAAGTAATTAAGACCCCCCAAAGCAAAGCATTACTTCCAGACGCTGGTTTTACTGAACCATTTACGCTTCACCCCCCCGCAACACAAGGTATTGTCCGTTGCACTTTTGACGGATCCGACCCCGATTCAAGCTCTCAAGCTTTTTCAGAATCCCGATCCATCGATTCAACGACTGTCGTCCGCTGTAACGAGTACATCAACGAAAAGCCTGTAAGGCAACAGACCGAGACCTACTTCGTCAACGAAACAATAAACATGCCCGTTGTATCTATCAGCGTGGACCCCTATTATGTAAAGGAATACCTTGACGCGGAACGCTGCAAACCAGAACCCTGCCTAACAGGTAAATTTTGGGAAGACGTAGAATACCCGACACACGTGGAATACTTTGCCAACGGAAGTTCATCAAAAGAGAAAGCTTTCGAAATAAACGCAGGAATTGCAATTTCCGGAAACTCAAGTAGAAATTTAAAGAAAAAATCTGTCACCATAAGAATGAGAAAAGAATATCAGTCCGGGAGACTACATTACTCCTTATTCGACACTCGGCCTGAAAAAAACTCGTTCAAAGCCTTTACCTTACGCAACAACGGCAATCGGTTTTCATCCGATTATATTGCGGACGCCATGGCAACAAGCCTTCTTGAAGGAACCAACGTCGATTACCAACGGTCAAAACACGTTGTTGTGTTTTATAACGGCGCGTACCGGGGAATCTACGACATGCGAGAAAAGCTAAACGAACATTTCATAGAGACCAATTACGGAATAGACAACAACAACGTAGATATAGTCAAGATTGCAAACGATGTAGTTGAATTAAAAAGCGGTTCTTTAGACGACTACATGAACACTATACAATTTATTGACAAGTCAAATTTTAAAGACGACGACTCGGCATACTATTCCGTTCTCCAAAAAATCAACATGACGAGCTACATGGAATACATGGCCGCTGAAATCTTTTACGCCAACGATGATTGGCCACAAGCCAATGTACGCGCGTGGAAAAGCGGAAATTCCCCCTGGAAATTCATGGCATTCGACATTGACCAAGGTTTTGACTGGATTCCCAGACTTTCTGGATTCACGGAAAACACCAACATGATAAATTGGATTCTCGAGGGAGGAAGACACGACCGCACCTGCTTTAGCGAGAAAAAATACACCTGTTTTTCCAACATTTTCATAAAACTTATTCAAAATTCCAATTTCAAGCAAAGCTTCATCAACCGAGCATCCTACCTGTACTCCACATTTGTCAACGGCCAAAAAATAGCGCAACAAATAGACCGCATAACCCAAAAAATCGAACCGGCTCAAGTCACAAGGGATTTAGCACTGTACAAAAGGACCAATCATGAAAATAGTTGCGGAACGTTTTTCGAGGCAGACGGCAGTTGTCTAAAATCATGGTCCTACGATCGAGACAAAAAAGTAAGGACTGAGTTTAAAGAAGCCTTCGAGCTGAACGACGATGTTCCCATTACCATAAAGGTAAAGGGAAATGGCATTTTAAAGCTAGATGATTTCGACATCAAGCAGAGCCAAGAATACAATTGGAATGTTTTTGAACACCATCCCATGAAATTAAGCGTAGAATGTCCTAGCGGTTCAAAATCCATCAAGTGGGAAGACGGATCAACCGATCCTAACCGGGTAATAGACCCTACCCGCAATTCAACGTACACTGCAGAATGCCTATAGGCATTCCTTCCCGTCAATCTGCATTTTAAGATCTCACCGTCGGAAAGTTCTTCCGCATCGATGCGAGAGCATTTGACCGGCGACGGGCAGTTTCCTGCAAGTTTACGGATTCGTCGTATTCATCCACGATTTCGCGGCCAAGAATTTCTTCCAGCACGTCTTCCAGGCTCACGATTCCAGCAATGGCGCCCCATTCGTCCACGACGCCCACCATGTGGCCGCGCTGCTTGAGGAAACGGAGCAGGAGCTTGTCGAGCGTCAGGCTGTCGGGCACCAAAAGCAGGGGCCGCATCATCTGGCGAAGCTTGATGTCGCGCTTGCCCTCCGCGAGCTTGTTGTAGGCGTCTCGACGGAGCACGACACCCACCCAGTCGTCCTTCTTTTCGCCGTGAAGCGGCACACGGGAAAACGGCCAGTTTCCGCGTTCGTCCACGGTCTCGCCGATAGTCTTGTCGGCCGGCAGCGAGAACACGACCTGGCGCGGAGTCATCACCTTGCGCACGGCAACGGATTTCAGGGCGAGGATGTTCTTGATGACCAGAGCCTGCTGGCGGTCGATGACATCTTCGCGAAGCCCCAAGTTCACGAGGCTGTTGATGTCTTCCACGCTGACATCCTTCTTTTCTTCGCTTTCACGGGTCCAGCGCTTGGTGAGTGTAAGGCAGAGCCAGATAATTCCGGTGCAACTCAAAATCTTGGTGATGTAGTAGAACGGTACGGCCACCAGCGGGGCGGCAATTTTCGCCTGCTTCACGCCGAGGGTTTTCGGGGTAATCTCGCCGAACAGGAGAATCAGTATTGTCAGGATGACGGGGAGCGCCATCGCTCCCATTGGCGGCAGGCGTTTCACGGCAAGTGCCGTAGCGAGCGAAGCGCCTACGGTGTTTGCCACGGTGTTCACCACCAGCACCGATGCAATGTAGCGGTCAATGTTTTCCTTGACATGCTTGAGGTATCGTGCCGTAAACTTCTTATGCCGACGGAGCGATTCTACCGTAGAAGGAGGCACACTGTAGAAGGAGGCTTCCGTCACCGAGCAGAACGCCGAAATGGCAAGGCACCCCAGAACAGTCATCACTATCGCAAACATATCAACCTCGAAAAACCCCGACTACTCCAGATCAAACCATTGCGGTTCAATGGCCCAGAACTGGGTTTTCCCGATTCCGTCCACAAAATCCAGCCATGCGGAAACTCCCGTCGCAGGGAGGATCCTGGACTTGTCCGTATTGACAAAGTGGATTTCGACCTCGGTTCCCTCGCCAATACCGGCAAGGTGCTTGGCTTCCGCAATGGCGGCATCGATGCCACCCAGTTTGTGCACAAGCCCGTACTCGAGAGCCTTCCATCCCATGAACACACGACCGCCGCCGTAAAGCGAGTCGATTTCGGCTTTGGGCTTGCCGATAGCCTCGGACACGACACCGACAAAGCGATCGTAGAAATCATCCATGTAATCCTGCAGGGCGGCCTTTTCCTCGTCCGTCCAAGGACGGTTGAAGGATTCCGCGTCGGAATACTTATGCGTCTTTACCGTCTCGGCCTTGAGTCCAAGCTTGTCCAACAGGCCGGAGGCGTCGACCTTGCCGCCGTAAATGCCTATGCTACCCACGATGGAATACGGTTCGGCAATAATCGTTTCGGCACCGCAGGCAATGTAGTACCCGCCTGAAGCGCCCATGTTGCCGATGCTCGCGACCACCGGGATTCCCTGTTCACGGACAAACTTGATTGCCGCCCAAATCTTGTCGGAAGCAAGCGCGCTGCCGCCAGGCGACGAGACCCTCAACACAAGAGCCTCCGCACCGCTGCTGGGGAGAGCCCTCAGCGCATCCAGCACGGACTTTTCCATACGTCCGTCTATCGTCCCGTCAATATTCAAGAGGGCAATATGGCGACGCCAGCCCCAGTCTTCAAGGAACAGCTTCTTGTCCGAAGGTTTCCACGTCTTGTAACGGGCCATGGGGACATCTATGTCGAAGAACAGCTTGAGCGCATACGACGGAACCTGATCGAGATAGAGAAGCGTATCGGCGAATCCGTTCTGCACAGCACTCTTTGCCGTCAGGAGCGGCACCCCGGCCAAGGAATCTATAGCACGTTTTGCATCGTCAGGATGCACCCCGCGACGGGTAAAGCGTTCCGCCACCGCATCCGTAATGGCATTCCAGTAATCCTTATAAAGCTCTTCCCTGTTCGCACGGGCCTCCGCCGACATGGAATCAGCCGTGTACGGTTCGACAGCAGACTTGTAGGCTCCGTGACGCAGGAATTCCACCTTCACGCCGAGCTTGTCGAAAAGTCCCTTGTAATACAGCGACGACCCGCCCAGCCCGCGCCAGGAGAAGTGCGCCGAAGGTTCCACGACAATGCGGTTGCACGAAAGCGCCGCCAGCATGACAGAGGGGCGCAAGTCGTCGACATAGGCGATAACCTTGGAGCCACGAGCAAGCAGCTTTTCCACGTAACGCTTGATTTCCATGGATATGGCGACACCGCCACGATAGCCGGAAAAGTCAAGAATCACGATTCCCGCACCGGGGTCGTGCAGCAAGTGTTCGAAATGGTTACGAACCGTATGGATTCCCATGGTGCGCGCGCCCAAAAAGACAAAGTCGCTTTCGACCTCGCCCACTTCCTTGTCCAGCGGGACACGGTATATCTGAGCCGATGTCGTTGCGCGCGGATTCTTAGCCGCATGGTAGCCCCATGCACCGCGCTTTATCATATAATCATCAAAGAACGTGACCGCAGCGGTATTGTGGCCACCCAGCGTCGTCGACAAGGTGAGCGTATACTCGCGGGTATCGTCATGTAGCGGCATCTTGAAACCGAGCCGGGTACCGTAAAGTTCCATTTCGAAAAGCATGCGATGTCTCTTGAAATTCTCGACATCGTAGCTCACGCAGAAAAGGCTCCCCAAGCGAAATGTTACACCCAGGTCGTGGAACTTCTTCTGTTCTTCGGGACCGCCCTGCAAGAGATTCCGGCCGGTATACCCTAGCGAGACAAAATTCATCGGGTGAATAATCGCACCGGCAGAGAAAAGCCATTCCGTCCCGTTAAAGGCGGCGCTGCGCAAAGCCTCGACACGAGTTCCAAGGAATATGGACCGTGCCAGCCATTCCGAGCCATGGCTCAAACTCCAGCGGGACTCGTCAAAGCCCTTGCCGTCACGGCTATAGGAGAAGCCAGCCGCCAGGTGGTCCAAGTTACCGCCGACACGGAACGTCGAAATACCATCGTCAAACTGGTAGTCGGTCAGGGCGCCCCATGAATCGAATGCGGGAATCGCGGCAGGGTTCCCGAAAATTCCATGTCCGCCTTCAAGCGAGGCAAATTCGGACTCTCCCGGCATATAGGCAAAACTCAAAGCCGAGAACAAAAAGATGGGCAGTAGAAATCGCTTCATAATCTGTCGTCTTTACTAGAAGAAGAATGTCGCCACGCCAAACGAGGCAAGGGCACCGGCAATTCCGTAATATACACCGCGCAGCGTCTGGCGACGGTCTATGCTACGTTCCGCCTCATCGCGGTCCCTTTGCGTACGGACGGCAAGATTGTTGTATTCATCGGCCCGGTCGCTGGCCATCTTATTTTCAAGCAAGCCGGCCCCCAGGAATCCGGCAGCCGCCACAAATGCGGAAATGCGGGCATAGCCGCGCCATGTCCAGCCTTCCTTCGCCTTTCCGGAGGCATCCGTGAGCGACACCAGCGTCACGTCTATTTCCTTATTTTCGCGGGCCTTGAGCACCAGCGGCAAATTCTGCGTTACATAGCCATCCAGGTTTACGGTTACCGTCAGCGATTCCGGGACAACCTGCACAAAACGGGCGGGAGACTCCAGTGTCTGCGGCTGCGACGAAATCTTCACCGAGGCCTGTCCGGGAACGGTATTCACGAGCAGCGAGCCAAACATTCCCATTTGAATTTTCTTGATGGTATTCGCGGCGGCCTTCAATTCGCCGAGGCGGGTCATCATGGCCGCGGCATCCTCTTTTTCCCGCATGATCCTGTGCACATCAACATCGTACTGGTTCTTTCGCACCTCATAGGCGGAATCCGACTCGTCCTCGGCCTGCGGCGCAAGAGGAGGCAGGGAATCCTCGATAGAAGCCGTTTTCAGCTGGAGGGAGTCCTCGAGAATCTTGGCGCTAGCCTCGACCTGCTCGATTCGCCGGGAATATTCCTCATAGTCATCGCTATCTTCCGCAGTGAGCTTCGACAAATCGGAAATCGGAGCGACTTCTGCCGAGAAACAAAGAACGGCCGAAACGACAATTCCAGCAAGAATCTTGATTTGCATAGGTGTTTACCTCTTTAAGTCCTTCAAAACTAATAAATTCTGTCGTTTTCGGACTTGACCGGAAACGCGAGAATCCTTTTTTGCTACCTTTATATTCGGGGGTTCTTCCCAAAGAAACTCCCATAGGAGCCTATTAATTACCCAAACGGATTTTTTATGGCATCGACAAAGAAAAAAGAAGAAGCAGATATTTCTGAACTTTTGAATGACCTGATAAAGAACTGGAAGATTATGATCCCGTGCATAATCCTCTCGGGAGTCATAGGCGTGTTTGTCGCCCTGTGGATCCGCCCAGTGTATCAGGTGGACGCGTTATTGCAAATTGAATCGAAGAACGACAAGGGCGCCAGCATGATGGCCGGTCTCGGCAGCCTCTTTGCCACGACAAGCCCTGCCGAAACAGAAATTGAGCTCATCAACAGCCGTCAGATTATCGGTGACGCCGTAGAAAAGATGCGTCTCCAGTACATCGCGAACCCAACCAGCCGAATCAACCGGCTTTTGCACCGCGAAGGGCGAATGGACATCAACCTGTTCGAAGTCCCCTGGGATAAGCTCCCCGCAGACGAAGAATCCACCCCCTGGATTGCAGCGGCAAAGGACGATAGCACGGAATTCGTACTCTTCGACCACCACAAGAAGAAAGTCCTCGAAGGCAATGTCGGCCAGACATACAGGTTCCCCTATGCCGGGGATACGGCCATCTTCAGCGTCTCCAGCATGAAAGCCCACAAGGGGCAGAAGTTCGAAATCACGAAACTCACCCGACTTGAAGCCATAACGGCATTCAAGAGCGCATTCGAGGTCAAGGAAAAGGGTAAAAAAACCGGTATTCTCGAATTCACCTACCAGGACATCTACCCGGACCGCGCTACAGAAATCCTGAACGAAATTGCTTCCAACTATTTGCGACAGAACGTGGAACAGCGTAACGCCGAAGCCCAGAAGACACTTGAGTTCCTGGAAAAGCAGCTGCCCGACGTAAAGGCGCAGATGGATTCCTCCTTGCTCAAGTACAACACCTACCGCAACAAGATCGGCTCTATCGACATCAATGCGGAAACGAAAATCATTTTGGACAACAGGACGAAGCTCCAGCAGGACCTCCTCGACCTCCAGCAAAAGAAACAGAGCGCCATCCGCCTGTTCCAGCCGGAACATCCGACAATCAAGACCCTGGAAGAACAGGAAGCGACCCTCAAGCGCCAGCTTTCCATCAACTCGAACGAGACCAAGAAGCTCCCCGCCACGCAGCAGGAAGTATTGAAGCTCACGAACGAAGTGGACATGAGCAAGCTCATGTACACCACGATGCTCAACAACATCCAGCAGCTGAAGCTGGTGTCCGCCGGTGAAGTTGGATCTGTCCGAATCATCGACTTCGCCGAAGAAGTTTCCAAGCCGACCAAGCCGAAGAAGAAGGTCATTCTCTGCATCGCGCTGTTCCTCGGCATCTTATTTGGCGCGGTCCTCGTCGCCATAATGAACAAGTTCAGCAGTGGTGTCAAGGACGCACACTTCATTGAACGCGAAACGGGATACAGCGTTTACGCGAAGGTCCCCAAAGGAAATCCGAAGGGTACCAAGGGAACCCGTCCTCTCGCCGTTGTCGAACCGGACGATGTCGCCGTGGAATCGCTCCGCGCCCTGCGCAGTTCTCTCGAATTCAGCATGGACGAAGGCTGTCGTCCTATTATCGCCATCAGCGGCCTCATCCCGGGAGTCGGCAAGAGCTTCATCTCCGTCAACCTGGCAGCGCTTTATGCTGGACTTGGTAAGAAGGTCCTGCTTATTGACGCAGACCTCCGCAAGGGCCGTCTGCACAAGGAATTCGGCATCAAGCGCGGCAATGGCCTGTCACAGATTCTGCTACACGATGTGACGATGGACCAAGTCATCACGCAGACCGAAGTCGAAAATCTGGACATTATCCCGTGCGGCCAGGTTCCCCCGAACCCCTCCGAGATTCTCGGCAGCAAGCATTACTCCGACTTGATCGACGAAGTCGAGAAGCGCTACGATCTCATCATCATCGATACGCCGCCGATCATGCTCGTCACGGACGCCACATTGGCAAGCCGTGTCGCGTCGCAGATTGTCATGGTACTGGAATACAACAAGCACAGTATCGAGGCCATCCAAGACGGTATGTCGCAGTTGCTCAAGGGCAACAACGGCGCACACGCCAGCTTTGTCATCAACAAGTACGAGCACAGGAACAGCGACGGTTACGGCTACAAGTACGGAAAGTACTAATCGACTAGGCCGCCAGCTTATCCCCCGCGGGCTCTACGGAATTATCAGTTTCGTATAGAGTCCCAGGGCGTGTCCCGTTTCCATTCCGAATAAATGCCCTCGGCTTATCTCGTAAAAAAAGGCTACACCGAGGGATTTTTTATAGACAGAAAAATAGCGGGCTCCATCAACTCGCATCTTGAAGCCGCGATAAAGGTCGTCCATCTTGCGGTAACCCTCATCCATTTTCAGGTTTTCGGATTCCTGGATGCGCCAGCGGTACAGGAATACATAATCAAACATCCACCCCGAATTGTCCGCGCGAACCCAAAGCGGTTTCCATGAAATCGATGCCTTGGCACCCAGTTCGTCTCCCTGCTGGAAACGGCGTTCCTCGAAATACGTAAAGTATTCTACCGCCGCCCCGAGCGTCATATTCTTGGAGAAATCGTACAGGCCAAATGGCGAGAAACCAAGCCGGTAAAACCGGTTGACCTGAGAACCTTCACGGGGAGGCAGTTTCCAGTTCACATCAACACCGGCAAAGGACAATGGTGCCATCTTCATACCTAGGTATGATTCGTTTAAGCCATTGACCTTGAGATTCAACGCCTCGTGGATCTGGTCGTGAAGATGCGTCTCCCACTGGTAACTTACAAGCCTATACCCAAAATCGCCGTAGACGCTAAAGCAATGGCAGGGAGCGTATTCTCCCGCCACATTCAAGTCCGCGCTGTAAACATCATCGCGAAGTTCTGCAATCCCCCCAAACAGGGCGTAACTTTGGGGAGCGCGTACCGGCAAAACCGATTCACGGGCGTGGCCCCAAAAAGCCAAAACAAGGACGCAAACGGGAATTATTCTCAATGAAAGATGTCGTTTCATAGCTGGACTGCTATAATTTAAAAAAAGGAGGCTGCATAAGCTTGGCTGGTTGGCCATTCAACAATATTTATCTATATTGATTTACATCATGAAAAAAGTAATCACATACGGTACCTTTGACTTGTTGCATTATGGGCATATCAACCTGCTGAAGCGCGCTAAGGCTTTAGGCGATTATCTTATTGTTGCCCTTTCTACGGACGAATTCAACTGGAACCAGAAGCAGAAAAAGTGCTACTTCAGCTACGAAAAGCGCAAACAGCTTTTGGAAGCCGTCCGCTATGTGGACCTTGTCATTCCCGAAGAAAACTGGGACCAAAAGAAGACGGACGTCAAAGAATATCATGTAGACACCTTTGTGATGGGCGATGACTGGAAGGGAAAATTCGATTTCCTGAAAGACGACTGCGAAGTGGTATATCTGGAACGTACTCCTGAAATAAGCACGACCCAAATCAAGAAAGATCTGGAATCGTTTAAGAAATAGAAGATTCACGATGGCGCGTCGGTCTAAGAAGATTCTTTCGCTTGGTTCCATTCTTTTTTTTTAGCATTTGCTGCCAGCTCCTGCAGTACATGGAGCGACAACGCGTCTACGGATTCCGACTCGGCCTACTTGCCGTTGGATGACTCGGAATACCCTTATGCGGGGCTTCCCCGACTCGTCATAGAGACCGAAAACTTCAAACAAATTAACAATAAAGAGACAAAAGTCCCTGCCCATTTGCAGTTCTATGGCGAAAGCAAGCCGTCTAGCCAGATTTTGGACCTGTCCATCAGGGGGCGAGGCAACTCCAGCTTCGCCATGACGAAATACGGCTACAAAATCAAGCTTGAAGAAAAATATTCCATGCTAGGCATGCCCCAGGACAAGGAATGGGACTTGGTATCCAACTTTCGCGACAAGTCCATGTTGCAAAACTACATCACGTACCAGCTTGCAGGAATTCTCGGGGACGAATACTACCCCAAGTGCCAATTTGTCGAGCTCTACCTGAACCGTCAATACCTGGGAATATACCTTTTAGTCGAGCATGTCAAGGTTTCCGAGGAGCGCGTCGGCATTGCCAAAAGCGACTCCAGTTTTCTCTTCGAAAAGACATCCGCCACCTCTACGGACGGGGTCATGTTCACCTCCAGTCTCGGCTACATTTTCAAGTTCTGCCAGCCCAAGGATCCCAACGAACATTCCCGGGAGCTTCTCGAAAACCATATCAATGACTTTGAAGATTTCCTGAAGTCCCAAAGCGTCTACGATTTAGACAGCATCGGCAAATGGATAGACATTGACGATTTTGTGAGGTATTACTGGATTCAGGAATTCACGAAGAACATTGACGGCCATAGACGGAGCATTTTCATAACTTGGGAAAAAAACGGGAATAAGGACGCCCCGCTCAAAATGGGCCCTGTATGGGATTTCGACCTGGGTTACGGAAATTCAGCGGACGAAAAGAGTGGTCCCGAGCAATGGCTAATCCGCAAATACGGTTGGGACCGTTTCCTGTTCAAGAACAGGAACTACCAAGACCGGGTAAGGGACTATTGGAAAAAGAACCGCGCTGCATTTGTCGCCACCCTGGATTCCATCGATTCCATGTCCAAGAAACTGACCCAGGCGTCATCGAACGAATTCAAGAAATGGCCTGTACTCGGAAACGATTCCGATTGGCCTTTCCTAGAAAAATTCGACAACTATCAGGAAGTCATAGACGCTCTAAAAAATTGGACAGAGCAGCGCATCCAGTGGATTGACGAGAACATATAATTCTATATTTCGAAATACCAATGTCTTTGAAGCAAAAAACATTCAAGGGTGTCATCTGGAGTGCCGTAGAAAGATTCTCGACCCAAGGCGTACAGTTCCTATTCGGCATTCTCCTAGCAAGACTTTTAACCCCCAACGACTACGGCATGATAGCCATGCTCACCATCTTTATGGCGGTGAGCCAAACTTTCATCGACAGCGGTTTCGGCAATGCCCTCATCCGCAAGCCCGACCGTAACGAAGCCGACAAGGCGACCGTATTCTTCTTCAACATTTTCATGGCAGTCGCCTGCTATGGCGTGATTTTCTTGGCCGCGCCTCTTGTAGCCCAGTTCTACAAAATGCCGCAGCTCACCGATATTCTCAGGGTTCTCGCTCTCAATCTTATCATTCTTGCATTCGGATCCATCCAGCGGCTGAACCTGACCATTGACCTGAATTTCAAAACGCTGGCAAAGGTATCCTTTGTAGGTGCCGTCGTGGGCGGATCGGCAGGACTTGTCTGTGCGTACAACGGACTTGGAGTATGGTCGCTCGTGGTCCAGCAAATGACCACAATGACAACCAGGGTGATCCTCTTCTGGACGCTCGTTCATTGGCGCCCCAAGACCTTCTTTAACAAGACATCGTTCAAGAGCATGTTCGGCTTCGGCTCCAAACTTTTAGCCTCCGGCCTACTGAACACCCTGTACGATAACATCTACGACCTGATCATCGGCAAGGTCTTTTCTGCGTCAACCCTGGGAAACTACAGCAGGGCTTCCCATTTCGCGAACTTCCCCTCGTCAAATATCACCGGAATTTTCCAGAGAGTCACTTTTCCCGTCCTGAGCAAGGTTCAGGACGACCCTGAAAAATTAAGAAAGGGATATTTAAAGTTCCTCAACATGGCCACCCTGGTCATATTCCCCCTAATGATTGGTCTTGCGGCCGTGGCAAAACCATTCATCCTCTTGGTCCTTACGGACAAATGGGTCGAAGTCATCCTGATCTTGCAAATTATCTGCATTGCCCAGATGTGGTACCCCGTACACGCAATCAACTTGAACATCCTGCAAGTCATGGGAAGGTCCGATCTATTTCTGAAACTGGAAATCATCAAGAAAATCGAAGGCATCATTGTACTTTGCATAACACTTCCCCACGGAATTATCGCCATGTGTTTCGGTCAATGGTTTAACGCCTGCTTTGGACTAGTGATAAACACCTACTATTCGGGCAAACTACTGAATGCCGGACTTTTACCTCAGCTCAAGATGTACATTCCTACAATTTTGAATTCTCTGGTAATGGGAGCAATCAGCATGGGTGTAATTAGCCTTCTCCCTGAAAAAGAGTATGCTCTCCAGCTTGTCCTGGGAATTGTCGCAGGGGCAATCTACTATGTGGCAAGCAACTGGTTTTTCAACAGGGAAACCGTCAGGGAACTGCAGGGGCTAATGAACAGAAAGAAAAAAATAATGTAAATTAATCGTATGAGTGAAAATAAAAAGATTACCGTAACCTCGCCGCTTCTTCCGGATCTGGAAGATTTCATCCCCATGCTTCGCGACATTTGGGAGAGAAAATGGCTTACCAACAACGGCCACTATCATCAAGAACTGGAAAATGAGCTCGCTAAATACTTAGGAGTGAATTACATCAGCCTGTTCACGAATGGTACCCTTCCCCTCATCACGGCGCTGCAGGCAATGCGTATTACCGGCGAAGTGATAACAACACCCTACAGCTTTGTAGCGACAACACATTCCATCTGGTGGAACGGGCTCAAGCCGGTATTTGTCGACGTAGACGAAAAGACCGGCAATATCGATCCGGAAAAGATTGAAGCGGCAATCACCCCGCGCACCACGGCCATTATGCCTGTACACGTATACGGGACGCCGTGCAACACCAAGCGCATTCAAGAAATCGCCGACATCTACGGTCTGAAAGTCATTTATGATGCCGCACACGCTTTCGGCGTGAAGGTGAACGGTGAATCCATCTTGAAACAGGGCGACATGAGCACGCTCAGTTTCCATGCCACCAAGGTGTACAATACGGTGGAAGGCGGAGCCCTTATTTGCCATGACGAGGCGACAAAGAAACGCATCGATTACCTGAAGAACTTCGGCTTTGCAGGGGAAACGACCGTTGTCGCCCCGGGCATCAACAGCAAGATGGATGAAATTCGCGCCGCTTACGGCCTCCTGAACCTGAAACAGGTGGACGGAGCCATCGCAAAGCGCAAGGCCGCCGCAGAAAAGTACCGGGAAGCATTAAAGGATGTCCCCGGGATTCGTTTCCTGAACGACATTGAAGGCGTCCACCACAACTACGCCTATTTCCCCATCTTCATCGACGAAAAGAAGTACGGCCTGAGTCGAGACGCACTCTACGAAAAGCTGAAAGAATACAATATTTTCGGACGCCGTTATTTCTACCCGTTGATCAGCACGTTCAGCGCCTACAAAGGACTTGAATCCGCAAGGCCTGAAAATCTGCCTATAGCCCACAAGTTAGCCGACCAGGTGCTTTGCCTGCCGATGTTTGCTGGCCTGCAAGGCGAAGATGTAGAAAGAACAATCAATGTAATTGCCGCCAGGTAAAAAAAGGTACGCGAGCATGTTCAAGGGCAAAAAACTTCTTATTCTGGGAGCCAATCCCGAAACAGCCAATATTGTCAAAGTGGCCCAGGAAATGGGAGTTACAACCATCGTAACCGATTACGATCCTCAGGCTCCCGCCAAGAAGGTATCCGACATAAGCTACAACATTGACGCCATGAACGTCGACGCCCTTTACGAAATGGCGATCAACGAAAAAGTGGACGGAGTCCTTGTCGGAGTTGCCGACCCCCTGATTGCTCCTTACCAAAAGCTTTGTGCCCGCCTGGGTGTTCCCTGCTACGGCAACGAAGAAACCGTCAAGGCGTTTACAAACAAGCGCCATTTCAAGGAAACCTGCAAGAAATTCGGGATCGAAGGCATCCCCGAATACTCCATCGACAACAAGGACGCCATCAAGTTTCCCGTCATTGTCAAGCCGGCCGACAGCAATTCCGGCAAGGGCATCACGCTCTGCCGCAACCGCGAAGAACTTGACAGCTGCATCGAGCGTGCACAAAAGGAATCGCGCACCCAGACCGTACTTATTGAACGTTACATGGAGTGCGACGACCTGAGCATTTACTACACCATCGTTGATGGCAATGTTTACTTGTCCAGCCTGTCGGACCGCTATACTTTGCGCACCAACACTAGTGCAACGCCCATTTGCGTAGGCGACGTCTTTGTTTCCAAGTACTACGATGAATTTGTAAAGAACGAGCATCCCAAATACGTGAAGATGTTCAACGAACTGGGCCTAAAAAACGGAGTGCTTTACGTTTCCGCCTTCTGCGAGGACGGCCACTTCTACGTTTACGATCCCGGTTTCCGCCTTCAGGGTGGCGGATTCCACTTGATTCTCAAGTACATGAACGATTTTGACCAGCGCAAGATGCTCGTGAATTTCGCCCTTACCGGCTCCATGGACTATACAGAGACCACCGGCGGAAACTTCGGCAAAAAGAACGATGCCAACATGCACGGTAAAAGCGCCGCTGTCGTATGGTACTTGCTGAAGAACGGGAAAATTGCCGACATCAAGGGGCTAGACTTCGTCAAGAATCACCCCTCCGTAGATTTCGTCATTGACCGTTTTAACGTCGGCGACGAAGTCACCCCGAATATGTTAGGCACGGAACGCCAGGTATTCCTGCGCATCTTTATGCACTGCGATAGCAAAACGCAGCTTGCGACCATCCTCAAGGATTTCCAAAGCAATCTGGCCGTGACCGATGAAAAGGGCGAAAGCCTGATTCTACCGTCCCTACTTAGCGCCATGTAGGAGGAATGATGGACATTTCGCTGAACAAAAAAGTCATTGTCATTTCGGGCGGAACAAAAGGCGTTGGCAAGCAATTGGCCCTGCAATGCGCCGCCGACGGTGCATACGTAGTCATTTCCGGTCGCGACGAAACTAGCGCAGCAAGCATTGTAGATGCGGCAAAGAGCATGCCTGGCTCCATCGAATTCAAGAAGACCGACTTGCACAGCGTAAGTTCCATCCGCGAACTTTTCGCCCATGTCGCAGAAAAATACGGCAAACTCGACGGATTCGTGAACTACGCCGGCATCACTCCTGCAGCATCCCTTACAGAATGTTCAGAAGCCCTTTTTGACGATGTATTCGACATCGACATCAAGGCGGCCTTCTTCTGCAGTCAAGAAGCCGTAAAGCTCATGCAGAAATCGGGTGGCGGCTCCATTGTTTTAGTGGGTTCCACGCACCATACCCGGGGCAATAAGGACCGTACGGCCTACGCCTGCGCCAAGGGCGCCCTCTACACGCTTTCCAACCACATCGGCAAGCACTACGCCGAAGACAAGATCCGTTGCAATTACCTTGTCATGGGCTGGACTCCCACCGATGGCGAACTGGCTCTACGCAAGTCCCAGGGCATGTCCGAACAGGAGCTTCGCGACGAAGCCGCAAAGGCGATTCCCATGGGCAGAATGACCGAAACTTCTGACATCGTTCCCGCCATGGTCTATTTGCTCAGCGATGTATCCTCCATGGTGACCGCGACCGAATTCAAAGTCAACGGCGGAGAACTGATTTAACCTCATGGCTACCGTAAGTATCATCGTTCCTATCTATAACGTCGAAGAAGAACTCCGCAAATGCGTTTCCAGCATACTTGCACAAACCTACAGAGACATTGAGGTCATTCTTGTAGACGACGGTTCCCCGGACAACTGCGGAGCCATCTGCGACGATTTCGCACAGAAGGACAGCCGCGTCGTCGTTATCCACAAAGAAAATGGGGGCTTGGTCAACGCCCGTAAAAGCGGCCTTGAAAAGTCAACAGGACGGTTTATCTCTTACGTCGATGGCGATGACTGGATCGAAGAAGATTTTATTCAAAGCCTTGTCGATTGCCAACAGAAATACAACGTGGACATTGTCGCGGCAGGTTTTTCTAAGGACATCGGGGACGATTCTGAAAGATTTACGAATATCATTCCTTCTGGTTTCTACGACAAGAATAAAATGATTGCCGAAGTCTACCCCAGAATGATCTGCGCCGGGCCCTACTTCTATTTCGGCGTATGTTCATACGTTTGGAATAAGTTATTCAAAAAAGAACTGCTTTACGAAAGCCAAATGGCGGTAGACCCCCACATTTCGATAGGCGAAGATACCGCCGTGGTTTTCCCTGTTCTGCTCAAGGCCAACACTCTCTACATTAGCGAGAACAACAGCTACCACTATTACCAAAAAGCATACTCCATGTTAAAAAACGTGGATACCCTAGAAAAGGAAAAGGAAAAAGTAGCACGGCTAAGCAACTACCTTACCGAAGCCATGAAAGACGCTCCCGCTGAATACAATTTGAAAAAACAGATAGAGCGTTACATAGACGGCCTTAAGATTATCCGCTATGGAGAAAAAGAAACCAATCCGAGGAACCACATATTTGATGCGGCCCCCACAGACCGAGTCGCCATATTCAGCGGTGGAATCGTAGGCCAAAACATCTATTCCATTTTTGCCTCCAAGAAAATCGGCACCATCACCGGCTGGTTCGACAGGGATGCCGAAATCTATCGTGCTCAAGGTTTGAAAGTACAGAACATCGAGGACATTCCCAAAACCGAATTCGACATCATCGTCATTGCGAACCTCGATGAAATAAGCATCAAAAAGAACGAGGCCGTTCTTGAAAAATACGGAATCGACCCTAAAAAAATAGTTTCGCTGTTATAGCATTTTGGCTACAGGCACAAAACATTAAATCGTTCCGGTTTTTAAGAACGTCGTTTTTTTCATCTACAGGAAAAAACTATATTATAGCCTATAAGAATAGGCTTTTTTTCTGAAGGATACAAATGAGCAAGACCGTTTATCTTGGTATGATCGGCGATATCATGCACCCTGGCCTCATTAACATCATTAATGAAGGCGCCAAGTACGGTGACGTGATTATCGGACTTTTCACGGACAAGGCGATTGCCACACACAAACGCCTGCCCTACTTGAATTACGAGCAACGCAAAAACGTCATCGAAAACATCAAAGGTGTTTCAAAAATCGTTCCACAAGATGAATGGAGCTATGTAGAGAACCTGAAAAGATACAAGCCGGACTACATCATCCACGGGGACGACTGGCTTTACGGTCCAGACAAGTATATCCGCGACGAAGTCTTCAAGGTGATGGAAGCCCAAGGCGGAAAGGTCATCGAAATTCCATACACACAGGGAATCACTTCCGCGGGTCTCAAAAAGGAAATGGACTCTCTCGGAACGACCCCACAGGCAAGGCTTTCTTCGCTGCGTCGCCTAATAGCGGCAAAGCCGATTGTCCGTATTCTGGAATCGCACAACGGCCTTACCGGCCTTATTGCGGAACATACGAGCGTGGAGATAAACGGTTGCGTCCGCGAGTTCGACGGTATGTGGTCTTCATCCCTTACCGATTCCACCAGCAAGGGCAAGCCGGATATCGAGGCGGTTGACCTCACGACCCGCTTGCACGACCTGAACGACACTCTTGAAGTCACGACCAAGCCGGTCATATTCGACGGCGATACCGGAGGAAAGGTAGAGCATTTCGGTTTCACGGTCCGCACGCTGGAACGCCTAGGCATCTCTGCAGTGATTATCGAAGACAAGGTGGGCCTAAAGCAGAATTCGCTGTTCGGTACTGACGCCATCCAGACGCAGGACACCATCGAAGGTTTCTGCACCAAGATCCGCGCCGGTAAGGACGCCCAGATAACGAACGACTTCATGGTGATCTCGCGTTGCGAATCGCTTATTGCGGGCAAATCCGTCGACGACGCGCTAGAACGTTGCCACGCTTACGTGGCTGCCGGCACCGACGGCATCATGATTCATTCCAAGGACAAGAGTGGCGAGGACATCAAGGAATTCTGCAGGCGTTTCCGCGAGAAGGATGCGCACACGCCGATTGTCGCCGTGCCCACGACCTACAACCAGTTTACCGAAGAAGAACTTGCTACCTGGGGCATCAATATCGTCATCTATGCAAACCACATGCTGAGGTCTGCATACCCAGCCATGGTGAAGTGCGCAGAGTCCATTCTGACACATAGCCGTAGCCTCGAAGCATCGAATGACTACTGCATGCCCATCAAGGAAATCTTGAATCTCATTCCCGGAACAATGAAGAAATAATCATGATCAGCCCGAAGTTTTTTATCGATACGCTTGGCTCCTACGGCATTGACTTTTTTGCCGGGGTTCCCGATTCTTTGCTCAAGAACATTTGCGCCTACATCGCCGACAACAAGGATGCGAAACATAACGTGATTGCAGCGAATGAGGGTGCCGCCATTGGGCTTGCCGCAGGTTACCACCTCGCCACAGGCAACATCGGTGTCGTATACATGCAGAATTCGGGCGAAGGCAACATCATCAATCCGCTTGCCTCCCTTACGGACAAGGAAGTCTACAACATCCCCGTACTGCTTCTCATTGGCTGGCGCGGACGCCCCGGCGTTCACGACGAACCGCAGCATGTGAAGCAGGGCAAGGTGACGACCGGCATCCTCAACACGATGGGCGTGAACTTTGACGTGCTCTGCAAGGAAGAGGACAAGGCGGCAAAGCAGATTGCGAAGGCCGTGAAGACGATGAAGGAAACGGGCGAAGTCTATGCGCTCGTCATCGAGAAGGACACCTTCGAAGATTACAAGCTCCAGAGTGTTGAGAAGAACGACCTGACAATGAGCCGTGAAGAGGCCATCCAGACGGTGGCTGCCGCGCTTGGCGCAAAGGATGTCATCGTCTCTACTACGGGCATGATCAGCCGCGAACTTTTTGAATATCGCGCCCAAAAGGGCGAAGGCCACGAACGCGACTTCCTTACGGTGGGTTCCATGGGACACGCATCGCAGATTGCGCTCGGTATCGCGATGGAAAAGGATGATCGCAAGGTCTGGTGCTTCGACGGCGACGGTGCGACCATCATGCACATGGGATCCATGGCGATTGTCGCAAGCAAGTCTCCTGCTAACTACGTGCACGTGGTATTCAACAACGGCGCGCACGATTCCGTGGGCGGCCAGCCTACGGTGGGTCTGAAAATCGACCTCCCGGCTGTTGCAAAAGCCGTGGGTTACCGTGACGCACTCTCCGCCGACAGCAAGGACTCCCTTGCCGTGGCCCTCGAAAAGTTGAAGGACATGCAGGGCCCCGTACTCTTGGAAGTCAAGGTGAAGAAGGGAAACCGCAAGGATCTCGGACGCCCGACCACAACTCCCATCGAAAACAAGAACGCCCTGATGGAGTTCCTGAGGAAATAAGATGCGTCTCGCGCTGTTGTCGGACATCCATGCGAACGTGACAGCACTGAGGGCAGTGCTCGAAGAAATCGGCCGCCGCCATGTCGACAAATTCGTACTGCTAGGCGACCTGGTGAATTACGGCATGCGCCCGAACGAGATTGTGGACATGGTCCGCGACATGGATGACAAGTTTGTCGCGAAAATCTGGGGCAACCACGAGAAAGCCGTCATGGACAACGATACGACCCGTTTCGCGACGGACCGTGGGCGAGCCATTCTCCATTACACGCAGAAGCGACTGTCACAGGAATCTATCGACTTCATCAACAACAAGATGAACCGCGACGGCACATGCACCCTGGAAATCGACGGCAAGAAATTCCTGCTGGTGCACGGTATCCTGGGGGACCCGTACTGGGGCAAGTTTACGCCGGCAGAACTCATGCGCGAAGAATATGCGCCGTACGATTTCGTACTGACGGCCCATTCCCATGTCTGCCACTATTTCGAGGTTCTTTTCAAGGCGGATTCCCCGAGCACGAGGAACAAGAAGAAGACCATTTTTATCAATCCCGGCTCCGTAGGGCAGCCGCGGAATATCAATCCCTGCGCCCAGTTCGGGATTCTCGATACCGAAACGACAGGATACGAGCATGTTTGCGTTCCGTACGATATCGAGGCGGAACAGGATCTTTATACGGACGAGGTAGATGTCTTCTACAAGGATCGTCTGACTTTAGGAATTTAAACAGAGGCTTATCATGAAGAAAAATCTGTATGTCATAAGCGGTGCTACCGGCATGACCGGAAGCGAACTTTCGCACCAGCTGCTGAAGGACGACAACATCGTTGTCGGCTTCGACAACTTCTTCGCCAGTTCTATCGATACGGTGAAGGACCTGGTCGGCCGTGACGATTTCATCTTTTACGAATACGACATCAACAATGCAGAACACATGGCTTCCATCACCGAAAAGGTGAAGAGCCTCAAGGGGTCATATTCCGGCCGCCTGATTTTCATCAACTGCGCCGCGGCAGTCCATACGAAGCATTTTTACGAAGTCGAACATACCTTCCAGACGAACGTCGTCTCGATGAAGATGTTCCTCGAAATGGCAATCGTCCTCGGTGCGGATACCTACATGAACTGCTCTACTTCCGAAGTGTACTCCATGCAGTCGTGGAACGCTAACGGCGGCGTCCGCGAAGACGACTTCCTAGTGCTTGCGACTGCGGAACACAGTCAGCGTACGAGCTACGCCGTCGGTAAGCTCCTCACGGAATTCTTCATGAAGGATGCCGTGGACAAGGGCAAAATCAAGGGCTGTTCCATCCGCTTCGCGAATGTGTACAGCAAGCATGAACGTTTTGCCGACCACATCATTCCGCACATCATCAACAACCTTCTCGAAAAGCCCGAAGTCACGCTTCTCGAAAACTCGAAGATCAACAAGCGTACGTTCCTCCACAATATCGACAGCTGCCGCGCCGTGATGGAACTCATGGAATCGCCGGAAGCTCTCGACGGAACCGTCTACAACGTGGCAACAGACGAAGAAATTTCCATCGTCGACTTGACCAAGCTTATCGCCAAGAAGATGGGCATCGACGATGTAAAAATCAAGTTCGAAGGTTTCCGCAAGTCCGATCCGGAACGTCGCCTGCTGAACACGGACAAGATTCGTGCCCGCACGAACTGGAAGCCGGTCGTCTCGCTTGACGAAGGCCTCGAAATGTGTGTGAAGAGTATCGAAAGATGAAGTACCTGATCATTACTGTTGCCGGTACGGCAACCCGCTTCAACAGGGATACCGAAAAGGAAACCCTGAAATGCCTTTACTATAAGGATTCCCCGAAGTTTGCGCTGTTGAACCAGCTTATCAAGAACTGCGGCGAATACGACAAATACATCATCGTGGGCGGTTACCTCTATTCCGCGCTCGAAGCCTACGTGAAGGAAAATCTTCAGGCTTACGGCGACAGGATTGAACTCGTCTATAACGAGCATTTCAAGGACTACGGTTCGGGTTACAGTCTGTACAAGGGCATCGAAGCCGTGAAGGAACAGGGCGACGTCACTTTCGTGGAAGGTGACCTGTTCTTCTTGAAGGAAAATTTCAAGCCGGTCTACGATAGCGAAAAGAGCGTACTCACGATTAACCGCGAGCCCATCTATTCGAACAAGGCAGTCGCGCTCTACGTATCGACAGATGGCCGTCCGCATTACCTGTACGACACGAACCATTCTTCGCTCACGATTCCGGAGCCGTTCCTCGCGGTGTTCAATTCCGCGCAGATGTGGAAGTTCCAGTCCGCCGAAAAATTGCACGAGGCGGTCGCTTCCCTGACCGAAAAACAGCTCCAGGGCACAAATCTCGAAATTATCCAAGCGTATTTCAACAAGCTTTCCCGTGAAGAATACGACGTCGTCACATTCGACGCTTGGTTCAACTGCAACACCGTTGCGGACTACAACATTGTCCGCGAACTCATGGAGTAGAATATGGAAATCCTGAACAAGAAAATTGCCTTACTCAAGTCCAAGGTCGAAAAGAACGAGACGATTACCATCATGATCATCGGCCTCGGCAGCGTCGGCACGTTCCTGCTCGACTTTCTGGTAAGCCTCCGCGATCCGCAGTTGAAAATCGTAGTCGCGGGCCGCAATGCCGCCAAGATGCAGATGGATGTGAACATCGTCCGCACGGCAGCGACAATCCGCCGCGAACTGCGCAGCCAAATTGAAATCATCGGCGACTGCGACCTGAACGACGTCGACAGCATCGCCACGGCCATCAAGAAGGCAAGCCCCGACTTTATCGTGAACAGTAGCCGCGTGTATTCGGGTCTCAAGTACGGGAGCATCTCGTGGAGCAACCTGCGCGCTTATGGCATCTGGTCTCCGCTTTCCATCCGTTACGCGAAGAACATCATGGCCGCTTACGAGAAGGCCGGCTCGAACGCCATCACCATCAACACCTCGTATTCCGACGCCGTGATTCCCTGGCTCAAGTCTGCCGGCAAGACGTACTTCGATTTCGGTAGCGGCAACCTGAACCATCTCATTCCGCGCATGAAATTCTTCATGGCCGAAAAGTACGGCATCGACAACCTGAACGATATCGACGTGACGCTTGCGGTAAGCCACTTCCACGACGTGGTGATTTCGAAGGAAGGCCATGCCGAAGGCCAGACTCTGCTCCTGAATTTCAAGAAGGACGGCAAGGATTTGCCGTTCAACCAGGCCGAAGTGCTTTCCGCATGCTCTATCGCAATGCCTGTGGACCAGAAGCGCAACATGATGAACGCTTCGAGCAACTTCAACATCATCGATTCCATCCTCACCGCGCTCCGCGAAAAGACGGTGACCAAGGTGCATGCGCCCGGTGTCGATGGCGAAATTGGCGGTTATCCGGTATTAATTGATGGTGCCAAGGCGGAAGCCTCGTTTGACACGGCCCTGTTCAGCATGGACGACATGCGCGCAGCCAACCGAAAGTCCATCTACTGCGACGGTATCGAGAACGTCGTGGACGGCACGCTCGTCTATACCGACGAACTCGTCGCCAAGGTGAAGAAGGCGTTCAATGTAGATTTGCCGAAGCGCGTCCCGTTCGAAAAGATTGACGAGACGGCAGACTTCATCATCAAGAATATCATCGAGCCGTTTGCCCCTAAGAAGTAATATGACTACCTGCGCCCCCAAACTTGCATTTTACGCTCAGTCCACTCTGCTAGAAGGCCCAGCCTTCAGCAAGGATCTGAATTTGGTTCTTTGCGTTTCTATTGAGCAAGAACGCATATTCCTCATCGATCCAGACGAACAGACCGTAAAAACATTCAAGACACGTGGGCAAGTGGGGTTCGCAGTTTTTGAAGACAACAACCACATCGTCTACGCCGCCTACGAGGGCGTGTTCCGTCTGGACATTTCCACCGGCGAAGAAACTTTCCTCTACCATCTGATCAGTGACCCGCAAATCCGCTACAACGACGGAAAGAAAGATCCAAAGGGAAGACTTCTTTTAGGAACCACCGGCTACAAGTGCTTCAAAGAAAAGCAATGTGCGCTCTACAGCCACGACGGGAAATCCGCCAAAGTACTGGTCGACGGCACAAGCATTTCCAACGGCATCGGCTTTTACAAGAACTTCATGTTCTTCATCGATACGCCTACACGCAAAATAGGCCGGTACTTCTACGACAATGACGGAAACGCAACCTTCGACAAATACATCGTATCCATCGAAGGCACGGGCGTTCCCGACGGCATGGACGTCGATAGCCAAGGAAACATCTATGTCGCCATTTGGGGCGGTTCCCGCGTAGAGAAATACAACCAGGAAGGCCAAAAGATCGGAGAGCTTCCGATCCCAGCCCTTAACGTCTCCTCCGTATGTATCGCCGGAGAAAAGCTCTATATCACGACCGCAATGCATGACGACGGAACTTCAAGCGAGCCCATGGCGGGCGGACTGTTCGTCGCAGACAAATTCTAGGACATTCCACAAAAAATTTTCAAGGCAGATTTTTCAAATGACCGAAATCGAAAGAATCAAACAAGAAGGCTGGCTTCCAGAAAAATTCTGGGACGAAGAAATCCGCGACGATTATCTTGTCTCTGCCGAAATGAAAAAAATATGGGCCATAGAAATGGACCTATACAGGGAAGTGACCCGAGTTTTGGACAAGTACAACCTACGTTACTTCTCCGAAGGCGGGACAACCCTGGGCGCCATTCGTCATAAAGGATTTATCCCCTGGGACGACGACTTCGACATTTGCGTTCCGCGCGAAGACTACGAGAAATTGCACCGCTTGGCAAGTGAATTCAAGGATCCTTATTTCTTGCAATCTTCCGTCACGGACCCTGAATACGGTTATTCATTCATGCGTTTGCGCAATTCCAACACGGCCGTGGTGGTAAAGCCGTTCACTCACGCAAGATTCAATCAGGGCATCTATCTCGACATTTTCCCGCTAGACAACGCGACCATGGAAGATGTCGCCCCCCGCATGGACAAAATCAAGCAATTGATTTTCAAGAACTCCGCTTACATGCGCAAGGACTATCCTGAAAAGAGCGCAAATGACTTACAAAGGATTAAGGATTACCTTGATCCGAACATGAAGCCTATTGACGTCTGGAACGAAATCAACAAAGTGGCCGTTGAAGACAACCATATCGATACTGGCTATTGGTCCATCATTGTTTCTACAATATTCGCTCCGTCCAAGAACATATTCCCCAAGAAGTGTTTTGACTCCTTCAAGGATATTCCTTTTGAATCCATATCCATCCGCGTACCCGAAGGTTTCCACGATCTGTTGACCATATACTATGGCAATTACATGGAATTCCCTCCGATAGAAGAGCGCGGCCAATGGCATTCCATAGAGTTCTATCCAGAAATTCCTTACAAGCAATTGTACAAGGACAGGTTCGGTCTGGAGTTATAAAAGGTATTCACACGCTAATTTGGTAAAAATCATCAGAACATGATAAACAAGACACAAGAAGAAATTACCGCCAAATGGAAAAGTCTTGATACCGAGCACCCCTTGGTATCCATAAAGTGTCTGGCATACAATCACGAAAAATACATAGCGCAGACTATGGACGGCTTCTTGATGCAAGAAACCGATTTTCCCTTTGAAATCATTGTCCACGATGATGCGTCTACAGACCGAACTGCAGACATCCTCCGGGAATACGAAAAGAAATACCCCCTCATAGTAAAACCGGTATACCAAACAGAGAACCAGTACAGCAAACGGGACGGATCCCTTACTCGTGCCTCGAACGCGCCCCTGAAAGGGAAATACGTCGCGGTATGCGAGGGTGACGACTACTGGACCAATCCGAACAAGCTGCAAATGCAGGCGGATTTCCTGGAAAGTCACGACGACTATTTTGCCATTGGCCACAACGTACGTATCGTAGACGACAACGGCAACCCGATGACACAGGACAACCCCATATGGCGAAAGTGGTTCAACACCTACACCCAAATGGAAGATAGGGATTACACCCTTCAGGATCTCGAAAAAGGTGTCATGTTCGGCCAAACCTGCACACGCATGTACAAGAACATTTTCAGAAAAATGCCCGCCGACTTGGAACAAAAATATTTTGCGATGGACTGCACCAATGGAGATGTAGCCATGTCGCTTTTAAGTTTCTGTTGCGGCAAAGTGCGTTGTTCCTCCCTGGTAGCGGCCGACCACCGCAAATCGGTCTTAAACGAAAGCTGGACTGCAAAAACGTTCAAAAAGAACATGACGCACAGGGACATTGTATCTCTGCTGGAGCAGGAAACTTTCGCCAACAATTTCGGGGTTTACCCTGATTTTACGGAACAGCAATATCGCCATGTACGCAGTTCCTTTCAACATCTCATGCGTAGCAAAAGTTGGAGCGACCTGGCCATTCTCATCAGTAATTTGCGAATAATAAACCACAAGATAAAGTTCTTAAAGAGACTTTTCAAAATCGTCAAGTAACCTGAACGAAAGAGTTTTCCCATGACATTCGTCTACGTTCTCGTCAGCAATGAAAAAGACACTTATTATGAGCAGACCATGATAAGCGTGTCCAGCCTGTTACAGCACAACAATGCCGCCAAGGTGGCCATTATCGTTGACCAGGGAACTGCCGCAACCTTTAAAGGCAAAAGGACCTACCACGAGAAACTCGGCGTACAAATCTGTACAATCCAGGTCCCCGAAAAGTACAACAACCGCGACCGTTCCCGTTTCTTGAAGACGACCATGTACAACTCCATCGACGAAGATTTCCTCTTTATCGATGGAGACACCCTTGTATGCGACGTGCTTAAGCCCGCCTTCGGCGAAGACATCGCCATCGGAATGGTTTTGGACCGTCACCAGAAAATTTCCGAAGGCAGCTACCAGAACTTCTACGAGAAGCGTTCAAAGCCATTGCACTGGAGCCCCGGTTTCCAGGACAAGCATTTCAACAGCGGCGTCATATGGGTCAAGAAAACGGCCGATGCCCAGAAGTTCTTTGAAGAATGGCACAACTTGTGGAAGGAAACGCTCGAAAAGTATTCTGTCGTTTTCGACCAGACCGCATTAAACGAGGTCAATGCCCGCTTGGGCGGGATTGTAAAGGAAATCGACGGCACCTGGAATTGCCAGGCGACCCGCAGATCCTCGTTCATCAAATACCTATACAACGCCAAGATCATGCATTACTATGCGAGTTTTGGCCTCACCTGTTTTGACCTGGCAAACAAGGACGTCCAAAGGACAATCCTCGAAAGCACGCACGAAGATCTGGATGCCATCTTGGCAAACCCCAAAATCGCCTTTAGCTCCGTGCAAGACGTAAACGCCGACCCCATCTCGGTCAAGGTTCAACGAACTGCTTTTTACAGGGCAATCGTATTCATGTACAAGCGCATGAAGCCGGCATACCGTATCATTGACAAAATCTGCGGATTGTTCATTCACAAATGAAAAAGCTTATTGCCATACTCCTAACCTTGTTGCCGTGCATTTACGCACCCTCCTACGGAGAGGCTCTTCGCTACGCCTCCTGGAATATCCGCTGGGAAGACCAAAAGGACATAGAGAACGGCAACGCCTGGGCAAAGCGCCTTGAGCCCATAGCCAACGTGATCAATCACCAGAATTTCGACATCATCGGCATTCAGGAAGGAAGCCCTTATCGTCTGAAGCAGCTAATGGAACTGCTCCCCGAATACGAAATCATTCTTTCCGACTCCACGGAACACAACCCCATCGTCGTGCGAAAGGGGAAATTCACCGTAGCAAACGTTGGACGATTCTACTTGTCCAAGACTCCCGAAAAGAGAAGCAAGAGCTGGGATTCCAAGCACACCCGCTACTGTACATGGGCCAAGCTCAAGTTTGGTCAAGACTCGCTGTACATTTTCAACGTTCACTTCGACTACCACGGCAAGGACGCTCAGGCAGAAAGCGCAAAGTTGGTGAGTAAAAAAATCCCCGCCATGGCAAAGGGAGCTCCGTTCATCTTTGCAGGCGACCTGAATTTTACCAGTGATTCCAAATCGTACCAGACTTTGGACACTCACGTTATGAACGATTCAAAAAAAATTGCCGATTCCGTAAGCGTTCCCAACGGCAGCTTCAACTATTTTGACCCGGAACGGTCAAGCAAATGGACTTTCGACCATATTTTTGTTTCCCCATCAATCAAAGTACATCGATACGAGGTACTCGACGAGACCTATCACGACGGTGAAAAGAATCGCTACCCTTCCGACCATTCACCCGTGACAATCCGCTTTGAACTTGGCGGCAACAATTAGTATATTTGAAAAATGAGCTTTGCCGTTCTGCTATTCTTCTTTGGGCTTCTGGCCTACATGTTCTTAACGGACACCCAAGGTAGATTCCTGATTTTGATCATGGGAACCGTGCTATTCCCGACAACGGCCCTCCTTGTCAAAAACCCTTCCATTTCGCCGCAGCACCTTTTTCTGTACGCTTTTTTCTTTATAGAATTTTTCAGGGATCGCGAGAACTTCAGGAAAAGCATCTTTAACAGCCTGCTGATGGTTCCTATAGGCATCAGCATCGTCAGCTACGTCTTTACCGCCATCTACAATTCCGGCATTGCATCGAAAGACATGTATTACGGAGTTCGTGATATCATCGACGGATTTGGATACATCTATGCGGCCTTCATTTGCGGACGCAAGGTAGACATTTACAAGTTCTCCCAAAAACTAATCCCCTTCGTCATCATCGTCTGCTTTTTCGGCATCATCGAAATCCTCCTAGGCGACAACATCCCCTACAAGCTGGTCAACGCCGCGTTCCCCTACTACGAAGGAAGCCAGAATCTATCTGCCACCATGAGTTTCGTAGAAAGCTGGCGTCTCAGAACATGCTTTACAACTAAGCATCCCACGGCTTTTGGCACCCTGTTGATGAGCCTGTTCCTGTTTTATTTCCCCAACCTGAGGATAATCAATCGCGAAAGGAAAAAAAACATCCTAGTTCTTGCACTGCTCGCAATAAACCTGTTCCTTTGCGGTTCAAGAACGGCAATGCTCTGTTCCGCCCTTGGCGTATGTCTTTATCTGTATTTCAAGCTCAAGCCCCTTTTAAAAATCATTGTCGCCAGCATTTTCATTTTCGCATCGTCAGCCATTTTAGCAGTATTATTACAGAATTTCAAGACGAACGAAGACCACGGCGGTTCATCGCTGGACTTTAGAACATCCCAGCTCCTTTTCTCCGTAGCGGCCGTCTACAACTCCCCCATTTTCGGCAACGGGAACAAGTACACATCCCACGTCATCTTTGCAGAAGATACTCGAGCATCCGACAGCAGCGGTACAGATTTGGGCGGATTAGAGTCCATCGTATTTTCGCTGCTCATCGACAGAGGGTTCCTAGGTCTATTTTCCTATTACCTTCTTTTGATATGGATGTTCGTCCTGCTATTCCGCTACAGGAATCAGCTAAAGGGCATTTGCGGCGGTTATGCGCTGATGGCTAGCGGGGCACTGTTTTTGACACTCTCGGGTACTATCGGGAACAGTTCCTCGTTCCTGTTCCTGTTTGTAGGGATTCAGCTAGGCTACATCTCCCATTACAAGCAAATCGCCTTTGAAAGCAATATCAAAATCAGCGATGCCGAATCCAACCAAAAAAGCATCAGCAACGAAAAAATTATCGACGCGGAAGTTATCGACGCCGAATCCTAGTCCGCATCTCGTACATTATGGCAATCAATAAAATCAGCCTGAAGTGCATCAGCTTGCCGTAACTTTTTTCATTGCCACAAAGTTTTAAAACATTCGCCTTTTTCACTGCGGTTTTATAGGGTTCCGTCAAAAGAAGGTCTTTAAAGGCCTTGTATCGGCGATAGAACGTTCCCTGTGCCCCCCTGCAAAAGAAACTGCGCAAGGCCATTTTCTTCGTAAGGAAAAGGGCCCTAGACAAAAAAGCCGGTTCAAGAGCACGCTCTTTGTCAAACACGTCCATGAAGGCCTGGATCTCGTTTAAAATATTGGAGCTATCCGCAACCAGCCTCTTTTCGTTAATATGGCAAAGCGAATTGTTCAAAACGCGGTAATGGTATGTCGGCACCTGCTTGTAGGCAATACTTTTTGCAAATTGGAAAACCTGCAGTGCAAACAAGCCGTCTTCGTATAATTTAAGAGTCCTGGAGAACAAGATCCCATTCTCGAGCAACAGTTGTCGACGGATCAATTTAGACCAGAGAGCCGAAAACATGTAGCCGCAACGGGCCGACGGATAGGGGGAATAACCTCTGTACAGGACCGTGCGCTGCAGGGCCTGGATGCTCGTTTTGTCATTTACAACAAAATCCTGCGCAAAGAACTGGTGTTCCGTTTCTACGCCATTTTCTTTCCAAGTCCAATGGTCGGAAATGACCACGTCAGCCCCGGTTCTGCAGACCTCGTCCCAATACATCTGAAAGGCTGCGCCATCCATCCAGTCGTCGGAATCCACGAACAGGACATATTCACCGGCTGCCGCCGCCAGGCCATCGTTGCGAGCCGCAGACACGCCACCGTTTTCTTTGTGGATTATCTTAAAGCGGCTATCCTTTGCCGCATATTCATCCAAGATCGCAGGCGATTCATCCGAGCTACCGTCATCGACAGCAACGACCTCCCAGTCCGAAAAAGACTGAGAAACAATGCTATCTAGGCATGGCCGCAAAAATTTTGCGGAATTGTAGACCGGAATAACGACGCTAACCTTGGGAGTCACGGCCTATTCCTCAACAGTCTTGTTCGTGCAAGAATCCCCGACCGCCTGCAATCCGTGATGGTTACGATCATCCATCTTCGGAGGGGTCATGTAGTCGCCATACAGTTGAGTACAAACAAAATCATAATCTTCAGGGCCGCAAATTTCCGTATCCTCGAACGGATACATTTTGCCCTTGCCGTAATACTTCTTATGGAACATTTCCCGGAACTTGTAGGCGCCCATGGCGTTCACCAGGTATTCCGACTTTTCATACGGAGTCGATGTCAAGGCGCGTTCCAGGCGTTCCAGGCATTTCCTGGTATTGAAGAACTTCTGGACAGGCGTGTGGAGGCCTATCCATACCAGGATCCGTTCGTGCAGAGGGCGACCCTTCTTATTGACATTCACCAGCCGATCAAAGCATGAAAAACGGTAGATGGCACGCAAGAAAAGCACCTGATAGACCTTAATCTTCCGCAACAGGGCGTTATTCGGCATTGCGTCCAGGGGGAACAAGTCAATCCAGGCGAAGGCCTCCTCGACCTTGATGTTGTCGTGACGGACAATCTTCATGCTTTCGTCTTCGAGACGACCAAAGTAACGGATGTAATCCTCGGTTTTCCTGAAAGTCCTGAACTGGATTGAACCGTTCAAGGTACCACTTTCGAAAATACGGCAAAGGCGCTCGTAATCCGGACGCGGGATTCCCACGTCGATATCGTCGTCCCACGGAATAAAGCCCTTGTGACGGATTGCACCGAGCAAGGTTCCGCCCAGCGCATAATAGGTAATGTTGTTGTCCTTACAAATTTGTTGAAAGAGCTTCAAGAGACTGAGCTCTTTCAACTGAAGCTGCCGCAGAGGATTCTCACTCATGAGGCTCGTCCTTGACAAGTTCTGCCGCATGGACATTCTTGTCGCAGTCCTCGGGTTCCTTCATGTAATCACCGTACATCTGCGAGAGAACCTTGTCGTAATCTTCCGGTCCCATCAGTTCCAGACCCTCGAACGGATAGAGCTTGCCCTTTCCGTAATAGGACTTGGGGAACATTTCCTTGAACTTGTACTGGCCCATGAAATTCACGACCCAGTTCGTATCCTTGACACTGTAACGCTTGAGGAGCCGGTCCAGCTTTTCAAGCGGATTGCGGTAATCCTTGTGTCCCTTGAAATGCAGCAATTGGATCAGTGCGATAACCAGGCGTTCCGAAAGCGGCCTATGGGGGCGTTTCAGGTTAATTTTGTCGAAACAGGCGACATGATAGCACACGCGGACCCACATCAGACGCAACATATGGATACGGCGGGAAATCGCCCCGTTCGGCATGCCATCAAGCGGGAAAACGTCGACCCACACGTTCTCGTAGCGGGTTTCCAGGCTTCCTTCTCGTTTCATCAAATAGCGGTTATCTACAATTCGCGAAAAATAGTAGTGATGGTCCGACGCATCGCGGAAAGTCCGCAACTCCAGGTATTCCGGCAAATTGGCAGAAATTTCCTGAAGGAAGCGTTCGTAGTCTTCACGGCACAGCCCGATGTCGATATCGTCATCCCAGGGAATAAAGCCCTTGTGGCGTACCGCACCAAGCAAAGAACCGCCAAGCAGGAAATAGGGCATGGAAGTCGCGTCCAAGTACTTCTTTACCAACTTGAATACTTCAAAAATCTTTTCCTGCGCACCGGTCAAAGCTATCGGCTGTTTTGTTTTTGAATCAAGACCCATGTTTTTATTCGTTTCCTTTTAGCAATTGCGAGTATGCAAAAACTCGCCTACAGCATCAGAACCAAACACCATACATTCCTATACTATTCGGACTTGCCCTTGCCGATGCTCGACACCTCGAAGCCGATCTTGCGAAGCGCATCGGCATCCAGGATATTACGTCCGTCGAACACGAATGCCGGCTTGGCCATACCCTTGTAAATGCGGTTCCAGTCCAGCTCGGCAAAGCATTTCCATTCGGTGCACACGACCACGGCGTGGGCGCCTTCGGCGGCCTTGTACGGGTCTTCCTCGAACTGGACCTGGTCAAGCACGTCCTTCAGGTCGCGCTTGGCATCGGGGATAGCCTTCGGGTCGGTGACGACCGGCTGTGCATGTTCGGCAAGCAGGTCACGGACAACGAGGTTTGCAGGGCTTTCACGGGTATCGCCGGTGTTTGCCTTGAAGGCGAAACCGAACACGGCAATCTTCTTGCTTGCGATCGTGTTGAACATCGTCTCGAGCATGCGGTCCACCACGCGGTGCGTCTGCCACTCGTTGATCTTCACGACGCTTTCCCAGTAAGCGGCGACTTCGGGGAGTCCATAGTAACCGCACAGGTAAACAAGGTTCAAAATATCTTTCTTGAAGCAGCTGCCACCAAAGCCGATGGAGGCCTTGAGGAACTTCGGACCGATACGGCGGTCCTTGCCCATCACGTAGGCGACTTCGTCCACGTCGGCACCGGTCTTTTCGCAGAGGGCGCTGATGGAGTTGATGGAGCTGATGCGCTGTGCCAGGAAGGCGTTCGCCGTGAGCTTCGTGAGCTCGGAACTCCAGAGGTTCGTCGTAAGGATGCGGTCACGCGGCACCCAGTGGGCATAGACGTCCACCAGCTTCTGGCAGGCGGCGAGGCCCGATTCCGTCTGATGGGAACCAATAAGCACGCGGTCAGGCTCAAACAGGTCGTTAATGGCGGTGCCTTCGGCGAGGAACTCGGGGTTCGAGAGCACTTCGAAATGCAGGCCCTTGTCGTTAGAGTTCAGGATGCGCTCCATCGCCGCAGCGGTACGCACAGGGAGCGTCGACTTCTCGACGATGATCTTGCCTTCGTCGGCAATTTCGAGGATGTTGCGCGCCGTCTTTTCCCAGTACTGCAGGTCGGAAGCCTTGCCGGCGCCATGCCCGAACGTCTTGGTCGGAGTGTTCACGGAAACGAAGATGATGTCCGCTTCCTTGATGGCGGCAGGAATGTCCGTACTGAAAAATAGGTTGCGGCCACGGGCACGCTTTACCACGTCATCGAGGCCGGGTTCAAAAATCGGGAGGTTGTCGCTATTCCAGGCATCGATACGGGCCTGGTTGATATCGACTACGGTCACCTTAACATCAGGGCACTTGTCGGCGATAACAGTCATAGTGGGGCCACCGACGTAGCCCGCGCCAATGCAAAGAATCTTGGTATTGTAACTCATGATGGAATAAAGATACAAAATGTGTAAAAAAAAGCGTTCCGATTTAACGGAACGCTCCCCTTTCAATAAGAAGACTACTTAAACTGGGCCGTAATGGTGGTCACCTGTCCCGGAGAAACAGTGCGCTTTGCGTCCGTCACTCCATCGCTCCAACTGGAGAACACAGCACCGTTGGTTGCCCTGGCAATAAGCGTTACAGGCACATTGCTGTAGAACTTTGCCGTGAGGGAAGACTTACCCAACGGGAGTCCGTCCACGAGGACTTCCCCGGAACCAGAAGTACCGATCGTCATCTGAACTCCGGTATCGGCCAACCCGAAAAATGATTCCATCTCCGACGTCACCTGCTGCTGTCGTGAAGAAGCGAAGTTCGTAATCGTGGCAAAGTCCTGATCCATGCTGGAAGCATTGAAGCCCCAGAATTCCTGGTCTCGCGCCATTTCCGACTGGACCTGGCTCTGCAAGTCATTAACCATCTTCAGGATGCGTTCCGAAGTGAAGTAGGAGGACAGCAGAACCACAAACCTGTTCACGAATGCACGCGCAAACGAAGCATTTTCAAGAAGCTTGCGGAGCAGGAGCGTCTCTTTGGCAGTGCCGTTGCCGCCACCACCCATACCGAAGCCGGCTGCCATCTGCGTCCCGTTTTGACTAGTGACATAGCTGAAGATATTCGTCGTGTTCATGGAATAGTTTGTACCAAATCCGAAGTCGGTATCGTAAATAAACCATTTCCACTTGGTCTTCTTGCTTGCCACGCGCCACTTCTTCAAGTTGTTATGCGGCCAGTCACGGTTGTTTATGAACATTTCCGTCTGCATGTAGTTGATATAGTTGTCTATATCGATCTGTTCCGCCACCTTGTTGAAGTTCGCATCTTCCTTCAAGCTATTGGTATTGGACTGGAGCCAATCCATCATGGCTACGTAATCGGCACTGGAACCGGCCGTTGCCTCGTCATTGGCGTCGAGCAGGTCGATATCGTTGCCGTCAATGCCGTACTTGGTCTCGTAATAGTACTCGTTGTTGCGTTCGCGCATGTCATGGATGCCGTAGTAGGCACCATTGTAATAGACAATCACGTAGCGGCCACGCTGATAATCCACATCCAAGCCTTCCGTAATCTGCGTTCCCACACGGTCACGCACGTAGTCGTTTCCGCAGTTGTTACCGAAGTTACGCACCGAGAACGCCTTGAACTTGGTCAGTTCCGGATGGTCGGGGAACAGGTTGTATTTAAGGCGCTTGTCGCCGTACTGTTCGCGGAAGGTCACGGAGAAGGACTTCTTTTCCTTGGCACGGCTGTACTGGCCCGAAATCTTGAAATCGCCCATGATTCCGAAACCAGGCTGCTTGGCACCGGGTTCGACCAGTTCCACGTACACGGGAAGCTCACGGTTGCTCCAGTAGTTCGCACCCTTGTGCGGGTCCATCATCTGGGCACCGTCACCGGTCATATACAGGCCCGTATCCGCACTAAACATGGACAGCGGATCCGTCGTGACAAAGAGGGCCGGGAGCGAAGGCTGGTTTTCAAAGATGTAGGTGCGGTTGAGCATATCGCTCCTGTAGGCACCCTCGGCATAAGTTATGCAACGAAGCACCGTCGTAGAAGAGATATTCAGCGACTGCGTTATCTGTCCACTGGTCTCCGTGGGTTCTGCGCCACCTGTAGCACAGCGGGTTCCCTGCGGGAGCGTGACGGTCAGCGGAGAAGAATAGAATCCGGACGGCGGAACAGACGCTTCGGAAGAAGCCACCTGTGTCGCACTCACTTCGCCAAGCGTAGCGCCATACGGGCTAGGATCGCCAATGCCCCACTTGCCGGCTGTATTCATGGACCATGTCGCAGTGACAGGGACCGCATTGTAACGGACGGAATCCAGGATTCCACCTTCGGTGTTCACCAGGTAAAGCGCACCGCCATCCTTGTCCACCTTGAACGTGGTATGGGGTTCGCGTCCACGGTTGCGGGCAATATAGGAGAAGATCTTGATTTCGGTATTTTCTACAGCCTGCGATTCCGAGAAGAATGTCGTGCCGGACACGTTCGCAAGGTTGACACCCATCGCATTGTCGCCAAGGCGGATGCTGTACTCCGTGGTAGAGTCGCCGGTACCCTTGAGGTTCTTGCCGCTCCAGCTACCGATAGAGCCGTTATTGTCATTCAGATTCAGGCGGACCTTGTGGCCCTTCGAGATATAGCCCTTGAGCACAAGCTGGTTGATCTTGCTCAGGTTGGTCGTACTCGGGTTGACGACGAACGAGGCATTCGAGGCACCTGCAGGCACGCTAAGGATAGCACCGAACATGTTCGCACCGTTCTGGTTAAAGCACAGAGCGGACTGACCCGGCAAATTGCTGACAGGCTGAGTTGTAGTACCCGTATTGCCACCCATGTTCACGCCGCCCTGGTTTGCGCCCTGGTCGCCGCCCATCATGCCGCCACCCATCATGCCGGCAAAGTCGAAGCCGCCCATACCGCTGACAGCGCTCTCATTGGCATGGCAGTTCGTAGAAACCATGTCGATGGAATCGGAAGGCGGAGTGTAGTCTGGGAGGTTCTTGCCCGACATGAATACGACCATGTAGGACTTGGCCGGAATGACGGCCTTGCCGAACGTCCAGCGACGCGGGAACTTGAGGTCATTGCTAAGCGCGATGCCGCTCAAATCCACCGGGGAGTCCGACGTATTATATAACTCGAGCCAGCCCGGGTCATTTCCGTCTTCATCTTTAAGGCTTGCGTTCGACGGCGAGACCTCGCTGAAGACCACCGGGAAGTTCCCTACATAGGGAGGGGGCTCCGTCAGGGGGACCTGCGTAGTGTCCTCGCCAGGGAGAAGTCCCTCGTGCGAGTCCTTTGCCGAGAAATCCCTTGCCGTGCTGCTGGCCGGAACCGCGCTACCGCTGGATCCGACGACCTCGCCCGTAACGGGATCGACATACGCCGAACTGCCAGGCTGCGAATCCGTCGAGCCGGTGATATTGCCATTCTGGTCGCCGCTGGAGGACGAAACCAAAATAGAACCATCACCGCCCGCAGGGTCATCAACCTGGGCGATGGGATTCGGACTGTTGGAATCCGAATCATTGGAACATGCAATCATGGAGACGCATGCGGAAGATAACAAAACCGTAATCCATACAGTCAAGAGTGGAGATTGTCTGTACTGCATACCTTTAAAGTAATCAATTTAAAAGTACGGTCCCAGGAAAATCCATATTTTCTTCTTTTTATTGTTGTACTCTTAACATCAACGGAACTTGGCTGTGATGCGCGTCACTTTGCAAGGTAAAATTTCTATTACTTCGTCCTCGTTTCCATCGTCCCAGCCCATAAAGAAACCGCCTTCAGAGGCTTGCGCCGAAAGTTTCACCGGTAATCCCTTGAAAAACTTGATGCGCATATCGGGACGGTCCAGAGCAAGTCCATGAACGGCGATAGTACCACGCCCTTCGGAAACGAGTTCGACCGTACACTTCTTTCCGAGATCGAAATGTTCTACCATTTCGTTCATCACCACGGCCTGGCGCTCCTTCGCAAACGAAATCATCTGGTCCAAACCTTTCTTCATCTGCCTTGAACTCAAGTACCAGAATTTCTGGTCGCGCGAAATTTCGTCTGCAATTTCTTCGGTCAGGGCATCGATTCTTGCCAGCAAGCGTGACGACTCGAAATTCATGGAAAGAAGAGTCGTCATGCGGTTGATGAATGCAGAGCGGAAGTCTTCATTTTCAAGCAGGCGTCGTAACAGCAACGTCGACCGGGGCCCGTTAGGCCAGTCCGGTCCTTCGTCGGCTGTAACAAAGTCAAAGATATTTTCCGTATTGTCGTTAAACCCGCTACCGAAGCCGAAATCCAGGTCGTAAAGGAACCACCTCCAGGGACTCTTTATATCGTTCCTGCGCCACTTCTTCACATTGTTTGCAGGCCAGTCCCTATTGTCCAGGAATATTTCGGAAAGCATGTAATTCAGGAAATTGTCTATATCCACCTGCTTAGCTACATACTCGTAATTTTCTTCTTCGTCCAAATAGTTGCGTTCGAGCCAATGCGAAAAGTTGATGAAATCTTCGGCACTCCCCGCAGAAACACTATTGTCCGCCTTCAACAGATCAATATGGTCAGGATCATAACCATAGTGCGTTTCGAAGAAATACTTCGTGGAGCGCTCGCGTATGTTATGGAGCCCGTAATACGCACCGTTATAGAAAACAACTGCGGCACGGCCTCGCTGGTAATCTATCCCGAGTCCCTCCGTGACAGAACTTGCCAGCCGGTCAAGAAAATAGGTCGAACCGAATCCCCCTCCGTTATTGCGCAACAGGAATGACTTGAATTTTTTGAGTTCAGGAAAATCAGGAAACAGTTCGTATTCCAACCGGTTTTTCCCATACTTCTCGCGGAACGTTATGGCTGCGGATTTTTTCGTATTCGCCCTGCTGAAATGGCCAAATATGGAATATCCGGCATTCTCGGCAAACGCCGGTTTCTGGGCCCCAGGTTCCATAAGTTCGACAAACACAGGTATTTCCCGGTCCTGCCAATAATTCGCCCCGTAATGCGGAAGGCTTTCCCAGGCGTAATCCCCCTCGACATAAAGGCCCGTATCGGAATCAAAGAGCGAATGCGGATCGGTCGCAATAAACACGGACGGGACCGTCGGGGCATCCTCGAAGATGTAGGTACGCGTTTGGACTTCCCCCGGAAGCATCCCCGGAAGGAACGATGCGCAGCGGAGTACCACATTGGATTTCACCTGAAGGGAAGAAACCAGCGGACTGCTGCTCGATGGCAGCGCCCCTCCTTTTTTACAACGCACGTACTGATCTCGCGGGAACTCGATTTCAAATGATTTCTGATAAAATCCAGAAGGCGGAAGTTTCTCTAATTCCGGAGATTGCGCCGGCAGTACCTCCCCTTCCTGATTTTCAAAAGGCGACGGATCCGCATACCCCCACTGTTCCACACCCTCTGCAGAACGGCCTAACGACCAAGACTTTCCAAGAACCGCATCCGGATAGAACACATAGGAGTTCACGACACCCAGGGAATCCACCAAGTAGAGGCTTCCCCCATTTTTGTTCAGCTTGAACGATGCATGCGGTTCGTGGCCCCGGTTTCGCGCGACATACGAGAATATCTTCATGTCCACCGGGCGCGACTCCCAAACTCCCGGACTGAAGCGCGTCCCGTAAATGTTGGCCAGGTCCGGATAATTCGTTCCGCCCGGGACCTTGAATGCATAAACCGTACTGGAATCCCCCGTTCCCGTCAGCACCTGTTCGTACCCGTTTTTCTCTTCAGCATCCGGCTGCACAAGCCGGAGCGAGACATTGACGTTCTTCGGGATATAACCCGTCAACAGCATCTCGTTGCACTCCGTAAGGTCAATGGAATGATTGCGCTTGCCATCCCGGGTACCCACGAATACGGAAATGGACGGCCAGTCCACATTCTCGCTTTCACGCAGTTGCATGCGGGCACCGACCATACGGACCCCCTTTTCCGAGAAGCATGCATTCTTCTTTCCGGGCAACGGTTCTGCATAACTTTCTCCCGGCGGATCGTTCTCTGCGTCAGTCCATATCCGGCACCCTTTGCCAATCATGTTTACCGAATCGGAAGGAGGAACAAAGTCCGGATAGTTTTTTCCGGACATGAACACCAGCAGGCGTTCCGACGGGCGCAAAACAGCCTTGCCGAAAACCCACTTGCGCTTTTTTTTCAGATTGTCCGTCAGCGAATAGCCGGACAAATCTACCTTGCGCTTAGACTTGTTGACAATTTCCACCCATCCGGCATCATCGCCCTCGTGGTCATCGTAGACAACATTTATCGGGTCCACCTCGGTAAACGCAAGAGCGGAATTTTCATTGATAGGGAAATCAAGGACTTCTGCGGACGAAGAAAGGGCGACCTCATCGGAAACCGATTCACTCGGTTCCATAAGTTCCGACTTGTAGTCCGTACATGCATACAACATAACGGCAACAAGACAGAATCCAATGCGGTCAGCAAACAATTTCACCCTCCCAATATAAAACTATTTGTGAGCCTTGTTCGTAGCGCAGGGCTATTTTTGTGTTTTTCTAGGTCTGCGCACGACAAAAAGCGCAGCGCCTATCAGCACCAGCGATACCGAGATGACTTTTCCCAACGGGAAGGCTTCCGCAAATACGATTCCACCAGCAAGAGTCGGCACAGCGGCACCGACTGCAGCACTGAAGGGAACGATAAAGAGAGCGCGACCTCTCGAAAAGGAGACCTGCGAATAAAGGAACGCGATGGAGTACGTCGCCACATAGCCCCAAAGGCGGGGATCCAGCAAAAGACCGAGAATCGTGTCGATACCGAGTTTGTCGAGGTCAAAATCCATGGCCATGCTCTTGTAGAACACGGCGGAAAGCCCGAAACCCATCCCCATGATCAGCGAGTCCACCACTTCACGGTTCTTGTAGAACAAGTGCACAAATAACGTAACGGCAGAAAGGATCCCCGCATAGGTCCAGAGCATCGTGACATTCTGTGAGCCGGTCACCTCGCCCATCGTCTCGACCGAATAGGTAAGCCCCGCCACCACAAAACAGATTGCCACAATTATTCGTTTTGTCAGCTTTTCCTTGAGCAGCCAGAAACCCATGAGTGCGGTAAGCACAGGGTTCAGCACCATCATCGGCTGCACCTGGCTCAAGTCGTAACGGGCCATGGCGATATAGTAACCGATTGTCGCAATCGCCGAACAGGAAATTCCGAGCCACCAGTAGCCATTGCTCAGAACACCCTTGAAAAACTGCCACGGGTTCGCGACACCGCCCGTACGCTTGCCCACCTTGGAAATCCCCGACTTCTCGAGGATGTTACCGCAGGCAAAACAGAACGCGGGGCCAATAGTCAACAAGAAAAAGAGCATCTTCAGAAAATCACAGTAATAGCGTCTCGCGCCAATGTAGAATTTATACCGCGGAAATCCTACAGCTTGTCATAAATTTCCTGGTAAATCCAGTAGTTGCCCATGACACGCTTCACGTATTCGCGGGTTTCCCAGTAGCTGATTTCCTCGACGCGGATATCCCAGGGAAGTCCTTCGCCAGCGGCTTGCCAGCGCTTGGTCGGCTTGGGTCCTGCATTGTAGTTCCCGAGCACGTACATGTAGTCGTCCTGGTATTCAGCCTTCAAGTCCACCAGGTAGCGGATACCCAGGCGGATGTTCATGTAGGCGTTGTACAGGAGCTTCGGGTCGAAATTCGGAATCTGTTCCGCCTCGGCCAGCATCTTGCCCGTCTTCGGCATGATCTGCAAGAGCCCGCAGGCACCCACCGGAGAAGCAATCTCGAAATTGAAGATGGATTCCTGGCGCATCACGCTGTAGACGAAGAACGGATCGATGCGCGTACCCGAGTGGTACACGACCTGCTCGGTGTACGGTACGGGGTAAAGGTAGTGCAGCACGGCAATCGGGGGCGCCATCAGGCGGCGGCGGTCTATATTGTTCTGGAACTGGCGGGCCAGGCGATAACCGGCGGCCGTCTCCCCCATCTCGTAGAAGAGCTTGCCGTATTCGTAAAGGAAGTCGAGACGCTTGTAGTTCTTTTTGCGGGCCTCGTCATAGACAGCGAAAGCCTCTTCTGCAAAACCGTACTGGAACAGCGTACGGATGCGCTTGTAGCGTTCCGGATTGTACGAAGTGTCAGCACGGACACCCTTCTGCGACGAGCGGATCCACGCCAGCGTCTGCTCCGGCGACATCGGGATTCCGTGGGCGAACGGAATGTCCTTTGCAGCCATGAGCTTATATTCCTCGAGCTTGATGCGGCTGCGGTGGGCATAATAGGCAAGCGGGAAGTCGCGGATGCAGTCCAGGTAGGCGGCTCGGGCCAGGGAATCCTTGCCGAGTTTCATGTAGGCATCCCCCAGGAACATGCGGGCGCCGCTGCCGCTCCAAAGGTACTGATCCTTGGTCGCATCCGTAAAGGCAGCAACAGCCTCGTTCCACTTTTCCTGCTTGAAATAGATAAAGCCGATGCGGAACTTGGCCCACTGTTTTTTCACGTTGTTCTTGAAGCGCCTATCCGTCAGTTGCCTAAAGCAGATCAAGGCACTATCGTACTCCTGCTTCTGTTCATACTCAAAGCCGCGCACCCAAAGGTTATTCGCATTTTCCTTGCTGAACTGGTTTGCATCGTGCAGCAGGGAATCCATCCTCTTGATTTCGGCAGCATTCTTTGTCGCATTATTGCGTAGCAGACGAAGCGTAGACTGCATCCACAGCGGGCGCGCTTCGACAGAATCGAGGAGGTAGCGGAACTGTGCAATGGACTCGGAATCGCGCTTGAGCGTACGCAAGGTGACAGCGCGTTTTTCCCACAGATAAATGCGGGTATCACGATTGAGTGTACTCGGGGGAAGCGGCATCAACGTAGTATCTTCAGGAGGCGGAGCGATCATCTCCGGATTCGAGACGACCAGGGCCGAGTCGACAAGGCGTATGGAGTCGAGCAAGGAAAGGCACACGCTGGCCTCATCCTTTGCACAGGCCATCCTGGCATAAGCCACCTTTTCGGGCAAAGTTTCCACAACACCACGAACCTTGCGCAAACGGCGGATAGCGGCAAAGGCGGAATCCTTGAACGAGGTCGGACTTGTGAGCAACTGCGTGTACAGTTTCTTGGCGGCTTTCAGTTGCTTGAACTTTTCAAGATAGCACGCATAGCGGTACTTGAGCACGTGGGCGTCCGAAGACTTGGAATACTTGTCCAAAAAGACCTTGAGCGAATCTGCATGGGCGCGGTCGCTCAACGTCGAGTCGGCCATGGCTGCCTCGATACGCAAGCGCGAAGACACGCGCTGCCACTTTTCATCTTTCTCGAGTCCCTTGCCCAGCTTCAGGGTTTCCCACATTCCGCGGTAGTCGCCCTTGCGGTACTTGGAACGAGCCATACGCAAGATGACCTCGCCCATCAGCTGCGGGTCCGCAGAGCGCAGGGAATCGTAAGCCGCATAGGCACTGTCCCAGTCTTCCTTATAATAGTAAGCGGCTGCCTTCGCGAAGTCACGTACCATCTTGGGGAGGGTAGAGTCAAGGGAATTCTTTACGGCACGTTCGCCACGGATAACCACGTTCTGGAATCGTGCGGAGGGAATTTGTTCCAATTCTGCATAGGGGCTCGGGGGAATGACAATCGCCGAAGTCGAATCCAGCACTTCCGCCGAAGACATCGCCGGAGCGACAGTCACGGCATCGGCACCCCAAGCAAGCGACGCCAACAACAAAGTACAAACAAAATAACCAAATCTCATATTTTCTCTCTATCCGCAGGCAACAACGACATTGCGCCCGCCAGCCCAGTTGCGTTACAGGCGATCTACCTGGCCAACGAAACTGGATATACCCAAATCCGTAATCGTCTGCGCATACTTCTTGTACAAGTATTCGTTGACGTCCTTGGCATCGTCCAACTGCAGAATCGTCAATGCCGTCTCGCGAACATCTTCAAAGTTGATGGAGCGAATAATCTTCTTTGTCGCCATGACGCTCCACGGCGTCATCGAGAGTTCGTCCACGCCAAGCCCGACAAGCAAGAGGACGCTCAGGGGGTCCGCACTCATTTCGCCACACACAGCAACAGGAATCCCCTCCCTGTGGGCGGCAACGACCGTCTGGTAGATCATGCTCAGCACTGCCGGATGGTGCGGCTGGAACATATCCGTTATAAGTTCGTTCGTACGGTCCACGGCCAAGGTGAACTGAATCAAGTCGTTCGTACCGAGACTGAAGAAGTCGACTTCCTTGGCGAGCTTTTCCACAAGCATCACGGCGGCGGGAACTTCGATCATCACCCCGACCTTGACATCGCCGATCTTCACGCCTTCGGCAAGAACCGCCTGGCGGCATTCCTCGATGCACTCCTTGGCCTGGTGCAGTTCGCTCATGCTCGAAATCATCGGCAGCAGGATTCTCAAGTTGCCCGCGGAACTGGCGCGGAGCATGGCCTTCAACTGAGAACGGAAAATGTCCTTCTTGTCCAGGCACACGCGAATGGAACGCCATCCCATGAACGGGTTCGCCTCGTTCGGCGAAGTCACGCCGGGAACCAGTTTGTCGCCACCGGCATCGAGCGTTCTGATCGTCACCGGGTTAGGCGCCATGTTCGACAGGATAAGGCGGTAGGCGTCTTCCTGCTCCTCTTCCGTAGGAACATCCTTGCGGAAATAGAGGAACTCGGAACGGAACAGGCCTATCCCCGTCGCACCATAGTCCTTGACCTTGTCGGACTCCGTCGGCAATTCGATGTTTGCGTGCAACGTAATGTACTTGCCGTCACGCGTCATCGGCTCCAGCTGGCGCATGGTATACAGTTCCCTGCGCTGGCGTTCGTAAACTTCCTGGCGTTCATGGAACTTGCGGATGTCGTCTTCGTTCGGGTTCACGATGACCATGCCGCCCGAACCGTCGACAATAATCATGTCGTCGGACTTGACTAGGCCCGCCAGGTTACGCAGACCGAACACGGCCGGAATCTGCAGCGAGCGTGCAAGGATGGCCACATGGCTCGTGCGGCCGCCCGTATCCATGGCAAGCGCACTGACTTGCCCCGGCTTGACCGACATGAGCAGGCTGGGCAAAATTTCATGGCCCACGAGGACCACGCCGTCCTCGGCAGCGATATCCTCCAGAACCGGTCCGGAATCTTCCATGGCCGCCATCAGGCGGTTGTAGAGGTCCCTCAGGTCAGTCGCCCTGTCGCGCATGGCCGGGGAATCAATAGCTTCAAACTTGTCTATAAAGGCGCCCAGCACAACGTGGACCGCCCAGCGGGCATTCTTGTGCCCGACGCGAATCTTTTCGAGGACCCCGTTCACCAGCTGCGGGTCCTGCAGGATCATCAAGTGCGTCGCAAAAATCATGCTGTCCTTGACGCCAGCACGGGACTCGGAAATTTCCTTGATTTGCGCGATTTCCTTGGCAGTCTTCCCCACAGCCTTCAAGAACAGCTGTTCCTCGGTGGGGATCCTGCTTTCGGGCAGGGTCTCTTCAACAACGGAGACTTCACGGTTAATTACGGGGAAAACCCTCCCCATAGCAAAGCCGGGCGAAGACGGCACACCGACCAGGACGGTCCTGGTCTTTGCCTTCCCATTATCCCCGACCTTCACTGCCGGATCAAGCTCAACACGGTTCTTCGTTGAAGTGGTCATTAAAGAGTTGTTCCAATTGCTGAACTATGGTTTCTTCATCCTCGCCATCGACTTCGAACTTGACTTCGGAACCGGCAGGAATCGCAAGCATCATTACATTCAAAATGCTCTTGGCATTCGCCTTCGAGCCTTCGTAGACAATGGAAACATCACTCTTGGCCTGTCCCGTGATATCCACGATCATGCCCGCAGGTCGGGCATGCACGCCAAGTTTGTTAGTGACCGTTAGAGTTTTTACAATCATCGATTTCCTCAGAAAAAGTCCACATTAATATCCAGACCATCCTGAAGAATGATTCTGAACAGGCTGTCCGCAGAACGAACCGTCTTGACAAGGTCGTCATGCAACGTCTTATCGTTCAACAGGAGCCCAACGGTATTGTCCTTGGATTGCGTTTTCGCCTGAACCTGGCCAACCAGTTCGTCCAGATGCTTGGTAACGCCTTCCAGTTCCCCGATGAGGTTGTTAGCGTTGCCCACCACCTTGTCCGTATTAGCAAAGAGACTGTCGATGGGCTGCTTCACACCGTCAACGAGCTGGTTCACCTTGCCCGTAGCCTCGTTAAGCCCGGCAAGAGTTCTCTTCAGTTGCGGATCCGTATTCTGCACAAGCCCCATCAGGCGGTCCTCGAGATTTTCGGCCTTGTCCAGCAAAGTCTTGAAACGGTCCTGGAATTCCGGATTGGAAATGGTCCCGTTCAGGGCGGCCTTGACCGATTCGAGCAAAACCTTGGTGCTGTCGCAAACTTCGCCGGCCAAGCCCAGCGCTTCGGCAATACCGGCATCGAACTGCCCGTTGATGGTATCGCCCGGGGCAAAATACTTTTCCTCGTCGCCGAGGATGATGCCAATCTGGCGTTCACCCATGATACCGATGTTCTGGACACGAATTTCGGAATCTTTCGGAATCCTCACGTCGGTACGGAGGCGAATCGTCACGACTACGCGGTGGCCCGACAACTCGATATTCTCGACCTTGCCAAGCTTGACGCCGTTAATCTTGACAGGGTCGTCAAGGACAAGCGTGCTTACCTGCGTAAACCTCAAATGGAAGGTGTTAAACGTTTCCCGCGGGTCCTTTTCGTTCAGGAAGAATATGCCGAACACCAAAACGACCACGGCTAGGAGAACGACTAGACCTACAGAAAAGTACAGGACCGAATTCTTTTTCATTTGTTTCCCAATCTAGTTTATTTTAGGGACGCCTGATAGCCAAATAACGCAAAAAAGGCCCTTATTCGTCCACGCGGACGATAGGACTGTTGTTTTCAATGCCGTTCACGTGGCGATCCAGCCAGTCCAGCAGCAGCTGGTCCCGTTCGGCGGCGGGCAGGGCGAACTTTTCGCGGCCTTCCCTCTGCATATAGACGTCGAGGTAGGTCATCAGGACACCCCCGGCAACCGAGACGTTCATGGATTCGGTAATGCCGTACTGCGGCAGCTTGAACTCGTAGTCGGCATGGGCGAGCGTATCCGGGTGGTTCCCGTGGAACTCGCTCCCCAGGTAAAAGGCGGTGGGCTGGCTCAAGTCGAGATCCAGCACGGAATTCGTGGTGTTCGTGCTCGCGACAGCAATCTTGTAGCCCTTGGCACGGAGCTTTTCCATGCAGAGCATGCGTTTCTTGTACAGGTACAAGCTCATCCACTTGTAGCTGCCCTTGAGGATGGACTTGTTCACGCTGTAGGCGTTGTCTTCCTCGATAATATGCACGTCCTGCAGACCGAACACTTCCGCCGTACGGATGACTGCCGAAATATTGTGCGGGTCGAACAGGTCTTCCAGAACCATGCAGAAATGCCTCGTACGGCGGTTGACGACTTCCGTCAGCAGGTCACGACGGCGTTCCGTCACGCGGGCAAGCAACGATTCCAATTCACTCATCTCTATTTCCCTTTCTTTTTTTCAATGATGGCCGGGGCCGGTTTTTCGTTCATGATGATGGGGACGCTGTTCTTGTCCCGTTCAGCCCTTTCTTTCTGGAGTTTCTCAAAATCACCAAGGCGCCAATGGCCGCCGTTCACGACGTTTTCAAAGTCGATAATGTACTGTACGTTCTCGTCGGACTTCAGCACGGCACTCCTGAGCATCGGCTCCTTGTTGCCGGAGAAGTAGGATTTCGAGGCCTTCTTGATGTCGTCGACGATGTTGTCAATCTTTTCGTTCACGACGCTCTTGAACACCTTCATCTGCATAATCGAGTTCAACACGGTATTCGCCGGGAACACGATAGCCGTTAACTTGTACTTAAGTTCATTCCGGCTGACCTCGTCCATGTCCAGGTAGGCGACAGCAGTCCCGTGCAGGGACCATTTCAAAATCTTCGCATGCCCGTAGCCGAAGAACAGGTTCCGCATACCCAGCTTTTGTCCGGCACTGTCCTGCAGGGCCCAATAGAACTCGCCCGAAAGGCTGCGCCCGTTGCTCCCCGAGAAGAACCGACGGTTCGGGGACGTATACTTCAGTTCGTAATGGGAATCCAGGTAAGCGTTGATCAGTTCTGCCGTAAAGGGCATGTTGTCGAACAGGTAGCTGATGACGTCGGCACCCAGCGGAAGCGTACCCTTGTTCTCGTAAATCGCGCGGTACTGGCGGCCGAGACGGGCATAGATTTCGACAGACATCGGGACGGTGGGATCCGCCTTGAACCCGCGCTTGGTAATCTCGATAAAGGGCGCGCAGTATTCCGCGTCATACTTCACTTTCGGCCAAGGGACCTGATCTTCGGCAAGGCAAGTCGGGAAATCTATGTTCAAGCAGGCCTTGGTCCCGGAACAGAGCGACCGGTAGTCGTCTTCATTGTCAAGACGGGACTTGATGGCGGTACGTAACCGGGCCTCGGCAACCGGGAGCATATGGGTAGAAGCATCCTTCTTAGACTCGGCAGGAGTACCCGCAAAGCACACCGCCTGCAACACGGCAAGGGCGCATACCAGGCGTTTAAGCAGACCTATCACAGAGTCAAAAGGCATCCGCTACCTGAATTCAAGACTGTCCAGAGAAAGGACCGTAAAGGGTTTTAGCGCATCGAACTTCGCCACCGGACCGACAATGGAAATCGTCATCTTGTCGCGGCTGAAGTACTTGGCGATCATCGCCTTCACCTGCTCGGCAGTCACCGCGTTGATTTCCTTCACGTATTCAAGGTAGTGGTCGTCGGTCTTGCCCAGGAGTTCGCCCTTCGCAAAGATGACGGCAGTCGCCTCGGGGGAATCGAACAGGCTCGGCAGACTCTCGACCAGGGACTTCTTCGCCTGGGCAAGTTCATCGACGGTCGGGCCTTCCTTCGCCAGCTTGTCGACTTCCTCGAACACGAGCTTGATAGCGAAATCGACCGACTCCACCTTGGTCTGCAATGCGATGGTCGTGAGTGCAGTGTCGCGGTATTCGTTCCCGACAGCACTGTAGACGCTATAGGCAAGGCCCTCGTCGCTACGCACGCGGTTCATCAGGCGGCTAGAGAAGCTTCCCCCGCCAAGGATGAAGCTTGCGACGGCGGCAGGATAGTAATCGGGATTAGGCCTGCGCACGAACGGCTGGTTCATCACGATGTTCGCCTGGGTAATGTCGCGGTCCACCACGTACACACCCGGCTTGCGCAGGAACTCGAGCGGTTTCGGCGGTTCCTTCACGGTGACCGGAGCCGTCGGGAGGTCTGCAAAGAAGTCCTTGAGCACGGCCATCGCGGAATCGCGGTCGATGTCGCCCGACAGGGCAAAGATGATGCGGCGGGACGAGAAGAGTCCCTTCGAGAGGCGTTTCACGTCGGCAACGGAGACCTTGGAGTATTCCTTGGCGTTTGCATCCCAGAGCCTGGGCGAAGGAGCGTAGTTGACCTTCATCTGCAAAGCCTGCAGAACCTTCCCCGGAGTATCGTAGCGGCGGTCGTAACTGGTCACGAAGTTCGCCTTCACGATTTCGAGCTGGTCCTTGTCGAACGCGGGTTCCTTCACGATTTTCTTCACCAGCGCAAGCATCGCCGGGAAATCCTTCGAAAGGCAATCAATGTCAAACGACGAAGTGAACGTACCCGTCGATGTCGTTATCCCGGCACTGACAAACTCGAGCGAGTCGTCCAGCGCGCGGGCGGAAATCCCAGCCGCACCGCCACGACGGAACATGGCACCGACCATGGAGCTGGCGGCCTCGTCTTTAAGACCGAGGGATTCGTGCGGTTCGTCGAAGAACACGGTAAAGTTCACGAGCGGAAGCGTCCGGTCTGCCACCACGTAACCCGTAACGCTGTCGGACAGCTGCACCCTGAAATCCTTCGGGTACGGAGCGACATAGCGGAACTCGGGGAAAGCGATGTCCTTGTAGCTCGCCGGCACAGCGGATGCGGCAGGGGCGGCCGCAACAGGGGCGGAAGTCGCCGCGGAATCCTGGGCGGCAACACGGGAACTGGCCTCCCCGGCCGAAGTCTCGGGGGTAGGCGCCCCGGAACAGGCTACCAGGGCCAGCGTGGCAATAGCGGAAAACGATACAAACTTACGCATTTGGCTAGAAAATAGCAAATGATTCGGCACAAAATACCCATCAATCCAAATTGGAGTATCGATTCGATATTTTTATCGTCCCAACACCCAAAAACATCGTATATTCATTAATGAGCCTTCCTGGTGGATATAACATCGGTTGCCGAGTTCGCTCGGGCCGCCCGACTCTCAAGAGTCAAACCCACCCGGGAGGCTTTTATCTATCTTCCCTAGGAGCCCAGTGCCCGCAGCACTGGGTCTTCTTGTATATACTAGCTGAACCTGCCGGCAAGTTGCTTGCGGCGGCGGCCACGTTCGGACACCAGGGCTTCCACAAGGAACAGGAGGGCGGCAAGGCCCAGGAAAATCTGGTAGCGGTCCTGGTAGTTTTCCATGCGGTCCGTCGCCTGGTCCTTCTTCTCGAGCGTAGCGATCTCGGTCAGGACCTTCTGCAGCTGGAACTCGCTCGGGTTCGCATAAAAGTACAGGCCGCCGGTCACGTTGGCAATTTCCTGGAGAGTCCCGTCCTCGAGACGCGTCGTGACGATATTGCCCTGCATATCCTTCTTGTAGGCGACTTCCCCGTTCTTGGTCTTTACCGGTATAGGCACGCCCTCGCGGGAACCGATACCCACCGTGTAGATCCTGATTCCGAGTTCGGCGGCTTCCTTCGCGGCAGTCACGGCTTCGGCCTCGAGCTCCTCGCCGTCGCTCATCAAAATCATTACGGAGTATTTCCCGGCTCCGCCGGAATTCTTGAACAACTGCATTCCCTTGCGGATGGCAGCCTCCAGATTCGTGCCCGGCATCAGCCAGCCCGGATTCAGTTCCTGCAACATCATCTGCACGGTGCCGTAATCGAGCGTGAGCGGTACCATCACCTGCGCCTCGCCACTGAACGCGACCAGGGCCACGCGGTCGCCCGAAAGCGATTCCAGGAACGCGGCAATCTCGTGGCGCGAACGCACGAGGCGGTTCGGCTTGATGTCTTCTGCCAGCATGGAAAGGGAAATGTCCTGCAACAGCACGAGATCCAGGCCCCTACGCTCGATATGTTCCATCTTGTGCCCCCACTGCGGGCGGGCCAGCGCAACAAACAGGAACGCAAGCGCGAGCAACAGCAGCAGCATCTTGGTCAGGCGACGCCAAGGGGACACCGACGTAGAAAGCTTGGGGAGCATGGAAAGCGAGACAAAGCGCGAAGCAAGCTTTTTTCGACGGTGATAGGCATACGCAAACAACAGGGCAAACAGCGGCAGCGTAAACAGGCACCACAAAAAATCGGGTTCGGCAAATCGCATTGAAGTCTCCTATGGAGCTCCCGCTCACGGGAGGTCTCCAAAAACACCCAGAATATACAAAAAACACCGAACAGAAAACGCCAGCGTTCCTGCCAGCGCCGCCCATTCCCGAATTTTGTCGACACGTAGTGCATAAGTTGTTGACAAACAAACTACCATACTTTTTTGAAAAAAAATTTTTTTCGTTAATTATTCTGCCACTTCCGTTCTTTTTTCTTATAATATTGCTATCTCGTTAACGAAACGCCCGTCAATTCGGGCCATGGAATTTAAATGCACAATGTTGCGCTAATAGAAATCGGCATCTGCTGCACAGCCACCCTGTTGCTGGTCCTGTACCAGTACCGCATTTCGCTGTTGCAGTTCCCCGAGGAGCGCACATTCAAGAAAATTCTCATCCTGATGATCGCGGAAACCATTCTGGACATTGTCGGAAAGCTCCAGTTTCCCGAAAGGTTCTCCAACCCGGACATCAAGTATGTCATCATCGTGCTCACAGCGGCGATAACGCAGTTCATTCCCTACCTGTGGAACCTGTACGTCCACTACAAGATTTACGGCAGCGCCTATCATTTCCGCAAGTACGCCATTCCCATCACGATCCCGCTCGTCATGGGCCTCCTGTACTGCGTGACACGACTCTACCAGCTCCAGCCGGGCGTTCCGAGGGATTTCAACATCCCCGAACTTTGGACCATCACAAACTCCATCTGCATTTTCTACATAGCGATGGCAAGCTTCATTTCTTTCAGGTCCGCCCATAGGAACTATACCAAGACGGGTTGGAGACAGGAACAGTACCTCTGCTGGATCATGACCATTCCCGTAGCGGCCATACTTGTCCAGATTGCGCTACAGAGGCTAGAAATTCCCATCGTCACGCCGGTCATCACGCTCGTGCTCCTGCACATCCACATTACGCAGCAGAGCACGCTCATCACGATGGACCACCTGACCGGACTCAACAACGAACGCAGGCTCAACAACTTCCTCCGCGACAAGACCGCCGACCTGACGTCGGAACAAAGGCTTTTCCTCTTGACCATCACGCTGGACAACATGCGCCACATCCGGCGCAAGCTCGGCAAGAAAAAGGTAGAAGATATCGTCATCGCGTTCGCCGACTTCCTGAGGGCGCGCATGACCAGCGACAACATGTTCCTGGCCCACTACCAGAAGCATTCCTTCGCCATCGTTCTCGAGAAAAAGACATGGAACGACGTGGAAGCCTTCTGCAACATGCTCATTTCCACAAGCAACACGGCAAAGCTACAAAGCCTTGCCCCCTGGCCGATAACATTCAGCATCAACTACTCTGAGTTCGGCAAGCCGGGAGTGAACAACGTCATCGAATTCCTGGACGACACCAAGAACAACTGCTTCAAGCCGACCACCTCGCTATACACGAGGAACGATTTCGAGCCCTAGGGCTAGGGAATCCTGACGAAGCGGGTATTGGCCAGCAAGAGCTCAAGCAGAATAAGCAAGGCGCCCACCAGAAGCCACGGGTAGAACTTTTCCGAATAGCGCGCATAGGCGACTGTCTCGATTTCGGTCTTTTCGAGCTCGTCAATTTCGGAATAGATGTTCTCCAGTTCTTCCCTGTTCTCGGCCCTATAGAAGCGACCACCCGTCTTCTGGGCGATGCCCTTGAGCATTTCCTCGTCGATACCTTCCTCGGGAGTGATATCCCTTTCCGCCCACGAGATCTCGCCCGTCCAGGGGTTTTGCTGGAAACCCAGGATCTTGCCTTTTTTCTTGCCCACGCCAACCGTGTAGACCTTCACGCCGAGCGCCTTGGCCACATCCGCTGCATGCAGGGGCGAAACAAGGCTTGCGTTGTCCTTACCGTCCGTGAGGAGCACGACGACACGGGACTTCGCGGTAGACTTCTTGATACGGGCGAGCGAGTTCATGAGCCCGTCGCCAATGGCCGTTCCGTTGCCCGTAGCGGTGGAATCGTTCACCGCCGAAAGGATCTCCAGCAGGGAGCCGTAATCCAGGGTCAGCGGGCACTGCGTGAAGGAGCGCCCGGCAAACACGGAAAGGCCGATACGGTCGCTATGGCGTTTCTGGATGAAGTCGGCGATGACTTCCTTGGCGTACCCAAGACGGCTATACTTCCAGAACTCTCCGCTCTTGAGCAGGCGTTCGGCATTCATTACGCCGAGCTTGACCTGTTCGGCACGCGTCAGCATGTCGAGCGTACCCATGGAGCCGGAGACGTCCAGGGCGAGCATGATATCGACGCCATCGGTAGAGGTATACTCCACCTCCATCGCGTTTTGCGGGCGTGCAAGCGCCACGACAAAGCAGCACAGGGCCAAAAGGCGCAGGGCGGGCACAATATGCCTCAGCCGGACACGACGGCTGGGAACAGCCATCTTGGCAATGGAAAGCGCGGGGAACTTGATGGTGCTTTTGCGGCGCCTATTGCGGTAGACATAAAGCACGACAAGAATAGGGACAAAGACTAGCAGCCAAAAGGCTTCGGGATTCTGAAAATGCAGCGCACCGATATCCATTTCGATTCCAATTCCATAATCAAGGGGTTTCCCCCAAAACACCAAAGAATATACAAAAAAAGACCGTGGGCGAACCCACGGCCTTTTCTAAAAATCCTTACGGATTACTTCACGATGATCGAGCGAACTTCGTTGCCAACGCGGATCACGTAGGCACCCTTGTTCTTGACCGAGACCAGCTCGCTGCTGCTCTTGATCATGCCGGTCTGGATAACCTTGCCCTGCATGGAGAACACGGCATAGTTGGAACCGACAGCGGCATTGCTGATCTGGATCTGGAGACCGTTGACATAGGCGTTGAATCTTGCCGGAGCGAAGACCGTAGCAAGGCCCGTGCCCGAAGAACCCACACCCGGATCAGTGGCGGAGGAGTTCGGATTGGCACCCGAAGAAGTCGGATCGCTACCCGAGGAGTTCGGATCGGCAGAACCGGAAGAAGTCGGAGTCTGAGCGATTTCGCTACGGACGCCCGGCATACCGGTAATCGAGACCGGATCAATCACGTTGCCGCTCGCATCGAGGAATTCGATAGCGCTGATGGAGACATCACCGATACCACCTTCCTTCTGCTTGACTTCGAACTTGAGGCCCCTGACATCCTTGATGATGTCCTTGCCTTCCGGAGCGGAGTTCTGGTCGACCCAATCAAGAAGACCACCATTGTTATTGTCGTTAAGGCCCTTGAAGCCCATTTCATACGGGGTCATGTCATATTCAATGACCTTGTAGTCAGAGGAATTCGTGACATAGATACCCGGTTCAGAACCGGCTTCGACAGACTTGCCGTTAAGGACAGCCATGCGGATGGGACCGGAAGCCTTGATAGTAAGACGAAGTTTTGCGACACCGAGAGCCTGGAGGTCAACACCCTTCTTGCTGTCGGGGAGGAAGGACATGGCAATACCGGCAGACGGGTACTTGAGGGTACCGGCATCGGCGGCTTCCTGTGTCCATTCCGGTTCAGGACCGATCTGCATGGAAGCTTCGGCATAAATCTTGCCACCACGGAGAACCAGCGGAGAGGTGCCGGAGTCCGGCTTCATCGTGGTACCGATACCATACTTGTCATGGTAAGCACCCCAGTGCCAGAAACCAGAAACACCAACGGTGGTGTCCTTCATTTCCATCTGCTGGCCATCAAGTTCGCTGAGCGACGGAGCCTTGCTCGGATCCGGAGTGAAGGCGGTGAAACCGGTCATATCATAGAAGTTGGGCATGTTACCGGTCATGAGGAGGAGGTAAAGGAGGTTCAAAGTAGACATGTAGTACTTTTCGCCCGGATTGTCACCTTCACCACACTTATCGGCCTTCTTGCAGGCCGTCTTGGAAGCGAGGTAGCTATAGACCGTTCCGAGGTACTTCTGACCAATTTCAGTTTCGTCACTGGAAGCGGCGAGACCGAGACCACCGGAGAACGTAGAAGAAGCGAAGTTACGCTTGACAGACTTTTCAGCCTTTCCGTCTACATAGTAACCGGAATTGATTTCGCTAGCCACAGGAGCTTCAGTATAGAGCCACTTGGTAATGGTAGCGTTAAAGGCCTGAGAAGAGGCCGTTCCAAACCAGTAGTAGTCCCAAGCCGTGCGCCACGGGGTACGGGCGGCGTCATCGAAGAAACCGGCAGCTTCGGACTGCTGCACGGAAGCAGAAGTCTTCGTCGGCTGGTGGCTGTTCCAGTCACACCAGTCCGGGACGAGACCCGTAGTTTGGTTCTGGCAAGCCTTGATTTCGTTTGCGCCCCAAGTAGCAACACCATTCCAGTCGCCAGAGCCGCCCACCGCAGCGAAAACGCGGAAGTTGGCCAAGGTGGCATAACTCGGGTTGAAAGCGTCATTCCACTGGCTACCCGGCTTAATCTTAGTGCCATTGATATCGTTGGTGGACATCCAAGAAATAATCGTCTTGGCGTCGTTCAGGTAGGAATCCTGACTCCACTGCTTCGAAGCCATGATAAGGGCGAGGGCGGCGTCGAAGTCGGCGTCGGAAGCGGAACCCGATCCACCATCGCAACCGACACGCCAGTTCATACCGCCGCCGTTGCCGCCATTGGTCTTCCAGGTCCCATAGAGCTTATCGAACATGTCCTTGGCGCCATTGCTACCATCGTCCATATACACGGCAATCAACATACCGTAAGCAATAGCTTCGGACACCGTAGAGCAGGTGCCTTCCGGAGCGTAAATCCAGCCCTGGCCTGCATCGTACCAGGCACTTTTCCACTTGCTGAAGTGGTCCTTGATCATGGAAACATCGGCGTACTCGATAACATTACCGTGGGGATGCTTCATGTTCTGGGGGAACGGGTATTTCGGAGCGGCCATAGAAGAGACCGCTGCGAGGGCTACCGCCGTTGTCAAAACTGTAAATGCTTTTTTCATTCTGTTACCTTCTGAAAAAAATGGATTACTCCCAGCACCACCTCTAAATACACAAACACCAATCCAATTTAAAGGTAGGACAGTATAAAATATAAAATCAAATAGCATTTTTAAAAGATTTTCAAGTGTAATAAATCGGTTTCAATTGAGAACAGTGAAGTAGCGCACGTATTTTTACGCGTACTCAGTGCATTTTATCACTCGATACGCTTTGTATGTTTTTAAAACTTTACATAAAGCGGCTGAACCGCATTATACGGACGTGCCGGAAGCCCCTGCGGACTGTTTTGCCTTCTTGCGGCGCCACACCTTGAATTCCATATAAAGCGTGCTCACCGTGTATACGAACAACAGCAAAAGCAACGTATTCTTGGGACGGTTCAGGTTGCAGATTCCCCAGGCAATCGTAATAATCGGCAGGTGAATCAAGTACGGGTAGAACGAAGCACGACCGATTTTACGAACAAGCGGAATGCAGAAGAACCATGCGAGGAAACCTTTCCCGCTCAAAAGCGAAAGGACAAGCAAGGCGTAAATGAGGATAGGCAAACTGTGGTGGAAAGCGTAGTTGATTCCAGGATTCAGGTTCGGGTTCAGCAGGAACAGGCTTCCGTAAAGGGCTGCAAGCAACAGCGCCTGGGCAATACCGCTCACGTAGTCGCGCTTGAGGAAATCGAAGTACCCCTCGTTGTAGAGGCGGTAAATTATCATGCCCAAAAGGTACTCGAAAATGCGGACCGGGGCGAACATGTGGAAGAACCTGTACTTCGCGTCGTAACCGGAGAACCAAAGGTTGTCCGTAAGTCCGAAGACCGTAGCCCATACGATTCCCGGGACAAACACCAGCCCGAAAAGCACCCAGAGGCTGCGACGGCTGCGCTTGAACAGCCAGCGGCTGAACCACGGCGTAATGGCGTAGCAGGCGAAGAAGCTCGTGAGCGACCACGACGGTTCGTTTAGTTTCATTCCGAGGTCCGGAACAATGGACCATGTAAGCGTCAGGTGCATGACCAGGCTGCGCCACGGGTGCGACATAGCGGCAAGGCCCTTCGACACGCAGTCTCCCAGTTCGCCGAACCCGGGCAAGTGCGTGTACCCGCTCAGCTTGAACACCAGCACGACAAACATCAGAAGCGTCATGAAGAAATGCAGGCGGTACAGCTTGGCGATACGGCCAAACATGAACGGCACCACCGGAATCCGGCGCTCCGGGTCGCTGAACTTACTTGCAAACAAAAAACCGGCGAATACGTAGAAAATTCCCGCAGCGAAGGCCGGCGCATTGAATATGGGCATCAGCCATGTACAATCGGCCATATAGGCAAGAGCATTGGAACTGCCCAGGTGGAGCATCACGATATTGAGGCTCGCCAGCAGGCGAAGTCCATCTATGGCGGGGAAATAATTCGCTGGTTTCGGCATTATGAGCCCAAATTTAGCAAATATCGTGACGTTTTTCACATGGTCCAAATGCCAACCTTTTTTTTCCGTTCTATTTTTCTTATTTATATTATATATTCCTTTATTATGATTAAAATCGCCCAAAATCTTATCGACGCGCTGACCTACAAGGCATACGGCTATTTTGAATGCAACCTGACAAAGGATGTCGTCATAGGTGATTTTTACAGGATCATCAAGGGGCGCACCGTCCCCATGCGCAAGGGGAGGCACCACGAACCGGCCCGCTACTCGGAATTTGTCAACCAGTGGGCCAAAGAGAACCTGCTCACCAAAGCCAGGGAATTCCTGGAAACGGCCAGCCGAGAAAACCTTCTCGAGAAGTTCAAGAACAACGAACTTTGTACCCAGGCCAGGTACTGGACCGTACCCGCAGACGGAACTACACCTATCTGCCTCGAACAGAAATTCTACCTGATGAAAGGCGAGGACGGGGACATCTACACCTTCTGCGTGGTAAAGGATGTTTCCGAACGCGAACGGAAGAGCACGCGGATAGCGCAGATGGACGCCATGCTGAACGGCATCACCAGCGACTACGAGAGCATTTTCTACATCGACCTCGACCGCGACACCTATTTCTGCTACCGCACCAGCAAGCGGATGGAGGAATGCTTCAAGAAGGTCGACATGCAGCCGCCCTACAGCAAGCAGATGGAAAACCTGGTGGACCACCTTGTCGTGAAGCAGGACCGCATGAAGGTGTACGCCCGACTGCAAAGGGACTACATCCTCAATTACCTCGAACGCGAACCGGTGCTGTTCATCGAGTTCAAGGCAAACATCGACGGGGACGAGCAGTTCTACCGGGCCAAGCTCACGCGCGACAAGGATAGCCACACAGGCAACTGCGTCATCCTGGGCTTAAGCAACGTAGACGACGAACGCCGCGCGGAACTCGAGCAGCGCGAGCAGCAGAACCGCCAGAAGACGGAACTGCAGGAAGCCACTGCCAAGGCAGAGGCCGCGAATGCCGCAAAGAGCAGGTTCCTGTTCAACATGAGCCACGACATCCGCACCCCGATGAACGCCATCCTCGGGTTCGCCTCCATGGCACGGAAGTACATCGACAACAAGGCGCAGGCCATCGACTACCTGGAAAAAGTCGCCCTCGCTGGCGACCACCTGCTGAGCCTCATCAACGACGTGCTCGACATGGCGCATATCGAAAGCGGGAAAATCAACCTGAGAAGCGACGCCATCAACCTGCCGGAGTTCATCACCAAGTTTATCTCCATCGTACAGGAGACTGCGGCCAAGAGCGAAACGACGCTGGAACTTTCGATGAAGGGCATCCAGAACGAGAACGTCTATGCCGACTCCATGCACCTGGAACGCATCCTCCTGAACATCCTGAGCAATGCCATCAAGTATTCGCCGCACAACAGCCACATCCTGTTCACCGTAAAGCAGACGCCGAGTTTCCAGGGAGTCGCATGTTTCGACTTCATCATCAAGGACAACGGCATCGGCATGAGCAAGGAATTCCTGGCCCACGTTTTCGACGCATTCACCCGTGAGCAAAGCTCCACCACAAGCGGGATAAACGGTACGGGTCTCGGGCTTGCCATCACCAAGAACCTCGTCGAGATGATGGGCGGTTCCATGGAAATCGAGAGCGAGCAGGGCAAGGGAACGACCGTGACCTGCCACCTCAGCTTCAACGTCCAGGAGAAGTTCTACACCTTCAAGAAAACCGTGGACACGTCCAAGGCTCAGCTCAACGGGCTATTCGAAGGAAAGAGGGTCCTGCTAGTCGAGGACAACGAACTGAACCGCGAAATCGCACTGGACCACCTCAAGGAACTGGGCTTCATCGTGGACGAAGCCGAAAACGGCGCCATTTCCCTACAAAAAATCAAAAGCAACAAGCCAGGCATGTACGACCTCGTGCTGATGGACATCCAGATGCCCGTTATGGACGGATACGAGGCCGCGAGCGAAATCCGCAAGCTGGGCAATTCCGGCTACTCGCAGATTCCAATCGTCGCCATGACGGCGAATGCCTTTGAAGAGGACAGGCAGAAGGCTTTCCAGGTCGGCATGAACGGCCATATCGCAAAACCGGTCGACCCGCAGAAGCTTTCCGACTACCTGGCCCAATTTTTCGTCGAACCCTAAAGAACAACAACAAGGAACACCATGACCTTACAAGAATTCTATGCCAGCGTCGACGAATCCCTTGAGGACGTCCTAGCTCGACTCCACAAGGAAGAACGCATCTCCAAGTACCTTGGGCTCTTCTTGCAAGACCCGAGTTTCAACGAACTCGAAAAGGCATTCGAGGAAGAAGACATCGAGAAAGCGTTCCGCGCAGCGCACACGCTCAAAGGAGTCGCAGCCAACCTCGGCTTCCAGAAGCTCTACGAAGCAAGCAGTGCCCTGACCGAAGACCTCCGCCCGAGAGAGTTCACGATAAACTCGGACACGCTGTTCAGTGCGGTCCTGAGCAACTACAGCAACGTCATCGAGAACATCCGCAAATTCCTGGCCTAAAAAAAGCGAGACATTCCCGCTACGCCCCTGCCTCACGGTAGGGGTTTTCGCATATATGCAAAAAATCGGTCCCGGCGTTGGAGAAACCGGGACCGATAGTGTATGGATTAGGATTTGGTTTTATGAGAATTCCTGAGTCCTAGCGAACCACGCGGACAGACTGCATCTTGCCCGTGGCACGATTGCGCAGGTAGTATATACCCGAGCTCTTGACTGCACTGGAAGACCTGAGCAGTTCCGCAGTCGCCTTGAAGCCGTAACCGCTGATCACGCCCATGCGTACGCCCTGCGTGTCAAACACGTAGTAGTGCTGCAGAGTGTTGGTCTCGTCCAGCTGGAGGTTGGACGCGAGCCCCAGAGGATCGTCGCCGGCGCCGCCGCCAATCGGTTCCGGGTCGGTCGCATTGGCACCCTTCACGAAGGTGAAGTAGTCCACGTCGAACCAGGCACCGGTCACGTCCATGCGGAGGACATGCTGGCCAGCCGGGAGCGTCACGTTGGCAGAGACCTTGTTGTAGTCTTCGTAGTTATCTTCGCCAGAAGAGGCAGCAGGAACGCTGATAGCATCGGTAAGGGGATTGCCATCGAGGGACATCTTGAAGCTGGAGGTAGAGCCTGCAGCGGCCACGGCGGCAAAGAAGGTGTATTCGCCGGCTTCGGCCACGTTGATCGTGTATTCGAGCCAGTCGCCTTCGCTGTTGTAGCCCACCACGACGCCGGTTGCCTTGCTGTAGAGGTCGACACCGGTATCGCTACGGTAATCGGAGTTACCGTGGTTTTCGGTATCGGAATCAGCGTAGGACTGGTTGCTCGTGCCGTCCTCGTTCTTGCCCTTGCCCGGGATGTCGAAATCTTCGGCTTCGATCTTGCCCGGAATGGCGAAAGCGGCACCCTTGAACGGAAGCTGCGGTTCCGGATCGACCTTGGCAGCAGCGTCACCCGTCGGAAGGCCTGTCGTGTTGACACCCTTGTTCGACGCAAGGTATTCCTTCAGCCAGGTCATGGCCGCACGGTCCCTACCGTCCTTGATGATACCGGAGTTACCGTTGGTCACCCAGGTCGCACCGTAGATGTAGCCCCAAAGAGTGATACCGGCAACGTGTTCGTTTTCCATGAACAGGGAAATCTGTTCCTGATAGCACTTCTTCTGGGTGTTGTCGTCTTCGGTACCGATATCGTATTCCGAAATGAACATCGGGGTCTGCGTCTTTTCCCAAATTTCATCAAGAACGCTCTTCAGCGTATTGATGTTCAAGCAGCCGCCGCCACCACCGGTACCACCGGCGCCACCACCCTGGGTCATCATGTCATGAGCCTGGAGGCCATAGGCATCGACAGGAGCACCATTTTTCTTGATGGTCTGAATCAGCTGGATACCTTCGTTCTTCTGCCACTGGACAGTATTGTAGTCGTTATAGATCAAGATGGCATCCGGCCAACGTTCACGCGCCATCTTGAAGGCCGTGGTCACGAAGGTGTAGTCACCGTTGTTATCGCCACCGAGGGCCTGGATAATCTTGGTGTTGGGATAGCCGGAGTGATACTGGTTGTTACCGGTACGGATAGCTTCGTTCACCACGTCGATCATGTCCAGATCGGGGTACTGCTTTTTCACGCGGTCGAACCAATCGGTAATGGCCTTCTTGGTATCATCGGCACTCAAGTTGCCCAACCAGTTCGGGTACTGCGAGCCCCACACCAGAGCATGGAACTTGAAGAAGCCTCCGTTGTTCTTTGCCCAGTTATAGGCAGCATCGCAACCGCCGAAGTTGTAGTTGCCACGGGAGCCTTCGATAGACTGCCACTTACATTCGTTTTCAGCGGTAATCTGGTTCCAATAGTCACCGAAATCAGAACGCACCTGCCCACGAGTCGTAATGTTGCCGACGAACTTTGCAGCACCGTCAGCCAACCCCGGACCGGCAAACGAATAAGCCGATGCAAGAAGCACGGCAGAGGTAATTAGAGATTTAAAGTTAGACATATCCACATCCTTTATTTGGTTAATTCCATACTATCTATAATCTATCCCGATACCACTCACAGAGCCTTTTTGAAGGCTTAAAATTTATGGATAAATAGTCCATGCGCCAATGACATTTTGTCAATGGCGCCGTTGACATTTTGGCAATAAGACGCTTCTTTTTTTTGACTTAAAACAGGTATCTATTTCGCGACATTGACCATGAACGATTCACGGCCACGAACCTCGCGAACAATATAGACGGCAGGCTTGAAACCCTTCGCTCTAAGCGTCGTCGAAGCAGCGGTACGATCCATGCTCACCTTGCCTACAAAACGACCTCCCAAGTCGTAAATTCCATAAGTACGCGGACCCACAACTTCACGACGAAGAGACTTGCACATACCCGTCGTCGAATCGGTTTCCGGAGCATCCTTGCCGCTGACAAAATTCAGGTAGTCAATGTTTACGTAGTTGCCGACAACGACCATCTTGAGCACATGCTCGCCTGCCGTCAACCCGGCAATGTTCGCCGATACAGTCGCATAGGTAGACCAGTCTTCGCCCTTGGTCGCAACAAGCGTATCCGTGACCGCCACGTCATCAATGAACAGCTGGACGCCCACATCGTCGGCATTGGTCGCCATGCTTGCATAGACGGTGTAATCACCGGCAGTCTTCACGTCGACAGAATAGCGGAGCCATTCGCCGTCGGCAGTATAACCGATCGCATAGCCCTTGGAAGCATCGGCAGAATCCAGCTGTACAATGTCCACGCCGTCTTCTCGGTAGACGCCGCCCTCGTTTTCGCGGTCGCTGTCACGATAGGCACGGTTCGCCTTGCCCTCGTCGTAATTCTCGGCCTCGACCTTGCCCGGGATAGCAGCGCGCACGCCCTTGTACGGTTCCGGAGGTGTCGTATCCTGTGCCGCAGCGGACAGGTAGATTTCATCGTTCTCGTCGTCACCGATCTTGAACCAGTCGAAGTCGGCATAGCCGCCCGCCGTCTTGGTCGCATAATTGAAGAGACCGAAACGGTAACCCGTGAACATGTGGAGCGAATAGCTGAGACCCACGTCGCCGCCAATCTTTGTCCACTTGGAGCCGTCGGTACTGTAATAGAATTTCGCCGTCCCGCGGTCAATCGGCAAGTCAAAATCCACGCGCAGGAATACCTTGGGGCCGTCCAGCGCGGCATCCGCCTTCTGGCTTTCACCTTTCTCGTCGCCCTGGTACATGACCACCTTGTAGCTATCGCCATTCTTGGCAATGCCCACGAAGCCCTTGTCGTCTTGCAGGGCAACAAGGCCCGCAATGTCGCCGTCCTTCATGCCGGTACCGTCAATAGAAATACGCCCGGAGCACTTGGGACCGTAAGTACGTTGTGTCAACGTATTCTTGGCAGTCACGATACGGGAATCGGTGCGACTTGTCGTAATGCGGAGATGTCCCGGATTGGCCGTCAAGCTCCAATTTTTGTCATCGGGATTGTGGTTCCACTGCCATTCGAGCGCCAGCACGTCGGAATCAAAATCGTCGGAGGTCACCATGCCGTAGCCCGGCTCGGGATCTGCAGGCAAGCTGAGCGTCGCCGGAGCCTTCTTGGAACCGCCTTCAGGTTCGGGCCAGCCATCTTTCCATACCGTGGGAACCAGGTGCGAAATGCGCCCGACAGGCCCGGAATCGCGGAACAGCAGGGCATACCACTTTCCATCGGGGGTATCGAAAATGCCGCCCTGCGCAACACCGTTGTCCTGCAGGAAAATGCGGCCGGAAAATCCGCTCAGGAGGCTCTTGGAACGGTACACCACCTCGGTACGGCAGGCGCCCGCCGGCCAGGAAATCGTGAACAGGTAGTATTCCCCGTTCACCTTTTCCATGTGGGAGCCTTCCTGCTGCACGTAATAGTTGCTGGCGCCCGTCACCTGGTTGATGCTCACACCGCCGAGCTTTCCGCTCTTGCCGCCAGCCTTCACGCCGCTCGCATCGTCGTTCAACTGCACGTAGCTGATCTGGTCACCACTGCCGTAGAACACCCAGGCGGTACCGTCGTCATCGAAGAACAGGGACGGATCGTGATAGAAGGGCAGCTGCACCTCGGTCCAGGGGCCGTTCTCTATGTCGGCCGTCTTGTAGAGGTGGGTCTTGTTCGTCGTGTAAGACGGTGTAAGTACATAGAAATACCCGTCGCGGTAACGGATGCTCGACGCCCAGGAACCCTTACCGTAAGCGTCCTGGCCGCTAAGATTCATGTTCGCGTTTTCGGTCAACCTCTGGTAGGCATAGCCCACCGTACGCCACTGGGCAAGGTCGGTACTCTTGAAAACAGGCACGCCCGGCGCAAAATGCATGGTCGTCGTGACCATATAATAGGCATCGTCCACGCGTACAATCGCGGGGTCCGGGGTATCTGACCAAATGATGGGGTTATTGACGGTCGCGGAAATCGCAAGCCCGAAAACCGAAAGAACCAAAGCGGCGGGCTTCGACATACTCTTGAAAAATCCCATAATCACTCCTTGGCAACGCTCATCCTTTTTGGAAAAGCGAAGCGCAACAAAACCATACTTGAAAAATACCTTGGCACAGGCCGAATCGCGCGTTCTGGCACAGGAGTTTCATGGATTTTTTATCAACAATTGAGCTATTTCCGATGGAAGTTTTGCCTCGACCCGGACGCCCACCGTTGTAAAAATTTCAATACGAAGCTTGTGTTTTCTAAGAAAAAATCGACGATTTCTCAATATTCACAACACTTATTTTTGTGTAATTCGCAAAGAAAAAGGGATTTTATAGTGCTTAGACCTATATTAAGCTAGGAGTATGCTCAACGGTCATCCACATGATCGTTGGTTAATTTAGAACGAACCAAAAAGGAGTACTTATGATAGGTTCTAAAGTCCTAGCATTTGCAGGTGGGGTTGCAATGCTGAGTACAATTTCCCTCGCATGGACTATTTCTGGCACCGTGGTGACAGAAGCAGGCGTAGGGATTCCCCAGGTAGATATCAACTCTTTCAACTACGCCGGCATAGGAACGCAGAGCGATGCCATGGGCAACTTTACGCTTTCAAACGATAACGGCATGGCGTTGGATCAGAACCTCTCCCGCCAAGTTTCCGTCCGTTATTCGGGCAACATCCTGACAATGGAAGGGCTCAATGCACAAGCCATGAAGGTTTCCTTGATGGACGCCCTCGGCAAAGTCGTCTACAGCAAAGAATTCCGTGAAATGCGCGGAACCCTTTCCCTTGACCTGAGCAAGTACGCAGGACAGCGCACAACGTTCCTCCGCATTTCTAGCAACGGTTCGAACAGCACCTACATGCTCACCGCCAAGGGCGCATTGCTCAAGGAAGGCGATCCGCTGGCCTCGTTCATGTTCTCCAAGGCTGGATACGATAATCTCAACTACACCATGGCTGCCGAAGTTGAAACGGGCGTCAGGATTGTCATGAAGGCCACCACGCAGGCCAATAACACCGGAATTTCTTCTAGCTCTGGATACATTCCGTTCGGTCCTGGAATGGACAAGAGCAGCTCCAGCGTCGTTGCTGGCTCCAGCAGCTCCACCGTCACATCGAGCAGCAATCCGGGCCCCAGCCAGCAGAGCTCTTCTAGCGTAGCTCCCGCATCCAGCGGCAACGACACTCAAGCAACTGTGACTGTTGACTGCTCCGGCAAGACAGCCAAGGTCGGAGATAAGCAAAACATGTCCGTGACCGTCGATGGCAAGCAGCGCACCTTCATCATGCACATTCCGAATGCCTACAAGGGCGACAAGCCCGTACCGCTCGTTATTGACTACCATCCGATTGGCGGTTCTGGTAATGGCGAATTTGGAAGTTCTCCGTATAAAGCCAAGACTGACCCCGAAGGCGTCATCACGCTTTACCCGGACGGCACTAGCAAACCGGGTGGAATGGGTAACGGCTGGAACGTCGGTCCCTGCTGCTCCAACGACGACGACGTCAAGTTCTCTTACGCAATGATCGACAAACTCAAAGAAATCGCCTGCATCGACCCGCAGCGCATCTACGCAACCGGTTTCTCGATGGGTGGCGGTATGAGTAACCACGTGGCCTGCATGATGTCCGATGTCTTCGCGGCAGTTGCTCCGGCAGCTATGGACTTGAACAAGACCAACAGCGCAGCTTGCAAGATGTCTCGTCCTATCTCCGTCATCAACTTCCGCGGTACAAACGACCCGGTCTGCAGATATCAAGGCGGCGACAGCGGATTCAACGACGGTCTGAACTTCCTCGGCGCCGAAGGCACCTTCAAGTTCTGGGCCGAAAAGAACGAATGCCAGGGCTCCCCGACCAAGAACTCCAACGGTTGTGACGAGTACTCCAACTGCAAGGACGGCACGAAGGTCGTGCTCTGCACCAAGCAGGGCGGTGGTCACGACTACGGTGACGCTAGCATTGGCTGGCCGTTCCTGAAGCAGTTCACTTTGCCCGCCAGCTTCGTGAAGTAATACCAACTCTTCATATTCTCTCCTTAGGCGTCCTTCTCCGGGGCGCCTTTTCATATTGTCGCCAGGCAAACGATAAAACGCCCCGGGATTTCCCGGGGCGCCGCGCTTTTAACGCGTTGGGTGTGGAGTATATTTAAGTATTACAGGGTCCTTATCTTGAGCACCTTGCTTGCAGAACCGCAGCGTACCACGGCCACGTAGACTCCCGATTTCAGCGAGGCAAACTCGACGACACCGGAACCCGAACGGGCCTTCCTCGAAACCAGGTGTCCGTTGGCATCGTAGAGCATCGCCGTATAAGCCTTGTTTCCGGGAACGTTCACCATCAACGCCAGGGTGGCACGGGACATTTTCACCTCGTGTACGGACAGCGTCACCGGCACACGTTCTTCAATCACGGTTGTCGAAGCAGCCGATTCCAGTTCGAACCAGTCGATGTTCAGCAAGTAGGATTCCCCGCCGGAATACTGCAGCACAAGCGTCTGCTCGCCCGCCGGGAGCTCAATTTCCGTTTCGGTTTCGTACCAGTCGTTCCATCCTGTCGTCTTGGCGGGATCGACGGTCAGCGAACCCAAGGCATTCCCCGCGGAATCGGCAATGACAACCGTAGACTTTTCTTCGGATCCGGAAGCAACCCTTGCACGGACCTTGTACGTTCCTGCGCTGGGCACCTTCACCAGGTAGCTGGACCAGTCGCCGTCATTAATCCAGCCCAGGTTAGGCTCGCCGGACTCGTCGGGCTCAATCTGCACACCGTCCATGGCGATATAGCTTTCGGCCTGGATCTTGCCCGGCAATTCAATGGCTTCGAACGGCTGGTTCGTGAGTTTCAGGTTGCCGTCAAACTCGTAGACCTTGCCAGGAACAGTCGAGGTGGAATAGGTGTTGGACCCATTCACGACATTGAGAGTCTGCCCTACGAGCGACTTGATAGAAATGTAGGCAAGCTTGCCGCCCTTCCAGGCCATGGAATCGATCTCGAAACCGCCACGGGCGCGGATACCCTTGATACTTCCATCCTTCCACTGCGACGGGAGCGCCGGAAGAAGGTTGATTCTGCCGTTATGGCTCTGCATGAGCATCTCGTTCACGCCGGAGACCGCACCGAAGTTACCGTCGATCTGGAACGGCGGATGCGCGTCGAACAGGTTGTTGTACGTCTTACCCGGAGTGAGGAGCATGCGAATCATCTTGTAGGCATGATCGCCATCGTGCATACGGGCCCAGAAATTGATTTTCCAGGCGAGAGACCAGCCAGTCGCATCGTCACCGCGCTGTTCCAGCGTGACACGGGCCCCCTCGATCAAGTCTGGCGTTTCTTCCGGGGTAATCTGGGCGCTCGGGAAGAGGCCGTACAAATGCGAAATGTGGCGGTTCTTGTTGTTCGGATCGTCCCAGTCCTGGAGCCATTCCGTAATCTGCCCGTACTTACCCGTCTTCGTGGGAGGCAGGCGTTTGACCGTCGCTTCCATCTTCGCGCGCACATCCTCGTCGACGCCCAAAATCTTGGACGCCTCGATCGTGTAGTTCAGCACGTCGCGGATAATCTGGTTGTCCATCGTCGGGCCAAAGCACACGTTGTAGCCGCCGTGGTCGTTTTCCGGGGAATCACTCGGGGCCGTCACCAGGTACTTATTGCCGGTTTCAGGTTCCTCCACGAGACTGTTCACGAAGAAGAGCGCAGCCCCCTTCATGGTCGAATAGACATCCTGCAGGTAAGCCTTGTCGGTCGGGTTGAAGAGGAAATGTTCCCAGAGGTGCGTGCTGAGCCAACCGGCACCGCTCGGCCATAGGCCCCAGGCACCGTCAATCGGGGCGGTACGGTTCCAGAGGTCAGTATTGTGGTGTTCCACCCAGCCTTCGTCTACACCCCAGTGCACCTTGGCGGTCTTTTCGCCCTGCGGTACCATGCTCTTGATCTTGTCGATGAGCGGCCATACGCATTCGCCGAGGTTGGCCGTTTCAACCGGCCAATAGTTCATTTCGAGGTTGATGTTCGTGGTGTACTTGCTGCCCCAAATCGGGTTCGTGTCCTTGTTCCAGATGCCCTGGAGGTTGGCCGGTTGCCCGCCCTTGCGGGAACTTGCGATGAGCAAGTAACGGCCATACTGGTAATGGAGTTCAACAAGGGAGGGGTCGTTGGTGGAATTGAAATTCTTCACGCGGCTGCTGGTGATATCGCCGGCACTCTTGTCGGCTTCGCCCAGGTTGAGAGTCACACGGTTGAAAATCGTCTGGTAGTCTTCCAGATGCGTAGCCTTGAGTTCTTCGTAGGACTTGCCCTTGACCTTACTCATGATGTCGGCGGCGATAGCCCCCGGATTTCCGGTAACATCGTCGAACGCCTTGAAATTTGTCGCGGTGGTGAGCACGAGCGTCGCGGAGTTCGCGCCTTCCACGGAAATGTTGCCACCCGACACCGAGACCTTGCCGCCGTCGGCAAACACATTCAGGCGATTCTGGAACTTGATGGAATTGACAGTCACGTCGTAGATGAGCGTATTGCCTTCCGAAGACATGCTGTTGCTGCGGTGCGGGGTCGTCATGGTCGCGCCGAAACTCACGGAGCCGTCCTTGTCGGCCGAGAGATGCACCACGATGACATGGTCCGGATAGCTTGCGAAATATTCTCGCGTATGCTTCACGCCGCCCACAGAATACGTCGTCTTCGCGATAGCCGTACGGAGGTCGAGTTCGCGGCGGTAGTCCCCCGCCCCGGTATGGGACGTAGTAATCACGAGGTCGCCCACCGGCTGGAAACTCGCAGGGCCCGGGCCGATCATGCGGTCGTTCACGATGGATTCTGCCGTGCGGTAATCGCCGCGGAATAGTGCGTCGCGCGCATCCTTCAGATAGTTCGCTGCGCCCTGCTTGTTGTTGTCGCCGGGGCCACCCGACCATACGGTACTTTCGTTCAGGCCGATATAGTCCTTCGTGACGCCGCCATAGATAAGGCCGCCCATGTAGCCGTTGCCTATCGGCAAGGCGTCAGTGAATTCAGTACCGGCATCGGTATTGTACCAAAGTGTCAATGGATTTTCGGCCTGCACAGGAACAACAGTCCCCAGCACAAGGCTAGACAAACAGAAAAATTCAGCGGCAAAGCGCTTAACAAAACCCATACATCCTCCTCATTTAAGGAATCCATTCCCGGATAACTCTAAGATATCTTATTATCCCGCTATCCAGAATACGGCGAATCAATTCTTTTTGGACGAATTATCAATAAGCGACTATCAATAGAGTCAATAAGCATGCGGAATCCAGTGGCAGTTAGTTTGTAAAAAAAGGGCATCCACGAATATTTTCCGTAGATGCCCTCGGGTATGGTGTGTATAGGAGATATTATTTTCTTACAGAAATCCTGTACGTCTGTCCGCCCCTCTTCGCCTTGACCAGGTAGACACCGGAGCGCTGGACAGCACCGACCGTCTTTTCGTGCAGGTCCTCGACTCCGAGCGTCGTGAAGGAAGACACCAGCTTGCCCTGCATGTTGAATACGGCATAATCCTTGGGTTCAGCCGGCAATTGAATCTTCTGTCCCGCGAAATCCGGAGTCTTCGTCGTCGTATCCGGTTCGGTAGCTGTCGTGTCGGGATCCGGCTGTTCCGTTTCTTCCACCTTCTCGGTCGGATCTTCATCCACATCGTTCGTGTAGATGTCGGTCGGATACTGCGCGTCAACAAGGCTCGTTTCCAAGTTCTTGAAGCCGAGATTCGCAAGCGGAGTCGGGTCGTTCAGTTTCTGGCGGATCGGGGCGAGGCGGAACTTGTGGCTATACTCGTTCTTCGAGAACAGGCGGTAGGCGTCAAGCGGCTCTGCACCCCAGCTGTTGATGCCGCCGAGGCCCATCTGGTGCAGGTCCACGCGGAGGACAATATCCTTGTTGCGCTTGAGTTCCCACGGGAGCTTCACGTCGGTGAGCTGTTCCGGGGAGTAATGCTGGGCGCTGAATTCCATGCGCGGGGAACCCACAATCAACAGGCCCTTGCCCTCGTCGTTGGTGAGGGCGGCCCACTTCACGTCGGTGCGCTGGCCCGTTTCGCCAATTTCCATGTACATCACGGTCATCGAGTCGGCATAGGTGCCGTACATGCCCATGAAACTTCCGCGGTTACGGCCGATGTAGTTTTCGTCCGGGCCACGTCCAAAGTAACGCACTCTTTCGTAGCCGCCCGGCACCGTAAACAGCGTACCGACATTCGGGATGTAGCTCTTGCTGCCATCGGGGTTGAACGTGTATTCCACAATGACATCGCCGCTGCCGTAGATGGTGTAGGTCAACGTCATGCGCGAAGAACCCACATCCGGGAATGCCAACTGGAATGTCACTTGAGTTTCCTGGGCGGAGATTTCCTTCACCTCGGCACCTTTCACGGAGCGCTTGGCTCCAGCATGGCGCCATTCGCCGTGACCACGTTCCATGTTAAAGCCCTTGTCGTTGTCGGTCGGGGCACGCCAGAAGTTCGGGATGCCACCGTCGCGGATAATTGTATCACCATCGAGCACGTAGCTTGCAATCGTTGCGCTCTTCTGGTCGATGCGGATCTTGAAATCGTCGCCTTCAACCGTAAATTCGTCGGTGCCACGGGTCACGCGGTGGCCGGGCAAGGAACTGATGTCGATTTGAGCCGACTTGGCCTGGCCCACGTTAATCGCGAACTGCTCGTGAGCAACGCTGAAACCAGTATTCGCCCAGAGCTGGTTCTTCTTCAGGCGGAAATCTATGTCGAGATGGTATTCCGAGCCGTTCTTGAATTCAACTTCCGGCATCTTGATAGAAATGTCCTTTTTCTGGTTCGGAGCGATATTCAGCTGGGAACCGTCAATTTTCCCTTCTTGAATCACCTTGCCGTCTTCCTTGATTTGCCAGTAACCATCGAGGAAATCACCCAGGTTCAAGAAGAGGTAACGGCTTTCGACGCTGAGCTTGCCCTGCGAAGCGTCCACGTTCCTCACGCGAATCTGGCTGTACTGATACTTGACTTCCCACATTTCGGGCTGAATCTTGCGATCGGGGAACACGAGGCCGTTCGCACAGAAGTTGTCATCGTTCTGCCAGTCGCCCCACATACCGCCAAATTCCCAATACGGAGTGCCCTTGTGGTGCAAACCCTGGTCAATGAAGTCCCAGATAAAGCCGCCAAAGGCGCGCGGATTCCTGTAAAAAGCGTCCATGTATTCCTGCAAATCGCCCACGGAGTTGCCCATGGCGTGTTCGTATTCGCAGAGCATCACGGGCTTGTTACCATCGTTGTAACCGTTGATGTAATCGTAACCCCAGTACATCTGGCTCATCACATCGGCATTGTTGTTGTCGCCCTCGTAATGCACGTAGCGCGTGGAGTCAATTTGGTGGGCGCGTTCACGTTCAGAAGCGAACACGTTTCCGTTACCCGCCTCGTTACCCAGCGACCACAAAATAATGCAGGGATGGTTCTTGTCGCGCTGCACCATGGAGGTCAGGCGGTCCACCACCGGGGCGCGCCAGTCGTCGCTGCTCTTGGGCAGGTCACCGTTAGCGCCGTGGCTTTCCACGTTCGCCTCGTCAATCACGTAAATACCGTACTTGTCGCAAAGATCAAACATCATCGGGTTGTTCGGGTAATGCGACATGCGGAGCGCATTGATGTTGAAGCGCTTCATCAAGATGATGTCTTTTTCCATGCGTTCGTAAGTCACCGCACGGCCGTTATCCGGATCGAGTTCGTGGCGGTTCACGCCATGGAATTTCACAGGCATGCCGTTCACGAACAGGCGCGGCACCCCGTTGTCCTTCTTGATTTCCACCTTGCGGAAACCAATCTTGTTGCTTTCGACTTGGATAATCTTGCCGGACTTGTCCTTGATGGCGAGCACCGCAGAATAAAGGTACGGTGTTTCCGCAGACCAACGGTTCGGCTTGCTGAGCGGGAGTTCAAAATGCACGCTCTTTTCGGCTCCGTTCGGGCCAATGCCCGACACCTTCTGTGAACTGGGGGAGATCACCTCGGCACCGGATGCGTCGTAGAGGGAAAGTTCCACGGTAAATTCGTCGGATTCGGTTCCGGTGGAATTGTAAATCCATGCCGTCGTCTTCAGCAAACCATCCTGGTAGTTGTTGGTGAGTGTCGCGTCAATCTGGAAATCCTGGATATGCACAGGCGGCACCGCATAAATGTACACGTCGCGCATGATGCCCGAAAGACGAATGAAGTCCTGGTCCTCGAGCCAGCTACCATCGCACCAGCGGAACACCTGCACAGAAATGTTGTTCTCACCCTTGCGCAGGTACTTGTTGATATCGAATTCGTGACCCGTAAAAGTGTCTTCGCTATAGCCCACGTAATTGCCGTTCACCCATACATAGTAGGCAGATTCCACTCCTTCAAAGTGGACGCGGATACGCTTGCCATCCCACTTTTCGGGAACAGTGAAGGTGCGGCGGTAATGGCCCACCGGGTTGAACTCGGTCGGAGCGCCCGGAGCAGAGACCCTGTTGTTCTGCGCCCACGGATAAACAACGTTGGTATAAATCGGGTGGTCATAGCCGTGCAGCTGCCAGGAAGACGGCACCGGAAGATCGTCCCATCCCGACACATCGTAATTGTCCTTGTAGAAGTCGTTATTGCGCTGGCTAGGCTTTTCGACATGGAAGAATTTCCACGTACCCGAAAGCGTCTGGTACCATTCCGAAGCGTGGCGATCCCCCTTGATAGCCTCTTCTACAGTAGAGTACGGCATCGAGGTCACGTGCGGCGTAAGCGTATTCACGCCGAAAATACGCGGCTTGCCGTTCCATTCGTCATTAGGCTGCGCAAAAGCAGTCATGCAGGCACAAAAGCCTACAGCACCGGCTAGGGTAAAGAACTTCTTCATAACATCCTCATACATTTCAACTTTATATCAAAAATACCCCTTTTTCGGGGGGATTTAAACGAGCGCGAAACAAGTCTCATGGATTTTTTATCAAAAGGGCGGGACTCTGTCCCGCCGTCTTTTGAGGTTTAGAAATTGATTTCAAAACGTTTTTTTATCGCACCTGTACGCGCATTGTCTTGGCATGGCCAACACTACGAATAAGGTATGTTCCACGAGCAAAGCCATCACGGGCAAGCGCATTGCGGACAGATTCCCCGCGCAATTCCACGCGGCCCAAATACTTGCCGGTCAGTCCAAACACGTCGCAGGCAGTTACCGGGCTCACCTCAAGCCGCATCTTTTCCGCCAATAGAGACGGGGGCAAAACCTGGTTTGCCGAATCCGCAAACTGGATCCAGTCAACGTTCAGGTAATCGCCCGTAACAAGCAGCCGGACTACATGCTCGCCCTGCTTGAGTTCAACAGTGCCCACATCGATTTCCTCGTACACTTTCCAAGTAGTATCCGTTTTCGGAACTACAATAGTGTCCGTAACCGCATCGTTGTCTACCAGCAACATGAAGCTGGATGTTTCGAAAGCCGAAGCCACGTTCGCCTTGACAATGTACTTGCCGTCCGCCGGCACGTTCACGGAGTATTCCATCCATTCGCCAGCCTGCGTAAAGCCAATGGCATAGCCCTTGCAATCCTTGGTCGCGGCGGAATCGGAACATTCCAACCCGACAACATCCACGCCATCTTCACGGTAGACATTTCCCTGGTTTGCAATATCCTTGTCGCTGTAAGAAACACCCTGGCCGCCTTCATCGTAATCTTCCGCCTGCACCAGAGCCGGGAACACGAAGGCACCCTTGAACGGAGCCTGCGGAACCGGGTTCGAGAAATCAGCCAGCGGAATGTTCGAAATCTTGTCGGCAAGATTCTTGAATTCACCCTGGAGGCCTGCGGCGGCAGCAACGGATTCAATGTAGCCGCCATTGTTTCTTTGAGTAAATTGACCCGGCTGGTTCTGGCCGACACCACTCGGAGAATTTTTGTAAGAGTTATTTTCGACGGTAAAGCCGCTAGAACCTTCGTCGAGGTAAATCGGCAAGACCCAGTAATCAGACCACTTAGAGGCACCGTAATCATGGAGGTAGTTTTCCTTGATTTCACTGCCAGTTCCCTGATTCGAAAGCGTATAGATTGGGCCCGAGTCGCAGAGTAGGCGGGAAATGTGGTGAATATTGTTCTTGTTGATGTGGTTGTTGGTCATGGCGGTTTCGCTCTTGGTCCAGCCAAAACCCACCGAAATGCCGGAATAGTACGTGTAGGATATTTCGTTGTTTTCAATGACGACATACCGCGGATAACCGGCACCAATGCCCACAGCACCCTGGTGCTCGTTCGTCACGTTCGTAATCAAGTTATTGCGGATGGTATCGCGGGTACTGATTTCGTCCTTGTCGCTCGGGTTATACGGGATATGGATTTCAGTCGTGGAATCCTGATAGAACTTGCCAAGCATAATGCCTGCAGCGCCAATTTCGTAGAACACGTTGCCTTCAATCACATCGTCATTGGTACCAGAGACAAAGTCAAGGCCAGTTGCAGCCATTTGCGTGAAGGTACAGTTCTTGACCAAGAGATGATGAGCGTTTTCGACACGGAAACCAGCATCGGGGCGCCACAGCAAAAACTTGTTGCTGTTCAACTTTTCCCAATTTCCGCGGCCTGGATCCGCAAGGACATCCACATTGAAGTTTGCCGCCTGCAAATCCAAAAAACCTTCTTCGCTGGGGCGAGTATAGTTGGAATGAGCAAAGATCAGGCCTTCAAAAGACATATAGCCCACCTTATTCTTGGTATCCTTGCCTAAAACATTGAACAAAGTATTGAAACGGGGAGCAACCACATTGGCCGTAGCCATGCTTTCTCCGGAACGGGGCTTGTAGTAAAGCACATGTTCTTTTTCATCCAGATACCATTCACCCGCAGCATCAAGCAAATCGTAGGAGTTTTCCAGATAGAAAACCTGCTGCTTGGGAGGGTCGCTCATGAAGGCCGTGCCGAGCATAGGGTATGCGCGATGGAACAGCTTGGTACGTTCAGGGTCCTTGGGAATGAGTTTTGCAGTACCGCCGTTCACCTCGGCCTTTTCCAATCGCAAAATGCTTTCTGCCCAGGCAATCATCAAATGGATTTCAACATTTTCAATGTTCTTGATATTCTTGATGTATTCCGCAGAAACGTCAAAGGCGCGGCCCGAAGAGTCCACCTTCGTCAGGCGCACGAAATCGTGATCGAAGCTGCCTTCACCTTTTTCATTTGCAGCAATCGCATTGGGGAAGCAAGCGCGAACGGCCTTCTTGCCGTTCACGTACAGCTGGCGGAAATTGCCATCGACACCTTCGGCTTTCCAGATACCATTCGCCTCATCATGGATGGCCCAGCCAGTAATTGGCATGCCACCCGTAATGAGCGGGTTTTCGCCCTTGTAGGCCTTGTAACGCACGTAATGGCCGTCCTTGCCGCCGTCGCGCTCGTCAAAATTCACCATACTGTTCAGCTGGTAGGTTCCCTCGCGCAAGTACACGACGATATCGCCCGTCATGGTGCCGTTGATTTCGCGAACGGCCTTCTGCGCCTTGGTTATTGTCTTGAAGGGAGCAGTTTCTGTACCCGGATTGGAGTCACTACCTGTGGGCGCAACATAAAATGTCGCCTGTTCCTGAGCAAAGCCCAAACTACCCACTAAACAAAACGTTGCAAAAGCAACAAAACCAAACATTCTACACATTGTTTCATCCTCTTTTTTGGACCCTTCTATAAGATACCTTCCACAGAGCTTTTTTTCACTGGTCATGCGCAAGTTATCGTGGACACTTTATCCAAAAGAGGAAAGCACAAAATAAGAAATCAGACGCTCCGATTATCCGGAACGTCTGACATTTGGATGTGTTTATAGGAATACTTTTTTACTTGGCCGTGTTCACTACATGCACGCCGGAAGCGTTGCGCACCATGTAGATTCCGGGCCTAAAGCCAGCCATCTTCAAGGATTCCGCAATGGTTCCGCTGGAAACATTCACACGTCCCAGGCGCTTGCCCGATACGGAGAACACCTCGTAGTCGTGCGACTTCGCGACATTCATAAGAGGAGTCTTCATGCCGAGAGCCGGACCTGGATTCGGGGAGCCGATCTGCAACCAGTCCACATTCAGGTAGCCGCCTGTGATGAGCAACTTGAGCACATGCTCGCCCTTGGTCAGGTCGACAGAGCCCACTTCGATTTCCTTGTATACGTTCCATGTCGTGTCCACCTGCGGCACAGCAATGGACTCGGTAATCGCCTTGTCGTCGACAAACAGCTGGAAGGCCGATGTCTCGGATGCCGTCGCCACGTTCGCGGTAATGTCGTACTTGCCATCATCAGTGACATTGATGGTGTATTCCACCCATTCGTCATCCTGAGTGTAACCGATGGCAAAGCCCGTGCAAGCCGCATCGCCACACTTCGAATCGTCAATGGCCACGACGTCGACTTCGTCCTGTCGGTAGGCTTCGCCCTGGTTCTCGCGATCCTTGTCATAGAAGGCCTTGTTGTGGCCGCCCACGTCGTAGTTCTCGGCCTCGATCTTGCCCGGCACCACGGCAGCGACATCGTTGTAGGGAGTCTGCGGAACAGCGGAAGCATTGCTGACCATGTACCAGTAGTCAAAATCAAAACCGCCTTGCTTCACGACAAAGAACAGGTCGTCGACGCCGGCCGCATCTGTCAAGGCAAACGTATGTTCTTCCCACTTGGAGCTGGACGGGACATCGATGGATGCCAGGACAGCGCCCTTCTCGGAACCCGCGTGGACTTCAAGCTTGCCGGCATTTCCCTTCGTGCAGATAATGATGCTGTCGGCACCGTCGCCCATGTCCACAGAACGGACCTTCGTATAGAAATTGCTGCCCATGTTGGTGAGGTAAACCGCACCGTTTTCCGATGCCACATGGTTGATAATCGTGTAGTTGCCGCCTTCGGGATCGCGGGGCTTGTCAATGGTCATGTTGCCCACCCAGGACTTCGTCTCGGCTTCCACGCGTTCGAACGGGTCAAGGTTCTTGATCGGCTTCACGACGCCGTTGTCGGTCGTCTTGAGGGAGGGAATCGTACCGTCCTCATTCCACGTGAATTCTTCGATCGCGGTAGAACGGCTGTAGCCGCCACCGCTCGCGTTTTTCTGGTTGTGGTAGAAGAAGAAGCTACGGCCCTTGAAATCGATGATGCCGCAGTGGTTCGTAAAGGCATTGCCCTGACCCGGTTCCATGATGATTCCGCCCCAGGTCCACGGGCCCGTCGGGGAATCGCTGGTGGAGTACGAAATCTTTTCGCCCTGGGCGGTGCCGTGGGAAGCGTAAAGCATGTAGTACTTGTTGTTGCGCTTGTGGATCCACGGACCTTCGGTATAGACGGAGTTGCCATTCGGCGAGAAACCACGGCTCATGTCGAACACCTTGATATCGCCATCGAATTCAATCATGTTTTCTTTGAGCTTGGCGTAATAAAGTTTCGGGTTGCCCCAGTAAAGCCATGCCTGGCCGTCATCGTCAATCCACACGGTCGGATCGATGTAGTCCCAGTTCGGGCCGGCAAGGTGCTGGCCGTTACGGGCGTCCTTGAACGGGCCTTCGGGCTTGTCGGCCACGGCCACATTGATGGCGCGGCCACCGCGAGTCGATTCCACAGTCACGTAGTAGTAGTACTTGCCGTTGCGACGGACCACCTGGGCCGCCCAGTCACCGTTCTTCTTGGCATTGCCGCCAAAGCTTTCGTTCGAAAGAATAAGCGTGCCCTTGTCGGTCCAGTTCACCATGTCGGTAGTGCAGGAAACGCGCCAGCCGTGCATCGTGAAGAAGTGACCGCCCTCGTCGTTACCGGTGTACACGCAGACCGTGTCGCCAAAGACGACCGGAGCCGGGTCCGGAGAATAGTATGTCTGGATAATCGGATTTTCGGCCATAGCCGGCGAAATTAGCCCAAAACCGAGCAAGGCCGAAGCCAATTTTACATGTCTTGCAAAACTCATTGTAACATCCCTTTCGCCCAAAAAGGCGGATTTTTCAACCCACCCTGTAAAAATACCCCCAAAAAGGGGGTATTTAACCATCCAAAAGGCATTTCGCATGGACAAGTTATCAATAATTAGAACATGCGGAAATCCGTCATTTTACGCGAATTCGGGCATTCAAGCCACCGCCCCGCACAAAATAGACTCCACTGGCGTAACCGGCACTTTTCAGCGAAGCCGAAATGTCCACACCGTCGCCAATGCGCAAATCCACGCGCCCCAAAAAACGGCCCGTCATGCTAAACACCTGGAGAGGCTCCATGGACGCATGCTGCCAGCGGAGAGTCCCATGGAGCGCCGCCGAGCTATCCGCCGACACGGACGAATCCGAAGCGGCAACAGGAACCGCTGTAGAATCTTTGCTAGATGTATCAGGAGCAATCGAATCTGCCAATGTAGAATCCTTGGAAACGGAGTCCTTGACGCTCGTATCCGCCACCACGGAATCCTTGAGAGAATCGACAATCACAGGCTCAACCGCCACGGTGTCCGCCCACGCACGCTGCATACGGTCCAGACCCGACTGGTTCACGACTTCGAGCTTGATGTCTGCGCCCTCGCCCACGCGCTTGGTCATGCTGTACCAGTCGCCATCGCGGAGACCCGGCCAGTAGAAACTGCCCATTTCCCAATCGTGCAACTGGTCGCTCATGCCGCGGATATAGGCCGTAAAATAGTTGTTTGGCGGCTGGTTGTAATCCATGAAGTCGTAATGCACGCCGTTCTTTTCGCCGGGGCTCATCGCGCCGCCCCATTCCGTACAGACTGTACGGTCGATATACTTGCCCACCTTCCCCTTGAAACTGTTCTTCCAGCCGTCTTCGGTCGTGATGCTCATGTTCCAGAAGGTGTATTCATGCACTGCAAAAAGACAGCCCTCGAAACGCGGATCGTCGGCAATGTCGGGAACGTTCCAGGCAAGGCCCGAACCGTCGAGCAGGATATGGTCGCGCGGCACGTCCGGGAACTTTTCGAGCCACGTCGCATATATTTCACGCAGTTCATCCTTGCTGTACATGTGCGGCTCGTTGAATATTTCAAAGTAGGCGTTCGGATGCTTGCCATACTTTTCGACAAGCGTCGCCCACATTTTCCACCAGTCGTCCATGTTCTTGGGAGCCGAAGGCTGCGCGGGGCCCCAGTAGGCCATCAACAGGCGGCCATGCTTCAGCGCGACGTCCAGAACGCCCGAATAGGCGGCAAGGTGAGTAAGTACCGTCGGTTCGTTCACCGGGATTCTCACGCTGTTCGTGCCCAGCACTTCCTGGAACTGCCCGATGACGCGTTCCGCCACCACGGATGCCGACTCGTAATCGTACGATTGGCTCAGTCCCGAAAGTACAAGTACGTCCGAAACAAAGTTGTCCCGCTTGTCAGCCCAGTTCACGCCACGGAACTGACTCGTGACCGCAAGAGAATTAACGCAAAGCGCCAGCACCGACGCCCAGATAAGTCCAGTTTTCATACAAACATCCTCATTTTTTCAGCAACAAAACATGCGTTCTGCATTTACTCCGTCTTCTTGAATACCGTATTGACAAACTTCAGGCCGTCCTGCTGGATTCGCAGGATGTACACGCCCCTCTTGAGGTCGCCAATCCCGACGCTGAAACTCGACTGTCCAGCAGGGAGAACCTGCGCCTTGACAAGCCGACCGTCGGCAGAATAAATCTTCACGCCCAGGCGATTCGAAAGGGATGCACCGGCAGCAATCTGCAATTCATCTCCCATGACACGGGCTTTCAAGTCGGGCATGTAGCGCGACATTCCAGCAGCAACCTTCGTCGTTTCGCGTTCAGGCTTCGGCTTGTTGCGGAGCAGTCGCACTTCGAAAATTCCGCCGACCATACCGCTCGATGCCTTGAAGGCAATGCGGACTTCCTTCTTCCCCTTCACCATCGAATCGGGAATCGGATAAATCTCGTTCACGAAATCATCCTTTTTCCACTTGCCCACGATGTTCTCGCTGACAAGCTTGTCGTCGTCAATCATGATGTCGAAGGTGCGGGTACAGCTTTCGTTGCCCCAGTAACGCACCATGAGGCTCAGGGAATCTTCCTCGTTCGTTTCGAACAGGTAGCTGATGCTGCCGCCGTCGCCGCCGGAGCACTCGCCCGCATCGCGGTAGAATTCGCCCTGGTGCGTTCCCGAATTCGAATTCTCGCATTTCATCTGGTGGTCCGCTTCGGGCTGCTGCTCGCCGGGAGCCACCTTGTCGACCGTCTTGTTGTCGAGTTCAAGCGCAGCCTCCTGTTCCTTTTGCAAGCGGTCCAGTACGCTCGGGTCCGTAAGCACCATCCAGTACATCATGTAACGCGCATCGTGTACCTCGTAAAAAGGCTCCAGCAGCAGGTTCGCATCTTTCTTGTTCGCAAACAGGTAAGGAGCCTTGAAATGCATCGGTTCGCCCGCCACGGGTTCAAGTTTCGATCCAACATCTTCCTTGGCACTCGCAATCATCGGGGCCTGATCAAGCGCCTGCAACGCACCCGACGCGATATGGCTCCAGCGGCCGTCATCGGCGACAAGGCCGGTCAAGCCATCCGTCCCCGTCTTTGCGCTGAGCACAATCGGGCCATGCAGCAACGCTACGTAATCCTGCACACCAGGCAAGTCTTCGGCATGGGTGTACATCGGGAACAGCACTTCGATTACATCGCCCGACTTCCACGACGTTCCGGCAGACACATAGCTGGACGGTTCCGACTTCTTCACGACCGTATCGCCGTTCACGATGACCTTGAAATCCGATTCCTTCACCCAGTACGGATGGCGGATTTTCATGTCGAACGAGCCGCTTCCCGTCACGGTAAACTTTGCGGATTCGCCCTTCGGGAACGCAGTTTCTTGCTTGATCTGCACCTTCTTGTCTTTCCAGTTCAGGTTCGAAGCGGCAAACAGGTTCACGTATAGGTCGTCACCATCCTTCGTGTAAATAAACTGCGAATATTTTGCGGGGTTTTCCATGCCCGAACCCACACAGCACCACATGGCGGCATTCACCTTGGAATAGACGCGGTAATGGCGCGGGCGAGCCGGAGTGAAGTACACATAGCCGCCGTGCTCCGGATGGATTGTAGAAAGGATATGGTTGAACAAGGCGCGTTCGTAGAAGTCCGCCTGCTTGGCGTCGTGATCCATGTTGAATAGGCGCTCCGTCAACTTGAGCATGTTGTAGGTATTGCACGACTCGGGTCCTTCACGCTCTTCCACGTACTTGCCGTGATTGTTGAGCGCAGGGAAATGTTCCGAGATGCTGTTACCGCCAATCGCGATGCTCCTCTTGTTCACGACCGTACTCCAGAAGAACTCGGAGCCCTTCACATAAGTTTCGTCACCGGTGAGTTCGGCAATACGCGCAAAGCCCACCACCTTCGGGACCTGCGTGTTCGCGTGCACGTTCGCGAGGTTGTCGTTGCTTGCCGCCATCGCATTCAAGAGCCACTTGTGCGACCAGCGCTTGGCCTCGTCTAGATACTTCTTTTCATTGGTCATCGCATAGGCATCGGCATAGACTTCGGCCATGCCGCCGTGTTCCGTACCGAGCATCGATTCCATCTTGGAATCGTTCAGCCCGCCCGTAATCGTTAAGCCCCAATCGCACAGCGCAAGGAACATCGTCTTTGCCTGATCGTAGCCTGCATAGATGTAGGCATCGCGCAAGCCCGCATAAAGCTTGTGGATATTGTACCACGGCACCCAATAGCCGTTCTGCGCACCCGCATCGCCGTTCTTGAACTTGAGCCACATCGATTTCCCGTTCGGGACACCGCTGATATAGCCCTTAAAATTGGCATCCTTGGAATTCTGGTCCTGAATCGTCTTGAGTTCGCTCAGCACGTATTCCAGGCGATCCTTGATAAGTTCGTCACCGCTGGCAGCGTAATGCATGGCCAAGGCACTCAGGTAATGGCCCAACACATGCCCATCAAGTCCCGCCCAGTTCGAAAACTTGGTCGCCTTCGGTTTCATTCCCGCTTCTTCGTAAAACGGCGCGATTAGCTTGTCCGTATCGTAGGCAAGCAACGTTTCTACGTTCAGGTCCTGCCGGTCCTTTAGCGGACCGTCAAGCAACTGGACATCGCCCAAGGCGAACATGTCCGAATAGAGAACGTCCTGAGAGAACCCCTGCGTAAAAGACACGCCGAGGACAACAAGGGTAGCGCAGGCGCTACGCCCGAAAAAATGACCAAACATCTTTGAACCCCTTTCCTATCCTTCCATAACACCATCAAAAAAATACTCCCTCCGCAAACGAAAAGAACTCCCCTGAAGGGAGTTCTTATTGATAACTTATCAACAAGGGGTATTTTAATTTTGACCGACTCGTACGCGCTGGGCAACCTCGCTGCCTCGCACGAAGTACACGCCCGGGGCATAGCCTGCACGGCGTAAGCTCTCGGACATTTCGCGCACTGAGCCAACGTTCTGCATTTCCAAACGGCCCAGGAACTTGCCTATCGCACTGAACACCTTGAGAGTTTCGGCAGAACCGCGCACAAGGTTCACCTTGCCCAGACGGAGTTCCTCCTCTGTTCCGGGCTCAGGCGTCGGAGTCTCTTCGCTCTTTTCCTCATCACTGAAGTTGACGTAGTCGATGTCCATCCAGTCGCCGGTTACCGTAAAGCGCAGGATATGTTCGCCTTCGGTCAGGTCCACCTTGGCCTCAACCGTATTGTATTCGTCGTAGTTGTCTTCACCGGAGGTCGCCTGCGGAACGGCAATTTCTTCAGTAATGTCCTTGCCGTCCATGGAAAGCTTGAAGCTAGAGGTATTGTTGGCCGAAGCCACGGACGCATTCATGGTGTAAGTTCCCGTTGCGGCCACCTTCACTGTGTATTCGAGCCATTCGCCAACCTGGTTGAAACCCACGATATAGCCGTCCGCTTTCTTGTAGATATCAACACCCGTCCCTTCGCGATAACTCTTGCCGCCATTGCTTGTGGCACCATGGTCTTCAGCATCGGTTTCGCTGTAGGTGGTGTTACCCTGGCCCACGCCGTTAATATCGAAGTCTTCCATCTCGATCTTGCCCGGAATGGCGAGCGCTTCACCCTTGAACGGCTTGCGCGGAACCGGCTGGACAATCAAGCGGAGCAGTGCAGAGCCGTGAGCCGGAAGTTCGATAGAAACGTGGGAAACCGGTCCCAAATCCTTCTTTTTCCAGGCATCGCGAACTTCCACTTCGCCTTCTACGCCAATGTCCTTAAAGTCGCATTCGACTGTCTGGATAGAGCCATTGTTGTTGAGGAGCGCTACGGCAATATCGCCGTTCTGCAAAGGCTTGGTCCAAACCTGCTTGCCGTCCTTGTCAGAGATGCGGTGGCCCTGAACGCCCAGGGAATCCTGGTTGATGGCAATCATGTCCTTGTTCAGGTAGAGTTCCTTGGTCTCATCGCTCATATTGCGAACGTCGGAACTGATCATGATGGGTGCCGCCATAATAGACCACATCGTCATCTGAGATCTTTGTTCCTCGTAAGAAAGTCCCCTGTTGCCGACTTCAAGCATATCCGGGTCATTCCAGTGGCCGGGCTTTGCAATTTGCCAGTACTTATTATTGGCGTCGATAATTTCGTAAACGCCGCGGTACCAGGAAGTGGAAATCCATTCGGGACCAATATCGAAGGTGGTGCGCCAAAGATTAGCAATTTTGGGCATCCAGTCCTTGTATTCCCACATGCAAATACTGAACACGATGTCGCGTCCGGAATTGCGGAGCGCCTTGGACATCGCGGTATAATCTTTTTCCTGGGTACTCGGGTCGGAATCGCAGTTATCGTACTTCCAGTAGTCAACACCCCATTCAGCGAGTTTCTTGGCATCCTGTTCTTCGCGGCCATTGGAACCGCTTTGACTTTGCCAGTTGCTGTTGTAATGGTGGCAGGTACGTTTACCGCGGTCGCCGTAAAGACCGAACTTGAGGCCCTTCGAATGCACGTAATCGGCTATGGCCTTCATGCCGCTCGGGAACGTTTTCGGATTGTTCTGGAGGTCGCCATTGGCATCGCGCTTGGTATCCATCCAGTTATCGTCAAGGTTCAGGTAGATGTAGCCGGCATCCTTCAAACCAGAAGAAACCATGGCATCGGCAATTTCCTGAATCTGCTTTTCATTGATGTTTTCATGGAACACGTTCCAGCTGTTCCAACCCAACGGGGGCGTAAGCACCAAACTATCGGGATGAGCAAAAGCCTGCACGGCAAAACCCGCCATGGCACACACCCAAAACATGCCAAGGGGCATTTTCTTCAAACCAAACATACTATACACTCCTTTAAGCGTACCTTTAAAATAATCCCATTTCACGGAAAAAAAGCGCACACAAAAAAACTCGGCATTGATTTTTTATCCATGCCGAGCAGAGAAGGAGAATTAAATTTTTTTAGTGGTAAAGCAAACCGAGCACGACGAATATTAACGAGAAGAACAGGATTTGCTTGACGACGGCGGCTTCATTACTTTTCATAGACAACCACCTTTTGCATTAACTGTTGAGAACCCTTTTTATTAGAGACAACAAAGTATATTCCTCCGGCGGTCCTGTTCCGTGCCAGATTTGCCTTACTTTTTTCAACGGCTTCGGCCATACTTGCTGCCCTTACCACACCGAGTTTGCGGCCCTGCATGTCGACGATTGCAAAACTGGACTCGGTTTCGGTTGCAAGCGATACAAATGCAGGCCGTGCGATAATCGTCGTAGAATCACCGCTGTTACCCGAGCCGGACGCAGCCTTGAACTCGACGTAGTCGATGTCAATCCAGTCATTGGTAATTTCAATCTTCAGTTCGTGTTCGCCGGCCTTCAGGGTAGCCTTGCCGCCGCTCACCGTCGTGAAGGTGTCGAAGCCCTTTCCTTCATTTGCGATTTCGGTACCGATCTGCACGGAGTCCATATAGAGCACGAAGCTGCCCGTACCGTTTTCGCCGGCCACGAGTGCAGAAATTTCGTATTCGCCATCGGCAGCGACATTCACCGTATACTTGAGCCATTCCGTCTTTTGGTTGTGACCCACGGCAATGCCCATATTCGGCTGGTTGATATCCACGTCATCCTTGCGGAACTTGCCGCCTTCGTTACCCTCGCTCAAGTCCATATATGCCTTGCCGGCACCGCCCTTGTTGTAGTTCTCAGCTTCGACAGTGCCAGGGATGCTTATGGGAGCGTCGCCATAGGGACCGTATTCCTCGGGAGGGGCGTCAGGCACCGTAGACTGGGTCGGGTCCGCCAAGTTCACCTCCGGAGCGTTGGGGTCAAGAGTCTTGTCAATCAGCTTGAGCATTTCGGAGCAGTAGCGCTTGCCCAGTTCAATCACGCCCGCACGGCCAAAGTGGTAGGGGTCCCTGCCATTGCCCTGCAGACCCTTGGAAGACGCCAAGCCGAACTTCTTGAACTTGCTCTTGAGCTCGGCAATGCCGCCATTCTTGCCACCGCAGCAGTTGTTGCCTTCCTGGAGCAATTCGCCGGCCACGAAGGCCACTTCGTTTTCGTCCAGTTCAAGGGCATCTACGATGTCCTTGTAAGTCTTGTACACGGCATTCTGCCATTCCGCGCCAGAACCATCGGTTTCGCCCTGATGGAAAATAAAGCCCTTGATGACGCCCACTTCCTTGGCCTTCTTGCCCAGGTCCACAATTCTCTGATAGGGGTTGGAATCGTAGTCCCTCGCCCAGTTCTGGATGTAGCTTTCAGCAGAACTGAAGTAGGACTTGTACTGATCCTTGTCGAAAGCCTTGATGGCCACAGCGCCAATTGCCACAGGGATAATGCCCACGGTGACACCCGGCAGCGAATCTACCATGGCGCGGCCGAAATAGTCCGCCGGGGAGAGGTTCTCGGTAGGATGGAACATCGGGGGAATAGCCGGATACCATTTACCCGTCTCGATAGACTGGGTGGTCTTGCCGCTACGCTGGTTGGCATTCGCATTATGGGAGGCAAGCATCAAGAAATTCTTGGGGTCGGTCGCCTGGTCCTCGGCAGGGACGATATCGCCGTTACCCGCCATGTTGGACTGACCGTAAGCAATGTAAATATGGAAATTGGGGTTCGGAGCCGCGTTAGCGAGCATCGGGCACAGCAAGATGCCACCGAGCAGCCAAAACAGAATCGGCAATAACTCTGATACCTTTTTATAGTCCATAACACACCTCTTTGTTTTCCTTTAAACTATCCCAAAAAACGCCAAAAACATGCAAGAAACCGCATATTTTATGGACAAATAGTCAATGAACCTTAGCGTGGATTATACTCCTCAAGGACCATCAATCATTCCCCAAAAATCCCTGATACCAAGCACCCTTTACTTGATTACACCATAATATAATCAAACGGAAGGATTTTCCACAGCATAGTTTTTTTTTACAAAAAAGGACGTCCACAAGGGACGTCCGGAAAAAAAGGCAAAATTTCAAGAATTCGGCGCCTTAAGGGCAAAAAAGCCCGTCCAAAAGCAATTGTAAATTCTAGCTATCAGACGGGATTTGGCTCCTACTACTTCACCTGGACCTTGACGATCTTTCCGCGGGCGGATTTCGCAAGGTACACGCCGGCACGGCCCGTAAGCTTGGCGACGCCGTCACGCAGCGACTGCATGTCAGAAGCCTCGACGATACCGACATAGCCGCCGTTCATGTCGAACAGCGTGAACCTACCGGAAACTTGAGCGAGCTGAGCAAGAGCAGACACCGCAGTGGTGCCCTCGTCAGCATCGCCGAAGCGGAACCAGTCGACATTAGCATAATCCCCAACAATAGTCAGGCGTACAATATGTTCGCCTTCCTTGAGGTCGACCGTCCCCGCATTAATATCCTCGTAAACGCTCCAGTCATCTCCTGTTTTCGGCACCGCAATCGGTTCTGTCACATTTTCACCGTCAATGGAGAACTGGATGGAAGAGTTTTCACTTCCCGACCCACCATGTACTGTCAAGGGATAGGTGCCCGCCTTGGTCACCTTCACCGAGTACTCCAGCCACTCGCCGACTTCGGTATAGCCCACGGCATAGTTGTCACCGCCCTGTTCAATATCTACGGCAGTCTCGCGATACTCGCCGCCCTTGTTCTCGGAATCGTTGTCTTTGAAAGAAATGTTGTCCTTGCCGGTACCGGGAACGTCGTAGTTCTCGGCCTCGATCTTGCCCGGAAGTTCGGCGACCTTGCCTCCAAACGGTTCGCGCGGTACAGGTTCGGCCGGCGTACCCACGCCCACGAGAGTCACGATGCAGTCCTTGTTCTCCGTGTCGCCGGCATCCATGGTGATGGTCACGGAACCGTCCTTCACCTCGATTTCGCCTTCGTCTTTTGCGTTCTTCACCTCGCTAGTCGTGTACACGTGGAATGTCGCGATTTCCGCACCAGGCACGTTCACCGTCACAGTCTTCTTGCTCTTGTAGTCGCGATTCACGAGCACCACGATGACGCTGTCCCCATTGGCGCTCTTGTAGGCACTGGCAAACAGGTTCGCCTCGGGCTTCGCAGTAGCCCCCACGCGGATAGCCCCCGGACGGATGAACCGGGCAAACTGGCTCATCACGTAACCGCGCTTGGAAATCTTGCCGATTTCGTTCTGCGGCACCTGCAACTTGTTGCCGAAATCCTTATCCATGATGAGGCCGTAGCAGCGGCGAATGTACCACCAAGTATATTGGTTGAAATTGCCGATGACAAGGCCACGGTGGATTTCGTAAGCCAAATCCATCGCACGCACCGTATCGTAAACGGCCGTATTCGCCTGGTCGCCCGTCTTCATGTACTTGCGCCAGTAATTGCCGCTTCCCTGGCTTTCGGTGTAGTGCTCCGTCATCCAGCGTTCCACGCCCTTCTGGTCTGCCAGCTTGTACTCGAAAAAGTTGTCGCCCGTAGATGCCTGGCTCGCGTAGAAATGCGCCCCGAGGATATCCCAGTTCTTGAGCGCATTAGCATCGTTCAGCACTTTGTTATAGAGATTCTTGTCGTACTTGAACGATTCTGTCGAAATCACCTTCGTGCCGTTCTTGCGCATCTGATCGGCATAGCCCTTGGTGAAGTTGTAAATTTCATCGGCACTCCAGCAAGCCCATTCTCCGCACCAGTCCGGCTCGTTACTAATGGAAATTGCATACAGGGGCACGCCCTGTTCCTTCATGTATGCCGTAAAGCTGTTCAAGTGGTCGACATATTTCTGATAATCCGAAGACTTGATATGCTGATTGGCACCCGCATAAGGCGAGGTCCACGGAGTTGCATACAAGATAAAGTCATCGCTGGCATACTTTTTCGCCGATTTTGCGGCAGCGACTTCCTTGTTGAAGTCGTTGGAACTGGCGTACACGGGAATACGGAGCGTATTGAGGCCAATCGTGCCCTCGCCCGTACCGAACGCAAGTTTCGCATCGGCATCGGAAAGCCCGCCGCCGTTCTGCCACTGGTTATGCACCATGCCGCCAAAGCCGCGGATAACCTGGTGTTCTTCGTCCAGTTTTACGTCTACCGTGGCCGCATTACCGATGGTAATGAAAACCCCACAAGCAAGGACGATTCTTTTGAAGCCTTTACAAAACATAACATGCCCTTTACACTTAACCGTGGACATTCACGGCTTTTTTTCTAAATCTAACATGCGCAAGAGCACAAATCACATATTTGAAAAATCGTTCCAATGACATTTTGTCAAATTTTGCCACTTCACATTCAATACAAACTAACTAGCACAATGTAAAAAAAGAGCCGGCGAATCTGCCAGCTCCTTTGCAAAGGAAATTTTTCTTTCTTTATTTCAGCTTGCTTTTCTTGACACCGAAGAATTCGATATCGTCAATCCAGAACTCGCTCGTACCGGGCCCACTGAAGAGGGAGAAATGCGTTATATGAGTCTTGACAGCATCCCACCCGCGGTTTTCTCCGTTAGTATCGGAACTGTCAAGCATGTCGGCAGGGGTAACACAGTAACGCCTCCATACGGAATCCAGTTCCAGGTGCGTCCACGACTTGCCGGTAACAATGTCTTCCGTGCTATCCGCATTCACGTCGAACGAGACGCTGATATGGTCCGAGCCCTTCGCCCAGAACACCACGGAATCAAGCTTGCTGAAATCCACAGGATCTTTGAAGGCGTATCCCATAAGCGCCCAGTTCAAGGCAGAATCGTTCACAGAACTGAAGTGCGCCACCCAACCTTCACGGTCATCCACCTGTTCAGATTCGAGTTTAGCCTCAGCATATTGGGAAACACCGGTACGCCAACCTCTAACACCACTTTCAAAATCAGCAAACATGGCATAGAAAGGTTCCGGCTCACCTATTTCGAAGGAATCAACCGTCTTCTTTGACTTGATATCTGCGGACTTCGAGCCGATAATCCTCGTATTTTCCACATGGGATTCCCAGCCGTTTTCATCTTTGTACGTGCTGTCGGAATAAAGGAACGCAACCACTTCAAGTTTACCTTCCGGCAAAGACTCAAACGAGAACGAACCGGATGTATCAGTCTGAACGGAGTAGTCCAGCCCGCGAACAGAGACCGTCACGCCCTCCGTGCCATCCGGAATGTTCACCTTGCCATTCAAAGCGCCCGGTTTCTGGATGCGCAAAGGCATCTCGATAAGGCCCGTATCGGCATCGGTAATCTCTATTTTCTTGAATCCCTTCAACGAATCGTTACGAGCCTCGACCACATAGAAGCCGATATCCATCGTCTTGATTTTCAAGACGCCATTTTCGTCCGTCTCGGAATCAACAAAAGTGTCAGTTGAAGTATTTGTACCCGCAAGGTAAGAAGCGGAACGGACAAGAACCTTCGTGCGTGCCGCAGGAGTGCCATCAGCCAAACGCACAGAAAACGCAACGGAGTTTTCCGTTTCCAACGACGAACCGGCCACGTCGGTGGATTCCGAACCGCAGCCCAACAGGCATAGCGCAGCGCTACACCAAGCAGAAACTCCTATATTCCACACCCGTTTTCTCATTTCGTCTCCTTGTGTCCGTCCCCCATCGAAGAACCCGAGTCACCTTTGCGAGCCACCGGGTAAAAAGCCATCGAAAGTTGCATAACGCGATCCGGGGATTTCGCCTCGTCAACACGTTTTTGCACCAGTCTGCGGAATTCCCGGAGCATATCCCCCAGGTCCTCGAAGCAGGATTGGTCGACCGACAAAGTAAGTGTAGAAATATTTCGTTCCGTAACAGGGACATTATCCAGCGCATCGCTAGCTAAACTCAGCACCTGTTTTTGGAATTCACGCACGGCAGAGGCCTTTTCGGGCCCGCCAACGGTCAAATGGGCATCCGTAAGCGCCAGTTTACCCGACGCCAACTTCTTGACCAGACCGACCTCCTTCAAAATTTCAATGGCCTCTTCGGCCTGAGCCTCGCTAATCGGGGGGCAAATGTCACGGGCGATCTGCTTGATATTCACCACGCCGCCATTCAGTTCCAGGTAGGCGCGCACGGCGGGAATCCACCAGTTGCGCAGGAGCTTGAGTTCGGCAGCTTCAAGGTTGTGGCGGTCGACGTCGCGCAAGGCAAGCGCCTTGGCCATCAGTTCCTCACGCTTCCCCTTATCTTTACTTACGGCAGCGGAGTAGAGCAGGTCAAAGTATTCAGCCGAACGACCCGACAAGGCCAAAATATCTTTGGCCGCCGGCAATGCGTGTGCCGGCAGGTGCTGCTTCTTTTGAAGCACGCGATACAGGTAGCTGGAATCCAGCCCCAACTTATCGCCCATCATCCTGTACGAGTAGAAAGGCATTTCTTCCTTCCTCTTGTCGTAGTAGGATTTCAAGAAGTCGCGGTAGTCCGCTATGTCAGAAAAAGTAACCATCGTCTATAAAGTTATTTTTTTCATGCTTACAAAAGTTTACCCTTCGCATCACTTTCTATGGATGTTTTGTCCAAACCACTGATACGCAGGGCGTGACGCACGTCACACAACGGACCAGACTCAATATATTTCTACTGAAAAATAGCTAAAATGAACGCTCTCCGGCATTATTTGCCAGGAGAGCGTTATCAAAAAAGGTTGCACCGGTCTCAACGGGACAGAATAAAATCCTTTAACGGGTCCCCAGGTATTCAACCGCGAAAATCAGCGTTGCGCCGCCAGGAATCGGACCGGCACCGCGGCTACCGTAGCCGAGTCCGGGAGGAATGATGAGTATTCTCTTTTCGCCGGGTTTCATGCCCTGCACGCCGAGCTCCCACCCACGGATGACACTACCGCCACCCAGCGTAAAGGCAAAGGGCTGTCCGCGGTCACGGGAGCTGTCGAACTTGTAGCCGTTCACCATCCAGCCCGTATAATGGACGTTCACCCTGTCGCCGGACTTGGCGGGTTCGCCTTCACCCTGCTTAACAATAACATAACGCAAGCCTTCGCTGCCCGGTTCGAACTGGAGCGAAGCCGTATCCGGGAAAAAGTCCATGCGTTCCGCCACCTCGGGATCTATCTCGGAAGAGACAAGTTCAACGCGGAAGATAAGCGTAGAATTCGGGGGAATCATTGTATAGGCGGTAGCACCATAACCCATGGACGGAGCCACGCGGAGCCAACGGACGCCACCCGCACGCATGCCCTCAAGACCTTTCTCCCAGCCCTTGATCATCTTGCCCGCACCAAGCGTGACTTCGAGCGGCTTGCCGAGTTCCTTGGAGCTTGCGAACCTGCGCCCCGAAAGGATCCAGCCGGTGTAATGCACCTTCATCACGAAGGCCGTCATGGCAGGAGCTCCAGAGCCGGGCTTCTCGTCATAGATATCGAGACCCTTGGAAAGATTCTTCCACTTTAGTTTGTTCACATCCTTCGGGAAGGCATCCGGTTCCATCGGCTTTTCGGCATGCACCAGTTCCACCTCGAAAATCAGGTCGCTGTTGGGCGGAATGCCATCCAGGGAATTCTCGCCATAGGCCATTTCCGAAGGCACATAGAGTTTGCGGACTTCGCCCACCTTCATGCCCATGAGGCCCTTTTCCCAGCCGACAATCACCTGGCCCATGCCAATCGTGAACTCAAGGGGCTCGCCGGACTCGTAAGTGTTCGCAAACGGGCCGTGGGCCTCGGACACTTCGGCAGAATCCAGACGTTCCTCGGCAGCGCCCACCAAGACATCACTTCCCTCTTTTTTTCCGTCTTTCTCGTCTTTTTGGGGAATCTCGGCCCCCGACGGAGCGTCCATCAGCAGGCTGTCCGCCGCCAAAATGCCCTTGTAGTGTACTTTAATCAGCTGTCCAGCACGAATCGGATCGCCCGAGCCCTCTTTAATCGTTTCAACCTTATACGGAATAGCCCAAACCACACAAGAAAGCAGCAAAACAAGAAAAAGATTTGTTTTAGACATAAAAACTCCTGTCCCACAAGATAGAAAATGCTAGTTTTAGAGAGTATTGAAATTGCCATAAACGGAATTGAATATGCTATCAGTCATCATCGTCATCGCGATTATAGTCCTGTCGCTCATCTTGGCGGCCATAGGCGCCTACGTTGTCGTGCACAATTCCGACGATAAAGAAGAGGCAAAGCCCATCATCGATGTATCGGGCCAATACTCGGCCATCGGCAGGCCGGCAAGGGAATGCCTGACCGCAGTCAAGCCCTCGGAAACATCGCTTAGGGCCTGGCTCGAAACACAAGAATTGACACCTGAGGCCCGCGAAGAGCTCATCCGCCAGTGGAATGAATCCATGGAAGAGACTATCCGCACCATTAACGAGGGCGACCAGAACGGCACAGCCACCTACAGGATAGAAATTGGCCCCAAAGGCAAGAACTACTGCAAATTCGTAGACGAAGACAATTTTATCACCCGCGAACAGATCCGCCACCACGCAGAAATCCTCCCGCCCTACGTGCTGGGTTGCGATTGCAAGCTCATGCCCAGGCATCCCTGGGAAACCCAGAGCAAGGCCGACTGGAAAGCGGTCATCCCTACACACGGAAACTCTTACGACGTCCCCGATTGGAGGCAACTTGCATAAGTCACTACTTGGTTCCCTTATTTTGATACCCGCGCTCTCCTTTGCTGCGGGTTCCGCAATTATCACACTTGAAATGCCCGTTGGCGCAAGACAGCTGGGTATGGGCGAAGTCGGTGCCGCCCTGGCAGACGACGCTACTGCCATGTATTACAACCCTGCAGGACTCGCCTTCGGCCCCCTGGCCGATGAATGGCGCGTATCCTTCCCCGCCGACTCCAAGAAGGCCCCCTTCTTCACAAAGATGACCGCCCGTGTGAAAAACGGCTTCTTCAGCAAGAGCGAACTCTGGGCCGGCACGGCGAACGGCATCCTGAAGTTCGACAGCGAACAGTGGCTGGACTACCACTCCGTTACATTGCAGGGCAACGCCAAGATCAAGGATGTCGTGCGCGTATATGTCGGTAGTGAACGCGGACTTGACGAGTACACCCGCCAGGTCAAGAAATTCAACAATATCAAGAATGCCGACGACGAATCGCATGTCGTCGAGGTCAACATTCCCTGGAACTTAGTCGTCAAGGACACCATCACGGCAATCCTCTACGAAGACCGCACCGAGAAGCTCTGGGTCGGCACGCCCAAGGGACTGTTCCGCTTCGACGGCAAGGGCTGGAAAAGCTACGAACAAGAACTGGGAGTCCACCGCGTCACCTCTCTTGTCAACCAAGGCGCATCTATCTGGATCGGTACCGAAGACGGTCTATTCGTCTACCGCAACGGCGGATTCGAACAGAAGGGCAAGGTGCTCCCGAGCCAGAAAATCAACGCGCTGGTCTGGTCCGAACTACGCAAGGAACTCTATGTCGCTGTCGACGGTGCAGGTATCGCCCGCCTCGTCCCCAAGAAGAGCGTGAACGACAAGGACCGCTGGAGCCTGTTCAACGAAGAAGACGGCATCATGGACCTGAAGCCGACCGCACTCGCCGTAGACAGTTCCGGTCACATTTGGGCGGCCCATGCCGGCGGTCTCAGCCACTTCACCCTGCGCAAGTGGGAACAGGTCAAGTTCGAAAACAACAATATCAATGACGTTTCCGTCGATGGCAAGGGTGCCATCTGGATTGCAACCGACAAGGGCGTATGGCGTCACCTGCCGGACTATGCAACCGCAAGCGGACGCAAGGCCGAACTCGAACGCGGCACCGCCGAACAGGAAGGTGCAGTCAAGTCCGAAGACGAATGGACCCACTACCACTCCGGCAACGGCCTTTCGACCAACAAGGTCTGGGCAGTACTCCCGCAAGGCAACGACGTCTGGTTCAGCACCGCGAACGGCATGGAACAGTTCAAGGACGCCGACTACCAGTTGACCGCCTTCTACGAAAAGCTCCTGCCTATCCTCAACATTCCCGACCTGTACCACCTGTACGGCGGCATGACCATCCCCCTCAACGACTGGGGAACGCTGGGTCTTTCCGTGAACTTCGTGAGCTTCGGTTCGACCGTCGTTTCCGGTGACGTGGACGCCGACGACCTGGTCGCCTACAACAGTTCCGAAATCGTAGGCGGCATCAGCTACGGTACAAGATTCCCGAACGACTGGGGCTTGGGCCTTTCCATCAAGTTCTTCTATTCCGACCTGAGTTCCGGCGGTTCAACCGACGAAGACGAGGCAACGACATTCGGCTACGCCTTCGATATCGGCCTCCTCAAGAAGAACCTCCTCATCGACAAGTTGAATTTGGCATTGGTCCTCGCCAACATCGGCCCAAGCGTCTACTATGTCGACAAGACCATCGAAGACCCGATTCCGCTGACCTGGCGTCTTGGACTTGCCTACGAGCTGCTCTCGCTGGCCGACTACCGTTGGACCATCGCGGCCGACTATAACCGCGAAACCATCTACGACGACGAAAAGGGCAACCCGGAACCGTTCTACATTGCCTGCTGGAAGTCCATCGCCAATCCCGACAAGAAAGACACCAAGGGTCTCGAAACAGCAAAGAACTCTATCATGCAGGGCGTGTTCAACGTCGGTACCGAATTCATCTACTCGAACACGATTGCACTGCGTCTCGGTTACCTGTACGACCGGACCGGCAAGCGTCAGGAAGTGGACTTCGGTTTCGGTTTCATGCTGAGCGACATGTTGCAGTTTGACTTCGCGACCATCAAGGACGTCGGCGACAACGACGGCGTACGTGACGGCCAGATGCGCTTCGGCATGCTGTTTAAGTTCTAGGGATTAGGATCTAGAGACTAGGATCTAGGAATCAGGGAAAAATATCACGGCTTCGCCGTCTTATATTGACGCACGAAGTGCGTGATTCTTTTCACTAACCTCTTGCCTCTAGGCTCTATTCTCGAACCCCGAGCCTTGACTCTACTCCACACGTTCCAGGATAATCAGGGCACGTTCCTGCGTGCTATTGGGAATCGTGTAAAAATGCTCGCCAACAATCTTGTATCCGAAGTCCTCGGGGTGGAACACCTTGAGTTCGTCGGCTACGGCAGGGCCCTTCATAAAGTATACACGGCCACCGACCTTCAGTGAATTGGCCAGTCGCGGCAAAGTCTTTTCCATCCACTCGAACGCACGGCTGATAACGCCGTCCACGGGGAGTGTCATGCTCCGGCTTGTCACCTTGTGCCCGAACACGTCGATTCCCTTCAGCCCCATCTTCTCGATGACCATGTTCAAGAAGTTGATGCGGTTCGGGCGCGGCTCGCACAAAGTAAGGCGAATCTGAGGATTGACGAGTTTCAGCGGGACGCCCGGGAACCCGGCTCCGCTACCCACGTCGATCATGCGGGCGGGCCACTCGGGAACAAACGCGTTGATAAGCGTACAGTCCGCATAATGGCGTTCCACCATTGTCTCGAAAGCATTGAGACGCGTCAAATCCTGGTCGTCATTGTTCGCGCGCAACAGCTGGTGAAATTCCCAAATCTGTTCCAAAGTCTTGCCCTGGAGTTCCACGCCGTAATAATGCAGCAACTTGTCCAGCCCCGCCAAGGACGGGGTGACGCGCTTGCCGTTGAACAAGGGGAATTCCGTGCGCGGAGCCTTCATGTGCGGAACAAAGTCCTTCCCCAACGCACTGGCCCCACGAGCGGGCCCTTTTTTTGACCAGGAAGATTTTGCCATATGTAAAAAATAGAAAAAGAACGTAGCGCATCGGAAAAAATTCGGATTTCGCATGTCTATATAAACAGGAGACCCGAAATTGAAACACGACATCCGACACCGGCAAACTACAATCCTCACAGCCGTCCTTTTTGCTATCGGATTTTGCCATACCCTGGCAGCAAGCATCGAAGAAGCCGACGTATTCGACTGGTGGGACAACGGCATCATCTCGCAAGACGAAGCCGAAGACATCCTGAACCTACTCGAAGAGGGAAACACACAGGAAGCGTGCGCACTGGCGGAAGTCTACGCACAGGAAGTCTGCGCCGACACGGAGGCGCCCCAGCCAAAGAAAAAGACGGCAAGGAAAAAATCCACGGGAAAAAGCGCAAACAAAGCCGCCAACAACGGAGCCGAACTGCAACCGCACGGTTTTGTCCTCTGGAAAACGCGTATCGACTCCACGGGGCACCGCGTAAGCGACCGTAAGGAACTGCAGGTTGCATTCTACCGGTACACGCTCCGCCTGGGATCACAGGACCTGCTCACCTACCGTACACAAGGCTACGAAGCGCATTTCGGCGACATATCGACACGCGAGTTCCACAGCCAAATCCCCATGGATACACTCATGGGAACAGTTGCCCTTTTCCCGCTAGGGCACTTTCGCCTCGGCGGCTCGCTCGACACATCATTAGCCAAAAGCGCGCACACCGAATTCACCTACGGCAAGAACAGCATTGCAACGACCTACTGGAACATCGGTAGAGAAAATTCAGTGGTCTTCCAAGCCAGCACCGACGAAGCAAGCATTGCAGCCTGGTACCAGATGCACCAAGCAGCCCCTATCGTCAAAGCGCAAATACATTCACGGGAAACGACCAAACAGGCACGGGAACGTCAACGCGACTACACCATTTCCTGGAACACTACGGCCTACTTTCACGACACTCAAGTCCCCGACTATTCCCGACTGAGTTCCACCATCCTCAAGAACAAGCTATGGGCCTCGCAGAACATCGCCATCGCAGGGACCGGGGATTTCCGGACAAAGTTCGGCACCACCGCAAGCCTTTTCGCCCCCATCGACGCCGACACGATAAGGGCCCGGTTCAAGATGTCCGCAGAAACCGGTCCCAACGCCTTCCACACGAAATTCAGCGTCACCTGCCTGGACGCGGCAGCGCACTGCACACAGGACCTCCTATCCGCCAAGACAACATCCCAGCACGGCACTGAAAAAACATTCACATTTGACGCAAGCGCCAAAACAAAATACAGCCACGAAAGCGGAGAACGGAAACATTTCGGTCCGCCACGCCTCGAAGCGGGCATCGCCTACGCAGAAATGCCGCAAAACCGCTTCCGTATGGCAGTAATACTGCCCAAGGGCACCCCGCAAGAGGCCATCACCCTGCGAAACGAATCCAAGATAAGCTCAAATTGGCTCCAGTGCACCCTCGTCGTCGATTTCAAGCAAACCCGTGTAACCAAGATGCACCCATCGAGGGCCCACGTCCAGGCAAAAATCTTGTTCTAAGCCAAATTTCGCCAAAAAAACGCCTCCGGCGCACCGGTTACACCTGTATACAGAAAATCATCCCCAAAGTGCGCAATTGCGCCCCGAGATATCTAATTTATCATCAGCATACTTCCCTAAGGCGCTTTCAGGTCCCTCCTTTACCTGGAAGCGTCATTTTTTTTGGCCCGTTTTTTTAGTTTTGGCAATATGATCGCAGCAATCATAGGCGCAATAACGTTTCTACCCTCCATCGCGCTCAATATCGCCCTCGGGCTAGGCGCACCCCTCGGCGAATACGCCATGAACGCCAAGCACAAGGTCGTTCCTAAAGAGATCCGCAGGGCCTTTATCGTCCCCACCGTAATGCAGTTCGTAGCCCTGTTCATCCTGCTCAGCGCAGGCCGCGTGCTACCGGAAATCATCCCCTACATGATTACGCGAATTTTCTGCTTTTTCTTTGCACTGTACCTCACGTTCTACACGGCGACCGTACTGTTCAGCACGAGCCAAAAGGAACGTGCCGTCATGGGGATCTTCGCCATCGCCACTACGATATGCTTCTGGATAGTGGCATTCTGGACTTTGTATTAAGAGGCTCGGACCTCGCATCTCGAACCTATGGACACCAAGAACGACATTCAATCGGTGGCGCCGAAGCACAACTTCCAGGTGGACCTTGACCGCATCATCCGCAGGCTAGAACGCACCGGCGAGGTGCCGCACCTGCTGCTCCACGCCTGCTGCGCGCCGTGCAGCAGCTACACCATCGAATACTTGTCGCAGTATTTCAGGATTACGCTTTTCTACTATAACCCAAACATCGCCCCCGACGAGGAGTACCGGCACCGCGTCGCAGAAATTAAGCGTTTCGTCGCGGAATTCAAGACAAAGCACCCGGTCACCCTTATCGAAGGCGAATACGACCCCAAGAAGTTCTACGACGCCGTGCGCGGCCTCGAAAACGAGCCCGAGGGTGGAAAGCGCTGCCGCAAATGCTTCGAGCTTCGCCTCGCCGAATCGGCCAGGCTCGCCAAGGAACTCGGCGCCGACTATTTCACGACCACGCTCACCATCAGCCCCATGAAAAACGCCCAGGTGCTCAACGAGGTGGCACAGGAGCAGTGCGACATCTACGGAATCAAGCGGCTCCCGAGCGATTTCAAGAAAAAGGGTGGCTACAAGCGTTCCATACAGCTTTCCGCAGAATACAACCTATACAGGCAGAACTACTGCGGATGCGTGTACTCGAAGCGCGAAGCAGATAAGCGGGACAATTAAATTCCCGCTAGACCAACTTAGGGTTCTTTTTTATAACTCACCACCAGGCGGCCTTCCCATGCATCCACGAGGATGCCAAGGAAGCGTTCATGGTCGTCGCCCTCGCAGGACATAGTGTCGTCTACGTAAGTACACGGCAAAATTTTCCATTCCCGAGTTAATTCGCCAATATCCGATGAGCAGTCCACTATCTGTTGTTTGTGAGGATTCATGTCTATACAGCCATTCACTTGACTGTTAGGAATCAGCATCATCGTGACTTTCCCATCTTTGTGCCCTACATTGAACGACAGCAGCAAGGTATCCCCGCTAAAGCTATACGCAGCCCTCGCATTATCATCAAAAAGGATATTCTCATCACTCGGGTCCGCAGCTGTCACAAACTCAAAGAAAATGGAATCCGTATTTACATCTACTTGCGCCACGCCCGACTGCACCATGATTGCACTGGAGTAATAGTTTTCAACTCGGTAGTTCAAATATGCGTCGTCATTCCATGATTCCACATCAAAGCCCATAAACCGATCACGTCCGCTATTTTCGCAGTTCCGTTCACCGTTTATGTATGCGCATGGCAGGAATTTCCATTCACCATCCAACCGGCCGGCACCCGTCTTCATACGGTCGCAACCGTTAGCGCCAATGAGCAGGCAGCCGTTCAGCTTACTCTCCGCGACAAGCATGATCGTGACTTCTCCCTTTTCGGAACCCCTGTCGAACGATAGCGACAAAGTATCCCCGCTAAGGCTATACGCAGCCTTCACCGTATCGGCAAAGAAGAAGTTCGCATCCCACTTGTCCAAAGCCTCGTCATGGGGGCATTCGCCACTGTTATTGAAAACAAAGACAAGGGAATCGTCTGTTTCACCCGCCAGGATCTTCCCACTCTGCGCCACGCATGCTTTTTGATAGGGAGAATTCATCGGTTCTTCCGGAGGCTGTTCAGCCGCGACCCAATCCTCGGTATAGCCGCTACACCCCGCCATGGCAAGGAAGCAGAACACCGCCAGCAAGAGATTTTTCTTTATAACTTCCTTATTCATTTTCAGAATCCCCCTTCCGACTGAGCGGAAAAAGTTGCAGGTTCAATCGGTAAACCCTATCGTATTTTTTTGCCTTCGAAATAATATCCATGATTGTCCGGCGGAACTTGTTAACCTCGAACTCAATCCGCTCATAAGTTTTTTCATCCGCTCCAAACGTGAGTCCCGAAACATTACGGTCCTCTTTCGGAATTGTATCCAAAGCATCTGCAGCCAACAGGGCGAACTGTTTTTGCATCGACTGCAACGAAATGGCTAACGGGGCACCCCCGTTAGAAAGCCAGCGGTTTACCTGCCTATAATTTCCGGCAGGATCCTTTTCCAGGAGACCGAGCCTAAGCATCAGTTCCAGGGCATTGCGCACCTCGCCCGCAGTCGCCTCCGGCATACAGTTCTTGGCAATCTCGGAATGTTTCGCCCCCGGCATGATCGGTGCCAGTTCGCGCACCACCGGGTTCACCCACGATCCGAAATACTCGACAGCCTCCGCCCCCACGACATGCACCTTGTTCTTTTTTGCCAGGGAGCACATCCGCTCAAAGACCTGAAGACGCACCACGTCGTTCGCCGCCTCGCACAAATCCACCATCAAGCTGAAATATTCAGCCTGGTAACCGGCAAGGTTCATGGCACCCGCCACCCTCACCGCACCAACACGGCTCAAACGGGTCTTGCCATCGCAGACAAGCTTCAGGTAGCCGGATGACGAGAAACCCGCAAGCTTGGTGAACTCGCGCCACGAGAAATCGGAGACCCTCTTGCGTTCCTCGTAGAATTCCCGCATATACTGTCGGTAATCTTGATAGTCGGTAATCGGATTCATAATCAGTCCTTTCCCTTAATTTATCTAATTCATGAAACAAATAATCCCATTTTTTGCACAAAAATCAACATTTTTAGGCAAGAAATCAACTTTTGTACATCCATATGAAACACTGCGTTTCATATGGGATACGATGGAAGCCGCCAGTCCATGTTTTCTAGTACACAGGGATTACTTGTTGTACCCGATAGCGTGGTTCAGCATCGGAATCTGCTTTTCGCTCAGACCCAGCAGTTTCTGGATGCCCGGGCCATCCATGCTCGCCCGCACGCGCGTTGCGATACCCAAGGCAGAGCAGTACAGCGAAATGTTCTGGGATACGATACCCGCATCGAAAGCGCCCATACGACGATGGTCATCTTCCGTGCCCATTCCGCCCGCAAACTTAGAGACATCACTCACCAACAAGATGATTATCGGGGTCTTCATGCGCTCGGTAAACAGCGAACGGTGGTCGCCCTTCACCACGAGGTTCATCGAATGGTCCTTGGGATTATACTTGTAGACGCTTTTCTGGTCGAACACGTAAAGGTCGATATCCTGCTTGTTGAGGGCGGACGGAGCAGTACGCATTCCCGATTCGGGACGGTTGATTCCGTTGGCAGCCCAGAGGACATTCCCGAGATCCTTCATCGGGACCGGGCGACCGCTAAAGCCCGTACTGGACTTGCGGTTCGTAAAAGCCTGCATAATATCGCGGCCCACCTTCTGCGGCGGAGCGTCAAACTTGACTACATCACCCACTTCAGCGGCAAGCGCAACCAAAGGCAACATTAGAGCCAGAATCGGCAATAATTTCAGTTTCATAAAACCCCCAAATTACAATGGAAAATACAAAAAAACGATTTCCGTTTCATCTGCCATAAAACAAAAACGCCCCCATTTGGGGCCCGCGTGCTTCGGTTTAGACTTTTTAATAACGGGTGGCTTAAAATTTCTATCTTCTTCATTATGTACGACCCGCGTTTTTTGCCCATTTGCAAGGAAGACCTAGACGAACTCGGCTGGGACTATGTGGACGTGATTATCGTAAGCGCGGACGCCTACGTGGATCACCCGTGTTTTGGGCATGCCGTAGTGGGCCGACTTTTCGAACATGAAGGACTGCGCGTAGCGATACTCCCGCAACCCAACTGGCGCGACGACCTGCGCGACTTCAAGAAACTGGGCGCCCCCAGGATGTTCTTCGCGATTTCGAGCGGGATGGATTCCATGGTGAACCACTACACCGCGGCAAAGCGCCTGCGCAGCGACGACGCTTTCACTCCGGGCAACAAGGCCGGCTTCCGCCCCGACTACGCGACGTACACCTACGCAAAGATTCTAAAGAAGCTCTATCCCGACGTGCCGCTGATGATCGGCGGGCTCGAGTCGAGTTTACGCCGCGTGACGCATTACGACTACTGGAGCGACAAACTCAAGCCGAGCATTTTGTTCGACACGCAGGCCGACCTTCTCGTCTACGGCATGGGCGAAAAGCCGCTGAAAGAGATGGTCAGGCTGTTAAAGAAGGGCGTACCGTTCTCGAGTTTGCATTCCATACCGCAGACGGCCTACCTCGCGCCCAAGGGGAACGTGCCCAAGAGCAACCAGTGGGAAGACCTGCGCCTCGCCAGCTACGAGGAATGCCTCGCAAGCAAGAAGAACCAGATCGAGAACTGCCGCAAGGTGGACATCGAATGCAACAAGTGGTTCCAACGGCGCGTATTGCAGGACGTCGCTGAACAGACGGTCGTCATCAACCCTGCGTACCCCCCGCTTGAATACGGCGAGCTCGACGAAAGTTTTGAATACCCCTATGCACGCGAACCGCACCCGCGTTACAAAAAGCGTGGCAACGTGCCCGCGTTCGACATGATCAAGTTCAGCATCAACACGCACCGCGGCTGTTTCGGCGGTTGCAGTTTCTGCGCCATCAACGCGCACCAGGGCAAGTTCATCGCGAGCCGTAGCCGCGAAAGCATATTGCGCGAAGTGGACATCATTACGAACATGGAAGGATTCGCCGGCACCATCACCGACCTGGGCGGCCCGAGCGCCAACATGTACAACATGCGCGGCCGCGACCCGAGCCGTTGCCAGAAGTGCGCCCGTCCCAGTTGCCTTACGCCCAAGATTTGCGACAACATGGACACGCACCACAAGGAAATCCTGGAACTCTACCGCGAAGTGCGCAACCACCCGAAGGTGAAGCACCTGTTTATCGGAAGCGGCGTGCGTTACGACATGTTGCTGCAGGAAACCGACGATGCAGAACTGCGCAAAGACCACGAGGAATACGCCCGCGAGCTTATTGACTACCATGTGAGCGGTCGCCTGAAAGTCGCACCGGAACACACGAGCGACGAAGTTCTCAAACTCATGCGCAAACCGAGCTTCACGCTGTTCCACAAGTTCAAGGAATTTTTCGACGACGAATGCAAGCGCATCGGCAAGCGCCAGCAGATTATCCCGTACTTCATCAGCAGCCACCCCGGCTGTACCGAAGCCGACATGGCCGAACTTGCGCTCGAGACAAAGCAACTCGGGTTCCAGCTGGAACAGGTGCAGGATTTTACGCCGACGCCCATGACGATTGCGACCGAGATGTTCTACAGCGAAATGACACCCGACGGGAAGCCGCTTTACGTGGCGAAGACGCCGGAGCAAAAGAAGAGCCAGCGGCAATTCTTCTTCTGGTACATTCCTGAAAACCGTCCGCAAATCCGCGCGACACTCGAACGTTTGAAACTCGGCAAGATCGGACGACTGCTTCTAAGCCGCAGCGCCAAGGCCGAAGGCAAGGAATTCTTCCCGAGCAAGGAACGCGAAAGCAACGCCGACTACCGCGAACGCGAACAGCAGAAGCGCGAACAGCGTTCCGGCACCATCGTGCCCAAGAAAGTCGGAGAGAAAGGCCGCTGGGAAAATTCCGCCCGCAGGGAGCGCCGTGCCGCACAGTTTGGCGACGCATCCGGCAACAAGCCGCACGAAGGACGCCGCGAGGATAGCCGTCGGGACGATAGCCGTCGCGAGGATGGGCGACGCGAATTCCATGCCAACCGCGACAACCGTGATTTCAAGAACCGCGGCAACAATAACCGCAATAACGGCGGCTATAACGGCGGGAACAAGGGCGGGAACAAGAATTCCTCCCCCGTACAGTTCAGTTCGCACCGTCGCGGACGTTAATTACCGTACAGTCACAACCTGCACCTGCGAACCGCTACGCACGATATAGCGTCCGGCACGCGGCACTTCAAGGTCAATAGACGGCCCGTAAGATTGCGCCTTCGCAATAACCTTCCCGCGCATATCGAATACGGCAACAGGACGGTTTTCTGCCACGCCAAAAACAACGAGGTGGCGTGCAGAGACTTCCACCCGCAACGAGGGCACAACAATCTTCGGCTTCACCGGAGTAGTACCGCCACCTTGATCTTCACTGGAATCCGCATAGACGACATCTGCCTTGAAAACCATCGGGGACGGCAACGAATCCCTACCCCTATCGGCAACAACATTCACCGCGCATCCCGATGTCGTATCGGATTTCATCTTGGGGAGGCAATTACCGAACACCCATTCCGTGCCGGTAAGGTACCCGTGATCCGTCTTCAACTTTTCGAAGGTGATCGCCGTAATGTTCTGCGAAGCCTGTGAAGCGTTGCTGGCAATCGCCGGAGCGCTCACGCCATTACCGTAATAGATGCTGTCCACGGTATTGCTTTTGCCTTCAAGGCCGTAAAGGACGGCACCGACATTTTTGCCGGACAGCGTATCGGTATAGGAATAACTCATGGTGAGCGACAGGCCTTCCATCAACGCCGCAATTCCTCCCGTATAGCTCCGGGAAGAAGTCCCTTCGCCCTTGACCACCGCCCTGTTGTAACTGCTCTTGACGGTTGCGCCATGAAGTTTCCCGGCAAGGCCTCCTGCAACAGCATAACTCGTCGCCGATTTCACGGACTTCACACGCACCGGGCCATAATTGTACGATTCCGCAACGGTCGTACGGCTGGAATCATCTTTCACGTAGCCCACCAAGCCGCCAGCAAACACCGTATCCCCAGACATGCCATGTACCGGGCCCCAGTTACCTACATCCGTAACAGACGCCCCCCTGTTCAACAAGCCCACAATGCCACCGGCGACAGCCACATTGTGCGAAGAAGATTCCACCAGGCCCGTATTCTTGCTGTTGGAAAGTGTCATGGACGTACCCGACCCAACAATACCTCCAGCCTCACTCCAACCATAGCCATCATCCACATAGACGTTCCCCGTATTGGAACACCCCGTAACGACATTCGTCTTTCCCCCAGGATCGTACGTATGCGCCACAATGCCACCTGCCGACGAACCTTCTATACGGCCGGAATTACTCGCATTCGAAATCATGCCTGTCGACTCGCCGGCAATACCTCCAGCCATGACAGTATTCCCGGTAACAGTCGTATTCACATTCTTCACGTCCGTAAGCGTCCCGGGGAAAGTGAGGAAATTGTACGCCACAATTCCGCCCGCTCGATCACCACCCTTCACCAGGCTATTACGTACCGTCACATTCTTTATGGTACCGCTATTCCATATGGCCACGGATGCCGCCGGGAATCCCTGGTCGTTTGCAAACATGCTGTTCGCAATCGTCAAGTTCTGGATGACCGAACCGGTATCCACGCAGAAGAACATCGCCGTTCCCAGGTTGAGCCCGTATATGGTATGTCCCTTGCCGTCGAAGACCATGTTGAAGCAGGTTTTGCTCGTATCGATAGTCAACTTACGCTGCATGAGGTACGTAGAATCCTTCCCCATGACAATGTCCTTCGAGAGTTCGACATAGAATTTCGTGTTACTGAAGGTTTGCCCCAGTTGCAGGAACGTCTTTAACTCCCCTGCCGTAGAAATCGTGTAGTGCAGCGTATCCTTTTCAATGCGGACCGCAGGCATTCCATATTCGTCGCGGTCAAAGAAAAGCGAATCGTTCTTGTAGAATCCATCGGATACCAAAACCGGATAGCCGCTACGACGCGTCCAGACACCGCGATTATCCACCGTCCCGGCCGCAGTATTCAGGAACGTCACCATCGTATCGTTCTGCAGTTGCGCCGTAGTCTTCTTGACATGTGCAAGGGTGGCCGTATCGTAAACGACACCGAAGGGCGCGATATTGGCAAGCGTCCCATCGAAAAGTTCGGTTGCAGCATCTCTGACGTTCCGCGAGAAACCGACAATTCCTCCCACGGCACCGCCCTTCACTTCGGGCGCTGCGCTATAGACGTTCTTGATATACCACCCCGGATCATCCATCCCGCCCGCAATTCCGCCAGCATAGTTTGCGGCGCTGGTCACCTTGCTTTTCGCCACGACGCTCCCGAGATTGTAGACATCGCTCATTCCGAACATCATGGCGCCACCGACAATACCACCGACAAGCAGGGAATCCGAATGTGTCGTCGAGTCCGACGTAATGCCCGTTACGTCACCGTAGTTGAAAGACTTCTGCAGCGAAAAACCGCTGTAGATCGTCGGGCGGGAGCGATAACCCGTATACCCCACAATGCCCCCGACATAGGTACTGGCCGTCCCTTCGGCACGAACATTGCCGCGGTTCTTGAGCATCGTATAGACTTCATCGTCATAAGTAGTACGCCCGTCGCCAACAACGCCGCCAACCATCGTGACCAACGAGTTTCCATCACCGCGCACATCGACCGAGCCAAGATTCAGCGCATTGACGACGCTCATCTTGCTACCGCTGCCCAAAACACCGCCGACAAAAAGCCCGGAGGCATCACCGCTAGCCTGGTAAACCACAGAGACTTTGCCGCCGTTAAGCAGGTCCTTAAAGGTCGCCTGCTGCGTGAGCATACTGACATCGTAATTATGAAAGCCAATAAGGCCTCCGACATAAAACGTGGAAACAGTAGGATTAAAGCCCGTTCCCGCCTGCGCAGGGGCAACAGCCTTGGCGGATACCTCCCCGTAATTCTCCAGGTTTTCGACATCGCCAGCGAGTTTACCGACAACGCCACCGACATAGGCTTGCCTAATCGACAAATCCACTTCAACCTTTCCACGATTGACGCAGCTTGCAATGGCAATTCCAGTCTTCACCGAGGAACTCCCCACAATACCGCCAAAATTGGATTCGCCAAACAACCCCGTAACGTCGTTTCTGCTGTACACCTTGGCCGAATTGGAACAACCCAAAATACCGCCCGATGCAGACGCAGCTATACCACCTGCACTTGTACCCGCACCGACCGAACCGCCGACAACGTTGCTGTTCACAATAAGAGCCGGGCTTTTTGCGGTCGCAGTCACGTACACGGCAATGCCACCGGCGGACACATTGCCCTTGACATCGGTGTTGTAGACATTCACGTTCTTGATAACCGCACTCAGCCTAGTGACAATGGGGGCGACACCGTTAATGGAATCGTTCGCAAAGGAACTGTTCGCAACATTCAAGTCATGAATCTCGCCTGCGTCCGGGCCGACCGTTTCGAAAAGAGGTTTGTCGGCATTCAATCCGTAAATGGTATGCCCGCGCCCGTCGAATTCACCCCAGAACGCTCCCTGGGCAGCACTGCGGCTCCAGAGCTTGGAGCATAGCTTTGACGTGTCCGAACCGAACACGATGTCGTTTTTCAAGTAGGCGCGAATAGAGGCATTCGAATCTTGCGCCACAACTACAGAATCCAAAAAGCCGACGAGTTCCTCGGGAGACGTAATTTCGTAATAGGAGGAATCCCCGCCACCCACCACCTTGGGAATCTTGGCAGAGCCGTTCCATGCGGCAAAAGAGAGCTGGGTACACACAGCTAGAGTCAAGATACAGGCAAACAGCCAGGATCGCTTCATCTTTCTCCCTTTCCCAGACACAATCTTAAATATATACTCGCGGGGGGCACCCGCGCAAGCCCGACAAGGTGTATTTATCTGCGAATAAGGCCTATTTAGGCGCGTTCCGCAAGCACACTCCACCACTCGCCACTTTCGCGTTCCAGTTTCACCTTGAAACCGGCTTCGTCAAACCACTTGAGGATATAGTCCTTCTCGGTGATCAGCTGACCGGAGATGATGAGTTCACCGCCATCGGCAATCAAGTCCTCGATGTCGTCACGGAGCGGCCACAGTTCGCTGCGGATCATGTTGCAGAGGATCACGTCGAACTTCGCACCGTCCTTGAAAGCGTCCAGGAAACCGAGGATGCAGTCGCTCTTTTCAAAACCGTTGCGTTCGAAGTTTTCGGCAATGCAGGGAATGGTAAGCGGATCGATTTCCGTACCCACGGCCATGCGTGCGCCCAGGCGGCGAGCGTACATCGCAAGGATGCCCGTACCCGTACCGATGTCAAGCACAGTCTTGTCCTTAAAATCCACGGATTCCATGAGCGTGGCACAGCTGCTGGTCGTATCGTGTTCGCCGGTACCGAAAGCCGTTTTCGCCTCGAGTTCAAGCACCACGGCCTTCGGGTCGTCGGGCGTAAATTCCACCCAAGGCGGGCGTACCCAGAGGTGCGGGCTCACCGACACAGGCTGCGCGCGGTCGCGCCACCACTTGTCCCAATCCTTTGCGGGCTCGTCGCTCAACACGAAATGGTACTGCGGGAATTCCGAAACAATACGGTCGCGTTCGGCCTTGTCGCCGGTATAAAAACAGAAGTCCGTGCGGCCTTCCGCCTTCGGGTCCAGTTCCTCGAGCGTCGCCACGCCGGCCTCGAAAAGCAGGTAGCTCGCCAGTTCGTATTCTTCGGCGGAGCAGTAGCCCTCAGCCTTGTACCATGTGTCAATTTTCTGCATACCCTAAATTTACGAAAAAATTAAGCGAGTTCGGCGGCATTACAGCATACAACGCACTTTCTGCGTCGAAAAAAGGTATATTGATGCTATGCTGTACATCCACCAGTTCCCCGACTGGACCCGTTTCCGGTTCGATTCCAAAGCCATCATCAACGAGCTCGGCCAAGTCCGTCTCGAAGAGGGGCGGCTTTTGGGCATCTCGGAAATGCTCGACGACGACACGCACGAAGCAGAAATCACCGCACGCGACATCGTCGCGACATACGCCATCGACGGGCTGCAGCTGGACAGCAAACTGGTGCAGGAGCAAGTCGACAAAAAAGAGAAGGCCGACAAGGCTGCTTTCCGAAGCCTGATGGGAGCCGTAAAGAACTTCCGCGGTGACATCGACGAGGCTAGAATTTTGGGCTGGCACGCATCGATTTCCGGCAAGCCGCAGCGTCAATTCCGTAACGGTCCGGGACAAGTCCTTTCGCGCACCGACAACTCGGTCGTATTCGCAGGCCCCGGCCCCGAACGCCTCCAGCACGAAATGGGAAACTTCATAACGTGGCTCAACACGGCGCAACTGGATCCTGTCCTCAAGGCAGCTATCGCGCAGTTCTGGTTCCTCACCATCCGCCCCTTCGACGAGGCGAACGGAAGGATTGCTCGCCTCATCACGAACTTGCTTCTCGCCCGCGCCGAAGTCTCGGGACACCTGCAATACTCAATCAACGAACAAATCCTGAGCGACGTCGACAACTATTTTAGAATCCTGGGTGCAGCACAGTGCGGCAACGGCGACCTCACGGAATGGATTCTGTGGTTTCTACAAACTTTGCGCAAGGCCATCCAGGACGGACGCACCGCCATCAAGATGTGTGCGGACATGGTCAAGTTCAAGGGCAAGAAAAGCGCCGAGGGCATACAGCCCCGCGCCCAGAAAATCGTAGACGCCGTCATCGCCGGAAAAATATCGCACCCCTTCAAGGTCAAGGACGTAGCGCAATTCACCGGAACAAGTCACGACAGCGCCCTGCGCGACATCCAGAAACTCATCGCGCAAAAACTCGTCGAGCCCAGCAAGAAAGGCGGACGCAGCACGAGTTACAGTCTCGTCATTTAAATTTTTCTTATTGTATCCTTGTCAGTGACGTTGAAATGGGAAAGCTGCCCATACACCGTCTGCAAGAGCTGAGTCGTATTCGTAAAGCCATGACCATTGCATGCAGCCACGATACCGCTCACCGTTACGTGCACATCTGGATGTTCCGCCCACGAAAGATGCGTGACCTCGTCACGGAACCTTTCAGCACGAGTCAAGGTCTCCGCTTCTGATTCCGACTGCATCACATGCACAAAGTCATGGTTGCCGAAATAGGCAACACACTCCCCACCGCCAAGCAGTTCCATCTGGCCTATCAGGCGGCCCACATCGCAAATGATTCCATCGCAAAAGAACGGACCGTAAGTCCCGCGAAGCTGTTCCATATTGTTGATACGATACATCACAATGTAGTATCCGCTCCGCTGCATCCAAACAATATTGCCGAGATAGTCCAGCAAGTGCCGGCGATTGTTAAGTCCCGTAAGCGAATCATGTTTTGCAAGGAAATCGAACTTTGCCACCAGATTCTTTTTTTCCACCACTTCCCTCTCGTAAGCCCTAAGCACGTAGCTTCCAAGAGCAAACACGCCAAAACCGAGCACAACCAGGGAAACGGCCATATCGACAAAAACCATCTCGTGCGAAATCGGGACAACAACTTGCGGATAGAGGCTTGCGACCAGGAAGGTAGCGAGAAATACGGTCAGCGAAAGGACGAACAATATTCTCTTTGCCAGGCCGGAGGGTCCCAAGGACAGCAGAAGGATGCCGGCAATAAAGTACAGGGGCATCGCGCTCGAAAAGCCGCCGCAGGCAAAGAACAGCATCGGCTGCAGGAACATGCAGACAATGGCGCACATGACCAAATGGCAGGGAGCGTACAGACGAGTATTATAGGCAAAGATACTCAGCACAATAAACAAGACACAACAGACCGAACCCACGATTACGGAAGTCATGCCAACGCGTTCATAAGCAGAAAGCACCGTCGAAAAAATTCCCACGACAAGGCATAAAGCCATAATAACCCAGAAAAGTGTTTTTTCCAGGGTATCTTGAGTGCTCCAGAACTTTTTTAGTTTGTCAATCATCCGGACCTGCACAGATGCGTTTATATATAATATATACTCACGCCACTGCGAAGTCAAGTCCCCTCCCTTGACATCACAGTGAATTTATCGGCATTTTTTAGTCCATGCGCATCCGGACGGCATCCAAATTGGAACTATATATATAGTCCCTTGCTGAAGTAGCGATCACCACGATCGGGAAGAACGAACACGATATTTCCGCGAGCTCCCGACTGGATCAACTTGAGCGATGCGGCCAGGGCTGCTCCCGAAGAAGATCCGGCAAAAATGCCCTCCTTCCGGGCCAAGTCGCGGGCCCCATTGAACGCGTCGTCATCGGTAATTTTCACTACCTTGTCAACAAGCGACATGTCCATGGTGTCGGCGATAAAGTCGTTGCCGATACCCTCGATGTTGTAGTCGCCGTGTTCTCCGCCGCCCATCGTGGAGCCCACGGGATCAGCCAGCACACCCTGGATTTTCGGATTCCTTTCCTTGAGGTACTTGAGGATGCCCGTGTAGGTACCGCCACTCCCGGCGCCAGCCACCACGTAGTCGATCTGGCCATCAAGATCCTCGTAGATTTCGGGACCGGTTGTCTCGTAATGCGCAAGCGGGTTCGCCATGTTGCGGAACTGCCGAAGCGAAACCGCACCCGGCGTTGACTGCAAAATCTCCTCGGCCTTCCTTTCGGCGCCAAGCATTCCCTCTTCGCGCGGTGTATTGATGAGTTCTGCGCCAAGCGCCCGCAAAAGCGTCTGTTTCTCCTGCGAAAATTTCGTCGGCACCACGAACACCACGCGAATCCCGCGGTTGAGAGCCGCGAAAGCGATCCCGAGCCCGGTGTTTCCGGCCGTTGCCTCGACAATTGTTCCACCCGGTTTCAGGGTGCCCTTTGCGATGGCATCTTCGACCATATAGCGCCCGGTGCGGTCCTTGACACTGCCCGACGGATTCCACAGTTCCAGTTTTGCAAACAAGTTCACGCCCTCGGGGACACCCACATGCGTAAGCTTCACGAGCGGAGTATGCCCTACTAGGTCCTGCATCGATTCATAAATGTGCATTGTACGCCTCCCCTAGTTCCTTGCTGCGGGCGTAGCCGCAACGATTGCCGCGTTCAAGTCCGTAATCAGGTCATCGACCTTCTCGATACCGACGGACAGACGTATCAGACCGTCGGTAATGCCCACCTTCTCGCGAATATCCTTCGGGATGGAGGCATGCGTCATGGTTGCCGGATGGCATACCAAGCTCTCGACGCCGCCAAGGCTTTCTGCCAGAGAAATCAGGTGGAGGCTCTTGAAGAACTTCTTAATATCGTAACCTTCGTGCAGTTCGAACGAAATCATCGCACCGCCGTTTTTCGCCTGACGCTTGTTGATTTCGTAGCCTTGCGCCGTCGAGAGCCCCGGATAGTACACATTCTTGACGGCTTCGTGATTTTGCAGATAGCGAGCGATGCGTTCCGCGTTTTCAACATGGCGATCGAGACGCACGCCCAGAGTTTTGATGCCGCGAATCAGGAGGAAGGAATCAAAAGGTCCGAGGACTGCACCAGTCGCATTCTGCGTAAATGCCAATCTTTCAGCAAGGCCCTTGTCCTTGACCACGGCAAGTCCTGCCACCAGGTCGCTATGCCCGCCCAGGTACTTTGTCGCGGAATGCACAACGATATCGGCCCCCAGTTCCAGCGGACGCTGCAGGTAAGGAGTCATGAAGGTATTGTCGACAATCGTCAAGATGCCGTGTTTCTTCGCTATCGCTGCGACCCCCGCCAAGTCCGTAACCGTCAAGAGCGGATTCGCCGGGCTCTCCACAAAGAGCGCCTTCACGTCAGGTGCAATTTTCTTGTCAAGGCTTTCCAAGTCGGTCGTATCCTCGATGGAATAGCTGATGCCGAAATTCTTGAACACCTTGTCAAGCACGCGGAACGTACCGCCGTACACGTTGCTCGAAATAATGATGCGGTCACCCTTGTTAAAGAGAGATAGTACCGTCGATGTCGCGGCCATGCCGCTAGCAAACGCGAAACCCGCCGTACCGCCTTCTAGTTCTGCAATCAGAGCCTCGAGTGCCGCGCGTGTCGGATTGCCCGTACGGGAATACTCCCACCCTGTATTTTCGCCAAGCCCCGCCTGCCTGTATGTGGATGTCTGGTAAATCGGGACGTTCACCGCACCCGTCTGAGCATCGCCATCAATGCCACCGTGAATCAAAGCCGTTTCGATATGATTGAAATTTGACATTTAAAAAATCCTCTTGTTAAAGTTGTGGGCAAAAAGCCCATGAAAAAAGCCCGCGCAGGATAACCATACACGGGCGAAAAACAGTCAATAACACCAAATGCGCCCGTCAACATCGGCCGCGCATACAACACTGAATCTTCTTGCTATAAAACATTGATACCCTCTTTTTTTCGCTGCAAAAATTATAAAGATGCCAGACGCTTGTCCAATACAATATTGCAATAGCTCGTTATAGATTTTCCGTATACGCACACCCCGTTTTTTCACACGACCCCAAAATAAAGCTATCTTCGTACCAAAAAAGAGGAAGTGTATATGATTAGGAAATTTACGACTGTGGCACTGACGGCCGCATCTATCGCCGCCGCAGCAAGCATCACCGTGGACCCCTCCGCAAAAAAACAGGAAATCGTCGGATTCGGAGGCGGCTCCGTCTATTACCAGAGCTGGATTACAGCACTCGCCGACAAGAACAAGGAAGCTCTTTTCGACACAGCCTTCACGGGCCTGAACCTTTCGCTGTTGCGCATAGGCAACTGGCTGCAAGCAGACACTGCCAAGGTAAGCCCTGACGACATCGCCATCGTACAGGCTGCCAAGCAGCGCCTCGGCGACCACCTGAAAATCGAAATGTCCAGCTGGTCCGCTCCGGGCAAGCTCAAGCCCAGCGGAAGCGTGAACGGAAAGGATGGTTCTTCCGAATCCGCCAACTCGCTCAAGCCCGCCTCGAGTGATCCCTACGGCAAGTACGCCTACAGCGATTTCGCCGCCTGGTGGAAAACGAGCCTTCAGGCTTATGCCGCCGCAGGCATCACGCCCGACTATATCAGCCTGCAGAACGAACCGGACATGAACGCCGACTACGAAGAAACCTTGTTCGAACCTACCGAAACAAACGAAAAGGCCGGTTACAAGGAAGCCTTGAACGCCGTATACGACGCCGTGAAGGGCACTACCAAGATTTTGGGCCCCGAACCGCTCGGCATCGGCTACAGCAACTTCGAAAAGTACGCAAACGAACTCGACGACAGCAAGCTGGACGGCTATGCCTACCACCTGTACCATGCGGGTGACGGCAACGACAATTCCGGCAACAACTACCTCGCCCCCGAAAACTTCCGCAAGTCGATGAAGGCCATCGGCTCTACCTACGGAGGCAAGGGTAAACCCATCATCATGACCGAATTCTGCAACATGCTCGACAAGACCCGCGAAGAAGACATGGTCGGCCTTGCCCATATCATGCAGGTCGGCTTTACCGACGGCCAGCTCGCCGGCTATATCGCCTGGGAACTCTTCTGGGGTAACGGATCTGGCCAGCTGATTGGCGTGTGTACCGAAAACTGGGGCAGTTGCAAGAAAGACGAAATCGTAATCGGCCCCGAATACCATGCAATGCGTCACTACTCCAAGTTCGTGAATCCAGGCTGGAAGGCCATCTCCGCAGCTACCGAAGAAAACGACCTCAAGACCGTCGCCTTCGCAAGCAGTACAGGCGACTCCGTCACGGTTGTCGTGATCAACACAGGAAAGACGGCCATTTCGCTTGACGCCCCTGCCGTAAGCGGCATGAATGTCGCAACTGCAGTACAGTCCAAGGAAAACGGGTTCAAGAGCAAGGACATCACTATCGCCAGTTGCTATATGCTCCCGGCCCGTTCGGTGACCACCCTCGTTTATACAAAGACCGCCAACGCAACGACAGTCACCGCCTGCAAGGACGAAACGACCGACCCCAACTACTCTGAACCGGTCGTCATCCCCGCAGCCGACGTTGTCATCGTCGACTACTCCAAGACAACCGACGTTTCGACCTGGCAGGCCATAAGCGAAGACCTCGATGCGGTCACCTACAATGCAGGCGCACTGGACGGCATCACCGGTTATGTTAGCGTACCCCTCGCCGGATGCGAACAGGCCGATTGCGGTTACAAGAACCAACTTTTGAACATCAGTGAAGAAGCGGCAAGCGCTCTCACGAGCTGCAGCGAACTCATCATCACCATGCGCAGCCAGGAATCATCCAACGCCTACGTGAACGTGGGCGGCGCCAATGGCGGCAGCTGGGTTGACTACCAGTACGGTCGCACCGCATCGGCAAGCGAATGGAGCGAAACGACTGTCGACCTCGAAAAAGAAGGCGGAAACGGTTCTACAGCGCTCACCTTCAACAGCGACGCCAGCGGGATCTACATTGCAAAAATTGTCGCTACAGGCTGCACGGCCACCGGGCCCACGAAGATGCCCAAGCTCGTCATCAGCGATAGCAATCCTCTTGTAAAAATCTTCAACCTGAACGGAAACCTTGTCTGGACAGGCCTCAAGAGCCAAGCCCTCAATGCCGACGGAACGCTCCGGCTCAACCTGCGCCAGGGCATGTACATTGTCAAGACCAGGACTTCCACGGTCAAGGCTTTGAAGAAATAAGGCCCTAATTAGGGAATCATTACACTGACGACAGCACCCTTGTGGTCGTCATAGATAAGCGGGGCAATCGCGACTTTGGGAGCGGTCCCCGACTTACCCATTTTTTCTTTATAGAACGTATTGCCGATATACCAGCCTATAGAGGCACCCATCAGGGTTCCTGCGACAGCATCGGAAAACCAATGGGCTTGGCCCTTGGCGCCCAGCACCATACTTGTCGCAATATAGCCCGCGTACAATCCGCATCCGGCAACAACCCAAGGGTTATCACGATGGTAACTCGCGATGCTCATGGCAAGCGATGCGTTTGTCATAGAATGCCCGGATGGCCATCCATAAAAAACGCCACGCCTGAAAAAGCCCCACTTGAAATCACGGGATAGGTCACCGTCATTCTTTTCTGCATCCGGGTGCGCACGCCCCGAAATGGCCTTGAGGATATTGTTATAGAGGAACGCCACGGCGGTCGCCTGCGCCGCAACGGCGCCCGTATTGTTCAAAGTCTTGTTACTGCTGATAAAGTACATATAGCCGGGGATGAGGAAGGGACAAAACGTCCCCATCGCCATCCCGGGCGTAAAAGCGGCACCAAAGACAATCTCGTTCTGTCTTGCGGCGAATCGAGCCACCATGAGGTCGTAATCGTTCATCGCCAGCCGATATGTCAACGCACCGCCAAGCATGTGGAAGCCGAGCGGCCAGCCAAATGCACTGAGCAGCATGTTGTGTCCCAGATGGTCAAACGGAGAAATCTTTTGCACGGGGGCATTACCCGTAGAATCTGCGCTAGTTGAAAGTGTCGAATCGACCCCCTGCGCAACGGCAAAGGACGCCAGAAACAAAAGTACGCACAAAAGATTCTTCATGTCGTGAATTACGGTTCGCGGCCGAGAACAGCTCTTGCCAGTTGGTCAGCGCAAGAAGTCGGCTTGCCGCCGCAGGTATTGCCAAGCAGTTTTGCAGCGATGTCTTCGGCGCTCATTCCATCGCAAAGTTTTGCTATCGCCTTGAGGTTACCATTGCAACCGCCGGTAAAACGGATATTGCGGATTTTGTCACCGTCGCGAGTGAACTGGATTGTAGTGGCACATACGCCCTTGGTCTTGAATGTTTCTTCCATGAGGTTACCTGCTTGGTGAACGCTAGTTGAAATAGTTCCCTTTTTTTATTGGGGAGGGGCCAATAAGATGAATATAGATTATTTGGGAACAAATTTGCAGGAGCTCCTTGACAAAGATATCGCGGCTTTTTATTAGTTTTTGATTTTCAAGGAGACCTTTATGCGCTTTTTTGTCCCCACAGACATCTACGTCGAAAAGAACTGCGTCAAGAATCACGCACAGAACATGCTCTCGGTCGGGACTCGTGCGCTCATAATGACAGGAAAATACTCCGCTGCGACAAATGGCTCCCTGGACGACGTGACAGACGTATTGAACACAGGGCGTGTCCCGTTTCTCGTTTTCAATGAAGTCGAAGAAAATCCGTCCACAGATACGCTTCGCAAGGCGGCACGGTCCGCAATGGATTTCAAGGCCGATTTCGTGATTGGCATCGGAGGTGGCTCCGCCATTGATGCCGCAAAGGCCGTGGCGTTGCTCCTTGCAAATCCGTATGTCGATCCCGACGATCTTCACAAGGCACCAAACCGCCCGCTGGAACACGCGCCAATCATTGCCGTTCCGACTACTTGCGGAACAGGTTCCGAGGCGACCCCGGTCGCCATCATCACGAACCACAAGATCCATCTCAAGAAGAGCATCCCGCACATTATTTTCCCGGTACTTGCGCTCGTCGACGGCAAGTATCTTGCCACCGCAAAAAAGCAGTTGATCGTAAACACCGCAGTCGATGCATTGTCCCACATGGTCGAAAGCATCCTCAACGTCAAATCGAACACGTTCAACCGCATGTTCCCGGAATACGGGCTCAAGCTTTGGGGAGAATGCAAAGACGCCCTCCTGGCAAACGGCAACGTAGATGCAAGCCTGTATGAAAAGCTCATGCTCACGTCAACGATTGCAGGCATGTCCATCGCGCATACGAGCACCACCTTGCCACACGGCATGAGCTACGACCTCACACTCCATGCAGGCGTTCCGCACGGACCCGCAGTGGGTTACTTCCTTGCCGCCTACACCGAAATCTGTGCCAAGTTCGTCCCCGACGATGTCAAGAAAATTCTTTCGCTTTTGGGACTCAAGGACATCGGCGAATTCACCACGATGCTCCAGAACCTTATCGGAACTTATTCCGTCACACGCGAGATGCGCGACCAGTTTGCGGCAGCCATGAAGGAGAACCGTTCCAAGCTCGACCTCGTCCCGGGAAAAATCACCCCCGAAGATGTCGACTCCATTTACGAGAAATCCTTGACACTGGTTTAGATTTACCCCGTTACCGAAAAACTCCCGTTTTTGACGCTTTGTCAGATTTTTAGCCAAAAAGCCCCAAATCATCCGACAATCTTATTAAATATGTTGTATGTCGCATTTCGACTACAAGTTGGTTGCTCTTTTTCTTTTATTGTTTTGCGGGGAGGCGTTTTCGCAGTCTGTCCCTATTCCTGACAGCATCAAGGAACGCCTTGCCGATGAAAACGCCGTCTTGAGCATAGAAGAAGCCTACACCATCCGGACCGCCATTCGGGGCGATTCCACAAAGAACGCAGCTGAGGAACCGACTATCATACCCAAGGACAGCCTCTTCGGCACTCACGTGAATCCCCTGATTGTTTCGGCACAAGTTCTTGGGCAGAACGGAATCGTCTGGGCTTGGGATTACTATGTACTTGACAAGGATTACGCACATACCGGGCCCAGCTATTGGAAAAGGAACTTCCGTGAAGGCTGGAAATGGGACCACAACCACTGGGCCATCAACTTTTACGGTCACCCTTATCAAGGATCGTTTTATTACACTACGGCAAGAGGGAGCGGCTACGGATTTTATCCCAGCATGGTGTTCGCGGCTCTCGGAAGCTCTACCTGGGAAATGTTTTGCGAGAGGGAATATCCGGCACCGAACGACCTAGTGTCTACGACTGTGGCGGGCTCCATGTTCGGCGAGGTCCTCTACCGACTCTCTAGGGCAGTATACAATAGGCCGGGGGCACCTTGGTATAGGCAGTCGGCCGCCTTCGTACTCGATCCGGCAGGCTACACACAACGTAAGGTCTTCGGCAACAGGGATTTTTATACGGGACTCACACCTATTGAACTTTCTATTGCCTTGGGCATGGGTTCCAGATTCGGTTCGGATTATCGTTTTGGGGGCGAAGATGCCGATGAACTGGACGACGAATGGAATGATCATCACGGCATGTTCGCCTTGTCACTCGAATATGGACTGCCATATGCTAGAGTCAAGCGTCCCTTTGATTACTTCAAGATAGATGTCATGGGCGAAGGCGGGCTGGAAGGAAACGTTCTCCAGATGGACATCATGGGAAAACTCCTGAATCGCGGCATTCATGGTCGCGGGCACTGGCTTGACTTTTCCGTAAACCTGGATTACGATACTTTCTATGGCGATTTGGCAACAGTGAGTACGCTTTCGCTAGGCGGCGCCATGGATTTGGCATTGTGGCTCACACCCAGATTGCGTTTCCGCGTAATGAATCAGCTTTACTGGATAATGCTCGGTTCTGCGGACATGGGCTACGACGACATCATCAAGGAATTCCATCCCGAATACAATCCGGACAAGGACAGCTACCAATATAACAGCGGCGTAAAATACAGCCTAATGCTCGAAACGCTCTACAAGCAGAAATGGCGTTTTTACGACAAGATAACGATTGATGCGATGAAGACCATTGAAGGATCTACGCCGGACTATGGCGTTACCGGATGGGACTTCTTGCTACTCAACAACACCGCGCTCGAATACAGGTTCTTCTCGTGGATGGATATCGGCTATAGGCTAGACACCTATGTCAAGATGGCTGCCTATTCATCCGAGATGGCAGAACCCATGTCCAGGCGAATCTTCACCTATACGCTCTATCTGAACTTCCATTTGCTCTGATACTAGAAATGCCTACTTGAAGAGTCATAATTTAATTAGTATTATGAAGAAAAAGCTCATGATTACGGCGATTATATTATCTGTACTTTTTATCCTTGGAGACGCGGGCGTGCTGTTTCTCAGTCAACCTAGCTTCGGACGTATTCCGCAGGGCAAACGCCTTGAACGCATCAAGCAGTCTCCGCATTACGATGGCAAGCAGTTCGTGAACGAGATCGAGACACCCTTTACAACAGGCAACAAAAGCAAACTTGCAGTCTGGCGAGATTTTATGCTTGGTGACAAGACGCTGTTGGCCCCAGACACAGCACTGCATGTCGTCAAAACGGATTTGAAATCGCTCCCCCAAGACCGCGATTGGATTGTGTGGTTCGGGCACTCATCATACCTAATGAATTTATCCGGGAAAAAAGTGCTAGTGGACCCGGTATTTTACAAGGGTGCGCCCGTAAAATTCGCAAACAAGATGTTTCAAGGAACCGATGTTTACAAGCCCGCCGACATGCCGGACATCGATTACTTGGTGATATCGCACGATCACTGGGACCACTTGGATTATGAGGTCGTAAAGGAAATGGAGCCCCGCATCAAGAAGGTGGTAACGGCTCTTGGCGTAGGCGAACATTTCGAATATTGGGGATACCCTGCCGAAAAATTGGTGGAACTCGATTGGTGGGAATCTGCGGACTTGGCCGACGGATTCCGCGTGACGGCAACTCCGGCAAGACATTTCTCGGGCCGAGGCCTACAGGAAAACAAAACTTTCTGGGCATCGTATGCATTCAAGTCGCCCAAACGTACCGTATGGATCGGCGGCGATTCCGGTTACGGTCCACATTATTCAAAAATCGGGGAGACATTCACGGACATCGACTTGGCCATTCTGGAAAATGGGCAGTACAATCTAGATTGGGCATATGTCCATACCCTGCCGAAGTATTTAGGTAAAGAAATGACAGAACTGGGAGCAAAACGCTACCTGACCGTACACCATTCCAAGTTCTGCCTGAGCAAGCACACATATTTTGAACCACTGGAAAACGCAAAAAGAGCCGCCAAGGAATCCGGCAAGCCTCTGCTCATGCCGCAAATGGGCGAAGTCGTGTACCTCGATTAAATCCACGTAAAAAGCTTTGTAAACGCCAGGTAATGGTTTGTAAAATCCGTGTAAAGCGAAGACAAAACCTTTGCTAATCCGCCGTTCTAGGGATTGTTTTCGCCCGTCATAGTTTTTATCTTGACATTGCAAGAATTCGCAGGTTAGGAATATGATTTACATTGTTGAAGATGATGCTGAAATCCGCGAACTGGAAGTATACGCCCTCAAGAGCAGCGGCTTTGAATCTAAATCTTTTGATAGCGGAAAAAACTTGGACGAAGAGATCAAGGTCCAAGTGCCAGACCTGTTCATCCTCGACATCATGCTTCCTGGGGAAGACGGCCTCAGCATTCTGAAACGCCTCCGCGCACAGGAAAGCACCAAGAACGTCCCCATCATCATGATTACCGCCAAGAGTTCGGAACTGGACAAGGTCAAGGGCCTTGACTTAGGTGCAGACGACTACATTGCCAAGCCGTTCGGCATCCTGGAATTCGTTTCGCGCGTCCGCGCACTGCTCCGCCGCTCGGGCAACATGAAAAGCGAAGAGTCCGTAAAAATAACGCTCGGAGAAATTGTTCTCGATTCCGGAACGCGCGAAGTTTTGGTCAGCGGAAACAGCGTCGAACTGACCTACAAGGAATATGAACTTTTAAAGCTGCTCATATCGCATCCCGGGCTTGTCTATTCGAGGCAGCAGATTCTGGAAAAGATCTGGGGCATCGACTTCAAGATGGATACGCGCACGGTCGACATGCACATCAAGACTTTGCGGCAGAAGCTGGGTGAGCAGGGCTCGGTCATCCAAACGGTACGCAATGTCGGTTACAAGGCTCAATGAAAGACAGAATCCGATATAGCCTGATTTACATGGGCGTTCTCGCCGCCTTGTTCGCCGTCATCTTTACGACGCGGGTCTTTGAGGGCGAAATGACGAACCAGTTCAAGGGCCACTTGCGCGAACAGCTCCGCCTGATCGAGACAGCCTACGTAAACGATTCCCTTGCCTCTACGCCGCAGAAACTGGCGCAATTTGCCAGCAAGGAACTTCGCATCACCTTGATCGATTCGTCCGGCACGATCCTTTACGACAGCGACGCCGAAGCGAGCAAGATGGAAAACCACTACAACCGCGAAGAAGTGACCGACGCGTTCGCAAAGGGCATCGGCGAAGACCTCCGGTATTCCACCACGCTGCAGGCGAAGGCTTTCTACTTTGCCAAGAAGCTGCGCGACGGAAACGTTCTGCGAATCGGAATGCGGCAGGCCAACTTGAAACAGGCCTATTCCAAGACCATCCCCTACCTTATCGTCTTGCTTGCAGCAATCATTCTTGCGGCAATTATCATAGCTTTCGGCCTGAGCCGTGCATTCGTGAGGCCGCTCCAAAAGCTGGTCGACCTGCTCGGGACATCCGAATGGATGAACATCGAAAACACCTACAAGGAAATCGCACCCCTCGTCAACACCATCCGCAAGCAGGACCTAGAACTGCAGCTGACGATCGAACAGCTTTCGAACGAGAAGAAAAAGATTTCGCACCTGAAAGATGAATTCACGGCCAACGCCTCGCACGAACTGAAAACGCCGCTCACCTCCATCTCGGGCTATGCGGAACTTATCGAGAACGGCATGGCGCAACCCGAAGACGTCAAGATGTTCGCCGGCAAGATCCACAAGGAAGCAAAGCGTCTGCAGTCCATCGCGAACGACATCATTACGCTTTCCAAGTTGAACGACCATGAAGGCCAACCGTTCGACCTCAACGAGAAAATAAACCTTTGGAACCTGTCGCACAGCTGTATCGAAGGCCTTATGCTGGGCGCGACCAAGAAGAATATCCAGCTTTCGTTGGACGGCGCTCCCGATGCCGAAATTTTGGGAAACTCCAAGCTGATTTACGAAATGATTTTCAATCTGGTCGACAACGCCATCCGCTATACGGAACCGGGTGGAAAAGTTGTCGTACTCGTCGAGCCGAAAGCCATTGTCGTAAAGGATACCGGAATCGGAATCCCGGAAGAAAGCCAATCCCGCGTTTTTGAACGGTTCTATCGCGTCGACAAGAGCCGCTCCAAGGAAACGGGAGGAACGGGCCTCGGACTTGCCATCGTCAAGCACATTGCGGAAGTCCACCATGCCAAAATCCACCTGAATTCGACTGTCGGATTCGGCACGGAAATCAGAGTCGGCTTCACCACCTTTTTAAAACAGAATAATGTTCTATGATTCTTGCAATTCTTAAAATGATCGGATGCCTTGCGCTACTCATGTTCGGCATGAAAACCATGAGCGAAGGCTTGCAGAAACTTACTGGCGGACACCTCCGCGCCGTTCTCGGGACCATGACAAAGCACCGCGTAGGCGGGCTCCTCACGGGAACTTTCGTCACCGCGGCCGTACAATCCTCGACGGCAACCACCGTCATGACGGTCAGCTTCGTCAATGCGGGCCTGCTCACGCTCAAGCAAGCCATCCCCGTTATCATGGGCGCCAATATCGGTACAACGGCGACGGCATGGATAATGTCCATATTCGGCTTCCAGTTCAACATGAGCAGTATCGTGTGGCCGTTCTTCGGGCTCGGTATCGCGCTTTCTTACACCAAGAAAAATTCCGCCAAGAGCCTCGGCGAATTCGTGTTCGGTTTCGCCTTCATGTTCCTCGGCCTTACGACGCTCCGTGAAAACGCGGTGGCGATGGACCTGGCGCACAACCAGGCGATTATCAACTTCTTTGCGACTACCGGCGGCTGGGGCATCTTCAGTACGCTCCTGTTCCTGCTGCTGGGCGGCATCCTCACGATGTGCGTGCAGTCTTCGGCAGCCATTATGGCAATTACGCTCATTCTCTGCAGTAGTGGCGTGCTCCCGATTTACCAGGGCATCGCGCTCGTGATGGGCGAAAACATCGGTACGACAGTAACTTCGAACCTGGCAGCCCTCTCGGCGAGCACACAGGCGCGGCGCGCGGCTTTGGCACACATGCTGTTCAACATCTTCGGCGTTGTGTGGGTACTGATTATCTTCAATCCCTTCGTGAACATGGTCTGCCACGTGGTGGGCTTCGACCCGAATTTTGTCCCGCAAACCCAGGAAGATATTGCCGAGGCGGGAATCCGTGTGACCTATGCGCTTTCGGGATTCCATACGGCATTCAACCTCTGCAACGTGGCTCTCCTCATCTGGTTCATCAAGCCGATGGAAAAACTCATCTGCAAGATTATCCGCGAAAAGGAAGACGGCGAAGATTTCAAGATCAAGTTCATCAGCGGCGGCCTCATGAGCACGGCGGAACTTTCGTTGTTCGAGGCCCGCAAGGAAATCAACCTGTTCGTCGAAAAGACGTTGAAGATGTTCCGCATGGTGCCCGACCTTATGCGATTGAAGGACGAGGAAGAGTTCAACAAGCTCTTTGCGCGTATCGAAAAGTATGAAGGCATCAGCGACAGTTTCGAAGTGGAAATCGCGAATTACCTGAACAAGGTGAATGAAGGCCGCCTAAGTCCCGAAAGCAAGACGGCGCTCCAGTCGATGATGAAGGAAATCTCCGAAATTGAAAGCATCGGTGACGCTTGCTACAACATGGCGTGCGTCATCCGCCGCAAGTTCCAGGGCAAGGACGATTTTACCGAAGAACAGTACCACCGTATCGACAACATGATCAAGCTTTGCGACAATGCCCTTGTGCACATGTCGTCGGTTGTCGAAGACGACCCGAAGGTCAACGTGCTCACGACCTTGAAGTACGAAAACGAGATAAACGATTACCGTAAGATGCTCAAGGAAATGAACGTCGACGACATCAACGCCCAGCGTTACAGCTACCAGGTGGGCGTGCACTACATGGACGTGATCAACGACTGCGAAAAGCTGGGCGACTACGTCGTGAACGTGGTTGAGGCCCATGTAAACCACCGTCTGTCCCGATAGCGACTTGCGAACCAGCATAACTTTTTATATATATTTTTCGTTATGCTCGGATGTATTCGCCTTTTGGCTACCTTTGCGTTTGCCCTGTTACTCGCCGCCTGCGTAGAAAATGACGTAAGGCGCGGTAACGACGCACTACGCATTGGCGACTATGACCGGGCCGTTACAAATTTCAACAAAGCTCTGGATGTCGATCCCGCCAATAGGGATGCGCGCTATGGCCTAGCTCTTTCGTATTATGCCATTGCCGAAGCATCGGAACGCCTGCGCGTCCCGACTTTCGACCTCTGGAGTCAAGCGGCAAAGGAATTCCACATCCTGTCCAATATCGACAGCAGCGGAAAGATCAATGCCAATTATTCGACATGCATTTTCTACCTAGCGCGAGCCGCACTAAAGCGGGACGGCACTGTAGATGTCATGCCCATGCTGGACCAGTCCATACAACTGGACAGCCTGAACTATTTCAGCTACAACCTGAAAGCACTGATTCTTGCCAAGAGCGAAGTCCCGGACAACTTGAAGACCGCCAAGAACATTTATATCCACATCATTACCCATGACCCGAGTTTTGTTTCGGCCTACATCAATCTTGGGAATATCTATTGGGACGAAGGTGACGTGGAAGCCGCTTGGGACACCTGGTCGGCAGGGCTCCAAAAGTCCCCGAAGAATCAATCCCTGATTTACTGGACACATGTTGCCGAGGATTCGCTGAAGGCAATGGTCCTTTCGGGACGGCTATGAGCGACAATCCGTCAGTTTTGGACAACATAGAATCGTGCCATTTAATCCACCGTGGTGGAGAGGCCGACATATACCTAGTTTCCGGGAACACCGGCAAATTTATCCTGAAATGGTATCGTAACGGTTCGGCATTTGAGACCGAAGTCGTAGAAAAGTTGAAATGCGTCCGGATTCCCGGCATTTGCCGCATTCGTGAATCCGGCGAGCGAGAAGGGAATCCGTACCTAGTCTACGATTTTGTCGAAGGCGTAAGTTCACGCGATGTCGGGCGCATTCCCGTACCAGTCGCGCTGGCTCTACTCCGCAAAGTAACGCAGTCACTGCACGCTCTGGAAGCCGTAGGCGTACATCATGGCGACCTGAACCCGGCAAATGTATTGTTGAGCAGGAACCCGGACAAGTCCGGTTTTCCAGTCCAGACGACACTCGTAGATTTTGGTATCGTAGGTCCAGGCACGCCCGGCTATGCGGCTCCAGAACGCTACCAGGGCAGGCCCGCATCTACGGCAAGCGACCTGTTCAGCCTGGGCATACTCTTGTACCGCTGGATTACCGGCGAAGACTTGATCCAGGCCTCGGGATACGAAGATTTCCAGGCCGAGACGTTCAAGATCGATTCCATGTCGGTCGATGAAAAACTTTACGCTTCGGGAAATTTCGCTGCCACGGAAATAGCCGCATTGAGCCCGTTGTGGAAATCGCTCTTGCACCTAAATGCCGAGGAAAGGTGCGAGGATTTTGACGAGCTGGACGAAATCGTCGAGATTGCGCTAGGCGCGCTCGGAGTCGGGGAAATCAAGGTCTCCGTAGATGCGCAGAAGTTTGCCGAGACCATAAAATGCCAAAAACCGGGAGAAATCCCCCCGGAAGCATCCGTGAACAGGCAGAACATGGCGTTTCCGTACGAAAAACGGGGTTCCACACCTTCTAAAAAGAAGCGGAAATACATGTATTTGGCGCTTTTTGGACTTATATTAACCTTGATGGCATTCTTTTTTATTGTCGGGACAAACAGCTCCGATATCGACGAGACGGGCAACCTCCTGCTGAAGAAGTCCAGAAATTCGGTGACGATGGAACCGGATAGCGGGCTTGAATCGCAGGACTCCCTGCCTTCGACAATCCTTAAGGACTTGCCGACACCTTCGTTGGACTGACATTGCTTTTTTATAGGGGATTATTATGAAGTCTGAAACCATGCTCGCTACCGAGAAAATGCTCGACGTGGTAAAGACCCTGCTGGACGAAGTCCAGCCGGAATCCCTCTTTGTGAAGATTCTCGAAGTGGCCAAGGAAGTGCTGCATGCCGATGCCGCGGTCCTGGACCTTGCAGGCGAGACACCCCTGCACCTGAGCAATCCGGAACAGGTTTCCATCTCTATCTCCGCAGTAAAGCAGGCCAAGTCCGAAAAACGCGCGGTCGTCTGGAACCAGTTGGACGACGATTCGGCAGACCTTTCAAAATCGATTGTGCAAAACCAGCTGACCAGCATCATGGTTTCGCCGTTCCGTACGCCTGACAGCGAAGCCGGCTACCTGTACCTGCAACGCGCCGCCCGCGAAGAACCCTTTACCGAAGACGACAGCAACCTGTTCGACGCATTCGTGAGCGTCTGCGAGAAGTTCGCCTTTGCCGCCTATGATCGCCTGCGCGACAAGGAATCACTTGACGTACTGAAAAACGTGGTCCGCAAGGACGGCATCGTGTATTCAAGCGAGAAGATGGTCGAACTGATCGCCATTGCAGACAAGCTAGCCCACTTGCCGCTCCCGGTAATCATCCGCGGCGAAACAGGCACCGGCAAGGAAGTCATCGCGAAGTACATCCACAGGCACAGCCCGCGCGCCGACAAGCCCTTCATCGCCGTGAACTGCGGCGCCATTCCCGAACAGCTCATGGAATCACTCCTGTTCGGACATGCGAAGGGATCGTTTACCGGAGCAATAGACAATCGCAAGGGCTTTTTCGAGGAGGCCGACGGCGGGACAATTTTCCTGGACGAAATCGGGGAATTACCGCTGAACATGCAAGTCAAGCTTTTGCGCGTATTGCAGGAAAAGCACATCACCCGCGTGGGCGACAACCGCGAAATTCCCGTAAACATACGCGTCATCAGCGCGACCCACGTAGACTTGGAAGAGGCTGTCAGGGAAAAACGTTTCAGGGAAGATTTGTACTTCCGCATTCAGGTCATGCCCATCATGCTGCCGCCCCTGCGCGAGCGCGGTCAGGACGTAGTGCTGTTGGCCGAGGAATTTCTCACACGCTACGGTGCAGAGTATGGTCGTGGCAAGTACCACCTAAGCCGTAATGCCGAAAAGGCGCTGCTCAGCTACTACTGGCCGGGCAATGTCCGCGAACTTGAAAACAAGATCCAGAAAGCGCTTATCCAGGCGGTACATGGCGTGGTGCAGCCGAAGGACCTGGGCCTCGATGACACGCAGGCCATGGTCAAGGAATCCCCGAGGACGCTCAAGGAAGCAAGGGAAGCCGTAGAACGCGAGGTCATCAGCCGGGCGCTGAAGGATAGCGGGGCGAACCTGACGCTTGCCGCCACCATCCTGGGCATCGACCGCAAGGTGCTCCGCGAGATTATGGAGCGAATCGGGTTGAAAAAGGAAGACTTTAAATAATTGGCATGGGTTTTGCAGGAGAAAGAGTATGATGACGAGAATCCTAACAATCGTTTCTGTCTGTGCGGCAATGGCTTTTGCGGCGGAATCTTTCGAACGCCCGGAATCAGCCGTACCTACACCAGCCGAAGAGTTGGGAATTTCCAACAATTCCCGCGAATTGGCACCGCGTGACAAGGAAAATTGGCAAAAGATGCGCGAAGAGCGCAAGAAAGCGAGGGAGCAGATCCTGCTTGATTTGCGTAACAAGTCCGCCATCGACAAAGAGCCCAAGCTTATCGAGAAGGAAAAAAACAGGGACAAAAACTCCCGATTCGAGGAAGATTCCCCGAAAAACCTCAATCACGGAAAAAAGCCGGCTATGGATCATCCAAAAATGCATGAACCGAATCCGCCGCACCACAAGCACGATTGGGAGCATAAGGGACCTCTTCATAGATAATGCGTTTTCTGGCGTTAGCGTTTTTACTCCTTGTCTCTCTTGCTGCTGCTGAATCGCAAGAGGACATTTATTACCGCGCATTAAAGGCAGAAGAAGCCGGGGACATTCCCCTCGCATTGAAGACGTTCGAGGAAGCCCTCGAGACACCCGGCCCGTACACCGCAGAGATCCAGGAAATTGTCGATAGCTATAGGGAGGCGATGGGAAAATCCGCTGCCGAGCCCCTGAATGACAGTACCGTTAGCCCGTGGGAGTTCCACTCGTACGGCAATGTCGGCTACAGGAATCTTTATTACGACCGGGACGATTCGACAAACGAAAGCGGGAAAGAACTTTCGACATCGATGACATTCTCCCTGGATTACGATTCAAAGGACATACTGCATTCCTTCGAGCTGAACCTTTCCGGAGACTGGTTTATAGACAAAGAAGACATGCCTTCGCTAGACACCAGTGCCTGGGAAGCCTCGTTCGGTCTGGAATACAGCCTTGTCGGAAATTCTTTCGTATTCGATATCGGTTCGAACATGAATGTCACGGAAGAAGATGACTTGACACCCGATTTTTTCCTGTGGATCGAAAAATATTTTGCACGGTTCGACAAGCATAAATTCGGCGTTGCCCTTTCGGGTTACGAAAATCTCGACGGTCCATTGTCCACGGCAGCCTATGTCTCGTGGCGCCGTTACGCCAAGTACGGCTGGAAAAGTTCCGTGTATGCGGGAGCGCGCTTCGAAGCAGACTCCATCAGTTCATCCGAGTTTTGGCTCAAGTGGATAGGTCCCTCCTTGAAGCCGTCCATTTCGTACAGGTTCCAGACGGAAATATCCATAGACCTCAAGACGAACCTCTTTTACGGATTTGTAGTGGACGGTCCTGACGCAGAGTACGAAAAAGTCAAAAAACTCAGCATCTCGTGGGGAACCTCTATTTCGTGGAAACCCACCTATGTAGGCATCCTTTTAGGGGTCGATCAATTCTACAGGTCCTACGATGCGCCCGCAGACTACGTTATCGACTACCCCGAAAAGAGCACGTACACCGAAATCAAAGCTTCTCTCATCTGGGATATATAAAAAGACACGGTTTTATCCGTGTCTTTGTTGGATTGGGCTCATTTTGTGGGTACCGGCTACTTGTCGCGGCCATTCCCCTTGTTCGACTTACGTTCTTCTTTCCGCTCGTTCTTTTCGGACTTGCGCTGTTCCTTTTCTACCTTGCGGTCTTCCTTCTGGGCGTCGCGTTCGGCCTTGCGGTCTTCTTTCAAAGCCTGCTTTTCAGCCTTGCGTTCTTCCTTGGCGGCAGTCTTTTCGGCCTTACGTTCTTCCTTCAGGGCATCCTTTTCGGCCTTACGTTCGGCGCGGGCTGCGGCACGTTCCTCTTTCAGAGCCTGCTTCTCAGCCTTGTGGTTTGCAATCTCGGCCTTCTTGGCATCCTTGCGTTCGAAGCGTTCCTTGGCGCGATCAGCCCTAGGATCTTCCTTGTCGGCCTTCTGCTTGACAGTTTCGCTCGGGGCGGCCTGTTCTTCGGCAGTGACCTGCGGTTCAGTGGAAACGTCTTCCTGTGCGAAAGACGCAGTGGCAAAGAAACCCATCAGGGACAATGCCATAGCGGGAATCAATTTGGTTTTCATAATAGACCTCATTGGGTTGGGGGGTTAACACCCACAACAAAGCAAATAGCATGCCAAAAAAGCAAACACACGGAAAATGCATCTTTTCACTCAAAAAAAACACACTTTCAAAAAGACAACTCGCGAAAAAAACGGGGAGATTCGTCTCGACGGGAAGAATCACCTCTTTTTTTCAATCAGCCGGAATTACGGCCACACGAAGGTGCTGTTCAGGTCTTTCTCGCCGTTGTCGACGAGGATGTCCTGGCCCGTGCAGTTCTTGTTCACGACGGTCAGGAACCAGACCCATTCCGCGATGTCTTCGGGTTCGGCCCAGCGCTTGAGCGGGGTCACGTCCATGATGCGATTCCACAATGCGGGATCGTCCATCACAGGCTTGTTGAGGTCGGTCTTGACGCCACCCGGGGAGATGCTGTTGCATGTCGCGCCGAACTTGGCGATGCGGCGTCCCACGTTCTTCACGTAAGTCAGGAGCCCGCCCTTGGAAACCGCGTATTCGGGGAATTCATCGCCGGTATGCGCACTCGAAGATGCCACAAAGAGTACCGACTTGATTTCAGGCTGGACGGCGTACTTCTCGACAAAGTTCATTGCGCCCATCAGGTTGATTTCGATATCTCGGTCGGAATTCTGCACGCCCGCGTTGCTCACGACGATGTTCGCGGCAATCGCAAGTTCCGGGAAAGAACTCTTGTCCGAAACGTCGACGATGTGGTGTTCGTATTCGGCATGGTCAATCGTAGATTCCTGGATGTCGAAACCGACGACATGCGCACCCCTGCTCAAGAACAGTTCCGCGATGGCGCGGCCGATACCGCTGTGCGTTCCGCTGATAAAGACGTTCATGCTTGACCTGCCTTGAACTTGAGGTATTCGCTACCGACGTTTTCCTTTTCCCACTTGCAGGCCATCTTGTAGCCGAAGGGGCTGAAGACGACTTCGCAGAGGAGTTCCATCACGGCGCCCGTAATCGAACAGATGAGGACCTGCTTCATGGTCCAGCCGAAGAACACGTGGCTCACCGCAAGGGCGAAAATCATGTTGTCCACGAACTGCGCCACCATCGTCGATATGTAGGAGCGTGCGGCGAACGTCTTGAAATCCTTGCCCTTTGCGATCTTGCCGATGCTGAAGTTCACGACCGAGTTGACGAGCGACGCGGTGAACATGGCGAGCGCCGAGCCCAGCACTACATACCAGGAACCACCAAACGTGGCGTTGAGCGCGTCGTTGGCGACCTTGGCCGCATCAGGATTCGTGTCGATGTAACTGTAGAATTCGCCCCACATTCCCGGCGCATGCGAAAGGATATTGAAGAACAGGCAAGTGCACAGGTTCACGAAGAGGGCGACTACGGAGACCTTCATGGCGGCCTTGGGACCGAACCGTTTGCATATCATGTCCATGCAGAGGAACGAGAACCAGCTGAGCGTAAAGCCGCAGTCGAGGGCCATGTATTCGAAGGAGACCAGTTCCTTGTTCGCGAGCAAGTTCATGCACACGACGGAAAGGATAAAGAAACTGACGACTAGGGAGGGAATATTGCGGAGGAGGATAACCAAATCCTGCCATTCGCGCTGGATATAGCTTTTCATGTTGTTTTTTAAGGAAGGTTAGACAATGACTTCCGGAAAAATCCCGCAACATCGCAGAGATTCTAACATTCCCAAATATAGACAATCAGCAAAGAAATATCAAGAGAGGTTTTCGACCCGCTCACATTTGGAAAGATAATTCTGCAGTTCTTCCACGTAACGCTCGCCGACAAGGCCAAGCAACATGTTACGCTTGGTGATGTAGCCGATTTCCATGACGCGGTGAGCCTCGGCACTCTTGTCCTTGAAAGGCACTGCCAGGTAATCACTGCCGTTCAACTCTTCGCAAATAATGCCGGAGCAGAGCGTATAGCCGTTCAAGCCAATCATTAGGTTCAGCATGGTCGCACGGTCATTCGCCTTGATGGTACGCTTGTATTCGTTCGTGCTCAGGATCTCTTCGGCAAAATAGAACGAGCTGTTGTCCCCCTGCTCGAACGAGAGGCACGGATAGTCGGCCAGCTGTTCAAGCGTGATGAACGGCTGGTTGGCAAGCGGGTGTCCCTTCCACAGGTAGACAAACGCCTTGCACTCGATAAGCTTGTGGAAAGCAAGGTCGCGCGCATTCAGCAAGCTCTGGATGATCTTCCTGTTAAAGTCGCTCAGGTAAAGGATCCCGACATCGCTCTTGAAAGACGCCACATCCTCGATGACTTCCTTGGTGCGGGTTTCGCGGATGGCAAACTCGTACTTCTCGGTGTCGAAAGTCTTCACGGTCTCGACAAAACTCTTGACGGCAAAGGAGTAGTGCTGCGTGGACACGGCGAACTTTTTCTTGCGCTTGCCGATCTTGCCGTACTTGTCCAGCACGATTTCGTAATGGTGGTACAGCTCGCGGGCATAGGCAATGAACTCCTCTCCTTCGTTGGTGAGGGTCACGCCGCGGCTCGTACGGTTGAAGATGAGGATGTTCATCTCGTCTTCAAGGTCGCGGATGGCGGCCGTGAGTGACGGCTGCGAGATGTAGAGCTTTTCGGCAGCCTTGTTGAAGGAGCCGGTTTCTGCAATGCCAATGGCGTAACGTAGTTGCTGTAGTGTCATAAAGCGAAAAAAGTCCGTGTTGTCGTTAATTCCTACTAATTCAATAGGAATAAATATAAAAGTTTTTCCCGATAATGGCAATAGGTCCTTATAGAAAAAATTTATCATTCTCCCCTTTTGTTCCAAAACCCCTTTCATCCCCCAACTGGACCTTTCCCCCCATTTTCCCCATTTTACCGCTTTTTTCCAAAACTCTACTTTATTATATTTTTCTTAGTTATCCAACTTGCAACTCTCGGTAGGTATAAATATGGAACTGACACCATTGGACATCCGAAATCAAACCTTCCACAAGAAAAATTTCGGGGGAGTCGACGGAGAAGAAGTCAAGGCCTTCCTCGAAACGGCCGCCGTCGCCTTTGAGCAGATGTCAAGAGACCGCACCGACTTGACCGAACGGCTCAAGATTGCGGAACAGCGTGTCAACTACTACAAGCAGATTGAAAAGACCATCCAGGATGCCGTCGTCACTATGCAGAAAACGGTAGACGAGGTCAAGGCGACCGCAGAAAAGGAAGCCGAAATCATCATTGCCGAAGCCAAGGCCAGGGCCATCCGAGAAGTCGAGAACACCAAGCGCGAAGCCGAAAACCTCCGCATGGAAATCGAGCAGCTGAAGCAGCTCCGCAGCAACTACTTCATCCGTTGCCGCGCCCTCATCCGCGGGCAGGAAGAACTCCTGGAAGCCATGGAAAACGACCAGCGCGAGTTGGAAGCCAAGACCCAGAAGGAGCCTTCCAGTTCCTCGATAGGCAACGTCTTGGCTTAAGCGGGAACGACCGGATCATGCGCATCAACATCAAAGTCCATGCGCGGAGCAAGCGTGACAGCATCACGGTTCAACCGGACGGGAGCCTCAAGGTGGAGGTCAAGGCGCCACCTGTAGATGGTGCGGCAAACGAGGCGATTTGCGAACTTGTTGCGAGCCACTTCAAAGTCCACAAAAGGGATGTCGAGGTGGTGCTGGGGAGCACGAGCAACAAGAAAGTCGTCGAAGTTCGCGGCATTTGATAAAAGGGAGAAAACATGAGAATACCGATTCATAAAAAAATATTCGGGTTGTCATTGTCCGGCCTGGTTCTCTGTACCCTCTCCCTGGGAGGCCTTGCACTTTATTTTACCAGCGATATTCTGCAAAAGCGTTCGCAAGAGTTTCTCGAAAACAGGCTTACCGCCGAGCAGTACAAAATCGTCCCTCTCTTTACCGACATCGAACACTTTGCAACTGGAATCGCGGCCCCCATCCTCAGCGATATTTCCTCGCTAGAAGACCTCAAGCAAGAGGAAACACGCCAAGAGATTACGGAAAAAATCAACCAGTACACCATGGCCACCCTGAGCAACATCAAGTATGCGTCATCGGTCTACCTGCGTTTCAATCCGAAATTTACCCTCCCCACATCGGGAATCCTCATCACGAAAAACAAGGAGACCGGCGAGTTCGAGAACAGCCAGCCGACGGATCTTTCAAAATATGATACAACCGACGTGGAGCACGTAGGCTGGTATTACCTGCCCACCAAGATTGGCAAGCCCACCTGGCTGCTCCCCTATCAAAACAAGAACGTCAATCTCTACATGATTTCCTTCGTGGTCCCGCTCACCAAGTTCGGCGAAGAAATCGGCATCATCGGGATCGACCTGGACTTCAACTATATCATCCAGTCCGTCTCGAGCATCAAGGTCTACCGTACCGGATATGCATTCCTCGAAGATGCAAACGGAAAGATTATCGTCCACCCGAAGCTTAAACCGGGCAACACGATCAAGCCCAGGAAAGGGTTCCGCACCCTACGCGCCCAATTGCCAAACGGCATGACATTCGGCATCCGCGTCCCCGAAGCAGAAATCAATGCGGAACGCTACAAGCTCCTCGTGGAAATCATCATATTCGCCATATTCCTGCTGATTCTCTTCTCGTTCGTGTCGGCCATGGTGGCTTACTCTATCACAAGGCCCATCCTCAACTTGACAGAAACCGCCAACAAGCTGATTAACGGCGACATGAAGGTGAAATTCAAGGTCGAGACTAACGACGAAATCGGGGACCTATCCAAGAGTTTCCAGACGGCAAAAGACCACATGCAGGAATACCTCGGACAAATTCAGGGGCTGGCCTACAGGGATACGCTCACTGGCATACGCAACCGCACAGCCTACGATGCCTACTGTAAGGAAGTCAACGCCAAGATAGAGATCAAGCAATTGCGCGAATTCGGCATCATGGCCTGCAACCTGAACTACCTGAAGGCGATCAACGATAATTACGGACATGACTACGGCAACACCTACCTCATCAACTGCTGCCAGCTGATTTGCGAAATATTCTGCCACAGTCCTGTATTCCGCATCAGCGGAGACGAATTCATCGTCATTCTCATGGGCAACGACCTGCGGAACCGCGGCGAACTGATCATGAAGCTCAACGAGAAGATGAACGAGTCAACTACCGCCGAGATGTCATGGGAACGCCTGAGCATCGCCTGCGGATATTCTCTCAAGGACTTCCGCGACACCGATGTCGCCATGGTGCAAAGGCGTGCCGAGAAGGAAATGTACCGCATCAAGAAAGAAATGAAAAACTCGCGGAAAACCAGCCCCGAAAAGGCACCCCAAATCAATAGCTAGGCGCCAATTCTAGAAAATTTCGGTCACACTACAAAATGTCATTTTTTGACATTGTTTTGAAGCTATTTTTGTATCATAGCCACACGGGCTCCACCCATATCCACGAGGTAGCTATGAACGACCTGATTCTACATCCGAGCTATTCCGCCCTTTTGCAAGAAATCGAGACGCTCAAAAGCGAAATCGTTTCCGTTCGCGCACAGACGGACCTCGCAGAAAACGTGGAAGTTCCCATGCTCAAGGCCAGATACAACGAGTTCTTCGGCGAACTGGAAATGGTTCTCATCGAGAAGTACTACCTCGTACGGCTCCTCAAGCGGGAGCTGGAGCTTATCCAGGCGCAGATCAACAAAGGTGCAACCCCAGATATGGATGCCATTTCCGCCATCATCGAAGCCGAAGCGGCGGAATACCAGACAATACTGGACAACAAGGCTGCCGAAATGCAGACGCTTTCGCAGACGAAATTCACCCCCATGCCCAAGGAGCAACACGACGAGATCCGACGAGTCTATCAAAAAATCGTGAGAGCGCTCCATCCCGACCTGAACGCCGGAGCAACCAAGGAAGATTTGGAATGCCTGCAGCAAGCGGTGGAAGCGTTTGCCGAAGGTGACGTCGCCACGCTCGACGCCATCGCCGCCATTCTCGAATTCCGCGGGAAATTCCAAGACGAGGCCCCCAGCGGTTCGCTCGAAGAGCTGGAAGCAAAGCGCGCCAAACTTTTCGACACGCTCTCCAATCTCGCCCAAAAACTCAAGAACATCCGTTCAAGCTTTCCCTTCGACTGCAAGGATTTGCTCGAATCCCCGGAAAAGATCAAGGCGAAAGCGAAACAAATGGAAGCCGACATCGCCAATTTCGAGGCCATCGCCTCCGATTACAAAAACAGGCTCGAACAACTGCAAGGGAGGTCCCATGAATAACGCACTCGCCACAACCGCCCCGGGAATGCTCACGCTGCTCCACAGCAACGGCCTGAGCATCCCCAAGCCGTTCTCCAAGCCCGTATACCTGCTTTGGGTTCCTATCATGGGAATGCAGTTCGTCAACGGCATCGCGAAGCTTCTCGAAAACATTAACGAAGGCGACCGCCTCACGCTGGTACGCGAACCCGACAACAAGTACGACGAATTCGCCATACTCGTAAAGAACTCCGCAGGAGAAAAACTCGGTTACATTCCCCGCCGCAACAACCTGATCCCCGCACGGCTCATGGATGCGGGAAAACTGCTCTACGCGACTGTACGCGGGAAAGACGTTTCATACGCCTACCCTGACGTCACCGTCGACGTGTATATGGAAGACTAAAACGCACCAATACCGCAGCCCCCCTTAAAAGGAAATGCCCGCTCGGAGGCGGGCATAACACTAAAGGCGGGACCGGGGCTTACTTCACCACGATGTTCACGAGCTTGCCCGGAACCACGATGGACTTCACGACGGTCTTGCCGTTCATGAATTCCTTCATGCGTTCATTTTCCATGGCGAGCTTTTCGAGGGCGGCCTTGTCCATGTCCTTCGCGACAGATGCCTTGGCGCGGACCTTGCCGTTCACCTGGAACACGACTTCCACGGTGTTTTCCACAGCCTTGGAGTGGTCCGCTTCCGGCCAGGCGACGTTCGTGAGGGATTCGTTGTGACCGAGGATGCCCCACATTTCTTCGGCGATATGCGGGGCAAACGGGTGCAGCAACTTCACGAAGGTTTCGCATGGTTCGCGGTAGCGCTTGTCCATCTTCATCATTTCGTTGTTGAAGATCATCAGCTGGCTAATCGCGGTGTTGAAGCTCATGTT
>JAGCGO010000041.1 GCA_017649565.1 Fibrobacter sp. | reverse complement strand
GGCACGCCCGTCATCTTCTTGATGCTGAGGGCTGCACCGCCGCGGGTGTCACCGTCCATCTTGGAAAGGCAAACGCCCGTGAAGCTGAGTCGCTGCCAGAAGGTCTCGGCAACGTTTACCGCTTCCTGACCGATCATTGCGTCGGCCACAAACAGGATTTCGTCGGGGTGGACCGCTTCCTTTGCCCTCTCGAGTTCCTGCATCAACTCTTCGTCGATCTGCAGACGGCCTGCGGTATCGTAGATAACGAGGTCGAAACCGTTGTCCTTTGCGTACTGGTAGCCGTGCTTGATGATTTCCACCGGGTCGCCCTGGCCTTCGTCGTAGACCGGGATGCCGATGGACTTGCCCAGCACCTGCAGCTGCTTGATAGCCGCCGGGCGGTACACGTCTGCTGCCACGAGGAGCGGCTTGCGCTTCTTTTTGCTGCGCATCCAGAGGGCAATCTTGCCCGCGAAGGTCGTCTTACCGGAACCCTGGAGGCCCGCCATCATGATACCCACCGGTGCGGGGCCGGAGAGGTTGATTTCCTTCGTTTCGCCACCCATGACGTTTACGAGCTCGTCGTGGATGATCTTCACGATTTGCTGACCGGGGGTCACCGAGGTAAGGACTTCGGAGCCCAGCGCCTTTTCCTTGACGGCTTTCACGAAGTCGCGGGTCACATTGAAATTCACGTCGGCTTCGAGGAATGCGCGGCGTACTTCGCGCAGCGATTCCGCAACGTTTTCTTCGGTGAGTTTGCCCTGCCCGCGCAGGTTCTTGAGGGTAGATTCTAGAGAGTCGGTCAGCTGTGAAAACATAGTGGGCTACAAGATAGAAAAAAATAAAGCCACGACAAAGCGTTTTTGCCTTGGTCGTGGCTGAATTGTGCTATAAAGCTATGCTAGTAGACGAACGAGATGCCGATGTGCGGAGTGATGCTGATGCCGGAGAACAAGATGCCGAAGGCTTCGGTGTCGTCCGATTTTTCATTGGAGAATGCGCCAAAACCGAGGATGTTTGTTGAAATGTCAACGCCGCCTACCACAGCCATGGCTTCGCTAAATTGGTAACCGATGATCAGGTCGCCACCAAGCAGTGAGGCGATGTGGAAGGATGAAAATTCCGCGGAAACCGTCTCTGTTCTTGTTACATAGGTTCCCCTGTTGTAGTCATATTCTTCGTCTTCATAGGTCTGGCTGTATTCTCCTTCCACTGCCTTGAGGTCGAAGCCCATGAAGATATGGAATGCGAAAATCACTTCTTTTGCAACGGGCGCCATGCCCCAGCCGAATTTCATGTTGAAGTCCATGCCATCCATGTCGGGGCCCTTGTGACCTCTTTCACCCTCGGTTTCTCCGGTGACATATCCGAGAGATAGTCCAAAGAGGGAAGAATAGCCGTTGTCGTTGACCCTGTAGCGGGTCCAGTTGAAAAGGAATCCGATAGAGCTATACTCGATATCGTCGTTTTCGTTTTCTATATCCCATGTCACGGATTCGATCGGAAGCGCGAAGCTGAGGGCCTGCAGGGTACGGCCGGTCTTTGGCGGTTGTGCTGCTACAGGAGGTACAACATAAGTCTGGTTATACCCATTGTTGTAGCCTTGGTTGTAGTTCTGTTGCGGGACTGCATAACCTTGGTTGGCCTGTGTGGCGTTTACATATATCGGGGCGTTATTCTGCTGCGGGACCGCATAGACTTGGTTGCCCTGTGTTGCATTGACATAAATGGGAGTGCTGCTCTGTTGCGGGGCTGGTGCCGCGACAGGGGCCGGAGCGGGTGCTGCATAGCTCTGGGTGTCTTCTGAGCCGTAAGACGGTTCCGCAGAACCATCGTCTGTCTGTGCGAAAGACGATGCTGCGAAGATTAGCGTTGCGGCAAGCATGGTTTTTGTGCAATATTGCAACATATCAACTCCTATATAAGACTAAAATGTTTTATTGGTGATAATATAGCCTTATTTTGTAACAATAAAAAGACTAGCCCACGAAAAAAGATTTGAATCCCATTTTTTGGGGATTTTTGATGAAAATTTTTTAAATTTGGCACATCATGAAACCCTTAAGCCAGCGCACCGAGACTTTTACCGATTCTGTCATCCGGCGTATGACCCGCATCGCGAACGCCTGCGGGGCAATCAATCTTTCGCAGGGATTCCCGGATTTCGACCCTCCGGAGGCGCTGACGCAGCATTTGGCCGAAATTGCCCCCGTGGGGCCGCACCAGTACGCGATTACGTTCGGCGCACAGAATTTCCGCGAGGCGCTGAGCGACAAGCAGTTCCATTTTAGCGGGCTGCGTTACGACCCGCAAAAAGAAATCGTCATTACGTGTGGTAGCACCGAGGCGATGATGGCTTCGATGATGTCGGTGTGCAATCCCGGCGACAAGGTCGTGCTGTTTTCTCCCTTCTATGAGAACTATTCCGCCGACACGATCCTCTGCGGGGCGACTCCTGTTTACGTGCCGCTTTCTCCCGTGGACTTGAGTTTCGATGCCGATGTATTGGAAAGCGCGATGAAGCAGCCGGGCGTGAAGGCGCTTGTGCTGTGCAACCCGGCGAACCCGAGCGGGAAGGTCTTTACCCGCGAGGAACTCTCGGTGATAGCCTCCCTGGCGGTGAAGTACGACCTGTACGTGATTACGGACGAGGTGTACGAGCATATCATATACGCACCTCACCGTCACACGTATATCTCGACGCTCCCGGGGATGTTCGAACGCACTATCGAGTGCAGCAGCCTGAGCAAGACATACTCGGTGACCGGATGGCGTCTCGGATACGTGCTTGCCGCGGAACCCATCATGGACCGCGTCAAGAAAGTCCACGACTTTTTGACGGTCGGCGCCGCCGCCCCGCTCATGGAGGCTGCCGTGACGGCACTCCGCTTCGACGACTTGTACTATGCAGGCCTGCAGGCGCACTACACTCACATGAAGGAAGTGTTTACGAATGGATTGCGGAACTTGGGATTGCAATTCTCCGAACCGCAGGGTGCTTACTTTGTCCTAATCGACATTTCGGAGTTCGGGTATGGCTCGCGTGATTCCCATGCCGCGTCGTGCGCGGTTATGGATGGCGGCAAGCTGCCCGATGAACAGTTCTGCATCGACATGGCACAGAAGGTGGGTGTCGCCGCGGTGCCGGGCTCCAGCTTCTTCAGGGAGCCGGTGGACCATCTGGTGCGTCTCCATTTCGCCAAGAAGGACGAGACGCTCTACGAGGCGCTCAACCGCTTGGAAAACCTCAAAAAGTTGAAACGCTAATTTCTTTTTTCTATATTTGGCCCGCTATGGTCGATTTTAGGGGAAAGAATGGTGGCGTGAAGGATGTGCTCGTGGTGGCGCTTCCGATGCTTTTGTCGATGTCTTTCGACACGTTGATGACGTTCATCGACCGATTGTTCCTTTCGAAACTGGGCCCTGCCGAGATGAATGCCGCCCTCGGGGCGGGTGCGGTTCAGCTTGCGCTCACGATGTTCTTTACGGGTGCCATCAGCTACACGACGGCCATGGTCGCGCAGCGGCTCGGGGCAAAACGCCATGGCGAATGTGCGAGCGTCTTTATGCAGGCACTCTATGTCTCGCTGATTTGCGTGCCGCTTCTGTACTTGACGATTCCCGTGGGACATTGGCTTTTCGGCATCGAGAACCTTCCCGCCGACCAGCTGGAATACCAGAAGACCTATTTCAACATTTTAATGTTCGGCGGCGTCATAACGCTCGTGCGCAACGTGGCGCCGTGCTTTTTCAGCGGTATCGGTGAAACAAAGATCGTGATGCATGCCGCGTTCGTCGGCATGGTCGTCAATATCGCCTGCAACTTCGTGCTGATTTTCGGCTTCGGGCCTATCCCGGCGATGGGTGTGGCGGGGGCTGCCTACGGGACGCTCATTGGCAATGTCGTCTCGACGGTCATCCTGTTCGCGAAATTCTTCGCGAAGTCTTGCAACAGCCGTTTCAATACGCGCCATTCTTTCGCCTTCAGCTGGCCCCTGACCCGCGAGCTTTTGCAGAAGGGCATCCCCTCCGGTGTCGAGATGTTCCTGAACATGTCGGCGTTCCAGTCGCTCATCCTCATGTTCCATGCGCTCGGTCCCGAAGCCGCCACGGCATCGTCGATTATGTTCAACTGGGACATGGTGGCCTACGTCCCGCTGATGGGTCTGGAAGTCGCCTCGACAAGCCTCGTAGGGCGTTACGTGGGCGCGAAGGCGGGTGCCGCCGCGAACCGTTCGACCTATTCGGGCTTAAAACTCGGCTGGGGCTACTCGTTGCTTATCGGCGTACTGTTCATATTCTTGCCGGGTATACTTACCGACATTTTCCGGCCCGATGTGGCGGAGGCTTCGGCAAGTGCAATTGCCATCTTTGAATCGGCACGGCCCATGAGCATCTTCATGCTGCGCTTCGCGACCATCTACATCTTTGTGGAAGTGCTCCTGGTCGTTTATGCGGGAGCGCTGCGCGGTGCGGGGGATACGCTGTGGGTCATGTTCGCCTGCGCCATCATGAACTGGATCGTGGCTGGCGCCCTCTACGTGACGGCCTACATCTTCCACCTTCCGGCGCATTACGCTTGGATTGCCGTTGTCGCTGTTTACGGGACGGCCCCGGTCATTTTCTGGCTACGCTGGAAAGGCGGCAAGTGGCGTAAGCACGTGCTCGACAAGGATGAACTCGGCGCGTAATTAGCCGTCCTGATTCTCGTTTAAATTTTCGGGGATACTTTCAAAGGCCCCTTCGATGCGCTTCTTGTTCTCTTCGCAGTATTCGAGTTGTCGTGAGAGAATCTTGATGGCGTTGATCCTGGTCGCGAAATCGCTGTCCTGTACCGGATGCGTCGCGTCGCCCGCAAGTTCCCGCGTAAAGAACCGTACTGTGTTCCAGAAAAACACCGCAAACAATCGCTTGCCCTGTTCGTAGCCGTCGAACAGGCACTTGGCATAATGCCGGTAGACGAGATAGGCGAGGATTCGTGCGCTCTCGTTGTCGGAGAAGAATCCCTGGTCGTTTACGGGACCCGCGGCGATACGTTCCTTGATCCGCGCAAGGGCCTCGTCCCAGGCAGGGCCGAAACTTTCCGTGTTTGCCAAAAGTTCTACGTAGGCGTTCGCGTCTTTTAACGGTGCGAAGAAATTGTCTGTGGAGAATCCGAAGGCGTCATGGAGCCTTTCCTGGAGAGCTAAGGAACTGTCGGCGAGACTTGCAAAAATTCGCTCACGCTCGTAAAGCACCTGGTCGCGGATCTCGCGATCGTCGTCATCCAGTTCGTCTTCGGGCTCGTCGCATACCTCGCCCGTGAACGTGAGCGGCCCTTCGCCTTCGAGCAGGAGCCGCACGGCCTCTTCGCAGCAGAGCCCGATTCCCTTTTCCATGATGTCGCCGAACACCTCTACGAAACGCGGGTGCTCGCGGCATATGTTGCAGAGGGCGCCTTCGCCCAGGTTCGCGAAAATTTCGCAGAGGTTGTTTCCGTCCAGGAAAGGGCAGCGGTCGTGGGGGAGCAGCTTGAAATGGCCGTCCTCGATGTTGTCTCGCAGCTTGTCGCCAAAAGTGCCCGATACCTTGCGGTAGGCCTCTTGCGATGCTTCGTCTACGTCAATTTCCCAGCCGACGCAGCAAGTGTCCGTGCACTGCCCTGCGATGCATTTGAACCTGTCATAAAAATCGGGCTTGCGGAGAATCATGTTGCTTTATCCTATGATTTCCATCTCGACGAGGAACCTGTAAAAACAGAGTGCCGATATTCCCAAAATGAATATCAGTACGATTACGAACTGTACCGGATGCTCATGGAAGTCATAATCTGCTTTGCCGTACGAAAAATTGCCGCGTATGAGCGCGCTGACGAAAAGCGAGAAAAATAATATTCCAAAAAGAAGCGACATGATGGGTGGAAAGATAGTATTCTCCCACCCTAAAAAAAGTCTTAGTTGACGTATTTCGTTATCAGCTTTACCATCAGGTCTGCGAGAGGCTCCACCTCGTGGTCGCCAACCGAGGCCTCGATGTGGGATTCTCCGATGCCGCTGTCGTCAGTGAGGAATACGTATGTGCCACCCGTTGCAAGGTCAAAGAACCTCAGCATGAATTCCGTATTCTTGTCCACTCCACTAGCCGCTACAGGGATAATCTTGATTCCCATCTTTGCGAAGGTGCTGATGGATTCCTTGAGGCTGTTGAGAACGCTGGGGGTGTAGTGGGCGGGTGCGTCAAGGATGAGGAATGCTATGCGTGCTCTCGCATTGTCATTCCAGGCAAGCTTTTGTAGCGCAACTTCGAGCGCGGCGTCCACGGCTTCGGGGTAGTCGCCACCGCCATCGGCTTCCTGCTTGGACACAAAGACCTGCGTTTCGGACACGTCATTGACGAAGTTGTGGTGCCGGGTGAGGTAATCGTCACCGTTGTCGCGGTAGAATACAGCCGCTGTGCGCAAGGATACGTTGCTTGCCACTGCCGCACGGCCGATGATGTTGTCAAGGTCGGATATAAGGAAGTCAATTTCGTCGCCCATCGAGCCCGTTGCATCTACGATGAACGCGATGTCAGCCGTGGGGCTGGCTTGTTTGGATTCCTTGTCGACAATGATATTGAGCTTGAGTTCCTTGTCGCTCTTGGTGGTGAGCTTGAGCGATTCTTGGAACTTTTCCCCGTTGATTTTCAATGAAAAGTCCTTGGCATTGAAATCGTTGGCTTCGCCGTCAAATAGGCTTATCCAGCAGTAGGCAAATCCTGCGTTGTCGGTCTTGGTGGCGAATTCGACCTCTTGCCCTTTGATAAGCTCAACGGTAACGTTGGCGAGTGCCAGACTGTCGGGGCTCACAACCTTGACTGCAACAAGGTTCTTGGGGAAGATGTCCCAGTAATCGGGCTTGTCGTAGTAGGTATTGTTGTTGAGGAGTTTTGTCCAAAAGCCCCAATTTTCAAGATCGTTCCATTCGCCGGCCGTGAGTAGGCCCGATATGCGGTCGCGATTGGGCTTGCTGTCGGAATCTTGACGGGCAGAAGGAGCTACATCAATGGCGTAGGCGGGTCCTGCGTCGTCGGCCTTTACCGTACTTGATGCGAATTCAATCCCGTCATGAGCTTCGCCACTACCGCCGATGGCGCCGTCGCTGTCTCCACTGCAGGCTGTACATGCCAGGCCAAATGTAAACGAGGCCAAAAGCGCAAGGAACTTCATTTTCATGACTTTCTCCTTTTTTACCCTTATAATATTTATCGCAAAAATGAATTTGGTTGTAGAAAGTGGGAATTTTGAAAAAAAGCAAATCCCTGCGGTTTCAATCACATGATTTTGTCTCGCGTTTTAGGCTTTTTTTTGAGGAAAATATGTTTTCTCGAAGATTTTTCGGGAATTTTGACTACATTCTCTTTTGTGAGAATTATGTCTTGACTCTTGGAGGTCCTGTGAAAAAGCTTTTTGTTGCATTGTGCGTGGCTACGTTTGCTCTTGTCGGGTGCAGCGGTGATTCGTCGTCCTCCGGGCCGAATGATGAGCCAGGCGTTGAATCGTCTTCTTCGAGTGGAGGCGAGGTCACTGAGCCTGCCGAGGTGACGTCATCTAGCAGTGAAAAGGCGAAGTCTTCATCTTCGAAAGAAGACAATAATGCTAGAGAGTCGTCGAGCTCCTCCAGCGTCATTGCGAGCAGCGCGAAGCAATCTAGTTCCAGCGGCAAGGGCGTTGCCGAAGGGACGTCTTCTAGTAGCAGAGTGAGTGAAAAATCATCTAGTAGCTCGCACCAGTCTGATAGATGGAGCTGGGATGTGTCAAAGGAAAAACGCCTGAACCCGGATATTGATTATGGGGTAATGACTGACGAACGTGACGGCAAGGTCTATAAGACCGTGAAAATTGGCGACCAGACATGGATGGCGGAGAACCTTAATTATTACAAGGATTCGGACTTGAGTGTGATGAATAAAAGCTGGTGCTATGGCAAAGCCGACAATAAAGATAGCTCCACCTGTGATGTTGGCGGTCGTTTCTACACTTGGGCCGCGGCTATTGACTCGGCGAAATTTGCAAACGATGCTGAGAACCCGCTTGATTGCGGTTATGACAAGTATTGCGATTTGACTGGCACTGTCCAAGGCATTTGCCCGGATGGCTGGCACCTGCCTAACAATACGGAATGGGAGACACTGCTCACGGCGGTGGGGGGTAAATCGACTACGGGCACGGTTCTCAGGTCTCAGACTGGTTGGGATGATTATTTACTTGATAGCGGCTGGTTCAATGGTGATGGTTCCGATGCTTTCGGCTTCTCCGCATTGCCTGTCGCCGAATGGGACTCCACTTCCCATCTCTATATGCGTGCCAACAGCCTTGGCTACCATGCCTACTTCTGGAGTGTCACTGAGCGCAATAAAATCAAAGCCTTCATCTTGCTATTGAGCAACTACAGTGAAGACGCGTATCTGGACACCTTCCACAAGGAGGACGGGATTTCCGTTCGTTGTATCAAGGACTAGTCGGGGCTGAATTCAAAAAGTTCATAAGACCGTTTTTTATTGAGAAATAAAAGGCGGTCTTTTTTTGTTTATTGGATTAATCTATTGACGGTTATTAAATAATAACCTATATTAATTATGCCTAAGATATTTGAAAAGGATGGATTCTCTTTTTTCTTTTACATGAACGAGATAACGGAAAAAGATGTAAAAAGGCTTTGGGTCGAAAAGGATGCTGTTTGTGTCGAACTGAAAGACGGTCGGATTGGGCGGGAACTCATCCGAGATTACGAACCGCTGCGGAAGGCTACGCGAAAACAGCTGGAGAACTGCCACGTTGATTGCGATGGCGTGTGGTTTGACGATCTGGACGAGGGCCTAGAACTTTCGGGATTCTTTTCGCCGAAAAAGACAAATCCCATTGGCCGCATATTTTGGCTGTTTCCCGAACTAAACGCCTCGGCGTTTGCTCGCCGATTGGGAATCCCGCAACCCCTCTTTGCTGCTTATGTAAATGGAACGAAAAAGCCCTCTTCAGCAAGGAAAAAACTCATTGACGAAGAACTGCGCCGTATCGGCAAGGAACTGCTGAAAACCGTGGCTTAGTTTTTTTTTGCTAAAATTTGATTATGTTGGTCTAACGTGTTGCTAACAAGGAAATGGTGCGAGAAAAACTGAAAAGTAAATAATAACCAATAGTTACATGCTAAGGGGCTTCTCTCTATGCCTAGATTTCGTCGAAAGATTCTTGATAAGGCTGTATGTCAATCCATTGCGAATAAGTGCAAAACTCGTACAGAATTTGCTCGTACGGATGCTTCCGCATATAAAAAATCGTGTAACGAAGGGTGGATTGTTGAATTTTTCCCAAATACCATATATCATGCAAAATGGACGAAAAAATCGTGCAAAAGGGCTGCATTGTCTTGTAATACTAGGAACGAATTTAAAAAAAAGTTTAGTGCTGCGTGGAGAGAGGCTTTGCGTAACGGATGGTTAGATGATTGGTTGCCTAAAGAACATAAGAATGTTTCATACGAACGTTGTCATGAAGCTGCTAGCCAATGCAAATCAAAAACTGAATTTCGTAAAAAGTATGGCCACTTATATAATGCTGCATTACACGGCCATTGGGTTGATCGATTTGCCAAAGAGTTTAATTATCGAACCACTCATGAGTGTGAATCAATAGCGCAACGTAAATATTTAGATGATGATGTTAGGGCGGTTGCTAAGCGATTTAAGAAGCTCTCGGAATTTCGTAAACAAGCAAAAAGAATGTATGACATTGCGTACGAACGCAAATTGTTGCCTAGTTTTACATGGCTAAAACGAAACGAGGAAGTTGTTGCTAATGGTTTTGTAGACTGTGTATATGTGTATGAATTTATAGGAACAAAAACCGTCTATATTGGACGAACTGTTAATAAACAACACCGAGATAATGCTCATCGAAATAATGCAAAGGATTGTGTACGTATGTATGCTGATCAAATCAAAGTCCCTGTTCCAGTTGTAAAATACTTGGCAGATCAAATATCTCCACAAGAGGGGAGTAAGTACGAAGCAATGATGATGCAGAATTATCTTAATAATGGATGGACCTTATTAAATAAGCAGAAGTTTAGTGGGCTGGGTACATTAACGAGGGTGTCTAAGAAGGAATGTATTGATTTTGCAAAACGGTTTGAATATTGGAATGATTTATATAAAGCGTCGACATCTAAATTTAATATGCTTAGAAAATATGGGTGGGATAAAGAATGTGTATGGTTAAAGGATAAAAAGGCAAAAAATGGTACTTGGAGTAGGGCGACGCTTGATCAGATTAAAAATGAATCAAGCAAGTATCATAATCGTACCGAATTTATGCGTTGCTCCAAAACAGCCTATGAACGAGCCAGAAGTCAAGGCTGGGTTGATATATTGTTTCCTGTATCTAATCAACGTGGAATTCCAAAACCAGTTGCTGCTTGTGACCCATTAACTGGGGCTGTTATGAAAACTTACACGTCAATCAAGGACGCTGCTAAGGATTTAAAAACGATGCCTCAAACAATTACCAGTGTTTTAAAAGGAAGACGAAAAAAACACCGTGGATATACATTTAAGTATATCTAATGGTCAAATAATAGAAGAGTGTGATGGCTTGCAATAGAGCCTTACTTAAATAGTTTTGTACCGTCTGCGATTGTGTAAGCGATAATTTTTGTTTGCTGACGCTAAATATGATGATTTATAGATGTTTCAATTATTTTGACCATTTTCTGCTGCAACTGAATGTATGCCGTTGATGATTCTTCCCATGCTGCGGGTTCATCGCTGGCATTTCTTTTTTGTGGATTACTGCTTTTTAACGCCCATACATTTTTGTATAGCTCGTTTATAGATTTTATAAAATTATTGCATTCGACCTTAGCTTCGGGGAACAAGTATTCCACTTCAGGTTGCATCATTCGTATTTTGTCATAAAGCGTAAAATACAATGCATTATTTTTAGGAGCGTCTTTTTTTTCGCTTACTATGGGTTGATGTTCATCAAATTCAATTGTTCCGGTGGGCTTTAATCGTAGATTCAAATAATCAGGATTGTTCCGAATAGGCAGAGCAATTAGCGCTTCTAGCATATTGATACATTCTTTTTGCAATGGTAACACATATTTAATATACTGAATTCGGCTGTTGTGATGGATTTCATCTTTTTTCAATTTATTTGTTTCAATGGCAATATCATTGGCTCTGTTTCGACAATTGATGTCATTTCTTAACTCCGTTGTGTGAGACATTAAAGTTAATATGCCCCATACGGCAGTGCCAATAGCAAGAATAATCGTTATGCCAAAAATTATATAGTCTTCGGTAGACATATTGTTTAATCCTGGATTACATTGAAATCATTCGAGTGAAAAAGAAATGTATTCTCATTGAGCATGGATTAAGAATTATTTTGTAAATCCTCACGCAACAATTTGATTTCTTTACGTAGCTCTCTGATTTCGTCGAGTGTCTTAGTGGCATTCTCAGCATGGTACAAGATTGTTCGAATCAATAATAGCACGAATGCTCCTGCTAGAAAGAAACAGGCGGGTGTAGCCAAGGCGTATATCGTTTTATCGGAAATATCAAAGAAGCATTTAAGAACTCCACGAACAATTACGAATAGAATTCCGTACCAAAAGAAAAATAAAAAGCAAATTCCCAAAGTGTTCCATATGGTGGGAATTTTACACTTTTGTGTTGTCTCCTTCTCGTTTGTCATACAGAATCTCCTTTAATTAATCTCATGTTTGGGATTTGGTGTGAATAAATTGAAATAATAGGTTGTTTTTTTCAATATACTTTTTTTTCATGGGAAATCGCGAGCCGGGCGTTGCGGGCTGGCGACTGAAGCCCGCAGTGGGGATGGTGTAGGACTCGGCGATAGCCTGACCGCTAAGCGAACAATCGAGGCCGAAGGCCGAGCCCTTGTTCGCGTGCGGTGCTGGCTGAGACGAGGCCGAAAACAGGGGAGATTTCCCCTTTTATCATAGAAAGGAGGTCCCCGCTCGGAGGCGGGGAAGACATTTTCGGGCTGGAATGCGCTTTTCTCTCGTCTCTCGTCTCTCGTCTCTCGTCTAAAATGCTACATTTGCCCTCGGAACATTTTATTTAACAGAGGTTCAAAATATGAATTATTTCAATACGCTTCCGCTGCGTCGTCAGCTCGAAGAAATCGGCCATTGCCGTTTTATGGAATCTTCCGAATTTTCCCGTGGCGTCGAAGCCCTGAAGGGTAAGAAGATCGTGTTCGTCGGTTGCGGTGCCCAGGGTCTCCACCAGGGCCTGAACCTGCGCGACAGCGGCCTGGACGTTTCTTACACTCTCCGCAAGGAAGCCATCGAACAGAAGCGCCAGTCCTGGAAGAACGCTACCGAAAACGGTTTCGCCGTCGGTACCTACGAAGAAATGATTCCGACTGCCGACCTCGTTTGCAACCTCACGCCGGACAAGCAGCACCACAACGTGATCCCGGCCATCATGAAGCTCATGAAGAAGGGCGCCGCCCTCTCCTACAGCCACGGCTTCAACATCGTGGAAGAAGGCCAGGAAATCCGCAAGGACATCACCGTGATCATGGTCGCCCCGAAGGGCCCGGGTTCCGAAGTCCGTAGCGAATACGTCCGCGGTTTCGGTATGCCCTGCCTCATCGCCGTGCACCCCGAAAACGACCCCGAAGGCAAGGGCTGGGACTACGCCAAGGCTTACGCCGCTGGCCTCCATGCCGACCGTCCGGGCGTTCTCGAAAGCTCTTTCGTTGCCGAAGTGAAGTCCGACCTCATGGGCGAACAGACCATTCTTTGCGGTATGCTCCAGACCGGCACCATCCTTTGCTACGACAAGATGGTCAAGGAATTCGGCGTTGAACCGGCTTACGCAGTCAAGCTGCTCCAGTACGGCTGGGAAACCATTTCCGAAGCCCTCAAGCACGGTGGCATCACCAACATGATGGACCGCCTCTCCAACCCGGCCAAGATCCGCGCTACGGAACTCGCCGAGAAGATGAAGGTCATCATGAAGCCGCTCTACCAGGAACACCAGGACAACATCATCTCCGGCAAGTTCTCCAGCACCATGATGGTCGACTGGGAAGCCGGCGACAAGGACCTCCTCAAGTGGCGTGGCGAAACGGGCGAGCTCGATTTCGAAAAGACCGCCGCTACCGACAAGGTCATCACCGAACAGGAATACTTCGACCGTGGCGTTCTCATGACCGCCATGATCAAGGCCGGTGTGGAACTCGCTTTCGAAACCATGTGCTCTGTGGGCATCAAGCCGATGAGCGCCTACTACGAATCGCTCCACGAGACTCCGCTTATCGCCAACCTCATCGCCCGCAAGAAGTTGTTCGAAATGAACCGCGTGATCAGCGATACCGCCGAATACGGCTGCTACCTGTTCGCCAACAAGTGCGTGCCTCTCCTCGCCGACTTCATGAAGAACGAAGTCAAGAAGGACGACATTGGCGCTATCTTCGGCGAAGGCAAGACCACTGCCGTCGATAACGAAGAACTCATCAAGGTGAACAAGAACATCCGTCAGCATCCGGTCGAAGAAGTCGGAGCTTGGCTCCGCGCTCGCATGTCCGGCATGACGAAAGTTGTCTAATCTGCGCAATACGGCGTTGCTCGCCCCCTCACGTACGCTTTAGTACGCTACGGGGGCTCGCGCCTTGTCTTGCTTGATTATCCAACTTTCGCTAAGTGGGAAAGCGGAAAAAAATTCAAATTCAAAAACTCGTCGGGAACGGCGAGTTTTTTTTGTGCTTTTTGGGGGGAGGGGCGTATAAAACGCCGGAAAATCGCTTTTTTATATGCCTTTTTTCTGAAAATACAGACAAATTAATTGTTTTTGACGCCTTTGGGGCGTATAAATCTTGCGTAAGTTGTTGTCTTATATGCCCTTGCCGATTTGGAGCCGTGCGTGAAGCTGTTTTTTTCAAAAAAGGGGCGTATAAAATCGGTGAAAAATACTGTTTTATATGCCCAGTCTCGTGTTTCGCGGTGTTTTGCGATGGGCATACAATCTGTTTTGTTTTTTTATCTTTGTTTCGTTGAATTTTTGATTATTTGAAAGGCAAAAAAGATGTTTAAAGTAGGTTTCGATAACAACGCGTACCTCAAGACGCAGTCGGAAAAAATTGCCGAGCGCATTGCAAAGTTCGGCGGAAAGCTTTACCTGGAATTTGGCGGAAAACTGTTCGATGACCATCACGCATCCCGCGTGTTGCCCGGTTTCGCACCCGACAGTAAGATCCGCATGCTTGAGAAAATCAAGGACAAGGCGGAAGTCATTATCGCCATCAACGCGGGCGACATCGAGAAGAACAAGGTCCGCGGCGACCTCGGCATTACCTACGACCAGGACGTGCTCCGCCTGATCGACGCATTCCGCGGCTACGGCTTGTACGTGAGCTCCGTGGTGCTGACCCGCTGGCAGGAACAGCCGAGCGCCATCGCCTATCAAAAGAAACTTGAAGGACTGGGGCTCAAGGTCTATCGTCACTACCCCATCGCCGGTTACCCGAGCAACATTCCCTTGGTCGTAAGCGACGACGGTTACGGCAAGAACGAATTTGTTGAAACTTCCCGCGAGCTCGTCGTGGTGACCGCTCCGGGTCCCGGAAGTGGAAAGATGGCCGTGTGCCTTTCGCAGATTTATCACGAGAACAAGCGCGGCGTGAAGGCCGGTTACGCGAAGTTCGAGACGTTCCCCATCTGGAACATCCCGCTGAAGCACCCGGTGAACCTCGCCTACGAGGCCGCGACAGCCGACTTGAACGACGTGAACATGATCGACCCGTTCCACCTGGAAGCTTACGGGAAGACGACAATCAACTATAACCGCGACGTGGAAATTTTCCCGGTGTTGAACGCGCTGTTCACGCGCATTTTGGGTGAATCCCCGTACAAGAGCCCCACGGACATGGGCGTGAACATGGCGGGCAACTGCATTATCGACGATGACGCCGTGTGCGAAGCCGCCAAGCAGGAAATCATCCGCCGCTACTACAATACTTTGTGCGACGTACGCAAGGGCAATGCGGAAAAGGACCAGATTTACAAGCAGGAACTTATCATGGAGCAGGCGCAGATTAGCACTGCCGACCGCCCCGTGATTGCCGCTGCCGTGGAACGTGCAGAACAGACCGGTGGCCCGGCTGTGGCTATCCAGCTGAACGACGGCGCCATCATTACCGGCAAGACTTCCTCGCTGCTCGGCGCCTCTTCTGCAGCACTGCTTGACGCACTCAAGCATCTCGCAAAGATTCCCGACGAAGTGCGCCTGCTTTCGCCGATGGTCATCGAGCCGATTCAGAACTTGAAGACGAAGCAGCTCGGCCACAGGAACCCGCGCTTGCACATGGACGAGGCCCTCGTGGCACTTTCCGTTTGCGCCCTCACGGACTACAATGCGAAAATCGCCCTCGAGAAGTTGCCGGAACTGCGCCACTGCGAAGTGCATTCCAGCGTTATTTTGTCACAAGTGGACGTGGGCGTGTTCCGCCGCCTTGGGGTCAATTTGACAACTGAGCCCAATTATCAAAGCGGTAACTTGTATCACGGATAAGAACGTTCGCTAATCGGCGCAATACTGCGTTACATACTTTTTGCCGTACTTCTTGTACGGCATTTTATATATTCTAAAGAGGTTTTGTAGAGGTTGCAATGCGCAAAGGTAAAGTTTTTGAAGACATCGAAGTTCACGACATGAGCGAGATGGACAGTCGTTCTAGCCACAGGAACAAGGGTGTGGAAAAAGAGCAGAATGGGGTATCTGTCGTGTGGAAGGCGCTCTCCATCTTGATTGCGATGGCTGCCGTCGCCTATGACCTGTCCCCGATCGATGCCGTGCCGGATGCGCTTCCCGTCTTGGGCTGGCTTGATGATGTGGGCTTTACCGTGATGGCCGTACTTAACGCCTACCAGCAATTTGCAAAGGATCAGAGTGCCTTGACCGTGCGCCTCGCAAAGTACGTCAAGTGGATGATGGTCGCGTTGGTCATAATTGCCGGCGTCGCTGTCGGCGGCCTTGTCGCATTGATTGTCAAGCTCGTGACGCAGTAAAGCCTCCCCCTCTCATATGATACAACTTCACGTGCCCCCGCATTGCTGGGGGCTTTTTCCTTGACGTTACTATTTCTTTTTCTTACATTAAAAGAAATATTCAATGTGCTTCTTGGAGGATTGGATGAAAAAGATATTCGCAATGTGCGTCATGTCCGCATTCCTGTTCGCTGCATGCGGAGGGGACGATTCCTCGTCAGCAAGCCCGGACGAACTTTCGTTTACGCTTGATTCTTTCACTGACGAGCGCGACGATCAGACTTACAAGACTGTTCAAATTGGTGACCAAATTTGGATGGCGGAGAACTTGAATTACAAATCGGAATATAGTTCCTGCTATAACGACTCTCTCAAAAATTGCAGTAAGTATGGACGACTTTACGGAGGTTATGAAGCTAAAGAAGTTTGCCCCGAAGGTTGGCGACTTCCATCAAGGAACGACGTTAAAAAATTGTTCTCTGAAGTTGGTGGAGATTCTGTAGCAGGCAAAAAACTCAAATCAACTAGTGGCTGGGATAATGATGGAAACGGCTCGGATGCTATTGGGTTCTCCGTACTCCCAACTGGGGAGGAGGGTTCAGGAGAATTTTCTTATATGGGAACCCGTGCTTATTTTTGGACGACGGCCACGGAACCCACTCTCTTGGACCCGGAAAACCCGTGTGTTTTTGATTTCTCAGAAGGAGATCGTAGTGGTTTTAATTGCTCCACTAAGAGTGATAATGCTTTTTCTGTTCGTTGCGTGAGAGATGTCGATACATCTGCTAAGTCTAGCAGTTCTGCGAAATCATCAAGTTCCGCGAAAAGCTGCAATGAGAAAAAGGATAAAAATTGCTTTACGGACAAGCGTGACGGTCAATCGTATAGAACCGTCCAGATTGGAGATCAGGTTTGGATGGCTGAAAATCTGAATTTTGAAACAGAGGAAAGTTTTTGCTACAATGAAAATAAACTCAAGTGTTCCAAGTATGGAAGGCTCTACACGTGGTATGTCGCTTTAGAGGCTTGCCCTGATGGTTGGCATTTGCCGAATAAGTTTGAATGGGAAACTTTGTTAGAAACTGTCGGTGAAAATGCATGGAAAGAGCTCCGGTCTACAAGCGGCTGGGATGAGAACATTGGTGATGGGGATGATTCCTATTTGTTCTCCGCGTTGCCTGCGGGGCGTCGTGATTATGAGGGTTCGGCTGATGAAGACGTTCGCTATGACGGTGAGTATTGGGAAGCATTTTTTTGGACTGCAACAGATGAGGGGGTAAACGCTGGATATGTCCTCTTTAATTATAAAGAGTCTAGAACTTCTGCAACCAACTATTTATATGGACTCTCCATCCGTTGTTTGAAAGGGGAGAAACCCTAATTTTAATGCGAGTAGTTTTTCTTCGGAAACTTCACGTGCCCCCGCATTGCTGGGGGCTTTTTCCTTGACGTTACTACTTCTTTTTCTTACATTAAAAGAAATATTCAATGTGCTTCTTGGAGGATTGGATGAAAAAGATATTCGCAATGTGCGTCATGTCCGCATTCCTGTTCGCTGCATGCGGAGGGGACGATTCCTCGTCGGCAAGCCCGGACGAACCGGTATCCAGCAGTACTGAGAAAAAATCCAGCAGCAGCAAGAAAGGCGATTCTGGGAAATCCAGCAGCAGTGCAATAAGTGCAGACGATATCGAAAGCGGCTCGTTAAAGGATTCTCGTGACGGACAGAAGTACAAGACCGTGACGATTGGCGAGCAGATCTGGATGGCGGAAAACCTCAATTACGAAACAGAGAACAGCGTCTGCTATAAAGACAAAGAAAGCAATTGCGATAAGTATGGCCGCCTTTACACTTGGGCCGAAGCCAACGAAGTTTGTCCTGATGGATTCCATCTGCCGACGTTTTTGGATTGGTTCATGTTAATCGAAGATGCGGGAGGACTGTCAGAGGCGGGCTTAGCGCTTAAGTCAAAAAGCGGCTGGGAAGATAACGGCAATGGCACGGATGAATATTCCTTTGCTGCGCTCCCAGCAGGAGCTATGAATCATGACGGAAAATTCGACGGCGAAGGTAAATGGGCTATTTTCTGGGGTACTGAAGGAATTTTGTACAGTGATACGTTCATCGTCAATTTGATAAGCGATCTGGATGAAATTGATATAATCAACTCTAGCCCAGAAGAATCGTTCTCCGTTCGCTGCGTGAAGAAAATTCCTTCCGCAAAATCGAGCAGTAGCAAGGCGAAGTCTTCGTCGAGCAAAAAGAGTTCATCAAGTTCTGCAAAGTCTTCTTCGTCTGCGAAATCAAGTAGCAGTTCTGTAGCTTTGGCAAAAGCTTGCAAATCGGAAACAGAAGACAAATGCGTATATGGTACACTGACTGATTCTCGTGACAAACAAACTTATAAGACTGTCCAGATTGGTGACCAGTGGTGGATGGCGGAAAATCTGAATTACGAAGCGGAAGACAGCTATTGCTATGACGACACCACTGAATATTGTTCCAAGTATGGTCGTCTTTACTCGTGGGCTGGCGCAATGGATAGCGTGGGAATGTGGAGCAAGAACAGCATGGATTGCGGTTACGGAAAAATTTGCAACTCAACCTATCCGGTACGTGGCGTTTGTCCCGAAGGGTGGCACCTACCCACGCGAGCGGAATGGAATACACTCTTTGATGCCGTCGGCGGAGATTCTGTAGCGGTCACAATGCTCAAATCGACGAGTGGCTGGAATGACTATGATGAAAAAAGCAGCATCGGCACGGATCCCTACTCATTTTCGGCGTTGCCTGCCGGTTTTGGGAACGACTTTGGGAATTACATCTTTGAGGGCAAATATGCCTTCTTCTGGAGTTCTACAGAGTATGGCCATTTCTACGTGTATGAAGTGTACTTAGATAACGATGGCAGTGCGGGTGTGGACAAGGGCGGCAAGGAGTTCGCAGCTTCTGTCCGCTGCGTAAAAGATTAGCAAGGCGAGCGTCGCAGAAATACAAAAAGGCCGCGAGTGAATCGCGGTCTTTTTGATATTTCAAATAAAAAAGGAGATCCCCGCTCGGTGGCGGGGATGACACTGAAACGGCTATTTGACGGAAGCTGTCAGCAGCTTTGTAATCGCTGCAACGTATTCAGCCGGGTTCGGGAGCGGGCTTCCTTCGGCAAGCAGAGCCTGGCCGTAGAGAGCCTTCGGCCAATCGCCCAAATCTTCCTTCGCTTCAGCCTTCTTCTTGAGCATTTCGCAAATCGGGTGCGTCGGGTTGATTTCCAGGATGCGCTTGCTTTTCGGCAAGTTCTTCTGGCCCATGGCCTTCATCATGCGTTCCATCTGGGCGCTCATGGAGTCTTCGCTGGTCACGAGGCAGCAGGGGCTGTCCTTCAGGCGGCTAGACACGCGGACTTCCTTGATGTCTTCGTCCAAGACCTTCTGCAGGTTTTCGCAGAGTCCCTTGAAGATGCCCTTGTTAGCTTCTTCGGCCTTCTTTTCGTCTTCGGTCTTTTCGAAGTCCACGTCGCCGCGGGCGATGTCGTGGAACTTCTTGTCGCCGAATTCCTGGAGGCTAGACATCATGAACTCGTCGATGCCGTCGCTCATGAGCAACACCTCGTAGCCCTTGGCCTTGAAGGCTTCGAGCATCGGGTTAGACTTCACGGCATTCTTGTCGCCGATGAGGTAGTAAATTTCCTTCTGGCCTTCCGGCATGCGCTTCACGTATTCGTCGAGGCCCACGAGAGCGTCGCCTTCGGTCTTGGTGCTTTCGTAGCGGAGCAACTTCTTGAGTTCGTCAAGATGTTCCCAATTCATGTAGAAGCCTTCCTTCAGC
>JAGCGO010000040.1 GCA_017649565.1 Fibrobacter sp. | reverse complement strand
GTCACCGCAAGTCCGGTCAAAGGAGTGATCTTCATCCCGGTAGGCTCTTATGCGGATGAGGTTGAAATTGCTTCCTGATGGTTGATTGATTTTGAAACTGGCGATAGCTTTGGCGGCGTCATTCCCCGATATGGCGGGGCTAGCCCAGCGAGGCTGCTTGAATGCTTTCCAACCGAAACACCTTTCTGTGGGGAGCGGAGCCTTGTTCTTGAGCGTAACTTGCGGCAGGTTGTTGTTCAGTTCCAGGTTCTTTGTTTCGCCAAGGTCCATGATAAGATATGCTGCAGTATCGGATGTATAGGTGATGCAAATTCCGTTCCAGTCTGTTAGGTCGTGAGTGCCCGTGCTGGCGAAGAAAAAGCCTTCGTTTTCTCTGTAGGTCATCTGAGTGATGGGACTCTTGTCTGCTCCGTCTATAATCGGGCTATAGCACCATAAATCAGTGTCTTTGCAAGAAACGAGTTCGGGCGCAGAAAACAAGCCTATGCCCATGTCGCTAGGCTTGTTTGCTGTATAGGTGTTTGTGCCGCAGGTGACATCGACAGTACCATCGAGGTGGTCGTCCAAGGTGCATTTTTGACCACCGGCTGCGATGGGGAGATTTTCATTGGTTTCGTTATAGATATAGCCCAAGGAGACTCCGTCGCAGGAAATAATGTAACGCATATATACGGTGTCTTTACCTATGATGCGCCAGTCTACAGGATCTAGGCTTACGAAGCATCCTCCGGCTATTTCACTGCCGTTGATGCTGGAACTTGATGAAGTTGTGTTGTTTTTCCCCGAACTTGACGAGGATGCGCCGTTCTTATCTGAGCTAGATGAGGAATCGTTGGTGGACGGGGAACTCTTGGCCGAAGAGGAACTGTTTTTGTCGGTTGTAGAACTGTTCTTATCTACGGCAGACGAATTCGTGATGTCGGATCCTGAATGGTCGTCGGGTCTGGCGATGTTGCTTGATTCGGAATCTCCGCAGGCTGCGAAGAACGCAAGCGATAAGACGATAGATGCAATGTAGATTCGCTTGATGAAATTCATATGTTTTCTCCTAGAAGGAAATATAGGATAAAATAATGCCGAAAGGTATGGTGCCGGATTTTTAGAGGAGAATCAGGGGGCGGATTTCGCCGGGTTTTAGGTCATCGAGCGTGTACTTGTCGAACTGGATGCGCACGAGCCGCATGACTTCGTAGCCGAGGTGCGCGAGCATGCGGCGGATTTCGCGGTTCTTGCCTTCGGACAGCGTGATTTCGAGCCAGCAGTTCTTTTCGCCTTCGCTGTGGAGGACTGCGCGTTCGGCGTGCATGAATTCTTCGCTTTCGCCGAATACGCGGGGCGGCACGTTGAATCCTGCTTCCATTTTCGCAAGGTCGGCTGCGGAAGGTTTGCCTGCGACTTGTACGCGGTAGATTTTGATGTGTGCTTTCGGGGCGCGCGGGTCCAGCAATGCGTCGGCCCATTGCGTGTCGTTGGTGAACAGGAGCAATCCTTCGCTGGCGGCATCGAGGCGGCCCACCGGCGATATGTGCGGTACGGGCTTGCCGGGGAACAGTTTGGCGTATTGCTCGCGGAACAGGTCCATTACGGTCCTGCGGCCTTTCTCGTCGCTTGCGGAGGTGACGATGCCGCGGGGCTTGTTCATCGCGAAGTAGAACTTCTGGGCGGCCTCGACGGGCGCGCCGTCCACTGCGATTTCGTCGTTTTCGTAGGCGGGCGTGTCGGGGTCGTGCACGATTTTACCACGCAAAGAAACCCGGCCCTCGCGGACCAGGTTTTCTGCGACGCTCCGGCTACAGAACCCGCGCTTGGAAATGACGCGAGCAACCCCGTGAGGTTTCGCCTCGCGGTTTACTTGCCGAGGTATGCCTTGATGTTGTCGAGGCATTTCTTGTTCTGCGCTTCGGTGCCCACGGTAATGCGGAGCACGTCACCCATGGCAGGCTGCGGACGGATGATGGTGCCCTTGGCCTGCAGGAACTTGAAGGCGTCCATCGGGTCCTTGAAACCACTGACGGCGATGAAGTTCGCATGGCTGTCCACGTAGGCAAGGCCCATTTCGCGGAAGCCGGCCTTCAACTGGTCGAGGCCCTTCTTGTTGAGTTCGCGTACCTTGTTCACGTATTCCTGGTCATCGATGGCGCCGATGGCGGCAGCCTGGGCGATGCTGTTCACGTTGAACGGTTCACGCACGCGGTTGATGAGGTTCACGATTTCGGGGCGGGTGATGCAGTAGCCCACGCGGAGGCCGGCGAGACCGTAGATCTTGCTGAACGTACGGCAGCAGATGATGTTCCTGCCTTCGGCGATGCGGCTGTTGAAATCCGGGACGAGTTCCGGCGTGTCTTCAATGAATTCGGTGTAGGCTTCGTCCATCACCAGCACGCAGGTTTCCGGAAGGCTGTCGGCGAAGTCGATGATTTCCTTGGCGGTGAGGTCGGAGCCCGTCGGGTTGTTCGGGTTCGCGAGGAACACGATGCGGGTCTTCTCGTTCACGGCGGCGCGCATGGCCTTGAGGTCGTAGTTGTAGGCCGGGGCCGGCATGTCGACTTCGATAATCTTGGCGTTCATCGCCATGGTGGCGAGCTTGTAGACGGCGAAGCTGTGCTTGCCCATCACGGCTTCGGTGCCGGGGCCGAGGAACACCTGGGCGATCATGTCCAGGAGCTCGTTGCTGCCGTTACCGACGGCAATCTGTTCGCGCTTCACGCCGCGGAACTCTGCAATCTTTCCGATGAGGTCGTAGGAACCGCCATCCGGGTAGAGGTTCACTTCTTCCAGCGCCTTGCGGGCTTCGATCATGCCCTTCGGGCTCGGGCCGAACGGGTTTTCGTTGCTCGCGAGTTTGTCGATGTCTTTCGGGTCGAGGCCGAATTCGCGGGCGGTGTAGGCGATGGGCTTGCCGGTCACGTAGAGTGGCTGGTTCAAGATGTGCTGTTGTGCGAGTTCGTTAATGTCCATGATAGAGAATAGGGGTTAGGGATTAGGATCTAGTGGGTAGAATCTAGTAGATTCTCCTTTTTTTGTACAATATAGTTCTTTTGATGGAGATGGCTTTGCCGTTTGACTAGCATTTGCCTTTTAAATGTATATTTTCGGCATGAAGAAAGTTTTTCCTAAGTTTTTCCTAGTCGGCTTCGTTGCCGTTTTCTTCGCTGCCTGCTCTACTCCGACGATTCCTAACGATGATGATGATACGTATGGAATAGAATCTTCTGCCGTAAAAGAAAAATCTTCTTCTAGCAAAGAAAAATCGTCAAGTTCCAAAAAAGTTTCTTCCTCAAGCAAGGCAAAGTCTAGTAGTTCAAAGGTTTCATCATCTTCATGCAGTTCAGAAGAAAAATCATCGTCTAGCGTTTCGCTGTTGTCCATTTACGATGCGGTGAAAGAATCCGGCCTGTACACGACCAAGGATTCCGTGGCGGCGTACCTGTGCAAGTTCGACAAGTTGCCGGACAATTATGTCAACCAGAGCGAAGGCAAGTCTCTGTACGAATCCGAGACGGGCAAAACATTTGAAAAGTGGAATTTCAACCCGTGGACAACAATCGGCGTGATGATCGGTGGTGATTCCTTCGGAAATAAAGAGGGACTGTTGCCAAATGGTTCATACCACGAAGCCGATGTGGACTATTCGGGCAAGAATCGCGGGACCAAGCGGCTCGTGTACCAGTCGGATTGCGTTATCTTTTATACTGCGGACCACTACGAAACTTTCAAAAAACTGGAAATCCGGTAGATCTTTAAAATAGACAGGAGTCCCTATGAACCATTCACGCATTGCTCTTGCATCATCCATTGCAATTTCGTTGGCCATGCTTTCGGCCTGCGGCGACGAGGTGACCAATATTACTGAAGTTCGCCAGGTCCCCATATCGACGGCCACGTCTGAAAGTGCCCTTCCCGACTGCGGCAAGGATAATAACGGGTCGTTCGTCATAACCGAGGACAACAAGGATGTGTATGTCTGCTACGGCGAAAAATGGTATGTCCTGAATGGCAAGGATGGTTCCACTACGGCGGTAAAGGACGGAACCAACGGTAAAAATGGAGCCGACGGGAAAAAAGGTGCTGACGGTAAGGATGGTTCCGACGGCAAGGACGGCTCCGATGGCAAGGATGGTTCTGACGGTAAAGACGGCGCCTCTTGTTCTGGCATCCCCTTTGAAAGCGGGGACAGCACGGGCTTCATGATTGTGTGCGGCAGCGATACGCTGGGCGTTATCTTGAATGGCAAGGACGGTAAGGATGGCGTCGATGGAAAAAATGGCCGCCACGCGATGGTGCCGGGCCTCGCGAAAAAGCTTGTGAAGCGAATGAAACGAGGGATAAATGCTTCGGCGTTCTTTTCAGGAAGAGATGATTTTAGCGAATTCGACGACAATATTTTTATGAGTGATTGGGCTTTGTATACAGATGCTAGCAATTACGACCGATTGGAAAAGAAGCATTTCAAGATGATAGCAGACAAGGGCTTTGATCATATACGCTTCCAAATACGATGGGATACTCTTTTTATAGGGAAAAAAACTGGATGTTTGATAAATCCTGAGTATATGAAACAAGTTAGGTGGGCTGTAGATAATACCATTGCAAACGGCATGATTGCTGTGGTTGATGAACATGAACTTCTGATGAGCCAAAGGGTGACGGATAATAATAAGACTTCTAATAGTTATACTTATAAGACGGCTTCACCTTGCGAAAAAAAGATATATCGGCAGATAATAGATGAAATGAAGGATATATCTCCGGATTCATTGATTATTGAGTTGCCTAATGAACCCACTACGGATGAGTATATCACGGCAACGCAATGGAATAATTTAGTGGATAGCCTTATCCAGATTATTCATGGGATAGATCCGGCCCGTGTGATTATTGTGGGCAGCAGAAATTATTACAGTAAAGACAATTTGAATGAACTTCAGTTGGATGACCCGAATGGACTTTTAATGGCGAGTTTCCATTATTATGATCCATATAAATTTGCATCGAATTGTGGATCTGGTGCCCCGCCTGCTGATTCTTGTGGAAAAGAAACTTGGGAGGGGACTAATAACCAAAAAATGGCAATTTATAAAGACTTTGAACAAGTGGCTCTGTGGTCTAAATCCCATGGCAACATGCCTGTGTATCTAGGTGAATATGGTACGATTTATTATATCAAGGATGATGCCAGTGTGGAAAGGTGGTTGACCTCCATTACCCAGATTGCAGACTATTTTGGTTTTGCGACGGCGATGCATAATTTTGGTGGCGATTACTATGTGTATTATTTTGAAAAGGATAAATGGGTGGATCACAAGCTCCGTGCGCTGTTCAATCCGAAGGATAAGTTTGTCGCTCCCGATCGCCCTGACTTGGATGCACTCTCGAAAATTACGGTCATCGAAGACTTTGGGGATGATTTCCCGAAAAGCAAGTTGTCTAGCGACTTGGATTTGAATTTCAAATGGGGCTTCTACAATAGCTGCGAGGGCAGAACAACTTGCGATACGGTTGTGACGACCAACGAAGCCGGAACCCGCTCCGAAACAGCGACGATGGCTTCGTTCAAGACGACGGATGGACATACAGGAGATGGCCTTTACATGAAGCATGTTGCCGACCTACCCAAAGATGTTTCTCCGTATTGGGCTTTAAACCTCAATTTAAGTAATGGCGATGATTATGTCGATCTCTCCAAGATGGAAGCTATTTCCTTCTGGGCCAAGGGACAGGGAAAAATAAGGCTGGTGCTTTTTACAGCCTATAGCGACTCCCTTGCCGCAAAGTCTAGTGATCCCGGTTGGAAAGCTGGCTTCTATGGAGAATTTAGTTTGAGTGACGAATGGACCCGCTATGTAATTTGGGTGGATGCTTTACTTCCCGAAAGGTACTCCGAATTGGAATCCATCGGTGGGGAATGGGAGAAGGCCAAGGACCGCGTTTATAAGATTGAATTCAAGAATGGCGATGGCATTCTTCAAGGCATGAAATCCACCATAGAATGGTACTTGGACGACATCACTATCCACGGGATGGAACTAGAGGATTTCGAGTAGGAATTCCGCGAGTTCTTGGTTGAGCCCGTTGTTCAGCACGTCGGCGCGAGAGTCCTCGATGTCGCGGGCGCGCTCCCCGCAAATGTCGACGCCGATAATCTTGTGGCTTGCGGCGAGACCAGCGATGATGTTTTTCAAGGATTCCGTGCTGAGGGAACCCTGGTCCCAGTTCGTGGCCGCGAAGGCGGGCGCGAGCGCATCCTTGTCGATGGAAAGGTAGAGCTTAGACGAGAGTGGTTCGACAGGCTCACCAACCGAGACGAGAGACGAGAGGCGGCCGGGGATCTCCTTTCCCAGTTCACTTTCCTTGATGAATGTTACTTTGTCCAGGATAGAGGGGGCGTCGCTACAAGTGTCCGAAGCAATCTCTTGCCGGATTTCGTCTACAAGGTGGTCGGCGACTCCGATGAGGATGACCTGCTCTGCAAATTTGTTTGTATTCAGGACCTCCAATACCCAGCTTCCGCAACTCAGGATTCCTCCGAACCGTGGCGCCTGCATGTCGGGATGGTGGTCGAAAACCACAAGCGTGAACGGCTCCTGGACCATGTCGGTCCAGATTTTGCTCATGTAGTGGTAATTTCCGCCGTCGATGAAGTGGATCCCTTCGGCATTTTGGATGCCCGCGTCGGCGATTTGCCCGCGTATGGCGACAACAGCGTCGTCATCGCAGTAGCAGTCTGTCCCCGCGATTCCGGTGCTGTCTAGCCACAGGGCTTTGGACGATTCACGCAAGGATTGCATGAATTTTTGCTCCGAATAGACGCCGCTGAAATCGTGGATTGTGATTTGCATTACAGAAAGATAGGTTAATTCAGGTAATTTTGGCTTTTTCGGTATTTTGCAAGCCCGTTTTTTTATCTTTGGTATTGAAAAAATGCGAAAGGATGGTGATGATGATTGATGAATTGTTGCTGAACGCGAAAACTGCCGCTATTTTTGGACATGTTCGCCCCGATGGGGATTGCGTTGGTTCGGCCCTTGCTCTCTATAATTATATCAAGGACAATTTTCCGCAAGTCGATGTCAAGGTTTTCTTGGAAAAATTCCCTGAGACCTATGGGATCCTCAAGGGTGCCGACTGCGTTTTGCCGGAGTATTCCGAGAATGCCTTCGCAAACGGCTGCGATGTCGCCTTCATGCTGGATACGCCATCCTTCGAACGTGTCGGCGCGAATGGCGTGCCGTGCATAAAGAGCGCAAAGTTTACATGCAACATAGACCATCATGTCAGCAATCCGCAGAATTTGTGTACAAAGTGCTTCCTGGAGGCTCAATCCAGCTCGACGTGCGAGACGCTGTACTTCTTGATGGACAATGCAAAAATCAGCACCGAAACCGCAAGCTGCCTTTATCTGGGCATTGTCCACGACACGGGCGCGTTCAAGTACTCGTGCACGGGCAAGCGGACCATGAATGTCGTGGGTGACCTGATTGACAAGGGCGTCGATTTCGCGAGGATTGTGAACGAAACCTATTATACGCGCACCTACAAGCAGACTCTGATTACCGGGTTCGTCCTGGAAAACTGCAAGATGGGCCTTGACGGCAAGGTGGTGTATTCTATCGTGACTCCGGAAGACATGGAAAGATTCGATGTCCAGCCGGTCGACCTGAGCAATGTCATCGATACGCTCCGCGAAGTGGGCGGCACAGAAGTCGCTGTGTTCCTTTACCCGGTCAATGGCAAGTACAAGATTAGCCTGCGCAGCAACTACATTGTGGATGTCAACGCTATCGCCAAGACATTTGGCGGCGGTGGCCACGTGCGTGCGGCTGGCGGCGATACGGAATTCAGTCCGGAATTTGCCATCCAGAAGATCCTGATGCTGATTGACGAACAGCTTTAGGCTTTATTGTTTTTTCGGGAAAATCTTTTGCAGTACGAGCACGCCCTGCATAATGGGTGGCGCAGCTCGTTTTGTGCGAACCCTTCGCGGAGTTCGCGGGCGAGGGGAGCTTCGAGGATTTCGGCGAGGCCGTTTTCTTGGATGTTCCCGAGCGTGATTTGTCCGCTGTAATCCAGGCAGCAGGCGACAACCCGTCCGTCGTGGAGAATGGCCACGTGCGTATCCAGCGCCCGACACGTCCCCTGAACAGGAGTTCCGGTCACTGAGCTTGCCGAACCACTCTTGTCTCTCGTCTCTAAGGTCACTGAGCTTGCCGAAGTGACCTTGTTTGACCCCGGCCATTCAAAACGCGTGTCTTCGTGGAGGTAAATCCGCCCGGAGATATTGAAACTCTTGTGGCGGCTGCAAAAATGCCCCGGCGTGACCTCGACCCCGAACGTTTCGCGGATGCGGTCGAGCATGTAGCGGTTCCAGGGCGTGGCTTCGGCGGCCCCCACGTTCCACAGGCGCAGATTGACGTAGAGGTCCGGGCGTTCGACGGCTGCGATGCGGCAAAAGTCGAGTACGTTCTGCAAGTAGCGTTCTGCCGTCTCGCGGGGGAGTTCGGCGAATGCGTGCGTCGAGAAGTTCACCTGCCGAACCGCCGGGCAATCCAGTATGTGGCGCCCTGTGCGCTCGATAGTGGTGCCGTTGGTGGTCAGCGTGAGCCTGAGCGGCGTCTGCTCTAGCTTCTTGAGGTAATGCGCGAAGCCAGGATGTAGTGTCGGTTCGCCGAGGACATGGAAAAAGACGTTCTTCGCGCCGATTTCCTGCGTTCCGGCGATGCATTTTTCGAAAAGCGCGGTCGGCATGAAGGTGCGCGGCATCGCGGCATTGCCGGCTTTCCCCGCCGTTCCGCAGGGGCAGAAACTGCAGTGCAGGTTGCAGGAATCCGTTATTTCGATGTACACGCTTTCCATCGGCCTACTCCATGTCGAGCGACTGGACGGCAGCGTCGTATTCGCCCAGGTTTCCTGCTTTCTTGATTTTCTTGAAGGCCTTCTTGGGGATGCTTGGCTCCAGGTATTCCCAGAAACTCTTGATGTGCGAGAGAATCTGGCTGTCGCCCTGGTAGGTGCTGCGCGCGTGTTCGTACAGCCTGCCGTGCATCTCGAGGATTTTGCCCAGCAAGTCCCTTTCGCTGATGGTACTTGCGTCGGCTGCGGCCTTGTATTCGGCTGCGAGGCTTGGGCGGGCGAGCAACCCGCGCCCGATCATGATGCCTGCCAGCTTGGGGTAGGCCGATTCCATCTTGCGAATCTGGCCGACGCTCATGATGTCGCCGTTGTAGACGAGGGGGTGGCGGCATTCCTCGTAGAACCGCACGAAAGCGGTAAAGTCAATGGCGCCCTTGTATTGCTGCCTGCCGAGCCTCGGGTGGAGCGTGATGTGGGCGAGCGGGGCGTCGTTCAAGATGGGCAGCAGCGCGAACGCTTCGTCGGGGGAGTCTTGCCCGAGCCGCATCTTGACGGAAAACTTTACGGAACCGTTGGCCGTGAGGCGCGCGATTTCGTCCATGATTGCCTTGACGGTCTGCGTGTCGCTCAGCAGGCCGGCTCCGCGGTGGCGGCTGACCTGCATCGGGAAGGGGCATCCCATGTTGAAGTCAATTTCCGTGAACCCTTTTTGCACGATGGCGTCGGCGAGAGTCCTGAATTCGTCGACGCTGTTCGCGATAATCTGCGGCACGGTCTTTGCACCGGCAATAAAATTGTGCTCGCCGGCAATAAAATCGAAGTCGCGCAGGTCCTTTTCGCGGGGGCGGCCGTTTTCCATCCGCAGGAAGGGCGCGTAATAGGCGTCGACACCGCCGAAGATTTCGGCATGAGCCTTGCGGTAGATGCCTGTGGTGTAACCTTGCAGCGGGGCGAACAGGACTTGCATGGCGCGGTTCCGTTGTAGGCGCTTTTGCCCGCGTTACTTGTGGAGAGCCTTTTTCAGTGCGCGGATGGCGTTGCCGCGGTGGCTGATGAGCTTTTTCTCTTCGAGTTCCATCTGCGCGAACGTGCGCGTTTCGCCGTCGGGGACAAACAGCGGATCGTAGCCGAAACCCATGTCGCCTACGGGGGCGTGGTTGATTTCGCCGCGGCATTCCCCCTCGAACACGATGGGCTCGCTGATGGCGAGGTTCCCGCTGGCATCCTTGGTGATGGTCTGGTAGGCGAGGGCGCAAAAGTAGCGTGCCTTGCGGTCGGCAATCCCTTCGAGCTTTTTCAGCAGGAGGTTGTTGTTCTCGTCGTCGTTGCCGTGGCCGCCGCTGTAGCGGGCGCTGTAGATGCCCGGCTCGCCGTTCAGGGCGAAAACCTCGAGCCCGGAGTCGTCGGCGAGTACGGTCGCCTCGATGCCGCGCTTGGCGAGCCAGCGGGCCGTGGTGCTCGACTTGATGATGGCGTTTTCGGCAAATGATTTCCCGTCTTCGATGATTTCTTCATCGAATCCGATGTCCTTGAGTGTCTTGAATTCGTAGTGGTCCGTGCCCAGGATGTGGGCGAAATCCCTGATTTTCCCGCTGCTGGCGGTGGCGATGACGAAAAGATGCTTCATGGGGCGCTTTTTGAAGTTCTGTAACTCCTTGCGCCCCAAATTTAGAAAAAATTCAAATAGCCCTGTTTTTGATTGCAACCCGCTGGCTTAGCAAGCGGGTTTGTAGAGTTTAAGCCGAAGCTGCGATGTCCAGCACCGCATTCATGTATGTCTGGTAAGGGATTCCTGCCGCGGCGGCCTTGCGTTTTAGCGCATCTACGGTTTTCACCTTCAGCCTTATGGAGTACATCTTCTTTTCTTCCTTGGACTCTGCAATGGCGCGCCTAATGCGGGCTATAGATTCTTCAAGAGTCTCCGATTCGTGACCGCCGGAGATTGTCATTGGATCCCTGACGCTCGTATCTTTTTCAAGTTTTTCAACAACCGTCTTGGGGTAGATATCGTCTACCAGTTTGAAGCCCCTGGGCAACTTAGTTTTCTTTTGCATCTTGCACCTCGTCTTCATGAGCTCTCCTTACTGTTATCAAAGTCGTCAAATCGTCCGTAACAATAATCGTCCAAAACTGATTGTCAACTTCGGCAGTAATTTTTGACACACCCTCTTTTCCTGAAGAATCCCGTCTCAAGTTCTTTTTCCGTAGGAACCGCCCAAGCATCTCTACAGTAAAGCCTCTTTCACGCATTCTCTCAAAAGCGTGTTTTGTAATATTCATCTATTACCCTCTTTAATATAGATTATGTATATACGTCTGTCAATACATATTACAATACAACGAAGGAATAAAACCCCTTTGTCGCATCGCCTCTATATTTGCAAGAATCATGCCAAACAGGAAATGCCTTTTTCATGCGGAAAACGCTAATTAATTGAAAACACATAGGGTGATTAATCGCTTAAATCACTGGTTAATCAAGTTTTAATCAGTTCGTTCCCACGGCTCACTGGGTCGGGCTTATTTCGCAATTCATTTTTTATCGCCACCTTTTATCGCCATTTTTGTGGGTTATCGCCACATTTATCGCCGTTTTTCAAAGTTGTCGCCGATTTGTCGCCGTTTTCTTGATTTATCGCCGATTTGTCGCCGACGTTTGAGTTTTGTCGGCGATAAAAATTCAGATAAAACGAAATTTAAAGGACACTATCCTTCTACATACACGAAGGATTGCGGAGCGGCTGTAATTCCGTATTCCGCCAGAGTCTTCGGCTTGTCGAACTTTTGCAACGCCCCAAGCTTATACGCATACGCAACAGAACGGTTTGCGAAGTAATTCATGAACTTCGGACGAGAAATCCCTGCATTTGCATGGGTCTTTTGCCACAGATTCTTGGGCGAATCTTTTTCCACGCCAAGAACTTCAACCATCGCAACCACTTTCATTTCCGGAGCGGTTGAGTAAATCAGAATTCGATCAACTTTGCGTTTGGCGACGCTCCTGCGGAACTCAAATTTCTTTGAGCCTTCGAGTATCCGGTTTGTGTATTCCGGCTTAATAGAAAGAAGTATCGTAGACATGGTTAAATTTCAAAATTCTCGTCTAAATTTCGTTTAAACCAGCCTCTTTTCTAAAGTGGTCATATTCGTCCACTTTAAAATCGGGATTATGAATCGTTTCTCATGTGCCAAGAAATTCTATTGTATAACGGTTGCGCAACCATTTTTGATGATATCTGCAGCACGAGCGTCATTTGTAATATCTGTATTTTTAACCGTTATCTTAGACATGTGCTACTCTGTTTCTATTTATTCCTCTATTCCTTAAATATACATTCTCGCTAAGATATAATTTGACATTTTGAATTTTTATTTGAAAGAACTTTTATTGATTCCGGTAATTTTGCTAAAAAATCTTGTATAGTTCGATTCATCAGATTGTAATCTTCATTGAAGAACTCTGCTGCATCCTTGATGACTTTGCTCTTCTTTTTTAGGTCGTCGTAGGCTTTTGTGCGTGATTCTGGTTCTGCCAGATTGTAATCTCTCGCAAAATAGTGGACTAGATAATTGCGAGTTTCAATGAATTTCTTGAATTTTTCGGTTGCCTGTAGGAGTCGTCCTTTGCACTGTATTTTGTAGTCGATTTTCAAAACTCCAAGTTGCTGCTTTTTTGCGGTCTTAAAATCCTTGTTATTTCGCGGAGTATATATAGCGTCTATCAAATCTAGGCCTATGGGACATAGAGGGCGTTTGTCGTCTTTCTGTTGTTTCTCCACTGCCTTTTTTAGAGACTTCAAAAGCTCTTCTGGGGTTTTGCCCGTCCAAATGCCACCAACATGCTTGTGCATCCAGCGCAATTGGAGCTCAATGACATTGCACGTATACAAGGCTCGGCCTAAAAGGTCAAAAACTTGGGATTGAGATGTGCTGTTTTCTTGTAACTTTTTTTTAGACATTGCAATCCTTTATTGATAAGTAATCTACCAGCAGAAGAGTCTTTATATACAAGAACCGTAAATAACTTCAAATACTAGGGCCTTCTTTGGATTACTCTTATTTTGTCGCCCTCAATCTGATAACGCGATATTATTCCTTTTGCACTTAATACTGCGCAGAATTGTTGGTTTAGTTTGCTATACGGAATTTTTTCATGTTTGCCTTCTCGTTTAACACAAGATTGATAAGGTTCTCCCATCTTGCTGTTAACTATGTTTATTATGTCATTATTACGTAGATAATGATATTTTCCCTGCAAACAAATGATTATTATCAAGTCATTCTCATCATCGATACTTCGAAGTATTTGAAGAACAGGAGCTTGTATTTCTTGAGATATATTTAGCTCTATTATTTTTTTACCTAGCCAGATATAATCTTCTTTGGATATTGTTGAACCCCATATCTCAAGTGGAAGCTTAAACAATCTTGTTTTTTGATCTTTATCTAACTCGCTGCAATCCAAAAGTAATTTAAGATCATTAATATCTATAACAATTTTTAACTCACTCCATTTGTTAATAAAGTCATCAAAATGTTTTTTAATGTATTTGGGTAATAAGGATGAGTAATTATTTCCTATTTTAGAATAGTTGTCAAATGAAAGAGAAATTTTCCCTAACTCAATGATTATATCCAACTTGTCGGAATCAATGTTGTTTTGTTTTGCTTCGTAACACCAAGGGTAAACTTCCATTATTGTTGCAAAACTTGATAAAGACAAATTTTCCGCAACTAATACATTGTTGTAGAAAGTAGATGCAACTTCATGATTCCCTTTGTTTTCTTCAACTTCTTCATCTGCTAAAGGTTTGCTTTCTATTAATTTGTTGACAATTTGTTCGTCATTTAAATAGTCAACCAGACATTGATCTAATTTATTTCCGTTGTATTTGAAAATTTCATAGATGTTTACCCATGACGGGCTTACTTTCTTATGCTTATACAATAAATTGCGTATATCAATTGATTTATTATCACCATCGGCAAGCTGGATTTCAGCCCCTTTGATTCGCGTAATATCAGATACTACACAATTATTCTTTTCAATTAGTTTAGCTTTTGTTTCAGTCGCTAAATTTTCATCATTCAACAATTCAATGAAGGCTTCTTTGCTTTCTGCCATTGAATCGCCTGTTGAGAGAACGATATCATTTACAAAGACGTCAATATTCTGGTCGACATATGCCTTAATGTTTTTTTTTTTTAATTTGGATATTTGTGTATAATAATCCTTGATAGATTCTTCAGTAACATCACCATTTGCGTGTTTGATTATAATATCAATATTTTTCTTTGATATTATATAGGCGGCATTGTCCAATAAGATATCATAGACGGGGTATTTTGCAGTATCTTCCAAAAGATTAAATTTCAAACTATAATAATTAATTTTTGAAGAAACCGTATTCTTGTCTATATCTTCACGATGCAAGAAGGATAAATCTTTTGTCAAGTAAGACAATATATTTTCTTCTGTTTTTTCAAAATCGACATATACAAAGAAATAATACAATGTGCCAACATGTTCATTGTCAAAAATTACATTAATCCAACTATTTTCATGGCCTAAAAATTCATACAATCCCTGATACAATTTTGACAAACAAGTTGGGCTTGCATTGAATTTGCTTAAGAAAAAATCATCGTGACTTGTTAGTTTAAAATTCCACAAAGCTCCTAAAAAATCTTTCAAATGACAATCATCTGTAATTAGTAAATAAGACAGCATGGAATTGTTTAAAACAGCAGGTAATTTCCATTCAATATCCTTAATCCTATTGATTACATTATTAACATTGCTTAGTATCAATTCAAAAGATGGAGGCTGCTGATCCTTTATCAAACGCAAATACTGTTTTTCATGAACACTCAATGATTTTGCATAAAAATTTGAAATATATTCAGAATAATTTTCATCAATATATCCGTGTCTTAACAGATAAATAATAAAATCATTAAATTTTTTATTTTGCTTTTTTAGATGGCCTGTAAAACTTTCAGGTGCAATAGTTTCTAGCAATTCTTTAACACTTTTATTGCTAATCTCAGATATATCAGATTTTTTTTCTTTTAGATGACGCTTTAAAACATTTAATTTACCATCAGCTTTAGATTTTATCATTTCTTCACGCTTATCGTATGAGTATTTTGAATCAATCTCTTTTTCTATATTTGAAAAATTGTATGAAAATAAAGATTTTTCATAACTCCAGGTGCCATAATAATCATTACGTCGTGCGTATTGAAGACACTCTAACGACGCATTCTTTTTTATTTTATCAAATTCTTCATCAGAAGTAAAATCGTCTGCATTAAGAGCGATATAGCAATTGTCGGGTTTTTTAGAAAAAATTTTTGATATGTATATAATTCGTAATTCCTTTTTGTCCAAATCTATTTGATGCTCTATTTCTTGAATTTCATTTTCAAGTATTTGTATTTCTCGTTCTATCTGTTCGGATCCATTTTTGGCAACATCTTTTCTTTTTTGTAAAATACTATATAAATCTCCTTCGTTTTGAGCAAGGAGGGCAAAATCGCTAGGGTAAAGATTTTTATATAATACTAAAGCGAAAATTTTATTTCTATCGTAACACACTTTTTTGTCGGTATTTTCAGATGCTATTTCATAATCTTCTTCATTAATTCTCTGATCATATATTTTAAATTCATTAATACTATTTATTAACAGGCGCATGTCATCTACATACAAACCAATATCTTGAAGAAAATTTTCATCTATTTTTCCGAATGCGCTCGCTCTATTTTGCATCCAATAATTATACAATACATCGCTAGAATTTTGATTGTTGATTACAGGAATAACGGGAATGATAAAATCAAAGAATTTTGTCCTTGAGCTATCCCTGAAAACTTCATCTCGCAAAGCATAAACAAAAAGAATTTTACGATTAATTTTTTCGTAATTATTAAGAAGAGTGTTTAATTCTCTAAGTTTTATGAATATTTCAGTATTGTTAAAACGGTCTAAGTCCTCAAAGACAACGACTTTATACTTTGTCACCTCAAAAAAGTAGAGCAGTTCATCTAAATATTTATTAAGTAGTGACTCCTCATTTTCGCATCCCTTAAATTCAATTTCAGCATTATTAAAGCATAGCTTTGCTATACGAAGTCTTTTTGCAAATAAAATTACTTTATAAAGAAACAAGAACAGAGCGAACAATAGAGAAATTGAAAGCGCAATGGAGTCCCATTTTAAAGGGATTGACATTGGTTTGCAAATGTATTCCCAAATTTTTCCGTGTATAAAATAATTAGATACAAAAAATAAAGCCAGGACAACAATTTCTGTAATAATGACATCTATCTTATTTGTTCTTTTTATGCGGATAAAACGAGAATTTGGTAATTTTATTCCTGATTTACGATACAAGATTTGCTGCAATATGCTTTTTTCTATTTTCTGTAGAATTGTTTCAGGAAATTCGCCCTTAGAATTCTTTGTTTCGCGCGCTTCTGTGCAATCATCCTCTTTCGCTTTTTGATTGGCTTCACTGATTGTGGTCACATTTTCTTGATTCGCATTTTCATCTTTATTCTCTACTGCAAATGTGGCAAGAGAAATCTTCAAAAAATCATTCTTCCTTTTGTTTCGTTTAATATAACTCTCTAGAATAGAGCTTTTCCCAGCTCCATAATTTCCGGTCAATGCGATATTATGGATGTTTTTTTGTGATAGTGCATAATCAAGAGCATCGAATGTGGTCTTGTCATCCACCGTGTCAATCGGTGCCAAATGCTGGAAAGGAATTTCTTTATACTTTCCCTGAACCTTCTCTTTTTTTCTATTCCAGAAACTCATTTTTGAATCTCCTTTTTTCTACTTACAACACCTTAAACAGTTGTTCGAGTTTGGTGACGATTCGTTTTTGTTCGGCTAGGGGCGGGAGGGGAATAAGGCTGCTTAACAAATCGTCTCGTGAAATTCCAGGAATCATACTGCGTGCTACTTTCTGTAGTTCATTAACATAACTGGTCAAATAGTATTTGACATAATTCAAATTCATAAACGAAGAATTGATAGCCATTATTTGGCGAGCTATATGCACGTCTCCAACATTATTGAAAGCCATAGTTCCTATGGTCCCCTTGCATGTAATCAGCAAATCTCCTTTATGCGAGACTGTAATAGGTGAATTTGTCCACCGATTTACAATTAGTGATTCATTTGAAAAATTGCTTGCGCCTGTCATATAAGGAATGCCTATTTGCGACGCGTTGTATTGGGACGGCTCAAGATCTCGACCGGATAATAGAGAAATAACATTTCCCACTCTACACCACGCCCAGTTTTCAGGTATTTCAAAAGGAATGTCTTCTGAAATATCTTTGGGGTCGGCGGCGCCGATTTGTTCGAACCAGGTGCCGTTTTCGCGGTAAATGCGGGATGTTGGGTTCTTCGATGTCTTTTTAGAACGTTTACTGGATTCTTCGCTACGCTCAGAATGACGGCTGGATGCGATACGTTCCAACAACTTTTGGGCGGGTTCGTCTTTGGGGTTCTGTGGGACGAGTTTGCCTTGAATTGCTTGCTGGAGGATGCTCTTTTTGAGGGCTTCGGGGAGTTCCTTGTTTAGTTTGTCGAGTTCTTCTTGCGCTGCACCGTATTCGTCGGCTAGGGGCAAAACTTTTTCGAGTTTGGCGACGATTCGTTTTTGTTCTGCCAATGGCGGGAGGGGGAACAACAATGGATATATCTTTTTTCCAGAAACAACGGGTTGTGCAGTTGCGTTATGGCTTTTCCCCAAATCCAAAAATTTCAAGCAGTGTACTAAAAATCCCCTATCTATATAATTTTGAGGATACTCCGTGATAAATGCGTTATCCGTTATCCATGCTTTGGGTGGAGTGACATGAACACTACCACAATAAAAACCAACTCGACCGATAACAACGGTTTCTTCAAATACATTTGCTTCAGTATGATAACCTGTTATGCCGTTTCCGCCAAAAACAGGAATTTCGCCCTTTTTCATATCTTTCGCAACTAAGCCGTCGCCAGAGGATATTTTTATAAGAGATCCTAATCTGCACCACGCCCAGTTTTCAGGTATTTCAAACGGAATATCATCAGAAATATCCTTAGGCTCTGCATTTCCTACTTGTTCATACCAAACGCCGTTCTCGCGGTAGATGCGGGAGATGGGGGCGGATTTCTTAGATTGCTTCGTCGCTTTCGCTCCTCGCAATGACGTTGACGAAGTTCCCTTCGGCAGGCTCAGGGAACTTTCATTTCGGGATGCGGCGATGCGTTCCAGCAATTTCTGGGCGGGTTCGTTCTTTGGATTCTGGGGAACGAGTTTCCCTTGTATCGCCCATTGCAGAATGCTGTTCTTCAGTTGTGCGCCGTTCATTTCTTGCTCCGCATCGTTTTGGCTTTTACAACGGACTTTTTTGATTTTGAATTCGTCTGCGGTGCAGACGAATTCTGTTTTTTCTCTTCGTCATCAAACTCATTAATCCATTCCTTCACTTTTGCTTGAAGTATGTTCTTATCGGGCAAGTAAAGTTCATATTCCGATGCATAGATATTCGCTTCCTTGGGGAGCGTCAATTTCACGAGAGCGTCGTTCTTACGTTCGCAAAGCAAAATTCCTATGGTCGGCTTTTCAAAATCCTTTTTCACATTGCGGTCATAGTAGTTTACGTACATTTGCATTTGACCCAAATCCTGATGGGTCAACTTATCAGTTTTCAAGTCAATCAGAACATAGCATTGCAGCAATCTGTTATAAAAGACCAAGTCAACGTAATAGTTATCTTCGTCAAACGTAAAACGTTTTTGCCTTGCCTCAAACAAGAATCCCTTTCCAAGTTCCAAGAGAAACTGTTGCATCTTGCTTATAATGGCACTTTCGAGTTTTGTTTCCGAATAAGTTGAGTCGGGTTTCAGACCGAGAAATTCAAGCGTAACGGGATTTTTAATGATGTCGGAAGGCTTTTCAATCGTTTGTCCTTCCTTGGCGAGTCGCATTACCGCCTTTTTGTTGCGGCTTAATGCAAGACGTTCGTAAAGACTGCTTCCCACCTGCCGGCTGAGCTGCCTTACGCTCCACTGTTGCTGGGAACATTCTATTTCATAGAAACTGCGAGCATCGGGATTTTTCACCTGCATCAAAACCAAGTAATGCGTCCATGACAGGACAAAATGAGGTTCCTGAATCCGAATATTCTCGCTGTCTTGATTTGATAATCGCTGATTATCATTTTGAATTTGATAATCACTGATTATCAAATTTGAATATGTAAGATAGAATTGTCTGATTTTTCTAAGGTTGGGGTAACTCCATCCATCCCCATAACGCTCTGTTAGACGGTTGGATAAATCCAGCAAGACTTGCTTCCCGTATTGAGCACGGTATTTGCCCTTTTGCTCGTCTTCGACAATGTATTGACCAATACGATATTTGGTATAGACCTCAGCAACGTTGATAGCTTTTGATACGTGAGAACGAGCTTCTTCAATAAGCTTCGCGACTTTATCAAACAGGCCCATTTCGGCAGTCACCGGCTGCCGATTTGCCTTTTTTACAACATCTGTCTTTTTTGCCATAGTCACACCTACTTAATTTCAATCCCGAGGAGTTTTTGGATTTGTTCCAACTTTTTGTCTATTTTCTTGTCGAGCGCGGTGCGTTTCTTGTGGTAATCTTCCAGGAGTTCCGCAGGAGGCAAGATTTCCTCTTCTTCCTTGGGGAACTTGCACTGGTCAAAGTTGCAGTCCATTTCAACGAGTTCTTCGGGCGTGAACTTGCGGGACTTTTCGCTGACGACTTCGCCGTCGTCGTTGGTCTCAAAGATTTCTTCGCGGTTGTTCCACCAATTGGCAATGGGCTTGCAGTGCTCCAGCTTCATGGGTTTCGTCTTGCTGAAATGCTTGTAGCCTTCGGGCATATCCAGGCGGTAGAACCATGTTTCCTTGGTGCTGAATCCGGCGGGAGCGCCTTTCGCCTTTTCGTTGTCGAAGAAAAGGATGTTCGTCGCGATGCTTGTGTAGGGGCTAAAGATGCTGCCCGGCAAGCGGATGACGGTGTGCAGGTTGAATTCGCGCAAGAGTTTCTGTTTGATGGCGAGTTTCGCACCATCGGTGCCGAACAAGAATCCGTCGGGGATAATCACGCCTGCACGGCCCATCTTTTTCAGGCGATACATGATAAGCACAATAAAGAGGTCCGCCGTTTCGCTGCTCTGCATAGACGAGGGGAAGTTCAGCTTGGCGTTCGCGCCGGTGCTGCCGCCGTAGGGCGGGTTCATGCCGATGCAATCCACCTTGTCGCTGTCCTTGAATTCCGTCACCTTGCGGCCCAGCGAATCCGTATGGGCGATGTTCGGTTCTTCGATGTCGTGCACGAGCATGTTGGTAATCGAAAGCAGATACGGCAAAGGCTTCCATTCCTGCCCGACAATTGTGGACTGGAACTTTTTCTCGTCGCTCGTCGTCTTTACCGAGGGCTTCAGGTAATTCAGGCAACTGGTCAAAAAGCCGCCCGTACCACTGGTGAAGTCGCCAAAGGTTTCACCGAGTTTCGGGTGGAGCTGTTGTACGATAAAGTCGGTCAACGCACGCGGTGTGTAGAATTCACCCGCATTACCGGCGCTCTGCAAGTCCTTCAGAATCCCTTCGTAAATGTCGCCAAAGGTGTGGCGATCGTCCCTATCGGTAAAATCCACCTCGTCAATGATGTTGATGAGCTTGCGGAGGATGATGCCGTCTTTCATGTACTGGTTCAAATCCTCGAACACCATCTTCACGATGGCCTTGCCACGGGGCGTATTTTCATTGACGGGCAGTTTCTTCAAAGTCGGGAAGAGTTCGTTGTTCACGAACGCGAGCAGAGCTTCACCTGTGAGAGCCTTGCCATCTTTTTTATCAACAGCCCAGTTGCGCCAGCGCAGTTTTTCAGGGATGATGGATTTGAATCCTTTTTCCATGCAATCCCATTCTTCCTCTTGAGCATCATAGACCTTCAAGAAAAACATCCACACCATCTGTTCGATACGCTGGGCGTCGCCGTTGATACCGGCATCACCGCGCATTTCGTTCTGCAATCTTTTGACCAAGTTGTTTACGGACATATATTACCTACTAAAACTTTATTTGACGAGCCAACGGCCGGTTTTGTCTGAACCCTCGCGGTAAATAACCATTAGTTGCTGCAGTTTCGACATTTCACGTTCGATAGTTCGTTCAGAAACTTTCAATTTTTTCGCGACACTTGCAATCGTGATATCGTCTTTTCGGATCATATCAACAATCTTTTGCTGACGTGCTGAAAGCTTCGTTTCGATTACTGTTGAAACGTCGCCTTCAATAGGAGCATCCTTAAATTTTTTCAATGAATCAAGAATATTCTGAAGCATGAATACGATAAATGGGCTGCATTCGCCTGAAGCAGAGGACTTTGCGATGGCGTCATAATACTTTTGCTGGTTCGCATACACCAAGTTCTCTATCGGCAAATGTTCAAAGGCCGGGTTCCATTTTCCAAGAATAAGGGATTGCCAAAGTCTACCCATACGGCCGTTGCCGTCGCTAAACGGGTGTATAAATTCAAATTCGTAATGGAACACGCAAGAACGGATCAACAAATGTTCGTTGCTCTTTTTTAGCCATTCAAATAAATCTGACATAAGTATCGGCACACGATTTGGTGGCGGAGCAAAATGGACACACTTTTTCCCTTTAAAGACACCTTCATTGCAGTTGCGGAAATTTCCTGCATCTAAGGCAATTCCGCGCATCATTACTCCATGAGCCTTCAACAGGTCTTTAACAGAAAATACGTTCAATTTGGGGTATAATTCGTATGTTGCCAAAGCATTCTTAACTTCAAGAATTTCTTGCGCAGGAGCAAGAACCCTCTTGCCGTTAATAATATCGCTCACCACATCTTCGCTCAAAGAATTTCCTTCAATGGCAAGAGAACTATGAATGCTCTTGATTTTATTCGCCTTACGCAGTTTAAGAGCGTCGGCCTGTTCCAAGCGAATGACAAATCGTTCTATCAGCGACGATATTTCCGTCGCAATTTTCAAAATTTCCGAGTTCAATTTGTATGGCGGCTCGTACATATTTACTCCGACAAATAATATGACAAATACCCCGACAGATACATAGTCATTTACACTGACAAATACCCTGACATTTACACCGACATCCTAAATATATATTATGCAACGTTGTCGGTCAAGTAGAGCTGCTTTTTCAGGTCTATAACGGCGGCTTCGTAGCCTTCGCGGCCGCCGAAAAGCTTCATAATCTTGGGAACGGTGCCAATATGGCTGAACGGGTCCAGTTTCAGGACTTCGTTCTGCTCCATCTGCAAAATGCCATCATCCGCATACTTGACCAAAAGGGCTTCCAGGACCTCGCGAGCCTGGCCCTCGTATTTTGCCAAATAATTGCGTTTTTTGACGTTATTCGCACGTTCGCTACGGGTCAGCGGCTTCTGGTCGAAGGCCACATGGCAAATGATATCGAAAACATCGACCTTGGCCAAGTTGGGGTTCGCCTCGCGAATGGCGTCAATCAGGACGTCGTACTCCTTGAGTTCGTCGACAATGGCAGCCTTGCGCTCTTCGGCAGTCCAGCGCTTGATAAAGTCATCCAATGTGGCAAACTTGCCACGAATGTTCTTGCGCGTAAAGTCGGTAAAACTTTCAATCACCTGCGTCTTGCCGTCGGCACCCAAGTACGAGACCGTCTCGGCATCGATTTTCACTTCGACATGGTTGATGTAATACTTCTTGGGGCCTGCGTTGTATGACGGCGGGGGAGGCTCATGGACTCTGCCGCCACCACCTTGGGGTTCCTCGGGCATTTCCGGCTCGCCATCGAATTCGGGATCCTTGAAAAGCTTGGTCGCATTGCGGAAGTCAAGGATTTCAAAATGCCACTTACCCTTGTCGGTCTTGAGTCGGGTTCCACGGCCGACAATCTGCTTGAACTCCGTCATCGAACCGATTTCCTTGTCGATGACGATAAGCCCGCAAGTCTTGCAGTCAACTCCCGTACTCAACATTTCAGACGTGGTCACGACAACCGGGTACGCCTCATCGGGTTCAATAAAGTTTCCAAGTTGCTTTTTGCCGACGGCATCGTCGCCCGTAATGCGCATGACGTAGCGGGGGTCTTCCTTCATCATGTCGGCGTTCAATGTCGCAAGCAGTTGGCGCATCGCTTCTGCTTCTTCTACATCGGGGCAGAATACGATGGTCTTGGTCATGCGGCCAATTTTGTAAAGCATCTGGGTAATGCGTCTGGCAACGACTTCGCGGCGCGTCTTGATGACCAGTTCACGACCAAAGTCCGGACGCTGGTAAAGCTGTTCCGGAATAACGTTGCCAAAAAGGTCCATTTCTTGCGGACCATCTGGAGTCCAGCCGTTCAAATCCACATTCAAGAAACTATTGGTTACGCGGTACGGAGCCAGGAAACCGTCTTCAATACCCTGCTTCAGGGAATAAGTGAAAATCGGCTCACCGAAGTATTCCAGATTATTCGCGCCGAACTTCACCTTGGGTGTTGCGGTCATTCCTATCTGGGTTGCCCCGCTGAAGTATTCCAGAATCTTTCTCCATTCGGAATCTTCCTTGGCGCTTCCGCGGTGGCATTCGTCCACCATAATCAGGTCAAAGAATTCGGGCTGGAATGCCGTAAACGGATCGGGAACACCTTCATCGTACGAAACGAGTTGCTGGTACAAGGCCATGTAGATTTCGTAACTGGAGTCCAGTTCCTTGCCCTTTATCTTCGTCATTATCTTGGTGAAGGGCTTGAAATCCTGAACCATGGTCTGGTCGATAAGGATATTGCGGTCCGCAAGATAGAGAATCTTCTTTTTGCAACCGGACTTGTGCAAACGCTCCATAATCTGGAACGCCGTAAATGTCTTGCCCGTTCCTGTTGCCATCACAAGCAGGATTCGCTGTTGGCCTTTCGCAACGGCTTCAACCGTGCGGTTGATTGCTATACGTTGGTAATAGCGCGGAGCATGCGTATCCACGTCCCAATAGTAGGGCTCGTTGATAACCTTCTCCTGTTCCGGGGTAAATTGCTTGTTTGCTTGCAAGCGCGCATGAAGCTGTTCTTTCGTCGGGAACTGTTCCAGCGAAAGTTCCGTTTCGATTCCCGTCAAAAAGTCGTGCTCGACAAATCCGTCGCCATTGCTGCTATAAGCAAACGGCACATCGAGGATTTGGGCGTAATCCATCGCCTGTTGCAGGCCGCCACCCATCGGGTGGTTGTTGTCCTTTGCCTCGACAATGGCAATCGGGTAGTTGGGGGCAGAATAAAGCAGATAGTCTGCCTTTTTGCCCTGCTTGCGGGCATGCTTGCCGCCTTGGAAAATCACGCGCCCGTCAGTGAAATACTTTTCCATACGCATATCTTCGGCCGCCCAGCCAACAGCGTTCAACGCCGGCGTTATGTAGCGATTCTTGATGTCTTCTTCGGAAAGTTCTTTCTTGTTTTCGGGCATATACAACCTATGTTGTAAATATATATCAAAAAAATATATCGGAAAAACTGAATATTCCGCAAAACAGGCCAATTGGGGCAATATTGGTGAAGGAAGGTCCGACCAAGGTCACAACTTGTGACCGCTCCTAAATTCAGAAGCTCCGAGTGAATGCGGTCATGATGGTACGGAGGTCCCATTCCGCGCCGACTTGCTTCTGCAGCAGTTCCTCGTTGGTCTTGTAGTGTTCCTCTTCGTAGCGGCGGGCCCTGGAAATGGTTGCCATGAACATGCCGCTCCAGGTCTTGGTCAGTTTGAAGGAGACCATCGGTATGATGTTCACGGTCTTGAATCCGGGATTGTAATCCTTGTAGGCGGGGTCGAAATCGTAGGCGTGCTTGAATCCGGTGACATTGCCTGCCACCATGGCCATGGGCACCCATTTAAATGGCAACATGTAGATTAGCGTGGCCCCGCACTTGTAGTGGAACCCGTTTACCATGTTGGCGTTGCCCGCTTTCCATACTTCGCCGTCGTCGGCCCCCGTGTAGGCGGAATAGGCGTATTGTCCGGACAGTTTCAGGATGATGTTGGACCACTTGCTTTTAGGGAGCAGGACCAGGATCGGCAATGTAAGCGAAGACAGGTACGTATAGCCGTAAGCGAATTCCGTAAAGAACATGTCTTGCCGGTAGTTCCTCTTGTCGACATCGTAGACGCCCATCATGGTGGCGGTCCTGCCGTAGTTGAGTGCCGTTGCGCTGTTCGCCTGCATGCCCAGTTCGAGCAGGTGGATGAGTTCCACCGCGACGTCCAGCTTGACCGCGAGCCCCGCAAAGTTGACATCGCCTGCGGCGGAGGTCTTGAAGGTCGCCAGCTTGCCGCTGCTCCGCTGTATCTTGAAATTCGTGGTCCAGGACGGTGCCGCGAATGCAAAAAACGGCCAGTTGTGCAGTGTCTCTGAATTTTTTAGGGAATTGTGGGGGATGATGATGTCAACGATCGAAAGCCTGTTGTTCAGCTCGACTTGCAAGGTGTCCTTGTTCTGCGGGGTATCCTTGTTTTGCTCTTCGGCAAAGACCGCAGAAACGCAGAATGAAACCAAAACGAGCAGTTTTGAGAAAAAACGGATGGTCGTCGAGGTCTCCATAACGACCAATATAGTAATGGATTGTCCGCCAGCGAAAATTGCTGCTCTGGTTGTCCTGTGTGGAGCCCGAGCGCTTTTGGGTGTATCATGATACATTGAAAAATGGCTTTTTTGTGTTTAAAAATGGCTGTTTTTGTAAAAACTTTAAATATTTGTATCATAGGCTATTGACTTTCGCCTGGGATAATATATATTAGGGTTATTATGAAGCCCATTATCGAATACGAGAGTTACCGCGCCTACATGCAGGACTTTTATGACCAGCGCAAACGCTGTTCTGCGTTCTCGTGGCGTGAATTTTCTCGCTTGGCGGGGTTCTCGTCGCCCATATACCTCAAACTGGTTTGCGAGGGGAAAAGCAACCTGAGCCAGATCGGGGTGGAGCGCGTGGCCGTGGCGATGGGGCTTGCCGGGTATGAGCTTGTCTATTTCCGTTCCCTTGTGGCTTTTGACCAGGCGAAGAAGGACGCCGACAAGAAGCGCGCGTACGAGGGGATGATGGAAGTCGCCAACGCCCACAAGGTGCGCGTCTTGGACAGTGTGGCCTTCGCGTTTTATGAATCGTGGAAGAACGTTGTGCTTCGTGAACTGGCGGCGAACATGCCCGGGGCCAAGCCCAGTGACCTCGCGCATCTGTGCTACCAGAAAATTTCTGCGGAAGAGGTGAAGGATACGCTGGCCTTCCTCGTGAAGGCGGGACTTCTCAAGAAAACTGGCGAAAATTCCTACGAGCAGAGCGAAAAGAGCGTGAAGGCTTCCGGCGAAGCGATGCCGGTTGCCGTGAGGGCCATGCACAGGCAGATGGCCGAATTCGCTGTGAATGCCGTGGACGAGATTCCGCCTACCGAACGCAACATGTCGGGGCTTACTTTGGGACTTACAGGACGGGCTTACCAGCGCATCGTTACGGAATTGGATTCATTCCGTCGTAAAATCATAGCCATCGCGACTGAGGAAGAGGGAATGGATCAAGTTTATAGGTTAAATTTACAACTTTTTCCGTTGACCAGAAATAAGAGAGAGGTGGTATAATGAAAAGGTTTGTAGCAATATTCGGGGCGACGGCGCTGCTCTCGATAATCGGCTGCTCAGGCGGCTCGTGGGAGGAGACGAATGCGTTTACTCCCGTGGCCGATGCATCTGTATCTGGCGCGTCGAGCGAAACAGAGAACATCCTTTCTTCGGGAAGTTCCAGTCCGGCTGATGTTGCGTATTCCGATGCCACAGTTGATATTGATCCTACTGTTGAGCCGACTTCTAGTCGGAGTGACGGTGAATCGTTGGGACCGGCAGGGAATGCCGATGGCCCGAAGGGTGGCGCATACTCAAGTGCGGCAACCTTGAGCCCCAGTTCTTACGCGGTGCCTACTTCGTCGGCTGCTACTCCCCGTAGTTCGGCAAGTTCCTCGACTTTGCCGACAAATATTCCGGATACTACGGACAGAAATGAACTCCCGACGAGTTCCGAGATGGACACGACGTACATCCCGTTCGCCCCGCCCGTGGTGGAAACGGTGATTATCGGTTCGCAGGTGTGGATGAAGAATCTAGCTGTGGGTGGACGTGCGCTCACCTGGGACGACGCGACGGTTCCCGGTCTTTGCCCGGAGAGATTCCACGTGCCGTCTTATGCCGAAGTGGATAGCCTTCTCCACATGGCCGCGGACGGCTCTATCGTGGGTAGCGAAAATGACGGAATCGGCATCATTACGGGCGGCTCCAAGCGGCTTAGGGACCTTGGCTGGTCCGAACACTTCGGGCGCTTCTGGACTACGGAAGAGTTCGGCGAATCCGGCGCCTACTACTTTGCGGTTTCCGATACGGAAGACGACGCCCTCTTGCATGGAGACCAGAAAACCAACGAATACTATGTCCGCTGCATAAAAGACTAAAAGATTGTCTTCTCTGACAGGTCCACTGAACCGATACACCTCTCTCTCTCCTCGGTTCAGTGGATTTTTTATATTTACAGCGATGTTGCTGGAACGTACGATTGCGAAATCTGCTTGGTTAAGGGGCTTCGCCTCTATGACCGTTTGTTTCGTTTTGTCCGTTTTGGCGCTATTCCTTGTCTCCTGTTCCGATGTGTATACCGACGCTGCCGGGAACCTTCTGCCGGACGAGTTCTCCTCGGTCGGCTACGCTCAGGATTCTCTGGACAAGGATATGGTCCGGATTTATGCGCAGGGTGGACATGTAACGCTTGGCTCGGACGATACTACCGTCAAGGTGAACGAGCGGACGAAAATGCGGGTGGAGTTCGACTACGATTTCTCCATCGGCAAGCACGAGGTGACGTGCGGCGAGTTCAACAAGTTCGCCGGGAAGAAGGGCTCTGCCCTCAAGAACCGGGTGGCCTGCAAGTCGACCAATTTGCCGGCCGCGGAAATCACCTATTTCGATGCGGTGCTGTTTGCCAATGCCAAAAGTGTTTCGAAGGGACTTGATACGGCCTATACGTACTTGCATGCGATTTATGATGATGACGGGGTCTGCATCAACCTGGAAGGTCTTGTCTTTATGTCGGAGACGGATGGCTACAGGTTGCCGAACGAAGCCGAATGGCTCCTTGCCGCAAGCCAGGGCTGGAATCCGTCGGAATCCTGGAACGCCTCGAATTCGAAATACCGAGCTCACGAAGTTTGTGGAAAAAAGAAAAATGACTTGGGTCTCTGCGATATGGCGGGGAATGTCATTGAATGGGTGAACGACTGGATGGGCCCATTCCGCGATACCACGGTGAACGATTTCATGGGAGCCTCGGAACGTAACGGTGTCGGGGAGCGCGTCCTCAAGGGGGGCGGCTACAAGAACCAGAAGGATAACATTAACCTGTATGCTCGTGGCGATGTCTATACGGTGACGTCTTCCACGAAGGCGGCCTATGTCGGCATGCGTCTTGCACGCGGCCGTATTCCTTCGCCAGAATGGCTTGCTGCATCGGGTGCCGTGGAAGTTTCGAAAACATACCTCGTCGCGAATACGTCGACATTGAGAAATGTCGTGAAGATGGACAAGATGAAGCTGGTGTTCCGTGACGAACTTACCGGGCACTTGAATTTCGTCGATTATTCGAAGGGCGTGATTGGCCTTACGGAAATAAAGGATTCGCTGGATGCGTACCATCCGGATGTTTCTCCGGATGGCTCCAAGGTTGCGTTCTGTACTGGGCTCGAGGGCGTCAGTGGTGCTTCTAGCGTGTATGTGCGGGACCTGGATGCTACGGGCTCGAATCTTGTGAAGCTGGACGTGGAGAACGCTTCGATTCCTCGTTGGTATGTGATGCCCAATGGGGATACCACAATCGTTTATGTGACGGATTCCGGGGACAACAGGAATGAGTCGCAGTGGCGCTCAAAAAGTACTTGGAAGGTCAAGTTCGAGAAGGGGGCTTTCGGTAAGCCGGAAAAACTTTTTGACGGGGCGTATCATGGCGGAATATTCACCGATAGCTCTTTCGCTGTTACGGGATCCCAGCTCCTCCGCGCAAGAATCGGTAAACGGGATACGGTATGGTACAATGGGGAACAGGCCTGCAACGTATCGCTGTCCAGGGACCTCTCTAAGCTGGTTCTTTTCCTTGATTTTGGTTCAAAGACGGGAAAGGCTTTTGTTGGAAAAAAATATGGTGTACACGAGCGCCTGCTTGTCATGAATGCTAACGGGAAACTTGCGAATTCCTTTGCCGCGCCCAAGGGCTTTACGTTTGACCACAGTGAGTGGGTGCAGAACTTCTCGAGCGAAGTCACAAGGGAAATTGCTGTTGCGACACTTGCCAATGCGAACGGGATGCACTCAAAAATCGTCGTGCTGAACATGGCCGATAGCAGCCTTGTTGAACTTGTAAATGGCGTGGAACTGTGGCATCCGACGTTATGGGTCAGTTCGTCCCAGGCCAGGACGAGCGTGAAGACGCTGGATCCCGATAGTGCTGGAGTTTATTTGAATTCTCTCGACGATCCTGCCTCTGCCGTGATGCTCCGCTACAAGATGGAATTGCTTTGGAGGTTCCGGAGCGTGACGCGTGTCGCGATTATGGGCTCGTCTAGGCCTTTATATGCCGTGTCTCCCAACTTCTTTGATGCGGACCATTTTGCCGTGAACCTTTCGCATGCGCCGAATTCCATTTATGCTATCAGGGATTACTATTTGCACTATGTCGACAACCATCTTCGCAGGCTGAATTACCTGGTGATTTCGCTTGATATTGATTTCTGGAACAAGAAGGACGACGGCTCCAAGGATGACAACTTCTTTGCCAAGGAGTACAAGCGCTATCCGGGATACGTGTACGACAAGAACCACAATTACTGGAAAGACAGCAATCCGCAGTATCTTTATAAGTTCACGAATGAGGCGCCTGTTGACGATACGCTGGCAAGGCGTATTTACATGACGGAACGGGGACGCTATATTGCGAACGGCTGTGGTAAAGGCTGGGGCGGGAAAAAACCGGAAATCGAACAGGATTCGACAATGTACGATGACAATCCGGAGCTGATCGACAACAGCATGGCCGCGCTTGATTCGATAATCCGGGTTGCCGCGAATAGGAACGTGACGGTTATCGGTATTATTTTCCCGCAAAGTCCGGCTTACAAGAAAACGGGCGCATTCGGCCGCTATGGTATGCGGAGAAGCCTGGCCAAGAAGGTCATCCAGAGAATAGAAGACTTGACGCACACTTATTCCAATTTCGTATTCTGGGATAGAAACAAGATGGGCGACCACGGTTACGGCGATGAATATGCCACGGATTACGACCATCTGTGCCATGAAGGGGCGATTCTTTTCTCCGTGCAACTGGATTCCCTGATTCGTGCCATGGAAAAGAAAAAATAGGCGTGAAGCTTTTTAATATATTTTTCACGTGAATACAAGACATTTCCTTTTCCCGTTTTTTTCCGCAGTAGGCGTGGCCGCTGCATTGGTTTTCATTTCTTGCGCATCGAGCAATTCCGTGCCGCCCGCAGTCGAGGCTGCGCGTTCCGAGTTCGGTCCGGCCGATGCTGCGGCGCTTGCCGATGCGAAGTTCGAGACGATCTTTGAAATAAGGGTTGTCGATGCGGACCGTCAGGTACGTGTCGTGAACAAGCCGACCCTTGCCGCGCTCGACTTTGCCGCCTATTCGAGCAATCCGATCCGCCTGGCCGGTAAGGACGAAGTTCCCGAAAACTACAAGGGGTCGATGGAAGCAGCCAAGATTGCCGATTATCCGTTCCCGATGCTGGACACGATTCTCGGCTACATGCCGCAGGCCGTTGTCGGGGTATCGCCGATTGCCTGGGAGCCGTTCTCTAAAATCCTGTATGCCCAGACCGGTTCCGATTCGCTTGCTAGTGTCTTGAACTCCGTGGAAGCGGTCAAGTGGGGCGAACCCGATGTGTTCCGTGCCTTCCAGAGCGTGACGCGTCTGTGGGGTGTTAAAAAGGACAATGCCGTGGAATGGTGGATCGAGGTATTGCCGGCTTCGTGGACCAAGCGACAGGTATTCTATGGAAAGTTGAAACTCGTCTCGAGTGGCGAAACGGCCGAGGTGCTTAACTACTACCTGACTGCCGAGATGAATTCCGAAGATGCCATGAACTGGGCCCGCACGCTTTCGTCTTACTGGTACCCGACTTTGAATACCGACTTGGAACAGCATGTCCCCGGCGATAACTGGCTTGACGCGAAGAACAGACCTTTTGCCGTGATGCGCGGCAACCCGATGGGCAAGCCGATGTGGATTGCCTTTGAAGTGCCTGCGTTCAGGATGACGGACGAGGACATCTACGCGCAGCGCAAGGCCGACTCCCTGCTTGCCGCGGGCGAAGTGGTGCCCGTGGACCGCACGCTGGACACGAGTTCGGCGGCAAGGCTTGCGACGCTCGAGTCGATGGAGAATAGCTGCCCGGCTAACGATGCGACCGCCAAGTTCCAGAAGGCCCTGAAGGCCAAGCTCGACAAGTTGCCCAAGGAACAGAACGCCTGGTCCGACAATGGAATGCTCTGGTTCCGCCGCAATGCGAACTACCTGGTTGCCGACAAGATCAGCGCGCAGGACAGCCTGCACAATCCGCTGCCGCGCATGATCGAGCTGAAGCAGCACCTGGATTCCCTCAACATCCAACTGCTTGTGGTGCCGGTCCCCGTGAAGGAAGAAATCTATGCGGACAAGATGATTGCCGGTACGCCGGAAGACCTTTGCGTGAGCGTGAGCGGTCGTGAGTTCATGCGTGAGATGCTTGCCGCAGGAATTGACGTGCTGGATTTGTACCCGGCCCTGAAGGCTGCACGCTCCGGCGATGAACCCCCGCACTACAGCTACCAGCGTTACGACACGCACTGGGCTCTGCCCGGAATGCTTGCCGCCATGGAACTGCTTGCTGCCAGGGTGACGCAGTATTCCTGGTATGCAGAATCTGGCGCTCGTCCGGGAAGCCTTGTCATGAAGGACACCGTAGTGCTGCGCGAAGGCGACCTGGTGGCACACCTGCCGGATGCCGAAAAGTCGAAGTATCCTGCCGACACGCTTGCCGGCATGAAGATTTTCAAGGGCGACAAGGCCTACAAGGGCGACAAGAATGCCCCGATCCTCTTGATGGGCGACTCGTTCACCGGCGTGTTCGAATCTGTCGACCAGAAGAGCGGTGGCCCGGGTTCGCTGCTGGCCTATGCTGTCGGCCTCGACGTGCAGGTGGCGACAAGCTGGGGCGGTGGTCCTGGCGTGCGCAGCCGCATGATGAAGATGACGAAGGACATGCAGAGCAAGCGCCTTGTCATTTACATGATGACGGCCAGGGACTTCTGGCAGTCTCCCATGGAGTGGGACAAGCTGTAGTCCTCTAAGGGGCCCTGCTGATGCTGTCCCGACTGTTCTGGCCGTGCCTCGTGGCGCTTTTGGCGGTCGCGCTTACCGTTGCCTTGTGGAGCGGTCGCGCTGCCGAGCCGACGTATGCCGAGATGGCTTGCCTGTTCGAAGAGAAACCGACGGGATGCGTCGACTCGATTGACGACTGGAAAGCGGGCCTGGCTTTTTTTGACAGTGCCGTTGCCGTGTCCAGGAATCCGCTCAAGTCGTTGACTGCGCTCCTGTGGGACTATTGGAACATTGAGTTTGCGGGTGCGGGGGAGGCCGCCGTTTCCAAAGATGCCGTGCTCCCGCTGCAGGTCCTGAAAAACAGGAAGTCCGGCTGCATGGGCCTTGCCTGGCTTGCCATGATGGTGGCCGAGGCCAGGAACCTGCCGCTGAATGCAATCCTTTTGCCCGGTCATGTCTTTTTGCGTTACGGAAAATTGAATGGTCTGGAAGAGTTCGGCTTTGCACGCAAGACGGTGAATCTGGAGCCGAACCGCCGTGGGTATTCGTACACGGACGAGGAATATCGCCAAAAATACAAGAATGGCCCGTGGACGGGACTGGAGTTCAAGCCTCTGAAGACCCGCGAGTTTGTTGGCCTTGCCGCTTTTGATTTGGGAAACTTGTATATGGACTCAGAGCCCCGTCGTGCGCTGGCCTGGTATCGGATGGCGGAGGAGTTTTTCCCAAATTATCCCGGTATATCGGTCAATCAGGAAATTGCTAAAAAAAAGTTACCCTTGGAGCAGCCTTGATGTTTTAGTATTTTTAAAAACATGACGCGTGGCTTACTCACCATATCCTTGATGCTTCTTTTGGCTGCGTGTAGTGTTTTTGATGATTCGTCATCGGATTCGGATCCCGAAATTCATCTTGCTCAAGATTCCCTTCCGGGGATGCTTCGTGTTGTTTCGAATAATCAGCAGGTCGTGCTAGGAACGAATGCCTCGGCAGCGAAGGCGAATGAACGCCCGATGATGCCGGTGCGTTTCAATTACGATTATTCCATTGGCCGTCATGAAGTGACGTGCGGTGAGTTCAATGCCCTAATGGCGTCTACAACAGGGGCTTTGCTGCAGTGTGTCAGCGAAAACATGCCTGCGACGAGTTTAACCTATTACGATGCGGTCTTGTACGCCAATGCCAGGAGCAAGGCCGAGAATTTCGACACCGTTTACACCTATGTCCGGTCTATTTTTGATGCGGAAAGACATTGTACGAATCTGGAGGGGTTCGCCTTCCATCCGGAAAGGGACGGTTACCGCTTGCCTACCGAAGCGGAATGGATGTTTGCGGCTGCTCAGGACTGGGATGTCGATCTGAGTTGGAATGCCAGTAATTCGGGATACGTACCGCACGAGGTCTGCTCGGCGACTGCCGAAGAGGATGGCTTCTGCGATATGATCGGGAATGCGATGGAATGGGTGAACGACTGGCTTGGCGATTTCCGCGATACGACGTTGTCGGATTATGTGGGTGCGCCCGATGGGGGAGCGCTCGGTCAACGTATTGTCAAGGGGGGTAGCTACCGTACAGATGTTGCAGGCCTGAACATTTTTTCTCGTGGGGACATTTATACGGTGACATCTTCGACGATGGCCGATTATGTCGGGTTCAGGCTGGCGTTCGGCAAGATTCCCAATGCCACTTGGATGAATTCCAGCGGGAATGCGATAAAGAGCCGCATGCTTCCGTTGGCCAGCTCGTCTACGATTCATTCCTTGACAGGTTCGTTTAGTACAAAACTTGTTTTCCGCAACGATCAGACTGGGAACATCGCCTTTATCGATTATTCGAATGGTCAGCTGTCGGTGACGGAAATCGCCGATACCATTGATGCCTATCATCCGGATATTTCTCCCGACGGAAAGAAAATCGCCTTCTGTACGGGACTCGAGGGTGTCCCCGGTAAGTCATCCCTTTATGTGCGTGACTTGAATGCTGACGGGTCGAACCTTGTGAAGCTGGAAGTGGAGTCTGCAGCAATCCCGCGTTGGCGAGTTCTCGGCAATGGCGATACGGTAATTGTCTTTGTGACGGATGCGGGGAATAATGCGGACGATGCCGCTTTCAAGGCCGCCTCCACTTGGCAGGTGAAGTTTGCAAATGGCATGTTCGGCATTCCGGAAAAACTTTTTGACGGTGCGTATCATGGTGGCGTCAGTAGCGACAATTTGTTTGCCGTGACAGGGGCGCGTCTCCTCCGTGCTAATGTAGCCGGGCAGGATATGATTTGGTATAACAGAGAGCAGGCTTGCAATGCATCGCTAGCCAAGGATGGTAGCAATCGTATACTGTTCCTGGACTTTGGCGGGGCGAGTGGGCAGGCTTTTGTGGGGGAGAATTACGGTACGCATGCAAGGCTGCTGGTTGCAGATAACACAGGACTTTTGACTTACTCGGTTGCTGCTCCTGCAGGGTTCACCTTTGACCATAGCGAGTGGGCTTCGGATGGAAACTTGGCCGTTGCCACGCTGACCAATGTTAACGGGGCCCATGAAAAGATTGTCCTTGTAAATCTCTCTGATGGAAGTATCGTCGACCTTGTCGAAGGCGATGAACTGTGGCATCCCGCATTGTGGGTTCAGCATGGAAATGTTGTAGAAAATGTCCTGCTTAATCCGGACAGTGCCGGAATCTATATGAACGTGACGGATGATGTTACCGCTGTTATCTTGCGCTATAAGATGGAATTGTTGTGGACCTATAGGGATTGGGCCAACGTGGTTGTTCTTGGGTCGTCGCGCCCCTTGAGTGGACTTATTCCTGGCAAAATGCATGAGCCTTATAAGATGCTGAACCTTTCAAATGTCCCGAACATGATGGTCGTTACGGATTATCTTGCGAGTAATTATGTTTTCACGCATGTGAAAAACTTGAAGTACCTTGTCGTTTCGTTGGATGTTGATTTGTGGCACAAGAGCGATAATGGCGAATATAATTTCTTCAATACGGATTACAAAAAGTATCCGGGATATGTCTACGACGAGAATCATGATTTTTGGAAGGATGGCTACCCTGAAGGGCTGGCGGAAATGACATCGTACTCTTTGGGCATGGAATACTACCATGATAATTTCTTGAGTACCCTGGGCTATAATTATGCGGAACCGGGTGGTTGGGAAGAATACCCGGCAGTAGAGAATGACAGCGCGTGGATGGAGACTCAGTCGGAGAACTTCTATGTGGCGCTTTCGCATTTGCAGAATATCCTGAAAATTGCGGAGAACCGCAATGTGTGTGTCATTGGTATTGTTTTCCCGCAGAGCCCGAATTACAGGAATACGGGATCGTTCGGCCGTTACGGAATTCGGAGAAGCGAGGCCCCGTCGCTGATGAAGGAAATTCAGGATTTGCAAGCCGAGTATCCGCATTTTGTATTCTGGGACGAAAATAAGATGGGAAATCACGATTACACGGATTCCATGGCGTCTAACAAGGACCACCTGAGTTACTTGGGCGCAGAAGTGATGACCGCCCGGTTGAATATGTTGCTTGATAGCTTGGAAGGCACAGTACTCCCATAAGGGTGTTTTTTATATTTTCTTCACTATGACGAGGTTTTTCCGGCTATTTATTCTTATTGCGATTGTTTCCTTATTTTGGGCATGTACGGATGCCGTGGAAAAGCTTTCGCAACCGAATATTCCGAATGTTCAGGATGATTATGGCCTTGCCGAAAACGACTTGCAGCACTTGGGAATGGTGATAATCCGTTCTGCGGGACAATCTGTTTTCTTGGGGACGGACGATACGCTTTCGACATCTCGTGAACGACCTCGCATGAAAGTGGAATTCACTTACGACTATTCTATCAGCGCACATGAAGTCACTCATGCCGAGTATGCCGAGGTGATGGGGGGCGCTGCCGACGAAATAAACCGCTTCCTGCCCATTCGTAACATTTCCTACTACGACGCTATCTTGATGGCCAATAAAAAAAGTATCAAGGAAGGGTATGATACAGTTTATTCGTATTCGCAGAAGAACTTCAACAATATCGGAAACTGCATCAACTTGGCGGATCTTGTTTTCCATCCCGATGTCGAAGGCTACCGTTTGCCTACAGAAGCGGAATGGGTCTATGCGGCATCCCTTGATTTTGTTCCGGAAATGTCTTGGAACGGCGCGAATTCCGGCTACGATTTGCACGACTATTGCACCAAGGGGGCACGCTCTTCGGGCCTTTGCGATATGGAGGGGAATGTCAAGGAATGGGTGAACGACTGGCTGGGCTTTTTCCGCGATACGACGGTCGTGAACTATGTCGGTGCGCCCGATGGCGGAAGCCTCGGCGAGCGAATTCTCAAGGGCGGCTCCTACAGGGATGACATCGCTTCGATCAATTTGTATTCTCGTGGCGATATCTATACGGTCACTTCTTCGACTCTCGCTCCCTATGTCGGGTACCGTCTGGCCTTTGGAGCCATTCCCGACCCCGTGTGGCTCAGCGAGAATGGCGTTGCCACGAGTTCCAGGGTGTTCCCGTCGGCGACATCCATGAATGTCCGTACAAAAACTGGGACGTTCCATTCCAAGCTGGCATTCCGTAACGAAAACTCGGGAAATATCGCCTTTATGGACTACATGAACGGAACGCTCTCCGTTCTGGAAATCGCCGATACGATTGACTCCTACCACCCGGACATCTCTCCTGACGGAAGCAAGGTCGCGTTTTGCACGAAGGCCGAAGGCATTCCCGGGACGTCGTCCCTGTATGTGCGAGACTTGAAGGCTGTGGATTCCAAGGTGGTCAAGTTGGATGTGGAAAGTGCTGCCATTCCCCGCTGGGGCGTAACCGATGCGGGCGACACGGTGATTGTCTACGTGACCGATTGCGGAACAAATGATGACGAGGTGTCCTGGAAGGCACAGTCGACTTGGCAGGTCAAGTTCTCCGGCGGCAAGTTCGGCAAACCGAAAAAGCTGTTTGACGGTACCTACAACGGCGGCGTCAGCGATGACCGCAAACTCGCTGTTTCCGGAGCTAGGCTTTTGCGTGCCCGCATGTCGGACAAGGATTCCCTTTGGTATGGCGGCAAGCAGGCCTGTAATGCATCGCTAGCCAAGGACGGTTCCAAGCGTACCGTATTCCTGGATTTTGGCGAAAAGTCTGCTGACAACTTCGTGGGAGAATCCTACAGGGCGCATGAACGGATTCTTGTTGCCGACAGTACGGGCAAGCTGATCCAATCCGTGAAGGCTCCCGAGGGTTACACTTTTGACCATGTGGAATGGGCGTCGAATACAAACCTGGTCGTGGGAACGCTGGTGTCGCCGTCCGGCAACCACTTGAAGATATCGCTGACGGATCTGGACGATTCCAGCACGATCATTCTTGCCGAAAGCGACGACCTGTGGCATCCCTGCCTGTGGGTCAATCCGGACTTGTCCGCAAGCGGGAACGGCAACGTGAATATCGACAGTGCCGGCATGTACTACAGTGACCGTCTGCCTTATTATTCCGTTGAACTCCGCGTGAAGATGGAAAATTTCTGGACCCGTATGGATTCTGTCACGGCGGTGGCGATGGGCAGCTCGCGCATGTTGTTCGGCCTGTACGAGAAGCAGTTTACGTCGGTGAACATGCTGAACATGGCTTATTCCTCGGGAGACCTTTACGGTGCGGAATACCTATTGAAGAATTACATGTTCAATCACCTGCCTCGTTTGAAGTACCTTGTCCTGGAAGTCTCTCCCGACATGTTCTGGCGTACCGCAGATGAATCGTGGAATCCGGTTGTCAATACGGCGGTCGGCTATGCTTACGATGCCAATCATGGATTCTGGGTGGATAGCATTCCGGACGGATTTATCGAGGCGGTGAAGGATGCCCCGAAACCCATTTCTGTGTTGATGCATCCGTATGATTTCGAAAACTTCCTGTTGCCTTCGACGTCCTGGTATACTCCCGACGTGACCGTAGATACGATGGGGATGAATTTGGACGATGCGATTGTCGATGTGAACATGAAGGTTTTTGAATCCATTATCAATATGTGCAAGGAACACAAGGTGACCGTTGTTGCTCTCGTGATTCCTCGCCATGCTGGGTACAAGGATACGGGGGCATACGGGATATATGGCCCGAGACGCTCTGTCGCAAAGGAATTATTCGAATCCCTCCAAAAGTACGATATCGTGTGGATGGATGAAAATAAGTGGGGAGATCACGATTACAAGGACGAATCTATGGGTTACAATATGGACCATCTGAGTTATATTGGCGCCTATAAGATGAGTGAAAGGGTTGATGCCAAGCTGAAGGGCTTGTAATACTTACGGAGTGACCATGCGCATTGTCGAAAAAATGTCGGTGGGACTGTTTGGCTTGTGTTTGTTCGCATGCTCGTCGGTTGACCTTGCTCCCCCCAATGCGGAGACACCGGTTGACAACCGTTCGGAACTGGAAAACGACTGGCGCCGTGTCAGTGACTCCAGTGTAGAAGTCTTGCTGGGGACCAACAGCAAGAAGGCTCCCGCAAGCGAGCGTCCGCAAATGCGCGTTGTCCTGGAAGACGGCGTTTTCATGATGCGCCACGAGGTGACCTGCGGCGAGTTCAATAACCTGATGGGCCCATCGCATGGTTATGCGGTCAGCTGCGAAGATGAAAATATCCCGGTGACAAACGTTACCTATTATGATGCTGTCCTTTACGCAAATGCGAAAAGCAAGGCCTGGGAGGTCGATTCGTCGTATACGTACAGTTCGGTGACCTATGACCGGGAACATCATTGCATCCATCTCGAAGGTCTCGTGTTCCATCCCGAAGTCAATGGGGTCCGTTTGCCCACGGAAGCGGAATGGGTGTATGCCGCGTCGAAAAACTGGAATCCCGAAAAAGCTTGGACGGCCGACAACTCGGACTACAAATTGCATCCGGTTTGCAGCCTTGCCGATGAAGATGAGATTTGTGACATGGTCGGCAATGCGATGGAGTGGGTCAATGACTGGCTTGGGAAATTCCGCGATACGGTTGTTTCCAACTACGTGGGGGCTTCGGACGGCGGCTCCCTTGAAGAGAGAATCCTTAAGGGGGGAAGCTATCGCAATGGGGCATCTTCCATAACGCGCTACAGTCGGGGCGATGTCTATACGGTGACTTCTTCGATGTTTGCGGATTATGTGGGATTCCGTCTGGCGTACGGTTCCATCACCAATCCGACCTGGATGACGGCCAGTGGCGAAGTGTCCTTCTCGAGAGTCGTTCCTGTGGCAAGCTTGTCGAAATTGCAGACTTACACGCATTCGAACAAGGTGAAGTTGGCGTTCCGCGACGATGTTTCCGGAAACCTTGCCTATATCGACTATCTGGGAAGTGGCATGTCGGTCATCGAGATCAACGACACGATCAGCGTGTATCATCCCGAAATATCGCCGGATGGTAAAAAGGTGGCTTTCTGTACCGGTACCGAAGGCGTTCCGGGACGTTCTCGGCTCTATGTGCGCGACTTGAATGCGGAAGGGACAAACCTTGTGGAACTTGATGTGAAAAGTGCCGCGATTCCCCGGTGGAGAGTCCTTGACAACGGGGATACGGTTATCGTGTACGTAAGCGATGCGGACAACAACAAGGACGAGGTTGCGTTCAAGGCGGCCTCTACCTGGGAAGTGCCTTTTGCAGGGGGCAAGTTTGGCAAGCCTCGGAAACTTTTTGACGGTGCGTATCATGGCGGAATAAGCGAAGACGGTACGCTTGCGGTGTCGGGGGCAAGACTACTCCGTGCACGTATTGCCGAATCGGGCTCTACGGTTGAGGGCAATGCTCGCGATACGGTATGGTATGGTGGTGAACAGGCCTGCAATGCATCCCTGGCGAAGGACGGTTCCAAGCGTACCCTATTCCTGGATTTTGCTGGCGAGACCGGGCAGAAGTTTGTCGGCGAAAAGTACAGGATGCATGAACGACTGTTCCTGGCAGACAGTACCGGAAAACTGCTTCGGTCGGTTCCGGCTCCGACGGGCCGCACTTTCGACCATACGGAATGGGCCCCGGGAGCATCCGGTGTCGCCGTGGCGACGCTTGTCAACGGGGAAAATGCGCATACGGAAATTGTGCTTGTGAATGTGGTCAGTGGCGATGTACATACCCTGGTGGAAGGCGACGAACTGTGGCATCCGAATCTTTGGTTTGCCGATGAGCGCCGCTCTGAAGGGGATGACGGGCTGGATCTGGACAGCGCTTGCGTCTACATGACGGGAGTGTCCGACGTGACTACCCGCATCATGAAGGTGAAAATGGATTATTTCTGGCAGTATAGGGATTCTGCCGAAGCGGTAATTATCGGCTCGTCCAGGTCTTTTGCCGGAATGGACCCCGAATACATCGAGTCGCATTTCTCGATAAACATGTCCTATTCTGCCCAGGACTTGACGGGAACCTTGTTCTACATCAAGAATTACATCTTGCCGCTGATGCCGAAACTGAAGGTTATCGTGCTGACGCTGGATTATGATAGATGGTACGTGAAGGACGAGAATTGGATTGCTTGGTTCTCGGATATTCCCGGTTACGAATACGACAAGAATCACGGATTCTGGAGCGATGGCGTTCCGGAAGACATGGCTTCTGTTTCGAGAAATGCCTTGAATCCGCCCGAAGACGAATATGAATTGTACGGATACCATCGCGGAACCTACCATTCGACTACAGAGGGATGGGGCGAGGGCGACCCTGACGTTTCTAATGATTCCCTCTGGTTTGTGCATGACAGTTCCGGCTATGTCTACAATTTGAGCCGACTTTCGGAAATTCTGGATCTTGCCCGGTATTACGAGGTCCAGGTTGTCGGCGTTGTCTACCCGCAGTCTCCGAAGTATCTTGAGACGGGTGCATGGGGCCGTTATGGGCCGACTCGGAATGCCGTCAAGGTGATGCAGAAGGCTGTAGAGAAACTGACGGAAGCGTATCCCAACTTTACAGTAATGGACGAATATCACGACGGCCATCACGATTTCACTTACGAAGAGTTTAGCAACAATGACCACTTGGGACTGTTGGGTGCCAAGAAAATGGCGACCCGGCTAGATTCTTTCTTGAGCAAAAAGAAAAGGTGACCTGCCGATGCCTGGGAAAATGAACAGGATGCTGCTTTCCGCGGTAATTGCCGCCGCCCTGTTCTCCGTATTCCCGCTGACCGATACGGATATCTGGTGGCACCTGGCTTGTGCTCGTGAGTGGGTGCAGACCTGGACGCCGTCACGCTCTCCGGTGGTGAACGTCCACGAGTATTTCCAGATGGTGGTGGGCTTTGTTTACGGCATAGGGGGTGCCCCGCTCCTTGTCGCGTTCAAGGCTTTGTTGTGGGGAATCGTCTTTGCTCTTTTCCTTCGCCGCAACGCATGCATCGGTTCGCCTTCCGAATCTCGCCCGGAATATCCGTTCCCGTTGAAGTACGTCTTTTGCATCCTTCTGTTATTTGTATTCCGCTATCACTTTGAAATCCGCCCCGTCCTCTTTTCGCTTCTGTTCCTCGGAATCTACTGGAATGTTCTTCCCCGACTTTTTTACTCTTCAAACCTCGCGCCCCGAGCCTGGAGCCTTGTCTTCGCCGTATTCATCATCCAATGGCTTTGGTGCAAATGCCAAGGGCTTTATATTCTAGGCCCGCTTTTTGCGGTGGCGGTGCTGATTTCTGTATGGCTGGATGCCTGGCGCCTGAAAATAAAGTTGCCGAAAAAGTACAGGATGTTCCATGTGGGTGTAGTGCTAGTCCTGTTTGCGATGCCGTTCCTGCACAGCGAAGGCCTGAACCTGTTCCTGTATCCGTTCGGACTGCTGGACCGTCTTGTCGGAATGAGTCCGTCGGCTACGGTGTTTGCAAGCGGAATTGCCGAGAACCGCTCTCCATTGGTGCTGTTGATGGCGGGGGAGAATGTTCTGCAATGTGTGCTGATGATCGCGTTATGTATTGTCGGGCTTGTAATCGCTATTTGGAATGCGATCAAGGGTCGGCTCGGCTTGATCCATATCTGCCTTTTTGTGACGGCACTCCTTGCGCTGATTGCCGAGCGTAACTTTGTGCTGTTCTTGCCGGTATTCTTGTGTGGACTCCAGGCTCGAGGTGCGATCCGGTTGGTGGTAAGGTCCCTGAGCCCTGTCGAAGGGCCGAACCACGTCTCTCGCCTCACGTCTCTCGTCTCAAGTTTTCCCTCTCTCGTCTCTCGTCTCCTCATAGGGGATAACTCTACTAAGGTGCTAAAGCACCTAGTATCGTATATCTCGTCTCTCGTCTCAAGTTTTCCCTCTCTCGTCTCTCGTCTCTCGTCTCTCGTCTTAATAGGCTTCCTTCTCGGGCTTTGGGGACGTTCCCTTCTCGCGTACGATTCCTCTATGGTTGCGTTCCAGCGAGTGCCGGTAGGTGCCGCCGCCTGGATGACTATACATCCGCATGAGGGACACCTCTTTAACGACGACCGTGCGGGCGGGTATCTTGCATTCGTGAACCCGGACGATTCCATTTACATTGACGGACGCTTTATTCTCAAGACGGCGGATTTCTTTGAACGTTATTTGCGCTACGCCGACGACCCTGCGTTGTTCATGCACGATGCCGACTCTATGCAGGTCGGTCGTGCCATATTCCCGCTCCGCTACTATGCCCGCTGGGGTAAGCTTGTCTCTGCTCTTGAACCGCATAAGGACTGGGATGTGGTGTACCGCGATTCCCTCTACATTGTCCTAAATCACAATTTTCGGAAACCTGTCTGCGAAAGGTAAGTTTTCGCAGGTAAAAAAGTGATGTTGGACACGCTTGTTCCTTGCGGCGTGCCCTATTTTTCGAATAATTCATTATTTTTTAATGCGGATGTTTGATGAATGTTGCATCAGGCGTAAAACTCTTTAAGGATAGCCTATGAATGGTTTGGTAAAAATCGCTGTGTCATCTCTGTTCGCTTTCGGCTTGGCCCAGGCGACGGTCAATTTTCCGTTTCCGCAGATGTCGGATTATGGTGGAAATGCAACGCTCCTGAGCGACAAGGCGAAGGCTTCGGAAGATCTGAAGAAGCAGTTCCAGTATTGGATGAAGGACATGTATAACGAAAGCGGCGATGTGGCCGGTGTCCGTTCCAATCCCGGTTCCGACGAGTACTTCTCGGAGGGTGTCGGCTACGGCATGCTCCTGATGGTCTATTTTAGCGATAACACGACCAGCTATCAGAGTCAGTTCGACAAGATTTGGAATTTCTACAAGAAGATGATGAACGAGAACAACCTGATGGTCTGGAAGGTGACGAACCTTGCGAATAAGCAGGACCAGGGGGCTGCTCTTGATGGCGATATTGATGCCGCGGCGGCACTGATCATGGCATACTACCAGTTTGGCGATGAGAAGTACAAGACCGATGCCAAGGCGCTGATCCAGGCAATGAAGAAGTCCGAGTTCGAAAGTAACGGATTGCATTTGCCGGGCGACAAGTGGGGCGATGCCGGTGCCAATACCAAGAATCCGGGTTATTTCGATCCTGCTTACATGCCGTTGTTTGCTCTTGTTGACGAAGAAAATGCCGAATTCTGGAGCCAGACTGCTTACGATGCCAACATGAAGTTGTACGAAACGAGTTCTGGTGAAGTATCGACGGGCCTTGTCGACGACTGGACGGACAAGGACGGCAAGAGCCGCGACGACGAGTATGGTTACGATGCGTCCCGTGCTCCGTGGCGTAACGCGAAGGCCGTGTGTTGGCATGGCGACCAGCGAGCCCTTGCTATCGACAAGAAGATGGCTGAGTATGTGTCCACGGTTTCGGCTGCGGATATGAAGGGCCCTGTGAAGCGTTCCTCGGGTTCTCTCGGCGGCGACCACAACAGCACTTTTGTCACTTCGCTCATGACGGCGCTGATTTCGGATGCCAAGTACCAGTCCAAGCTTGACGAGTACTGGGCCGAGGCTGTGGCGCTGGGGGATGAGAACTATTTCAACCAGTCGCTCAAGCTCTTGAACGGCCTCCTGGTTTCGGGCAACATGCCGAACCTCGCCAATCCTCCTTCGGCTCCGCAGAGTTCCAGTGCCGGCCCCGAGTCGTCTCCGTCCGAATCTTCCAGCAGTGTCGCTCCGGGTCCCGCTTCCAGCAGCTCGGCTCCGGTGCAGACCGAGTCTAGCAGCAGCATGGATGTTGGGCCTGCCTCCAGCAGTTCTGCAGCCAATGCGATTGCTGCCCCTGCCTTGCTTCCGGCAGAATCGTTCTCCGTGCACGGTCGCGTGCTCCAGCTGAATCTGCATGCGGATTCCCGCGTGGCGATTACGTCTGTTACGGGTGTTGTCGTCAAGTCGTTCCGCGCCGGTGCAAATTCTACGAGCATTTCCCTGGCCGATTTGCCTAGCGGAACCTACTTGGTACGTGTACAGTCTGCCGGTGCAGTCAGAATTCGTACGTTCAGTATCAAGTAATCCATTTTGTAATTGATAAATGGCAGGAAAGGGTATGACGAAATCCCTTTCCTGCTTTTTTTTTGTATTTTTCCATGCATAGAAAGGTCTTTTTATGAAAAAAACTATTTATCCTCGGTTTGCTGCAGCGGTGCTTTTTGCCGTGACTTCGATTTTTGCCCAACAGGGTGCCCCGACGGGTGCCGCCGTTGATCCGACTGCCGACGAGCAGAAGGCTCTTTCCGCCCTCAAGGGAAAGCTTGAAGGCGCGATTGTCTGGGCGACGAGTCGTGCAAACTCCCATCACGATATCTGGATTATGAATGCCGACGGTACAAATGCCCGTGCGCTCACGAGCGGTGACAACGTGGACTGGTTCCCGCGTATCTCCCCGGACGGCTCTACCGTACTTTTCAACCGCAGCAAGGGCGGCTGGGTTCCTGAAAACGATGCGAACTACCCGGAAAAGTGGGACCTTTGGATGGTCGATATTACGGGTGAGAATGCCCGCAAGGTCGTGGACAACGCTACGTGGGGCACCTGGAGGCCCGATGGCAAGTCCATCGTGTTCAGCCGTGCCGGCAAGGTCTTTACGATGGACCTTTCGAGCAAGGCCGAAAAGATGGTCCTCGATGGCGAAAAGGCTTTCAACAAGTCCGGCGTGATTCTGCAGGAGCCCAACATGAGCCCCGACGGAAAGCACTTGGCGATTACGCTTCGTGGCTCCATGCGCGAGACGGGCGTTTGGGATCTGGAAAAGTCCCAGTGGACCAAGTCCGGTGACGGCTGCCAGATTGACTGGAATTTCGATGGTAGCAAACTCTACCGCGTGAACCCGACGGGTAACGGCGGTACTGCTGCACCGAGCGAAATCCTGTGGTTCAGTGCCAAGGACGGCAAGCAGGTCGAAAAGGTCGGCTTCTTCGGTATTCCTAAGAACGTAAAGCTCATGGACCTGCCGGGTCGCCGCAGCCACGAATACTTCCCGCGCCTCACTCCCGACGGCAAGTGGCTTGTCTGGGGTGCGACCGACAAGGGACACGACCACGACTTGTTCGACTACGAACTCTACATCTGGAAAATCGGCGAACCGGTGGAAACCGCGACCCGCATTACCTACCATACGGGTAACGACCGCTGGCCGGACATCTGGCTGGGCAAGGTTCCCGTGAAGGAAGCTTCGAAACCCGCAGCCCAGGCTGCCGCGACTGCCGCTAATGCTGCCGCCGTTGTGCAGGGTGGCGTGAGCGAAGCCAAGATGGACGAACTCATCCAGGCTATCGACCGCCTGACCGAAGCTGTAAAGGCTTTAACGCCCGCTGCAGCACCTGCTCCTTAAGCAGAATGCCATAATGGCAAATGCTCCGGCGACGTTCATGCTCGCCTTGCGACCCGCCATGGGAATTGTCACTTTCATTGTCGCCTCCGCCATGAGCTCGGGGGCGATTCCTAATTCCTCGTTGCCGAGGATGATGAGGCCTTTTTCGGGCCAGGTGACTTCGTTGATGCTCGGGATGTCTTCGCCGGTCTCGAGCGCGATAATCTCGTAACCGTTTTCCTTGTGCCATTTGACGCAGTCAAAGGGCGATTCCCAGCGCTTGATGGGAATCCATTCCTGGCATCCGCGTGCAGCGCTCTTCACGGTCACGTGGTCGGGACCGCAGCTGTAGCCGCTCAGGTGGACGCCTTCGAGTCCGAAACAGTCCGTGCTGCGGATGATAGAGCCCACGTTGAAGGCACTCCGCAGGTTGTGCACGAGAACGGCGAACTGGATTGGCTTTTCGTTTGCGACTTCGCGGTCTCCCGGTTCCTGCTCCAGGTACACGTCGCGTTCGAACCCAAGCCCTGCCCGCGTGCGGAACGTCTTGTAGAGGTCGATCATTTGCGCCTGGTTCTTGCCCGTGAGCCGTTCGCTTTCGGGGAGGTGCATCCATTCGGCGTAAGTCTCGAATTCGCGCTTTGCGCGGGGGACGTCGTCACCCAGCTGCAGGATGATGACTCGCAGGAGCTCGGCCATGCGCTTTGCCTTGGATGTCTCCTTGGTCGCTAAAAACTTTTTCTCGGAAAACATGGGTGAAATATAGCATTCATAAAATGCCCAAAAAGCTATATTGGATGTGTATGAACGTTAAAAAAATCCTTTTGTTTGCTCTTGGTTCGTCTGTCCTGTTTTGGAATGGTTGCTCGAATTCCCAGTCCACGGAAGAGGATCCTTCCGCGAAGTATCCTGTTCTTTGTCTGGATGCGGACAATTGCCTAGTGCAGATATCTGCAAGGGGCAGGTCGGTCTTGCTCGGGACGAACGATGCGAACGCAAGCAAGAAGGACCGCCCTGCGATGGGCGTCTCGTTCGATTACGATTTCTACATCGGCAAGCACGAGGTGACTTGCGGGGAGATGGGCCTTGATTGCGCCAGTTCCATGCCGGCAACCAACGTTACCTACTACGACGCGATACTCTATGCGAATGCGCAGAGCGTTAAGCATGGCTATGACACGGCCTACACTTATACGAAGGCCGTCTTTGACGATCGTGGCTCTTGCACTGAGTTGATCGGCCTTGTTTTCGACCCGCAAAGAGAGGCGTTCCGATTGCCGACTGAAGCGGAGTGGACGTTTACCGCATCGCTGGATTGGGATTCGTCCAGGAGCTGGAACAGCGAAAACTCTAGCTACAGGGCTCACGAGGTTTGTTCTGCCGGAAAGGATAGTCACGGCATTTGCGACATGGCCGGTAACGTCATGGAATGGGTGAACGACAAGCTTTCGGATTTGCATGATTCGGTGTATGTCGATTTTGTCGGAAGGCGCGAAGTGGCAAACCTGGAAGAAATCGTCATCAAGGGCGGCTCCTTCAGGAATTCGCCCTCTGCAATCAATTACTACAGTCGCGGCGATGTGTATTTTGTGACTCCGATTTCGAAATCGGATTATGTCGGTTTCCGCTTGGCTTTTGGCAAGATTTCTGATCCGTCATGGGCGACCAAGGTGAGTGATGATGGCCTGTCTGGAGCGACAGTCTTGGTGGGGACATCCGCCATCAGGGCGTTGACAGGGAAGGGGGCCGCCAAGCTGGCTTTCCGCAATGATGTCTCCGGGAACCTCGCTTTTGTGGATTTCACCTTGGGCAATCCTCAGTTGTTCGAAATAAAGGATGACATAGACGCCTACCATCCCGACATATCTCCCGATGGAAGCAAGGTCGCTTTCTGTACGGGACTCGAAGGAACTTCCGGCAAGTCTTCCGTTTATGTGCGCAATCTGGACGCTTCCGGTAGCGGCCTCGTGCAGCTTGATGTCGAAAATGCGGCTATCCCGCGCTGGCGCGTTCTTGAAAATGGCGATACGGTCATTGTCTACGTGACGTACGCCGGGCACAATGACGAATCCGTCTGGAAATCGGCTGGCACTTGGCAGGTCCCCTTCTCGAAAGGTAAGTTCGGCAAGCCTTCCAAGTTGATGGATGGTGCTTTCCATGGGGGAGTATCGCAGGACGGCAAGTTTGCCGTGACGGGAAGCAAGTTGCTGAAAGCTTATCGCGGTGGTTCCGTGGAAACGTGGTACGACGGCGAACAGGCCTGCAACGTTTCCTTGAGCGGAGATTCCCTCCGCCAGACTTTGTTCCTCGACTTTGGCGGAGCCAAGGGGAAATCTTTTGTCGGGCATGATTACGGTACGCATGGGGTTGTCCTTGTTGCTGACAGTACGGGAAAACTCGTAAGCTATATGGACGCTCCTGACGGCTTTACATTTGACCATACGGAATGGCTGAAGAATTCCAGTGGGCGTTTCGTGGCGACGATTACGAATGCCGAGGGCGCGCACCAGAAAATCGTGGCGGCAAATCTGGAAACCTCCGATATCGTGGAACTGGTTGCGGGCGAGGAAGTATGGCATCCGAGCCTTTGGGTGAAAAATGTACCGTCGACATCGGCTGACTGGGACTTGGATAGTCTAGGCCAGTATGCGGATGCGGGTCCCCTTTTCGCGCGCAAGATGGGCCTGTTATGGCAATACAAGGATTCTACCGAGCTGGTCGGGCTGGGCATTTCGAGACTGTGGGCCGGCATGATTCCGGAACGGCTGAGCAAGTTTGCACTGAACCTGGGCATCCTCGCTTGCCAGGGGGAGTGCTACGAATTCCTGGTGAACAACTACCTGTACATGCACATGCCCAAGCTCAAGTATCTGGTGCTGAGCATCGATCCGGACATGTGGCAGTACCTGACGCCTGATAAGGACATCCAGGCCATCACGCAGAATTCCAAGGGATTCTCCTATGACAGGAATCATGGCTACTGGGTTGACGGGGTAGACGATTTCTTTGTGAACTGGATGGCGGAAATTTCAAGGCTGGATATCGACTTGCCTATCGATACCGCATCTAGGGGCTGGCGCAGGGTCGACTGTACCGAGGACTGGGCGTCCAAGGGAGAAGAGTATGTCGAGATCCTCAATGACTCGACGTACAGTGACGTGAGCGACGGTGCCGATGTCAATCTGGGCTTTATGGAGAGGGTCATCCAGTCCGCTCAGGATAAGGGAATCAAGGTTGTCGGCGTGGTGTTCCCCCAAAGCCCGTACTACCGGAAAACCGGGACTTACGGGCGTCATGGAATGCGCCGCTCGGCTGCGGAATTGCTCATTACCAAGGTCAGTTCCCTAGTGCAGAAATACGACAATTTCTACCTGATGGATGAGAACAAGATGGGCAACCACGATTATTCGAATATGGGTGGAGATTTCGACCATTTGTGCTATGACGGAGCCGTGAAATTTACCGCCAAATTGGACTCGATAATCCGCAATTTAGAGTAGTTTCGCGGCTTTTTTTGCTATCTTTATATTACATGCAAGAAGCACGGAAACCGCGTGTCCTCATCACGAACGACGATGGGGTAGGTAGCGCGAATATGCACGCCCTGGCTGGCGCTCTTTCTCCCTTTGGGGAGGTTTTCGTGTTTGCCCCGAAATCGGAACAGAGCGGCGTTTCTCACGCCTTTACGGTGCGTCGCGGACTCCAGGTAGAAGAAATCCCTTGCAACGACGGATACAGGGTGTTTACGATGGACGGAACCCCTGCCGACTGTACGAAGTTTGCCCTGGGACATTTTGGCTCCTACGGGCTGGAGGTAACCGAGGGGCATGGTCCGGGAGCGTTCGACGTGTGCTTCTCGGGCGTGAACGTGGGCGAGAATTCTGGCGTGTCTTCCCTTTACTCGGGGACGGTCGCCGGTGCGCGAGAAGCGGCTCTCTGGGGCGTTCCCGGAATCGCGCTTTCGCTGCGCGGGACAGGTGCGGCTCTCTTGCCTGTGGCGATTGATTTTGCCGTGAAGGTTGTCAATAAGCACCTGTTCGAAAACATTCCCGCCGGAATCTTCTGGAACGTGAATTTCCCAAAGGCCACTGCCGAAACCTTCAAGGGTTTCAAGGCGACGAGAATGGCCCTTGGAATGTTTACGGACCACTACTCCCACGATGGGGGATTGTGGCAGTTGGATGGCGACAAGCTGTGGGACAAGCAACCCCTGGATAGCGACGATTACTTGCTCAACCAGGGATATGCGACTATAACGCCCCACCGCATCGACCAGACCGACGAAAAAAGTTTAGAAATAATAAACGAGATGATAGAAGGAGGCGGAACGATTTAGGAAAAACTTCCTACTTCCTACTGTCTACTTCCTACTTAACTGAGGAATAATAATGTCAGAAGAAATGGTCCCAGGATCGCAGTTCAAGTCCCTCATCGAGAAGGACATGCAGGATTGCTACCTCCGCTATTCCATGAGCGTGATCGTTGCGCGTGCACTGCCCGATGCAAGAGACGGCTTCAAGCCCGTGCATCGCCGCGTGATGTTCAGTATGCACAAGCTGGGTGTGGTCCCCAACAAGGGTACGGTCAAGTCCGCCCGTATCGTGGGTGACGTTATCGGTAAGTACCACCCGCATGGCGACTCCGCCGTGTACGAAACGCTTGCGCGTATGGCCCAGGACTTCTCCCTGCGCTACCCGCTGGTGTTCGGCCAGGGTAACTTCGGCTCCATCGACGGTGACAGTCCTGCTGCCATGCGTTACACCGAAGCCAAGATGAACAACCTCGGCGCGCTCATGCTCGAAGACCTGGAAAAGGATACGGTCGACATGGGCCCGAACTACGACGAGTCGCTCGAGGAACCGCTGGTCCTGCCTTCTGCGCTCCCGAACATGATCGTGAACGGTACATCCGGTATTGCCGTGGGTATGGCGACCAACATGGCTCCGCACAACCTGCGCGAAGTCGGGGCTGCAATACATGCTTTGGCCGAAAATCCGGACCTTCCGGACGAGAACCTGATGGACTACATCAAGGGCCCGGACTTCCCGACCGGTGCTGTTGTCTGTGGACGTTCCGGCATCCGCGAAGCCTACCTTACGGGTCACGGCCGCGTGCGTGTACGCGCCCGCACCGAAATCGAGACGGATTCCAAGGGCAAGCCGCGCATCATCGTGACCGAAATTCCGTACATGGTGAACAAGGCGGAACTCTGCAAGAAGATTGCAGACCTGGTCCGCGAAAAGCGTGTCGACGGCATTACCGACATCCGCGACGAATCCAGCCGCGACATCCGCATCGTGATTGAACTGCGCCGCGACGCCGTGGGCGAAGTGGTCCTGAACAACCTGTTCAAGTACACGCAGTTGCAGACAACGTTTAGCATTTACAACCTGGCCCTCATCAACAACCTGCCCAAGGTCCTAACAATGAAGGAACTGCTGCAGGTCTACATCGATCACCGCCTCGACGTGATTACGCGTTCGACGCAGTTCGACTTGAAGAAGGCCGAAGCCCGCCTCCACATTATCGAAGGTCTGCGCATCGCGACGCAGAACATCGACGAGGTCGTGCAGATTATCAAGCAGAGCAAGACGACGGAAATCGCGAAGGCTTCCTTGCAGGAACGCTTCAACCTCGACGAGATCCAGTCGCAGGCCATCGTGGACATGCGCTTGGGACAGCTCACCGGCCTCAACCTCGAAAAGTTGGAAGCCGAATACAACGAGCTCGTTGCCACCGTCGCCGACTTGAAGGATATCCTCGAGAAGCGCGAACGCCGCATCGCCATCATGCTCGAAAGGCTTGATGCCGTCGTGGCGAAGTACGGCGACGAACGTCGCACCACTATTGGCGAGGCTATCGACGATAGCGACGAAGAAGACCTGATTGCCGAAGAGGAACAGGTGATTACGCTCAGCCGCGAAGGCTACATCCGCCGTCTGCCCATCGATACGTTCAAGGCGCAGAACCGCGGCGGCAAGGGCATTATCGGTGCCGGCCTCAAGGACGAGGACAACGTGGAGCAAATCTTCACGGCGAGCACGCACAGCTACCTGCTCGTGTTCACCAACAAGGGCCGCGCCTACTGGACCAAGGTCTATCGTCTGCCCGAAGGCACGCGCAACGGCAAGGGCCGCCCGATTGTCAACTTTGTGGGTCTCAGTGAAGGTGAGACGGTGCAGGCCGTGGTGCCGGTACGCAAGTTCGGCGGCTACTTCTGCCTCGTGTTCGTGACCAAGAAGGGTATCATCAACAAGATGGACCTCAAGCTGTTCAGCCGTCCGCGCAAGGCGGGCGTGAACGCCATCAGCCTCGACGAGGGAGACGAACTCGTGAAGGTGCAGCTCGTGGGCATGACCGAAGAGGAATACAAGGCCTCCCTGAATGCCTCCGACGACCAGGCCGCCGAGTCTGCCGAAGTGCCTGAGACCGCCGAACCGGCCGATGGCGAGGTCGAAGGCGACGCCGACGAAAATGCCGAGGCCGCACCGATCGCAAACGACCTCTTGATGATTGCGACCCGTAACGGCCAGGCGGTCACGTTCCCGATCACCTGCTTCCGTCCGATGGGCCGCGGCACCCACGGTGTCCGTGGCATCAAGCTCGCCGAAGGCGACGAGGTCATCTCGCTCCTGTGGCTCAAGGCGGGCAACAAGGTGCTCACCATTACCGAGAAGGGCTACGGCAAGCGCAGCGAACCGGGCACCTACCGTGTCACGAAGCGTGGCAGCAAGGGCGTCAAGAACCTGAACGTCACCGACAAGATCGGTTCGGCCGTGTTCGTTGACAGCGTTGCTGACGACTACGATTTGATCATCACCACCAAGGAAGGTCAGGTCATCCGCATCAAGGCTGCCGACATCCGCCTCACGGGTCGTAACGCCCAGGGCGTGAAGGCCATCAGCCTGCGCGACGGCGACGTGGTGCAAGACGCTACGGCCCTCCCGAGCGTGGAAGACATCGAGCACGACAGCGCCGAGGCGAAGGAAACCTTCGACAAGGTGGAAGGCGTCGAGGTCGATGACGATTCTGTCGAAAAGAACGAATCCGCTCCGGAAACTCCTGCCGAAGAATAATCCGGCAACCAACAATTGAAAAAAAGGCGCCTCCATCCGGAAGCGTCTTTTTTTTATGGCTGCTTGTAATGTTGTTCCTGTGAACAACGTCATTTTTGGGGAAAATTTGCCCACATGTGCCTTTTAAATGTATAATTAGATTGCTTGGTAGGGGTTGCCGACAGGGGGAAATGATAGTGGAAAGCAAAATGATGAAATTCGGCTTTGTCCTTGCCTTGGGGCTCGCGGCCTCCGCTTATGCGGCGGATGCCTGTAACGACGAAATGGGCCATGTTGGCGAGGGGAAGAAAGTCAATGGAACCGGCACCGAGAGTGCCAAGGGCGATATCGGCAATTCCGGTTTCCAGTACGAAATCTGGCATTCCGAAGGCTCCGGTTCCCTGACCTATTATGACAACGGGACTTTTTCTGCAGAATGGAACGCCTCGCGCGACTTCATTGCCCGTGTTGGCCTGCGGTACGCCGAAAGTAAAAATTTTGACGAATTTGGCGATTTTTCGGCAGATTTCAAGTTCACCAAGTCGGGAAGCGCCGATTTCTCGTATTTCGGCGTTTATGGCTGGACAGAAAACCCGCGCGCCGAATATTTCATTCTTGAAGACTGGTTTAGCGCACCGAATCCCGAGTATTTGGGCGAAAAGAAGGGCGAGATTACGGTAGACGGGGATGCATACGACATTTATATCTTTCAGGACAACAAGCTGTATGTCCAGGGAAACATAAACTATCCGACCTTTTACAGTGTCCGTCGTACGCCTCGTCAGTGCGGCCATATAGATATTACGGCCCACTTCAAGAAATGGAAGGAACTCGGCCTCAACTTGGGCAAGATGAACGAAATTACGATGATTGCGGAAGCGGGCAATGTGGCCTCTGGTGCGACGGATTTCACCGGTTCTTCGGGTAAGGTCGATTTCACCTATTTCAACGTGACCGAGTCAAAGTCTAGTTCTCCGGCTCTATCTTCCAGCTCCGCAGCGCCGGAGTCGAGCGCTTCGGTTCCCGAATCGAGTTCTGCCGCTCCTGAATCACCTGCCGCCGGGTCTTCCAGCTCCGTCGTATCCCCTGATTCGGGCTCTACCGCCCCGGCAAGTCCAGCCAAGCCTGCAGAACCCTCCAGCGACGCTCCCGACGCCATCCCGGTCGAGGTTCGTGCCTTTGACAGACCCGGCACCTACCAAGTGTTCGACATGCAGGGCCGTGTCCTGGGTCGGCTGTCCGTACCGGCAGGAATGTCCGTAAATAGCGCAATTTTCGCAAAATTCGGCAGGTCGGGCATCTATATGGTACAGTCCGAAGGGTCGATCAAGGTGATTTCCGTGACGAAATAGCCTTAAAAAGAACAAAATATTGTGTGTCCAATCTTACAAAAAAACGACAAAAAAAGAAAAAAAAGAAAAAAAACATTTTTTTTTCCTATATTTTATGCAACCTTTATTTGGAGGAATTTTATGAATATGAATAAGGTGGGCATTATTGCCCTGGGTATGGGCTTTGCTGTTGGTGCATTTGCGCAGGATTTTTGCAGCAACGCTCAGCATTCCGGTAATAAGGTAACTATTACCTCGAACCAAGTCGGTCAAATCGGTGATATCGGTTACGAACTTTGGGACGAAAACGGCCATGGCGGTAGCGCTACGTTCTATAGCGACGGTTCCATGGATTGCACCATCACGGGCGCTAAGGACTATCTTTGCCGTGCTGGTCTTTCTCTCGGCAGTACCAAGACCTACAAGGAACTTGATGGCGACATGATTGCCGAGTTCAAGCTTGTGAAAAGTGGAGCAAGCAACGTGGGTTACTCCTACATCGGTATTTATGGCTGGATGGAAGGTGTTGACGGAGCTCCGAGCAACCTGGTCGAATACTATGTGATTGACAATACTCTCGCCAATGACATGCCGGGTAGCTGGATTGGAAACGAAAACAAGGGAACCATTCAGGTTGACGGCGGTACCTACACTGTTTATCGTAACACCCGTACCGGTCCGGCTATTAAGACCTCTGGCAACGTGACGTTCTACCAGTACTTCAGCGTCCGTAACTCTCCTCGTGACTGCGGTACCATCAATATTTCCGAACACATGAGAAAGTGGGAAGAAAAGGGAATGAAGATGGGCAAGCTCTACGAAGCTAAGGTGCTTGGTGAAGCCGGTAACGTCAATGGCCAGGTTAACGGTGGTCATATGGACTTCCCGCATGCCAAGGTCTATGTAAGCAAGGTCGATACGCCGGAATCCAGTTCTTCTGCTGCGGAATCTTCCAGCTCCGAAGCTCCGAAGTCTAGCTCTGACAAGGCCCCGGCCTCCAGCTCTGAAGCTGCTTCTTCCAGCTCTGTCGCTCCGGCCTCCAGCTCTGAAGTTGCTTCTTCCAGCTCTGTCGCTCCGGCCTCCAGCAGTGACGCCGCTGTCTCTAGCTCCTCTGCTCTCGCTCTCCCTGCCGAAATGAAGGTCTTCCGTATGTCCGGTACCGCTCAGGTGTTCGACATGCAGGGTAAGTACCTCGGCACTGTAGAACTGAAGGACGGCGCTTCTCTGAAGGAAGTTGTCATGAACAAGTTCGGAAAGTCCGGAATGTATCTGCTCAAGCAGGGTGCTGCCGTCAAGGTTGTCTCTGCCGAAAAGCGCTAAATTTTAGAAACATTGCTGAAATAGGCCCGTTTCCACGTCCGGAAACGGGTCTTTTTTTGTCGCAAAATGCCGTTTTTTTACAGAAAACGCAAATCAAGGAATGTTGTTTTATGATACAACATCATTTATTTATGCTAGGGAGAGTCTGATTTAAATGGATATAAATTACCTACAGTATGGTTGATAAACAACCTACATATAGAGGAGTCTAAAGATGAATAAAAATATATTCAAGTTCGGCCTCGTCCTTGCGATGGGGCTTGTGACGTCCGTATATGCGGACGACATCGACGCCTGTAAAGACGAAATGGGTCACCAGGGCGACAGCAAGACGACCCAGGGCCAGAACAACCAGAGTGTGACTGGCAATGTCGGCAGCTCTCCCTACCATTACGAAATTTGGTATCAGGGCGGCAATAACAACATGACATTTTACGACAACGGTACGTATAAGGCCAGCTGGAATGGTACCGGCGACTTCCTTGCACGTGTCGGCTTCAAGTACGACGAAAAATCGACATACGACGAACTCGGCCCCATCGATGCCTACTTTAAGTGGTCCAAGTCGGGTAATGCCGGTGGCTACAACTACATCGGTATCTATGGCTGGACGGTTGATCCGCTCGTAGAATACTACATCGTGGATGACTGGTTCAGCGAACCGGGTCCGAACCTCTTGGGCCAGAGAAAAGGTGAATTCGAGGTTGATGGTGCTACCTACGAAGTTTACCAGAACCAGCGCAACAACGCTCCCTCTATCAAGGGTAACCAGACCTTCCCGCAGTACTTCAGTAAGCGTAGGGGAGCCCGTTCCTGCGGTCATATCGACATCACGGCTCACTTCAAGAAGTGGGAATCCCTCGGCATGAAGATGGGTAAGATGTACGAAGCCAAGGTGCTCGTGGAAGCCGGTGGCGGTTCTGGTTCGTTCGATGTTTCCTACTTCAAGATGACTGACAAGAAGCATCCTCTCGTAGAGCCGGAGTCTTCTAGCTCCGAAGCCCCGGCCTCCAGTGCCGAAGCCCCGAAGTCCAGTGCTGAAGCTCCGAAGTCTAGCGCGGCAGGTCCGGCATCTAGCTCGTCTCCTGCTGCTCCGGCCTCTAGCTCTAACAATGCTCCGGCTTCCAGCTCGTCCGCTGCTGCTCCGGCTTCTAGCGATGGCGAGGTTTTTGCCACCGTTGGTACCTCCAGCTCGGGTTCTATCGAAGCCCTTCCGGCCGAAGCGAAACTCTTTGGCTTGGCTGGTACTTACCAGGTGTTCGACATGCAGGGTAAGTTCCTCGGCAAGGTCGAGTTGAAGGCTGGCTCTACTCTCAAGGAAGCCGTCGGCAACAAGTTCCAGCGTTCGTCCATCTATATGGTCAAGCGCGGTGGCTACGCCAAGGCGATTTCTGTAGAACGCTAATCCTTTTTTAAAGTGAAAAAAGCCCGTTTCCTTTGCGGAAACGGGTCTTTTTTTGACAATTGTAAACTATTTTGCGTTGTTTTCACTAACAACGACTTTTGGCCTTTTTAGCGCATTTGGGGCGTTTTCACATATATATTATTAAAAATGTTTTAGAGGAGTATATTATGAAAACCTATTCAAACATCACCAAATGTAGCCTTGCATTTGCGCTATCTTTTGGTCTCGGCAGCGCTTTCGCTGTGGATGCCTGTAAAGATCAAATGGCGAAGGCTCGCGGTAGCGAACATCGTGTGAATGGAAACCAGACGGGTTCCATCAGTGGCACTTCCTGGGGCTTCGAACAGTGGTCCCAGGGCGGTAGCAACAACATGAGCTACTTCGACAACGGAACGTTCAAGGCTGACTGGAGCAACAACCAGGACTTCTTGGCCCGTGTGGGTTTCCGCTACGGCGACAGTGGCCCGGGTAAGAACGTCAATGGCATGCATTACACTGCCGACTACAAGTACACCAAGACCGGTTCCGCCCAGTACGGCTACATCGGTATTTATGGTTGGACGGTGAACCCCCAGGTCGAATACTACATCGTGGACGACTGGTACAGCAGGCCGAGTGAAAACTACATCGGTCCGAAGCAGGGCGAACTCACTGTTGATGGCGCTACCTATACCATCCATACTTACGTCCGTGACCAGGAACCGTCCAAGACCGGTACTTCTACCTTCTTGCAGATTTTCAGTGTCCGTCCGAGTCCGCGTCAGTGTGGCCATATCGATATCCAGGCCCACTTCGACAAGTGGAACGAACTTTTCAAAGGCCAGACCGCCTCTTTGCCGGGCTCCAAGGGTGGCCAGAAGAGCATCCAGCTCAAGTTCGGTAACGTGACCGAAGTGATGCTCATGACCGAAGCCGGTGGTGGTGCTACGGGTTCCGTGGATTACAGCTACTTCGATATGAGTGAAAATGGCGAACCGGCTCCTCCTCCTAAAGAGATCGACCGCAAGCCGTATGGTGGCACTGCCGCTGCAGTTCCGGGTACGGTTGAAGCCGAAAACTTTGACGAAGGCAACTACGGCGTTTCTTATTCCGGCACGCAGGGCGCTTCGGGCGATGACGGCGACCATGACTACCGTGGTGAAGACTACGCTTCTGTCGACATCGTGAATGGCGGTTCCGGCAAGGCCATCGGTTACACTGCTGCCGACGAATGGCTGGAATACACGATCAATGTTGCCCAGGACGGTGAATACGATATCGAAGCCAACGTTTCTAACGGTTCTGGCTCTGGCACCGTGGAACTCTCTCTCGACGGTAAGGCCCTGACCTCGCTTGCGTTTAACGGCGGCGCCGACTGGGATACCTATGAACTCGCAACGGGTAAGGCAAGCCTGACTGCCGGTGAACACACTCTCCGCATCACCATTGCCACCGACAATACCAACGTCGACTACGTGAAGTTCAGCCTGCCGGGTGCTAACACCACTCCGGGAACAGATCCGGGTACGGATCCTGGTACTGATCCTGGCACCAATCCTGGTACTGATCCTGGTACTGATCCGGGCGAAGATCCTCTCACTTTGGCCAAGAGTGTCAGCATGAACGGAACAAGCCATGTGGCTTACGTGTTCGATATGCAGGGCCGTTCTCTGGGTCGCGTTACCTTCGCCTATGGCACTTCTCTCAATGACGCCATCTTCGCCAAGTTCGGCAAGGCCGGTGTCTACATGGTGAGGATTGGTAACAAGGTCAAGTCGATTTCCGTGACCCGCTAAAAGTTTCAAATCTAAAACACTCCTTATATTGTTAAAGGTGCCTCGTTCAGCGGGGTACCTTTTCTTTTTGCGCTGAAATTAGTTTGTTTTGACATTTTTGCAAGGAACAAATGTTTACAATCGGTTCGTTACGGGGAAATACAGTTTATTTTACCCATTAGGTTGGCCGATGGATTCCCGTTGCGAATGCAATGGGGGACTGTTGGCATTATTGGAGTTGGACATGAGTAACAAGTTCTTAGAGGTTACGAAAGTAGCCTTGTTTTTCGGCATTGCCATTGGGATGGCGACGCCTGCATTCGCGGATGCCTGTTCCGAACAGGGCGGGCATAGCGGCAACGGCACCACGACTAGGGGCCAAAACAATTCCAGCGTTACGGGGAATATCGGGAGCTCGGGGTACCATTACGAAATCTGGTACCAGGGGGGTAACAACTCGATGACCTACTACAATGACGGTACGTTCTCTGCCGAATGGAACGGCTCGAACGATTTCCTGGCTCGCGTTGGGTTCAAGTACAACAGTACCCAGACACATGACCAGATCGGCTACTTTACTGCCGATTACAAGTTCACGAAGTCGGGCAGTGCGGCCTATTCGTATATAGGCATTTACGGCTGGACGCAGAATCCGCTGGTCGAGTACTATATCGTGGATGACTGGTTCACGAAGCCGAGTACTTCGTATCTGGGAACGAAAAAGGGCGAAATCACCGTGGACGGGGACACGTACGACATCTACACGTATACCCGCGTGAACCAGCCTTCGATTGAAGGAACGTCGACATTCCCGCAGTTCTTCAGCGTGCGCCGCAATGCTCGCCAGTGCGGCCATATCGACATTACCGCCCATTTCAAGAAATGGGACGAGGTGGGCCTGAAACTCGGGAAGATGTACGAGGTGAAGGTGCTGGCCGAAGCCGGTGGCGGTGCAACGGGCAAGATTGACTTCACGTATTTCAAGATGAGCAACAAAGGCAGTCCGAGCGGCTCGGACGAACAGGTTCAGGTCGCTCCGAAATCCAGCAGTTCAAGGAGAACGGTGTCCAGTGCTTCGGTTCACAGGAGCTCGAGCAGCCACCGTTCTCACAGGAGCAGTTCCAGCGCGGCGGTTCCGGTTTCGAGCAGCAGGAATTTCTGGCCGGACAGGGTCCCGTCGTCATCTAGTGTCGCTGTGCTCGTGCCTGTTTCCAGTTCCAGCGTAGCGTCCAGTTCTGCGGCAATCGGCATTATACCCGTCTACAGTTCGATAGCCAACGAAGCGGTTGTCGTCGATGCCATCCCGGAATCGGTCCAGATGCAGGAGAATGCCTCTAAATGCCAGGTGTTCGACTTGCAGGGTCGCCTGCTTGGCGATGTCGAAATTGCGAAGGGTGCCAAGCTCAAGGACGCTTTGCTCGCCAAGTTCGGCAAGACCGGTGTCTACATGGTCAAGGATGGCGGTAAGGTCAAGACAGTGTCCGTGACACCCTAAAATTCCATATCAAACTACTCCTTGTATTATAAAGGACCCTCGCTCGTGAACTGACCCCCAAAAGTTGGACAGTTTAAAGTTAGGATAAAACAGCGTAATGTGTCCGGTATTGTACCGGGCTCATTCCTTTTAGGCGCAGTTTTATCCGGTCGTTGTTGTAGTAGCTGATATATTTCCTCAATTCCT
>JAGCGO010000039.1 GCA_017649565.1 Fibrobacter sp. | reverse complement strand
TCCCCTCCAGGAGGCTCGGGATGGATTTTTCCTGGATGGGGGTGGGCTGTTCATAGCCGACAGCGCGAACGGCACGCTGCAGGGAATTTGCGAGGGAAAGTTCCGAAAAAAGCATAACTAGGGGGCAAATTTAGAAAAATAGGGGGTGCCGCAACAATAAAATAAACAAATATTGGCAGTTAAGTATCAAACATGTATCATAATTTGTTCTAAATTTCCTCTTGACTTATGGGCAGTTCGCTATTTACCCTATGCGCAGTCGCACTCCTCGGCGCCTTTGGCGGCGGTTTGGCATCTGCACTCGTCACCTATTATTTAGCGAAACGCAACGAAAAGCTGTTCATCGCTAACGAAGAAAAACGCACCCAGCTCATCATTGAAATGGAAAAACAGCGGGCGGAACAACAGCAGAAGCTCGAAGAATTCCGGGAACGGCGCCAGAACGCCAAAGACCTTTTGCTCGTCCTCTCTAAATTTGCCGACAGAATCCTGGAAGCCGACAAGAACTCCGTCGTCATTTCTATGCAGATGACCCTGCCGAACATGCAAAAAGAAATCAATGCGTTCGGCTCTCTCGTCGAAAAAATCGAATACCTGTGGCAGCAAAACGGGTTCCTGCTCGACGCCAACCTGGGCAGCAGCATCCAGAAGATATTCCGCCTCATGTACCTCTTCAAGGACTGCGCCATGCGCTGCACCACGTTCGCGATGATTGCCGGGCAGCAAAAGCAAATCAAGCCCATCGTTTCGAACTGCGAATACTACCGCAAACTCTGGAACATCGAGTGGGACAAAATCAACGACCAGATGAAAAAAATAAAGAACTCGTTGTTCTAGCAAACGAGTTCTCTTAATCAAAAAGATTCGGGCAAACGATGCGCGTTACTTCTGCAAGTTGAGGCTTGCGTTCGCAGCGCCGTACAGGCTGATGCTGTAATCCTTGATGATGTACACCGGAATCTTGTTCAAGAGCGGACGGATGTTCGGGTTGTAGTTCTTTTCGAAGTACTTCATGAACAGGCTATCGCGTTCGAGCCAGCGCAGGTCCTTCTGCACCGTACCGCCAGCGAGGTAAAGGCCACCCAGCGGCAAGAACAACGTAGAAGCATCGCTTGCAAAGCGGGCGAGCATCTTCACAAACAGGCGCATCATTTCGGCAGCCACCGGGTCGGTGTCGCTGGCGCGGCTAATGTACTTGGGGCGATCGTTCGGTTCGGTTTCTTCAATCTTCTTGAAGGCCTCGTTATCGGGAACGCCGCGGGTTTCCTTCCACCATTCGTACATGTTGCGCAGGCCCATGCCAGACACGAGCGGTTCCACGCCGGGCACGGTACCGATCTTCTTTTCCATGTAGTCGTGGAACTCCTGCGAATCCTTGTCGAACGGAGCGAAGGTGGAGTGCCCGCCTTCCGAAGAAGCGGGGATGTACTTTTCGCCGTCGAAGGCAAGGAAGCCCACGCCCATGCCGGTACCCGGGCCGATAACCGCCTTGGTCGCCTTCTGCGGGGCGGGCACACTGCCGTCGGTATGCGTAAGCTTGAAAATCTGCTTGGGGTCATCCACGTCGAGCGTCGGGATGCCGTAGCTAATAGCCATGAAGTCGTTAATCACGAGCGTCGGGATGCCGGTTGCCGCGGTGAGGGCGTCGCCATCTACACTCCAGGGCAAGTTAGTCATCACGCACTTGTTGTTTGCCACCGGGCCCGCGGCGCTGATGCACACGTGGCTCGGCTTCAAGTCGGCACGGGATTCCGCAGCGAGCTTGAGCGTTTCGCGGATAGGGGCATCGAGGCCGTCGATATCCTTGCTGGGGCACACGGTTTCGAGAATCAAGGTAAACTTGCCATCCTTGTAGCCGACAAGGCCAAGGTTCGTGTTGGTTCCACCAATATCGCCTGCAAGAACTAAGCGGTCAAACTTCGCATCGGGATTAAGCCATTTGATTTCCATAAAAAACTCCATTTATGTCCTCCGGAATATAGCATTTTTTAAAGAAACCGTCCCCAGCGCCATTTTGCAATCATAAAAAAAGACTTTTTTTTTCGTACGCGCGTCCAAAAGGGCCATTTTTTCATTTTTTTTGAAAAAAATTTGTGGTAGTAGACACGACCTACTTTAAACGCCTTGGCGCAATACGCAGTATTGCACGGGTATTACAAGCACCACACCAAATCCATTCCATTCTCCAAATTATGCTACTTTGTTCTTAAAATTTTAATTCATCTGGAGTATTGTTAGAACAACTTTGTTTGTTATATTTCGCGCCAAACACGTTTTTCTCCCCCTACCCCTTCCTCCGGGTTTTAGGGAGTAAACGCGTTCTACAACTACTGAATAACAAACAGGAGATACAGAGAGATGAAAAGAATCCTCTTCGCTTTAGCATCAATCTGTTCGCTAGCATTCGCCCAGACAGGACTACATGTCGAAGCGTTCGACGAGCAGCTTTACAATAGCACCCAGGCCACAATAAGGCTAAGAGTCGTAAATAGTACGAACGAAACCTACAACAATGTTTCGCTAAAATACTATATGCCTTACGATGCCAGCCGTACATTGCAGGTAAACCCCTACTACGTTCCGCAGGCAACATTATCGCAGAATGTAGTCGGAGATCAGGTTGAAATATCTATCGATATTCCTACGCTTTCCCCGGGCATTTTCCCGAGCGAATCTGGATTGACCTTTGGTATCAACTACTCCGACTGGCATAGCTTCGACAAGACGGCTAGCCTCAGCTACCCCAACTCCAGCTCGTTTGTTACCGACGATAACATCGCCATCTACATCAACGGTGAACCCTACCATTTCGTAGGCCCCCTCCCCACGGACCCGGCGGCACCGCGCTTTGTAGGCGTGCAGCCCCAGGTTTCCCAGTTCCGCTCCGCATGGGTTGAAATTTCCAACTTCGATGTAGAGCATTCCGCACTGCAGGGCTTTACCGTGGTCGACGCTGAAGGGCACTCCACGCAGCTCTCTGGCGAACTCATCAAGGGCAAAAAGCTGATTATCTGCAACACCACCGCAGATCACTGCCCCACGGCCGACGTGACCATCATTGATGAGGACCTTGCTTTCGGCCTCGAAGGCGAACTCACCCTCTACGATGCAAACAACAATCCCGTCGATTACATCGCATGGGGCAAAAAAGGCCCGCACGCCGAGGCGGTCGCCGCAGCGAATAGCGCCCTGAACACCAACGAATACCTGCGCACCTACTATTCTGACTTCACCTTCGGTGAACGCGTCTACGAAATCGGCGACTTCTACCGCGCCGTCGTTTCGGAAACCAACAACACCGTGAAGGAATGGAAGTTGTTCTCCGCCTCGGAAATCGAAAAGGACGTCACCTGGCTCCCGGATCCGCAGCCGCTTTCTCTTTCCGATGGTTCTATCGTCACACTTTTTGAAGGCGAATACATGGTATTCTCGTGGGTCGCCATCAAGAACGCCAAGAAATACATCCTCACTGTCATCAATGACGAAACGAACGAAATCGCCGCTCAGGTCGTCACTGCAAAGACAAGCGTTTCCGTGTTCCTCCCGTCGGGCACTTACAGGTGGACCGTAGAAGCCTCCCAGACTGGCGACTTCCACACCACTCTCGAAGCCTTGCTCGAACACAAGGACGAACTCACCAAGCTCACTATCTTGACCAGCGTTTACTCTAACGAGCATATCGTTTACGACCTCCACGTAGACCCGCTCGCCGCCCGTAAGGATTCCTACCTTCTTGACCTCCAGTGGGGTTACCGCTTCAACGAAGTGAAGGGTGGTACGCCGCACAACCTTTCTGCTTACTACAATGACTACCACCAGATTAAGTTTGCCGATGAATTCGAAGCAGAATACAACGAAGAAGAAAGCTGGAGATGCTGGATTGTCGGCGCCACGATGCTGAACCACTACTACGGTGGCGACATCACCCAGGACGAAATCAAGATGTACGTCAAGGGCGACCCCGACAACCTTATCCTCCACGCATTCCCGCACGATTACGGTGGAAGCGGTAGCGTATACGACATCAACACGGCGCTGCAGTACGCTTTGAACGTCGGCCAGAACGACCTCCATTATGAATCCGTCCGCCCCGACGAAAATGAATTGAACGATGCCCTGAGCCAGGGAAAGCCCATCTATATTTGGCAGAGATCTCATATCATGATTATCGACGCCATGCGCCTGAACCCCAATATAGGCTTGACAGAATACCGCTTTATCAATACCGACAACAACGGTACATACGAATGGCGCGTATTTGAAAAAGAAACCCAAGTCTATGGTGCATGGATTCCGTCAAATGTCACCGCCCCCAAAGCCGGCGACCCGTCCATCACAACGGACTCGGACGAAGACGGACTTTATGACTTTGACGAAACCAACCGCTTCCATACAAAGGTCAACAAGCCGGACTCTGACGGAGACGATGTTAACGACCGCGAAGAAATCGTTTCTTACACGCTCCTCCAGACCACCTTTGACTACGAATGGAACTATGCCCAATATTACCAGTACCCCGTTGTCAATTTCGAAACCTACGCCGATGTAGACGGCGACGGACTCCGCGCCGAACTGGACTACGACTCCGATAACGGAGGCACAAAGGACGGCGACGAAGACCTGAACCGCAACGGCATTCTGGACGAAGGCGAAACCAACCCGTACGACGCTTCCGATGACGAAATCATTTCGCCGCAGCCTATTGGCGAATTCCCGGCCCTGTACGCACTTTCGACCTTGCGCTACAAGAGCAACGTCAACTGCACCAAGGTTAACGGCGATTACTGCGACCTCGCTAGCGCGGGCATCCAGTCCGATGTGTACAACCCGCTGTCCATCGGCGACGACAACCACGTAGGCAGCGTTTACTCGCTCGCCACCATCATGTTCCGTAGCAGGGTCACCATCCACGGGAACGTCGAACTCTACGAAAACGCCAACATTTCGCCGCTTTCCGCCTACTCCTACTATGTGATGGGCACCGTGAACAACCATACGCTGGCCGAATGGAACAACACCTTCCCGACGGTCATCGACCTGCCGCCCTACCAGAACGGCAAGGATACCACCGTTTCGGCCGGAAAAATCTTTGTACTGGAAGACGGAGCCGAATACGGGAGGATCAATATTGAACCGGGTGCTACCATCCGCATTCCTGCAGGCGAGTTCCGCGTGAACGACCTCAACATTATGCAGAATGCAAACATTGAGTTCGTGCAGCCGGGCAGCCGTTCTGCATTGCACATCAATGGCGAATTCTTCTGGCGTGGCAACATGAACCACAGCGAAGAGCAGCTCAAGACCATTGCTAGCGGCTTCGAAGTGCTCATTCACACCTACAACAGGGATTACTTTGTTGACTTCCCGCTCGCTGCAAGGCTTGTTGCCCCGTATTCTACGATCAATTTAGGACAAACTCGGTACATTTTCTACGGAAGCGTAATCGCATCCAAGATAAATGTCTTCGATTTTGCTATAATCAAGAACGTACAATACGGATTTAACAACTAATCCAGACAGGAGCTGAAAATGAAACTCGTTCCACTTTACATCGGTGCCCTTGCCGCAAGCCTTTACGCGGCAGAGTGCAGCTTTACCGCACCCTCCCAAGGAAGCGGTAGTACTAGCTTGCTTGAGCCGCTCTACCCTACGACGGCGCTCTACCTGTTCGAAGGCGACTACCTCGACCTTTCGAACATGGATAAGCGTGAGCCTGCGGTAGCTAATGTTTCCGGAAGCGATACCGTATGGATGTACAGGTCCCAACTGGACTCTACCCTTATCGTCATCGTTTCTGAAAAAGTGGTGAAGGTGGCACGAGTTGCTTACTCCAACGACCCCAATGATGCCGTAGACTCGCTTTACTCCGTACACCATGACGCTGTATTCAAAGACGAGTTCCCACGACTCCAGAAGGCTGGCGTATTCAAGGGTACGGCTGAACAGGCTGATTCCCTCGTGACGCATGTATTTGAATTATGCCTACAGTTCTACTGCAGAGAATTTGGCTACACCGGTTGTGAATTCAACCCTCCAGGACGCAGAAAGCGCAACGACGGGCATGACATTGACGCAGTCGACATTCCGCTTGCCATGAGCGCCGTGGCTGGCGTACACAGCATCGCGCTCGATACGCTGAACTACTGCCCGGATTACAGGTTCGCTACCGATACGGCAGCCGTCCCTCCTGATACTACAACCGTTCCTCCAGATACAACATCCAAACCTGAAAGCCTAGGCCAGGTCAAAGCGAAGGCTACATTTCTCAAGATAAAGCCAGGGCTCTACCGCATCGACAATGTCGTGCCGGGAACACCTTACAAGGCGTTCAGCGCCAACGGCCAGCTCCTGGAACAGGGCACTTTAAAGGGCGACATCTTCGCCGCCCCGACATTGCCCGTTATCTTGCAGATTGACGGGAAGCGGATGCTCTTCCTGAAGTAGGGGCTACAATATATTCACCAAGCGCCTGCCAATGTGCAGGCGCTTTTTTTATTCCATGTGAAACGGCCCCAAAAATATGATATATTTTATATCGTAAAAATAAAGCGGAAAATTAAAGAGGAGAATATGAATTTTCAGGCATTCAGAACTATCCCATACTTTACATTTTTATTTTTGGGCGCAACCGTTTTTACTGCATGCGGCGACGACGACAGCTTTTCCCCAGTCTCGAAAAACCGCGGGTACGACTACGCGTACACAACGGCGAAGGACTTGTCGAAAACTCCGTGTAACGACATGCGCGAAGGGCGCGAAGCCGTTATCGGCCGCAACAAGGACAGCTACGTCTGCAAGTTCGATTACCAAGATTCCGTCTACATCTGGGTAGGCTACGACGACACGCTCACGGCAGTCGGCAAGGAGTTCGTGCGTGCAGAAAGTTCCAGCAGTTCAGACGATGAAAATCCTTTGACAAGCTCAGGACGGGATTACAGCAGTTCTTCACGGCAGAAGGTTAGCGACACCCCCCGCCTGACCGAAAAAGGCGAGCAGTTCAACCCCGACATCAACTACGGCACAATGACAGACTCGCGCGACGGCAAAAAGTACAAGACCGTCGTCGTGAATGGCCAAACCTGGATGGCGGAAAACCTGAATTATGCAGGCAATGAATATGGCGATGCATTCTGCTACAATGACGAAGAAGAATTCTGCGAACTTTACGGAAGGCTTTACACCCGCGAAGCCGCAATGAATTCGCCCGAATGCACGTCAGAGTCAAAATGTAATTTGGGAACCTCCCCCATTCAAGGCATATGCCCGGACGGATGGCACATTCCGACATACGAAGAAACCGAAATCCTAATAAAATATATAGGCACAAATGAGGCAGACTGGATATCGAAAAAGGGCTGGGAGTCGGAATTCCTCTCCGACTCGACAAAAGACACCTATGGACTATCGTTTATACCGAGCGGCATACACGAGAGCAAAGGCTTCAGGTCCCTTGACACAGCGTCATGCATGTGGGTTTACCTGCCGAACGGTGCACAACGTTATCTCTTGATAAACGTCAAGTCAAACGATCTACTCCTCTACGACTACTCCTCATATGTGAGTATTGGCGTCCGTTGCGTTAAAGGGAAGGCAAATCCAGTCTCCTCAAGCAGTTACTCCTCGAGCAACTACTCCTCGAGCTATAGTTCATCAAGTTCTTCGGCAAAGTCGAGCAGCAGTGTCTCGAGTAGTTCAATGAGCAGTTCCTCGCTGAACTGGGAAGAACTCAAGCCCCGCCTCACAGTAAAGGGCGAACAGTTCAATCCGAACATCAATTACGGCACCATGACCGACCCGCGCGACAGCAAAACTTACAGAACCGTGAGTGTCGAAGGAACAATCTGGATGGCAGAGAACCTCAACTACGACGGCAACGAAATAGGCAAGTCCCGTTGTTTTAATAACGACGAGGAAATTTGCAACCTTTACGGTCGCTTTTACAGCCGCGATGCCGCAATGAACGATTCGCGGTGCGCATACCAGTCGAGTTGCAACCTGGGTAACGGCCCCATTCAGGGAATCTGCCCGGACGGCTGGCATATCCCGACATATTCCGAGACGCAGGTATTGGTAACCCTTGCAGGCAAAAAGGCAAGGCCGCTAATGTCCACGATTGGGTGGGGAACCGAGGACTCGCTATACATCAATCCAGGGGTCGATACATACGGGCTCTCCTTTGTGGGAACAGGAGATTACGATACCAAGCACAATTTCGACGAAATCGGTGAATATTCGTACACGTGGGTCTATTACCAGTCGAGCGACATGTATTACCTTCTCATAAGGGGCAAAGACAACGAAGCATTCATCAATAATTTTGACGGCTACGAAACGTACTTCTCCGTCCGTTGCGTGAAGGGCGACGGCGCTCCCGCGTCTTCGAGTTCCGCGAAGAGTTCGTCTTCGAGCGTTTCGTCTTCGAGCAGTTCATCTTCAAGCACTCCCCCAAGCAGTTCATCCGTCAAGTCGTCGAGTTCGTTCGACAGGTCTGTCCTTTTCAATCCGAGCATCAGCTATGGAACCATGACCGACACGCGCGACGGCAAAACTTACAGGACCATCTATTATGCGGGAAGCACCTGGATGGCAGAAAACTTGAACTATGCGGATTCCTCAAAAAATCCAATATTAGAAGGGAACTCCCGCTGTTACGGCGACGACCCGAACAACTGCGAAGTTTTTGGCCGGCTTTACGCCTACCCTGCCGCAATGGACGATGACCGATGCGAATATACTATTTCGTGCAACCTAGGGTCGGGCAAAGTCCAGGGCGTCTGCCCGGATGGCTGGCATATTCCCACGAAAAACGAAGCCGACGTACTCGTAAGCCACATAGGCCAAAATGGCGGCAACGCGGCCATGTCAAGTTACGGCTGGGAGGCCTCGTATAGCGGGACAAACACAAACGGCTTGTCCTTTACGGGAGCAGGTGTCCTCAGCGAATCCTTTAGCGGGAAAGGGACATATACATCCCTGTGGGTCTACAACGCTTCATCAACAGGATTTCCATACTTCCTGATGATTCATGGGAGCGGACATACCGCAGTCCTCAACGAAGGCTCAACAAAACCGTTTCATTCCGTCCGCTGCGTAAAGGACTAATAAAAGCACTCCTAATTTGAACAAAATAAATACAAATTATTACATTTTTCTTGCAAAATGATTTTTTAGGAGATAGGATGAAACATTCTGCATTTAGAAATACATTGGGCATAGCCCCCCTTATCTTTGGCGCAACCGTTTTCACGGCCTGCGGCGACGACGACAGCTTCTCCCCAATTGCAAAAGACCGCGGGTACGATTACGCGTTCAAGTCGAACAAGGAATTTGCGGATTACCCGTGCAACGAAATGCGCGAAGGCCGCGAAGCCATCGTGGGGCGCGAGAAGGATAGCTACATCTGCGAGTTCGACGACATCGACTCCGTATACATCTGGGTTGGCGATAACGACACCCTCACGGCACAAGGCAAGGAGTTCGTGCACAAGGATGCATCAAGCAGCTCGGAAGACGATGAAGACTCCAGCAGTTCTCGTGCGTCAAGCAGTTCTGACGATGGTGATAACTCCAGCAGTTCGCGGTCTTCCTCAAGTTACAGTTCTTCAAGCAACCGCTCATCATCGAGCAGCTACTCCTCGAGCAGTTCTTCCAGCAATAGTTCTTCGAGCCGCGACCTCCAAACCGCCAAAGATTCGCACTTCAACCCGGACATCACTTACGGGACAATGAAGGATTCCCGCGACGGCAAGACTTACAGGACTGTCGTAGTCGATGGCGTCACATGGATGGCCGAAAACTTGAACTATGAAGGCCACTCCATGGGAAAATCCAACTGCTACGACGACAGTGACGACAATTGTGAACTGTACGGCCGCATGTACAGCCGCGATGCGACGATGAACGACAGCAGGTGTAAATACGAGAGTAGCTGTGATTTGGGCGAAGGCCCCATACAGGGAGTCTGTCCCGATGGCTGGCATATCCCGACGAAAAAAGAAGTACAGAACCTGTTGGACTACGCCACTGCACCGGTATAACGGCGCGGTTGTCGTGAGAACGCTAACCGCTTTTCGTGAGACAAAATTTAATTGAATTACAAAACCGATTGAACGGTTATTGAGGTTTCCTTGAATCGGCTATAAATTTACGAATTTTACTGGTTCCATTCAAGTGCTTAAACATGCCTTCGTAACTATCGATTCTTGACTCCTGTTTAGCCTGGTCGTTGTCTGGATTGACAACGGCCTTTTTGCAGTTTTTAAGCACCCTGGTGCCAGGATATACCCTATAGGGCAATATATGGACGCCAAGGAAGTCAAAACCGAAGGCTGCGGGCTGTAATTGTATTTTATGCGGGTGAAGGGTCAAAAGAAGCTCTTTCTTCAAGAATTTTCGAACGCGGTCAATGACATCGACCAGCTTTCCTTTATCTTCTGAAATCAAGACCATATCGTCAACGTAGCGGCCATAATAGCGTATTTTCAGAGTTCTTTTGACAAAATGGTCCAGTTTATTCATGTAGACATTGCCAAACAGCTGTGAAGTAAGATTGCCTATAGGTAGCCCTCTTTCGTTGCCAGCATATTTCATCGATTTGTCGTGTGGAAGGTCATCCCAGGCTTCGGGTGGGCTACGGAATATGGCCGTATCTAACGGCTTCGCATAGACAATTTTCTTGATAAGATACTTGCATAGGTCAATGTCTGGGACTCCGCTCCATTTGGCTCTTTCAAGCCCATCCATAATAAACCCGTAAAGCAGGTTTTTATTGATATTCATAAAGAAGCCTTTGACATCGAGCTTGAGAACCCAGCAATCCCTGTGGAAGTCGTTGCTAGCAGCTCTCAAGAAGCCTCTGGCCCTATTTATGCCAAAAAGGGTTCCTTTGCCCTTGCGGCAACTGTATGAGTCAAAAATGAACTGCCTTTCAAAGATAGGGAATAGCCAGGAGCAGAGCAAATGATGCACTACACGGTCGCGGAAATCAGCCGCAACGACCTCTCTTTTTACGGGTAATTCGTTAATAAAGCATACAGACGGGGATAATTCGTAAGTTCTTGAATAGAGCTCCTGGGCAAGCCTTAATAGGTTGGATTCTAGGTCTAGTTCGAATTTCAGCTGGCTTCTGGTATTTCGCTTGTTTTTGCGGGCCAAACGATAGGATTTATACAGTAAACGATAAAGAGAGGGCACCGATAGGGTGCCCTCCGAGGAGTCCTTGACGAGACGAACAGAGTAACCGTTTGACTTATTGTTGTTGTTCGAATTCATCGATGCGCCCGTATTGAAGTTACGGTTGTAGGCGTTGGAAGACGAGTTCTCAGTGGCCGTCCAGAAGTTCGCGTTGCTGCCTAAATTGTTGAAGGAGCCCGAGTTCTGGTTACCAGCGGGAAAAGCCGCAAAGCCCATACGACTAAGTATTCATTTAATAAGGCTTAAAAGAGGCTTTCATTGGATCTTATAAGCGGTGTAAACCCGTCACCAGGAAGACCCGGTGATGAGGGCAGAATACTGGATTCCTCTTTGCTCGCTCCATGCGTCCGTGAACTCATGGATTCTGGCATTATCGTTTTCAAAATTTCCTCGATTTTAGTGTTTACAAACATCCATTGGTCGATGCTTACTTGTTTAAGTTCATTTAAAAGACGAAAATCAAACCGTATTCGATATAAAGAATCTATCACACTGGTCGAATCAATGGCCGTTCTATGGTTAATATAAAGAAAAATGTGCTCTCCCACGTTCGTCAACTCATTGACTATCCGTTCCCCGATGGTGAATTTATAGTCTCTATCGATTTTAGGGACAAGTTTTGAAGAATAAATGATAAAGTCAAAAACCAGCCTATAAAGCAAAAATTCAGCGGTTTTTACATCTTTCTTTGATGAGTCTTTTGCTTCTTTTGTGACAGGCTTTTTCTTGTCTGCCGTAGGCGAAGACAATATGCCAGATTTCCATTCCTGGAAGCCGTCAATATCTGGTATTCCCTTTATTACGATATGAGAATCGTCCAATACTTCATAAGAAAAGGCCTTCTGCTTCGCCGTCATCTGGACATCTTTGAGCACGGTCTTTGGGAAACCGAGCCACACCAAGTCCTGTGCGACCTTTTGGACGAATCTGTGATGAACCTGGTATTTTCTAAAGATTTTTGAAAAAAGGAACGCAGAACGTTCCCAAGCCTGCCAGAACAGTCTGTCACGAAACAGATGGAGTTCGTTTCCGGCGTTATTTTCAAACTTTATGATATCTTCTGTATTCATAAAAAAAATTCGCAAGGCTGCTTCGCAGCCTTGCGTCTGGATGCTTAGCCGGGGGGCAAATTTAATTAAATTCAGGCCCGTGCGCCTTGCGGCGCTCCGGTCCCGTTCGCTCTAGGCCCAATAGGGCCTAGGCTCACTGGGAATCCTTGACGAGACGAACAGAGTAACCGCGTGACTTATTGAGGTAGCTCGAAAGCAACGATGCGCCCGCAGTGAAGTAACGGTAGTAGGCGTTGGAAGACGAGTACTCAGTGGCCGTCCAGAAGTTCGCGTTGCTGCCTAAATAGATGAAGGAGCCCGAGTCCTGGTAACCAGCGGGAAAAGCCGCAAAGCCGTAGGAGCCGTCACCGTTGCCGGAAGACCACCCTGTAGTAGATTTCAGCTTAGTGCCAGCAACACCGGAACCACCTACAGCCGTGGCCAAGGCATCCCATTCCGTTGTCGTGGGGACATGCCAACCAGGAATTAGTTCAGACTTGTGGTCTTCGAGATACTTCACCGCAATCCAGTTGTACAGAAGACCGTACTTATTGCCGTTTACGCCATAAGTAGCTTCATTGTTCTGGTAGTAATTGGCTCTAGGCTCCGAAGAAGAACTTCCCTGGCCTATGGCGCACCCGGTGAACTTGAAGTCAAGGTTCTCAGCCATCCATTCCTTGCCACCTATTACGACCGTATTGTACACCCTGCCCCCGATGTTGTTGCTTGCGGGAGTGTAGAATGTCACCTGGCCCAAGCCCTTGCTCGAAAAATCATCGCCGGTTGAAAGAATGGCGTAGTTATAGTAGTACGTGCTTCCACGGTACTGAAAGAAGTTGGTCAGGTCAAAGCCGATATAACCATTCGAATCGACCACGACCATCTTGTTAATCGGCACGATGTTCACGATGTTATCGGCTTCGAACGATCCACCGCCGCCGGTTATGGATGCGATGAGCAGAGCCATGTCGTCGAGTTTCGCCGAAGACGGCACGGTGACGCCCTTGTCGGTGATGGCCTGGATAATATCGGCCTTTGCGCCGTTCAGGCGCGTGATTTCACTTGCAACGCTCATTTAAAGCCTCCTTAAATAGCTGCCAAGAGGGTTTCGATATTGCCAAGGGCGGCGGTCACATCGGCCTTGCTGGCCATAATTCGCCCGATTTTGGCGACTTCCCACTTGGTAGAGTCCCACGGACCGGCGGGGGTATTCTCGGAGCCGATATCAACCTTGGCGCGGTAAAGTACACCGGAATGATACCTCAAGTTCCCTTCGACGTATGTGCTGTTTTCGCTGTATTCGTCTTCGATGTCAGCCGTTCCGGCGATTTCAGCCGAGTCGAGACGCTTAGAACTGCCCGAAATGCTGAAAACACCTTCGTAGTGGTTTTCGCGGGCTGCGGCGAGTGTCACCTGGGTAAGTTGCCCGGTCTTTTCGCCTTCGAATGCTTCGTTACTGTTAGCCATAGTCACCTCTTATGCAAGTAAAGTCGTGCCAAGGTTCGCTTTGTAGAGCAGCGCCCTGAAGGAAGCCGTGATGCTCATCGCCCCTTGATTGGTTTTAAGTTTCAGATCGACGCTACGCTGTGCGGGAGTGCTCAAGGGCGGAATCACAAGGTAGCCGCTGAACTTGTCGGCCCTGGCATCATATTCTTGCGTCATATCCGGCAAGAAATGGCCTGAGGCGTTGCATTTTACAACGGACATTTCACACGTCTCTTCGCGTTCGTCGGCGTCTATCGCCTGCAAGGTATAGTCCGCGACAACGCCACTGCTGCCCGATGTCACCGGATAGGTGGACGTGCCGGTTCCCTTGACCATCACGATTGCGCTGTAGCCCTTGGGGACCGTAAGTGTTGCGAATTTCACGAAATTGGTAGATACGCCGCCGGGTGAGAAGCTCTTCCAGCCCGTATCGGTCATGGCGACAGGGTTGGTTTCGAGCTCGTAATACTTCCAGACGTATGCAGCGCCGTAGGAGAAGTACGTCAAGAGGACACTCGAACCGCCCTTGATAGAGATTTCCTTGCGGGAACCGGATGTCTGCGGAAGAGATACTATCACGGGGTAGTCCGTTCCACGGGTTACCAGGAGAATCGTATTGGCCCCGTTGCCGCCTACGCCGTCAATCGTAACCGTTTCAGGCTCGCCGGACAGCGAAGAACTGTGATGGATAACGACGGCAAAGCCACTCGAAGCAGTAGACAGGTCCACTGCACGGTTTTCCGTATTGAACACCTGGACCTTTTTGCCATAGTTGGGCGGCAAGGGCAAGTGTCCGGCCTCTTCTTCATCATTCGTGAACGACGGATTCTGCAAGGCATTTATCAGTTCCGGGGGAATGATAGTACCCGTTTTAAAATTTATCTTATTCATTTTCGTCCTCCAGGATAAGGAATTTGTCGTTTTCGAGCTTCAGGAGCTTGCCGTCCTCAAGTTCAAGGAATTTTTCTTTAGAGAGCTGCCAGCGGATCTGCGTAAACGGGATTTTCTCGGCTTCAAGCAGCTCCACGATACGGTAAATGCCGTGCTGCGGGTGGTCGCTGGTCACGGTCCAGGTGTACTGTTCGTCCGGGACGTAGATTTCAAAACCCGCACGGCCAAGGCCCGCACGCAACATGCGCGGCGGCTTCACGATGTCGATTTCAAAGCCCATCGACGCGGCAAGCGCCTTGTAGTAGCGTTCAGCAATGCCCGAATCGCGGTTGATGGCTTCCAGGAGCGCCTGCCTGCGGGCTTCAATGGTGCCGGAATGGCCTAATTCGTAAAGGTTTTCCCACTTTTCGAGCGTTGCGGTGGCCGAACTGGGGAAGATTTCGCGGTAAACGCCGTCTGCGCTTTCCAGGGCGCGGTCGAGCTCCTTGCACACCACATACTCTTCCAGGTCCATCTGGAGCGGGTGCAGCCGCGAGAGCGCCCTGTAATGCCGACTATCGAAAAAATTTTCACTCATTACTGCACCACCAGTTCACCAAGGACAAATCGGTCTGTTTCATTTTCGGGATAGATTGCCGAAGTCTGTTCCTGGTACGCCCCGCCGTTCTTCGAGACCTCGACAACGGCATTGGAACCGCCGTGCTTGAGCACGAACACGACTATCTGTGCGGGGATAAACAGGTCGCCTGCGCTGAGATCGGCAAAATACTTGGTCACGTCTTCCCGGAAGCCGTCTTCGTCCATATTGGACAAGCCGCTTACCGTGACACGCAGGGAAAGGGTCGTTTCTACAGGGACATTGACCCAGATTTCACGCGGTGCCACCGGGCCTTCGTCTTCGCACTTGACGCGGACGGCTTCGCAGCATCGCATCGATAGCGTGCTCGGGCCGATGAGCATGAGAACCGTGCCCACGCCGTAGTAGTTCTTGAGGCAGCGGGATGTGGACGGGGCCTCGTCGGATTCAGCCGGTTCGTAGATTTCGATGCCGAAGCACTTGACAGCGTTCAGGGATGCGGTCTGCCAGCTCTCAAGCGCCTCGATTTCGTCGAGTTCTACCTTGACATAGCGGGTAGAAACAGATTCGAAGGTGGTCATGGTCCACCAGTAGGCTGCATCGACCTTGCCCTGCTTTGTCCAGGTTGAACCATCGTCGGACGTATAGACATTGAAAGAAGCCGGTCGGTTGGTAATGAAGCCCAGACCGATGCCGAAAATTTCCTTGGAACCGCCCAAGTCAATCACGACATACTTTTCGGTGTCGCTGGAACCGCAGGTAAAGGCGATGTTCTCGCGGTCGTGCGGCTTGACGGTGTTGGCGGCGCTCAGGTCGGGCATATTGCCGGAAATCATCGAGGATTCGAGCTCGACGGCCTTGCCGGTAGAAGACGCTTCGAGCGCCCAGCGTTCGTAGTCGCTGGGCTTGCCGCCACTCTTCGGGTTGCGGAGATACGACAGGATGAGCGTCAAGAGCTCACTTGCGGTCAAGTTGCTGTAGTCGAGCCCTCGGTCGTTCGCCCACTGTTCCAGGCTCGCCTGGTTCATCGTGGTCGGGAAAATCTGGTCAAGGGTCCAGTCCATCTGCTTGTACAGGCCCCAAATAGCGGACGCGGCGGTGGCAAAACGGATATAGGTTTCCGTGCCCTGGCTGATATTTATCAGAGGGTCTATATTCTTCGCATCTGTCACCATGCGCTGAAAGATCTGGTCAACTGTTACGGCCATTGTTTAACCTCCACGAAACGGGTAAATTCAATCACGTCGCCATTGTATGCGACACATTCCACATGCACCTGGAGCTTGTCGCTATCGACATAGGTAGCCGTCGATACGACGCTTTTAAGGTGCTTGTAGTCAATCATCCACTGCAACGCCTCGGCGGCGTATGTCTCGGCCCTGCTCCTAGTCTTTTCGGACGCCACTTCCCGGGCAAGTTCCTTGAAGCGGTGGCCAAATTCGGGCTTCTTGTAAAAGGAACCCTTGGCGACGGTAAGCGAAAGCTGGACTTCTTCTTTAATCTGGTCAGTAGTCATTGTAATGTCTCCGGGAAAGGTGACGGGCTCGGCGGTGTTGTGGGCATGGTCTCGGTGACGGTGCAGACGGCGGTCTTCAAGACGGTTTCAATGTCTCCGAAAAGCTTCTTGTATGGCTTTTGAACTTCATTCGTGGTGACGCAGGCCATTATGGCAGCCAGAACGCCCGCCTGGGCAGCCGCGAAGGTCGGAACGACGGACACGACAGCCACGCCACCGTGGGACGGGATTCCTGGCTTAGGAAGGCCCTGCCAGTAGGCGCAGAGCTTCGCCGCCATGTTGGCAGGCGTACCGCTGGACGGGTCGAGCACCGAGAAGGCACTTTCCAGGAGAGACTTGTCACCGCCAGCCGAAAGGTCCGCACCGAGAATGATGCCGCCCTTGGCGTAGTCGTCGTAGGCCTTGGCGAGCTGCGGGGCCACGCTTGTCTTGCCGTCGGCAGACTTGACAATCCGGGAAAATTCGGAATCGAGAGTGTCCAGGTCAAGCATTTACGCCCCCGTGTCCTGTTTGTCCGTCGGAGCCGTAGGAGCGCCGAGGTTGCCGATGTGGGTGTGCTGGTTGTAGTTGTCGCGCAGCTTGGAGAGCTTGCCCACCTTGTCGCTCACCTCGCCGTTCACGCGCAGGTCGCCATCGACATCGACACCGCCATCGGCCTTGATTGCTATGGTGCCGTCATCCTTGAGGATGATGTAGTGGGCCTTGTCGCTGTAAAGCGCCGTTTCGCCCTCCTTTACGGCGGGGCGGTCCTTGCCGTCACTTGCGACGCCGACAATCACGTTCCCAAATTCTAGGAAGAGAATGCGCGAACCGCTTGGCGGGATGGAAATAAAGCCGAATTGCTGCATCAGCTGGCGGCCTTCGACATCGCGACCGTTCGCCTTGGCGTCTACGCCGCGAAGCTTGCCCGCGATATCCTTGCAGCTCGAAACAATACTTGTGAAAAATTTCATCATAATGCACCCCCCGGCTGGAGTTCCAGGCGCGTGCGCTTTCCGTTCTGCCTGTCAAGAGAGAACGTCACCGACTTGATGAGGTAGCTGTCTTTAGCACCGTTAAATTCGTCATCGACATCGACAAAGCGGTTAATTTCCCAGTTGTTGCCGTTCTGGGAGTGCCCATTTACCGTGTATTCAAGGTGGATTGAGCTCGCCTTTTCTACAGCCATCTGAAGTTCAGCGGTCTTCTTTGCAGGGCCCTCGTTTTCGTTCCAGTTCACGACAAGAGGCTTTGCAAACGGCATCTGGTCGTTCTTGACGGTCGCCATCACATACTTGATGTCGTTGTCGTCCTGGCTTTCGCCCATCACGCGGACTTCGCTATGGACGCCTTCGATAGTCTTTGTCACGGAACCCTCGATGTAGTCCATTTCGGATCCGTCGCCCTTGGCATGGATAGAAAACAGCGGTTTGCCTCGAACAAGCGGTTTGTCGAAGCAGAACTTGCCGTCTGGAGTAGCCCAGAACAGGTAGCCCAGCGAGTTTGCCGCCCTCTTGATGACCTCGAAGACAGTATCGCCAGGGGAAAGCTCCACGAACTTCCGGTTTGCTTTCGCGTTTTTAGACTTGGAATAATACTCGAAATCCTTCTTCCCGATGAACGGAAGCCCGCGCACAAGCTTCTCGGCAAGCGCACTGAGCTTCGTGGGGAGCGTCGAGAACTTGGTCACGCAGGAATCGACAAGAATGGAAGCCACGGAGCGGCCTTCAAAAGAAAGCCTCGGGCCGCTTCTCGACAGTTCGCGCTTTACCGTATCGACAATTCCGTTCATCACGACCTTGCGGTTCACGTATATCTCGCAGGTGTCTCCCGCAGATATATCGTACTTCGAAAAGCACCCGAACTGGAAAGAACCCTCGGGAGTGAACAGGTCCTGCGTGATGTTGTAGCTCACGAACTTGTCCATCCTGGAGCCTTTTACGGCGACGATGACTTCATCCTTGTCATTTGGCATAGACCATAACCTCGCCGTTCATGAAAGTGGGATTCTTGACATCGTTCAAGGCACAAAGACGCTCTGCCGCCTTGTAGTTAAGACCGTTGTCCAGGCAAACCTTGTGAAGAGGCGTTTCATGATGGAGCAAGACCTTCTTCGTGGTCATGTATTCCATCTTGATGCGAAGGATTGCGTTCGACAGGGCGGCAGCCTGCTTCTTGAGACGGTCCGGGCAGATGGCGACCGGGAGCACCGAATTGATGAACTCGCGCACCGTGGCCACACTATCTTCCATGTCGGCGGGAGTGACGATATATACAGGCTTAGTTTCGGCAATTTCGTGGCCTTCCGCATTGTCGGAAACGACGCTTTCGGCGGCGATGGATTCGGCCATTCGCTTTTCGTCGTCGCTGATGTGGTTTGCAGCTTCGTTCGCAAGGGTGGCAGCCGCAAGGGTCGCGTATGCCGCATAAACGGGCGAACCGGCAAGGGTCGCGAGCATGTCGGACATGTTTGTCGAAAGCACGACCATGGAGCTCTTGGACTTGGTGACACGTCTGGCAAGCCCGGTAAACGAGTCGCAGCACCCCTGCAAGCTCTCGGTCAGCTTGCCCGAAAGGGTGCCCATGTAGTCAATCGTGGTGTTAATTGCGTCGATAGGGGCCTTGACCGTATCAATCACGCCCTGGATTTTAGCCATCGCGGAGCTCACGCCGTCGGCAAAAGCGCGGGCGGTATCGCCAAGAGACCCCCAGACATCGACCAGCGACCAGTCGGCCCCCTCTAAATCGGGGACTCCCGCCTTCTGCATTTCGTAGGCAATGGCCGTCTGCACTTCGGCATTCGCTTCCTTTGCCTCTTCGTAGGTCACATATTTGGGGTCTGCTACTTCCTGAGTCTCTTCCTGGATATCCGCAATTTCAAAGTCGAACTGGAACTCCGCATAGTTCCTGCGCTTGTCGGATGCAATGGAAACGTTTTTAGGATAGCCGTAAAGGATTGTATCGTGATCGGGATGATACAGTTCTATAGGTTCCGGGAAATACGACAGGAACCATTTGCGCAGTTCCCTGTAGTTGTTCTTGTAGTCTTCGTTCGTGATGACGCAAGAAAACCTGAAGACTTCGGGGTCCACGCCCATGTCTTCGATATCGGCCCCGTTCTTGTAGGGGTAGGTTGTTTCGGCCATGGCGTGGTTGATCTCGTCGCTGATGTTCGTCAGCTGCAAGTCCCACGGCCCAAGCGTGCATTCTCTAGGTTCGTTCACGTCAGCCATCTATCTACCCATCCCCGGTGTATTCTGCACCTTGACCTTCGCAGGCTTGCCGCCGTCGCTCTGCGCCGTATAGCGGTTGTTAGCCTGGTCCATGTTGATGACAATGTTCGGAGCAACTGTAAGTTGCTGCATGTATTCCTGGGCGGAAATGCCGTTTTCGCCCTTTTTCGCCTCGATAGCGTTCTTCGTCAGCTGGTTATACATCCGCAGGTCGCCATAGAGCTTGTCGAGCTTCTTCTGCGACGGCATAAAGCTGTTTTCTTCCTTCTGGATTTCAAGCAAGGTCTCGCCGTGCTTCTTGCTGTAGACTCCCGCTTCCTTGCCGTAGCGCTTTTCGAACTCCGCCTGGTTACGGTCCACCATGGCGCGGCTGTTGGCCTCGACATCGGCAACCACTTTTCGCCATTCGACGAAAGCCGCACCAAAGTCATAGATCTTGTTCATCGCCCAGGTAGTGGCCGCAGTGAGCAGGGTCCCGCCAATGGCAGTTCTTCCGAAGCGGTTAAGGCCTGCCCTGGCATTGGAAAGCCCCTGCCTGAACCGTCCCGTTTCAACCGTGACGGATTCCATCGCCTGAGTCGCCTTCTGCGTGGCAGCCGCTTGTGGAACGGGCGAATCGTCGTCCATGTAGTCGGTTCCACCGCCGAAACCGCCGCGCATGTTGGTGACGAACACCTTCTGTACGTCGTTCGGGCTAAACGGAATCAAGTTCGACGGCTTCGGTTCGTTGGCCTGCTTGCCAGGGAAAAACTTTCTAAAAGACTCGTACCCGCTGGCGACAAACTGCCCTGCCTTCACAAGGCCGACAAGGCTAGCCGCAGCCGTCATCGCGATAAACCCGGTCTTCACGATAGTCTGGTGTTCGCTCAAGGTCTGAAGGGCGCTTGAAAGGGTCTCTACGGGCCCCGCAAGGTTCAAGTCGGCAAACTTCACCGCGCTCGCCTTCATCTTGTCCATCGCCTTGTCAAAAGTCCTGGACGCCCTATCGTAACGGTTTTCGAGCTCGTCGGTATTCGACATCCCTTTGATGCCGGAATCGGTGATGGCCTGCATCTTGACCCATCCCTTCTGGTAATCGGCCATAAGCGGGTTCAAGACCTTCATGGATTCGCTTGTAAGGCCTATCTGGGCAAGTTTCTTGGCGTCGCCGTTGACATACTTCATGATGTCATCGATAATGGACTTCAGGTCGCGAACCTGGTTCTTTCCGTCCACCTTGTCGAAAATCTTGATGCCTTTCTTGCCAAGGTCCTTCTGCTTGTCCTTCAAGTCGCGGAAAAGAGCGCCGACAGACGTGGTGATTTCGGCTTCGCTCTTGATGGACGGGGCAATAGTCTGTAGCATGGCCCCGAAATAGGCGAACTGTTCCTCGCTCTTGAGCCCAAAAGCCGCAGCCTGGGAGAACAGGGCCTTACCCTGGTTGGCGAACTTCTGGAGCGTAAAGGAGCCCTGGTCGCCCTGGATAATCAGGGAATTGAAGTATCGGGTGATCTGCTCCATTCCCCAGCCGACATTCGCGTTGATTGCCGAAGAAAGTAGCGCCAAGTCTTCCATCGACGTGTTCGCCGCAAGCGAAGTCTTTGCAAGGGTAAGCCCCATTTCTTCGGAGAACTTGAAATCGCCAGTAATTTCGCCAATCTTCGAAATACCGCCAAGGATAGCCTTCGCATCGATACCCGTCTGGATGGCCATGTCATGCAGCGATTCGCGGAACACCTTCGTGTCCGCGTCGCTCTTTTTAGCCGCCATGCCGTAATACAGCAGTTCCTTGGACAAGTCGCCGACAGCGCTCACGGTATAATGAAGACCGCCCCCGATAAGGAGCGGAGCGAACATGGAACCGAGGCTCATGTTCCCTATAGACTTGCCTACAGAGGACAGAGACGCCCGGGCCATCCCGGAAAACGAAGTGACGGCAGCCTTGGCACGGTTCAGCCCCGAATTGAGCCCGGCGGCATCGGCCCCGATACGCAATGTGACTTCATTTTTCGCCAATTATCTGCCATCCTTCATCGTCTTTTTCAGGTGGACCCATCAGCCCCTTCATCGCAAAGACAAGGAGCCACTGGGCATCAGTTATGCTTGCAACCGGGCAACCAAAGTACGCACTAGCTTCCAGGCCAAATTCAAGCTTACGAGCTTCAACTGAACCTGGTCCGGCGTTTTTTTTAGCGTCTCGATAAGCGTATCGATACTTTCGTCGGAAAGTTCCTCGATACTCGGGTCGTTAGCCTCGGCAAAAGCGTTGTATTCGTCGCAGAGCTTCTTCAGTTCATCCGGGGTACAGAATGAACGGAGGTGTTCTGCGTCCCGGAAGATGCGCTCGCCGGTCGCGGGGTTGTAGAACGCACGCCACATGCCGTGAACCGCTTCCTGTTCGCGGTAGTCGGCCAGGTTGTGCATCGCAATCTCGATACCGTCGTGCTTGAACTCCAGCTGGTTATCGACCTTGGCCTTTCGGGCATCGGAAAGCGATAACAGGCGGATTTCGACCTTGACATCGGGGCAACCCGGCCAGCTCACGGTGCGCTTGATATCGTGCGATGTCTTGATGCGCTCGATGAGTTCGTCGGGCTTTTCGCCCTTCTTCTCTCGAATAGACTTTTCGAACTCAGTCATCAGCTCACCTTGCGGCTAGAGGCGAAGAAGTCGAGCTGGTATTCCTTGGCGGTCTTGCCGTCCATCTCGTTCGGGGTGGACTTGAGCAGGTGAACGCCACCGAACACGACCTTCTTGCCGCCCACATAGTTCACGATGACAGTCCAGCCTGCATCGTTCTTGTCTTCTTCGGACACCCAGTCCATGTCGGCACCGGATTCCGGGAGGTAAGTCAGCGAAAAGCCGTATTTCTTGGGCACCTTGATGGCGTCTTCGCCATTGAAGTGCTCGACAGTCTGCACGGTCTCGATTTCGTTTTCCTTGAACTTGGAAAAGTCGGAAATAGCGGAACCGTCCTTGGTGAGAGTAAGCGAAGAAATTCTCATGGTTCACTCCTTACAGGTAAAGGTCGATGGTGGAATAGATCTGGTTCAGGCCAGGCACGACAGGAGCCGGAATCTGGCAAAGCATGCGGCCCGGTTCGTTCGGCGATTCCTGCGTAATGAACTGGTCGGCGTAATCGTCGATGTAGCGCAGGATTGCTTCGGCTTCGAGGGCGTAGGCGATGGCCTTGTTGTCTTCGTTCAGGGCATCGGGCAGAAGCGCATGGATGACCTTGTTCTTGTACTTGGCGCGGTGCATCGCGAGGATGGAGTCGCGGAAGTAGTCAAGCGAGGCGATTACGCCCGTGTCGATGAGCTTGGTGAAGCGGGAACCGCTGTTGATGCTCTTGGTGGTCACGGCACGCACGATGCAGAGCTGGCTGTCTTCTTCGACGAGAGGAATCACGCCGCCGTAGAGAAGCAGGTCCTGTTCTTCGCCACTCCACTTGTCCTCGACGGCAGGGGTGGCAAGGCCAGGAATGGCCACGCCGTTCATCGGCACGTTCGGCTTGGAGTTGCTTGCAAAAATCGCACCGAGACCAGCCGCGATTTCCCACACGGTAGCGTCGATCTTGGTCTTGACCGCCGCGATATGCAGGCGTTCGTAGTTCTGGGCGGTGGCCGCGCTCTTCGCGTCGGAAGCCGAAGCCGAGACCATCGCGCAGATGGCACGCTGGCCACGCTGTTCGAGCGGTGCGGCGGCAGCTTCAAGATGCGTCTTGAGGTAGCCGAGGTTCGTGGAATCGTTCACCGGGGAAACGATGATGTGGAAACGTTCCGGGAAAGCGGCAGCAAGGGCCGTCGTAAGGTCAACCGTACCGACGCCAGCCGTGGCGCTCACAGCGCCTGCGGTGATGCCGGTTGCTTCGGATGTCACGGACACGTTCAGGCCACCCGCAGCGGCGGACACATACGCCCCCTTGCACTTAGCGGTAAGCGTGACCTTGGCGGTAGCGGCTTCGGCGGTGACAGGGGCGTCCGGGGTGTTGTTCACTTCGGCGGCAAGGGCCGTCGCGACAGCGGCTGCGGTGTCGGTCTTGGCAACTCCCACGCTGATCTTCTGGCCGTTAATGACGACAGAGACAATGCCTGCCGCAGTAGCCGTCCCGGAAAGGGTACTTTCCCAGGTGGCGGCAGAACCAGTCACAGCACCATGGCGGAGCATCGTGATCTGGGCATACTTCCAGGCCTTCTTCGCGGCCTTGTACATCTGCATGAGCACGGAACCCGCACCGGCGAAGTCGTAGGCCTCGGTTTCGGTGCCGATTTCGGTGGGCTTGTTTACCGGGGTATCGGACGCCTTGGCGGTGGAAACATCGCCGATAAGCAGCACCTTCTGGATGTTTGCGGGCAACCCGTTCGGGCCAGCGTAGTAGTTGTAGCCCGTGTAGGAACCCGGAATCATGGTTTCGGGGATATTAGGGGACAGGTTCATTGTTTACCTCTTTGAAAATGACATTTCCCTGCATGAGCGTCTCATGTTCGGGGATTTCGCTTTGGAACGTGGTTCCAATCGACAGCAGTTCCCTGTAGTTCTCTTCAGCCGATTCAGGCGTGATGGTGAACTGCGTTGTAAACTTCAATTCGAATACGGTGAGCGCGACCTGGCGGAACGAATCGCGTTCCACCTCGTCCCACCCTTTAGCGGTAAGCGGTTCGATTTCAAGCCCCAGGTCGTTCTTGTGGAGCTTCTGGACGACATATCGAACAGCGGGGTGCGCAACCATGCGCCTTTGTTCTTCGCTCGCGACGTTCTTGAAAATCAGTTCGACGGTCACATCGACCACTTCGTCGAGCTTGTTAGTGTTGTTCACTTCCTCGTATTTCCCGGAAGTGACCGCAACCGTAAAACCCGGCTGCGTAAGGCTTGCCACGACGCTATGAACGTCGATGGACTTGAACACCATCGGGGAGTTCTTGGATTCCAGAAGCTCCTTGATGGCCTTCTCAATCGAATAGCAGCTGGTGACCGCAGAACTCACAAAGACCCCATTGAATCCATTGTGAACAAGGCTTTTCCGCTGCTTGAAACAGCGCAGAAGCCGTTTTCGACGGTCCCTTCTTCCGGGACATCGCCAATGGAAGCCTTTCCTTCGGCAATGTCCTTCAGAAGCGACACAGCGTTCTTGTAACGGAGCTGCATGCCTTCGGGCACGTTCATCTCCGTCACTCGTTCGTACAGGTTATAGATTGTCAGGTCAACACAGATGGACTTTAGCACGCTCGGGATGCCAGGAAGCGGCAACCTGAAACGTCTGCCGATGTAGGCATCGATCAGGTCGGAGCTCTCGCCGATCATCTTCTCGACGATAGCCGTCTGGATACTACCCGACGAGTTCGGGTGAGTATCGTCGGTGACTTCGACGAGCCTGGCGTCGGGCACATGGCCCTTGACATCTTCGACCGTGCAGTAGTTCATCGCGCAACCTTAGGCAGTCTTGATAACGTTCTTCAGGAGGAAGCCTGCATCCTTGCCAAGAACGACTTCCTTCTGGTAGAAGCCAGCCTTGAGGATTTCGCCGCCCTGGAGACCCATCTTCTTGTCTTCGATGATGTCGGCATAACGCGGGCCAACCTGGGCAGTCATACCCCAAGCGAGGCCTTCCGTCAAGGTGGAAAGCTTTTCTTCGTAGTGGGCCCAGATATGGTTGCCCCAGCAGCGTTCCAGGTTCAGGTTCTTCGCATTCTTGGTGGTATTGACGCGGGCGGCACCCACGATGATGTTCTTCACTTCGAACAGGTCGCAGAGCTGCTGCTTGGTAGCAATGCCGCTGCCGCTGTCGTTGTGGAAGATAGCCTTGATCACGTTGGGGTCGGTACGGAGCTTGGTGTAAACGGTGTAGTTCATACCAATCTTGTTCGGGCGTGCAAGCGGCTTGTCGAGCCATTCAAGGATGGTATCGACAATGTTGAAGCCCGAAGCGCCCATGCCCTGGTTGGCATCGTAGGTGTGGGAAAGGCCATCGCCATAGTTCGAAGTATTCTGCACAATGTCGGCAACACGCTTTTCGCGGCCCAGGAGGACAAGGTTGATCAAATACTGGAAATGGGTATTGACGAAACGTTCCTTGTTCTGGATCTGGTTGATGTCTTCAAACGGAATCGGGTCTTCGAGGCCGTGGGGTTCGACAATGTCGGACTTATCGACACCGGAGAGGTGGATCATGTTCGGTTCGGACATACGTCCAACGCGGGTATCAGGCACAGTGAACGCATCACCCTTGGTGCGCTCGAAATACTTGAACGTGAGTTCCTTGCCTTCAAGTTCCTGCACAGGCATCACCTGGTCGGCGATAAGCTCTTCGTTCTTGTAGGCGACCACAAGCCCGGTCTGCTGTTCGCCACACGGGAGGATGGTCGCGAACGAAGCCCCTGCACCACCGGCACAGAAGAAGTCGCAGACAATCTGCGGGACGCCGCAGGCGGTAAGCGTGTCGGCGCTAGCGAAAGCGCACACGGTACACGCAAGACAGATAAGCACGAAAGCGATTTTGGTCATCTTCTTCATGTTGTACTTCCTTTGTTAAATTATTCCGTGATGACGCCGGCATAGCCGACCTGGACCTTGATGACATCGCTTGCGGCTGCGGCAGCTTCGAGGGCGATGGCATACACGACATCGTTTGCGGTGGAGGCAGTCACGGCCTTGCCGCTTGCCGCGCTCTTGATCTTTGCACCAGCGTCAATGGCGGCACTAGCGACAACGGAAGCGATACCGTAGGGCTGCACTTCCACGTCTGCACCGGCAGCGGCATCGTTGAGGGCAACGCCGAGCACTGCATCGCCAGCACCTGCGGTGGTGACTTCGCCAGCGGTAGAACCGAGTTTCACGAAGGTGTTCTTGGACACGCCGCCGGTAGCAGCCTTGTACTTCATGGCGTTCACCGGAGTCGTCGGGACACCTACGCCGTCGAGCTTCACGCGGATGATGTCGCCAGACGCGCCGCTTTCGAGGGCGGTGGCGAAACCCGGAGTGGCGGAAGCGGTGACAGCCTTGCCGTTGGCGTCGGATTCGACAGCCGCTCCGAAACTTACGGAGCCGCCGCATTCGACCAAGGCAATGCCGTCGAGCTGCACGTCACAGGGGCGACCGTCAGCGGAATCGACATCGGTGGTTACGCCAAGGCAGGCATCGCCAGCACCGGCAAGTTTGACTTTACCATCCGCAGTGCCAGCCTTGGCAAAACGGAAGGCGGGGACGGCATCTTCAGCCGTAAATCCGAGGATATTACCCTTCATTTGGGACTCCTTACTGTTTGAAACATTCTTCTGCGGCTTCGGCAAAGGTGAGTTCGCGGCCCTTCGCTTCCTGTTCCGCCTTATACTTTTCGATTCTGGTTGCAGCCGATTCGGTCTTGGTGTTTCCAAGGTCAAGCTCGCCGAACTCCACGATCTTCGGGAACGACTTCACGGCATCTTCCATCAGCTTCGCGGGGTCGATGCGGTCATCGCCTTCGCCGAAGCATCCTTCGCCATCGAGCGGCAGGTTCTGCACCAGCGAGAAAATCTTCACGAAGCAGTCCTTCATCGCCTGGTTGCAGCGGCCATCCGCGATGGCACTATCCAAAGTCTCCGAGAATGCCGCACCGGCACGAAGGCGCTGCGCCGCAAGCTTGTCAGCCTTGAGAGCCTCATTTTCAGCCTTGAGCGCGGCATTCTCTTCGCTCAGCCGCGCCGCTTCGCTAGAATTACCTTCCGGGATAGATTCGGTCGGTTCGTCGCGAGGGGGCGTTGTAGTAGGCTGAGGATCAGGGTTCCCGGCGACCGGCGAGCCCTGTTCTTTGTCCTTGTCGGAATTCTTTTTGCCGCCGTCCTTCGGTTCACCGAAAGAAGCTGCGGCGTCATCCTTCTTGGGTTCAACGACAACAGTCTTCTGTTCCGGGAAATCCTTCGCGTCCTTCAGGACATCTTCGACATCTTCGACATCCTTGATGATGTATTCCGGGTAGAACTTGTCGGCGGCTTCGATTCCGTCCTTTTCGATAAGCTGTTCGCGCTGGCTGCGGAACAGGCGACCGATTCCGCTAATCTTGTAGACAAGCGTTTCGAAAACACTGCGCGGCACCAGGCGGTCCCATGCAAACGGCTCGGCAAAGACGCTCACGTCTTGCTCGGTGGCATCCTTGTCCTGGTCGGCAAACATACCTTCACCGAAACAGAGCGGAGCCATCCCCTTCATAGCCGGAGCGTGTGCACCGAGAGCGCCCAGGTGACGCAGACCCTTCTTCAAGTTGCTGTAAATTGCAGACGAAAGATACTTGAAGCCGCCCTTCTTCACCTCTTCGGCGAAATCCGGGTTCACGTCGTCGAGCTTCACTTTCAGCACGCCGTTCTCCACCTTCGAATCGACAATGGAACCGACACGCGGATCATCGACTTTCGGGTGGCCCTTCACCATGGGCGGCTGGTAGCCAGCGGCAAGCTGGCCTTGAATACCTTCGTTCAGGTCATTGAGATCTGATTCGCTGAAGTTGTGGGTGTTGCCAGCCATGTCAACGACCTCGCCGGTCTTGAACGCTTCGACCCACGGTTCCTTCAGGTCTTCCGATTTGAGCATCTTGGGAAACTTTTCTTTCATGACCCCAAATTTACCCGATTGGCAGCGAAAGAGGACATGACACTGTCATGCCCTTTGTCAGCGTTTTACGGCTACATTTGCGAGGAGGTATATCATGGATAAATCTTTTTGGCAAGAAGCACTGAAACAGTTCGGCGTAGGTATCGTCTTCGCCGCCATGCTCGCCATCTTCTACACGAACGAAAACGCCAAGTGGGAAAAGAACGCCGCAAATGACCAGGTGCGATGGGAAGCCGTCTTGAAGCAATACAGCGACGACCAGAAACGCGCCATCGAAACGATACGCGCATGCTGCGCCGAGAACCACGCAACACCCGGGAGAATGCCATGAGTAAGGCAGAACTCAAGCCCAAGGCAAAGGAACTCTACACCATCCACCAGCTGAGTCTCGCAGACATCAGCCGCAGGCTCAACATATCGACGCGCACCCTACAGAACTGGAAGGCAGAAGACCGCTGGGAAGAAACCCGCGCAGAAATCAGCGGCGGCGAAAAGAACTTCCACGCCGAACTCTTCAGCCTGGGCGAAGTGATGGCCAGAAAAATCAAGCAGGACGAACTCGACGGCGTGAAGATTGCACCCGAACGCTACACCGCGCTCCAGCGCATCATCGACACCGCCGAACACGCCCGCAAGTACGAAGCCGTAGCGCCCAAGGCAAACAAGTCCGAGCTTTCCCCGGAAGAAAAACAGAAAGCCGCACTCGCCAAAATGAAGGAAGCACTTGGACTATGCCCGAACAAAGCTTGATTGACTACTTTTTCCCGTACCAAAAGCGCTACCTTCTCGACAAGAGCAAGGTCAAGATCCTCGAAAAGTCCCGCCGTATCGGTGGAACATACGTGCAAAGCTTCGAGGATGTCCAGGACTGCATCGAACAGCCTGGACTCAAGATTTTCTTCAGCTCGGCAGACATGACCGCCGCCGCAGAATACATGGACTACATATCCGGCTGGGTGGCGAAGCTGAACACGATTGCAAAGGCTCTTGCCGAAATCAACTGCGAGGACATTTCCGAATGTGAGTTTGCCGACGAAGACAAGGGCGTAAAGTCCAAAGTAATCGAGTTCAACAACGGTTCAAAGATTTACGCGCTATCCAGCAACCCCAAGGCATTCCGAAGCAAGGGCGGCAAGATCGTCTGGGACGAAGCCGCACACCACAAGGACGACCGCAAGATGTGGGCTGCCGCTAAGCCCGCCGCCATGTGGGGCTTCTCCATCCGCATACTCTCGACACACAACGGCGTGAACTCGCTGTTCTACATCCTCATCGACAAGTGCAAGAAGGGAGAACTCGACTACAGCGTCCACACCGTGCCCATCCAGCTCGCCGTCGAAGAAGGTGTCGCCGACCGTATCTGCGGGCGCAAGCTCACCAAGAAGGAACGCGAGGAATGGCTGGAACAGGAGCACAAAGGGTGCCTTACCGAAGCCATCTGGCAAGAGGAATACTGCTGCAACCCGCAGGACGAATCCAAGGCCATGATAGGCTACGACCTCATCCACAGCTGCGAGCGCCAGGGCGTGCTCGGCATGGAAAAGGCAAAAGGCCCTCTTTACCTCGGCTGCGACGTGGCACGCCACCGCCACCTATACGTCATCTACGTTTTTGAAGACATCGGAAACCAGCTCGTTTGCCGAGCCGTCGAAGCCTACCAGAAAAAGAAGTGGAGCTACCTTGAAGAAAAGCTCTACAAGTTCCTTAAATTGCCGAACCTGATACGCGCCTGTATCGACCGCACGGGGCTCGGCGACCAGTTCACCGAACGAGCCCAGGAAAAGTTCGGCACGGTCAAGGTCGAAGGCGTGCTGTTCACGAACACCGTCAAGGCAGACCTGGCCATCAGCCTATTGCAGGCTTTCGAAGACCAGAAAATCATCATCGAGAAGTGCCCGAAGTTCCCAGGCGTTGACGGTAACGAAGAGGACAAGCAGGCCGAAAGCATCCACGCCGTCAAGAAGATTGTCACAAGTGCCGGGAACGTGCGCTACGACGCCGCGAGCACCGAGCAGGGCCACGGCGACTTCTTCTGGGGAGCGGCCCTCGCATACCACGCGAAAAACGCTGGCGAAGCAGGCCCGTTGATTATCCAGAGCGCCGAACCGTATGCAAACGAAAGCACCGATTTTGGAGGATTTTGAGAATTGCGCAGAAACGCACTTCTAAGCCGTTTTTTCGTTTACCCTAGCGTTTACTCGTCCGGCTTCAGAAAATCAAAATTCAACGAATTTGAACGGCCATTCAAAAGGATTAGAAAACTACCGAGGATTGCATGAGCAAAAAGAGTAAAAAACGACCCGAAGACACCCAAAAAGGGAAGCAGAAGCTCCAGCTGGCGACCGAAATCGCCACCCGCGAAGCCGCCACCTTCGTATCGGGCGAAGACTACCTGCCGAACCCGGACAAAATCCTAAGGGCGCAGGGCGGGAACATCAAGGTTTACCGCGAATTTGTGGACGGCCACCTTGACTCGGTGAAGGGCAAGCGATTCGCCGCCATCACCAGCCGCCCCTGGACTATCGACGGGAGCAAGGGCGACGCCAAGAAAGCCAAGATGCTCGAAGAGTACATCTGGAACCTTGAGCAGCTGAGGGACATCATGTCGCAGATGCTCGAAGCGATCGGCTTCGGCTACACGGTCCACGAAATCGTGTGGGACGCCGTCGAAACCGAAATGGGCACCCTCATTCTCCCCACCGCGCTCAAGGACCGCCCGCAGGAATGGTTCAAGTTCGACGACAAGGGCCAGCTGCTCTTCCAAGACAAGAACAAAACGCGCACCCTTGTTCCAGACAAGAAGTTCATCGTCACCCGCAACCGCCCCACCGCAAGCAACCCCTACGGCGAGCCGGTATATTCCCGCTGCTTCTGGCCTCTCGCCTTCAAGAAGGGCGGTCTCAAGTTCTGGATGATTTTCGTCGAGAAATACGGCATCCCCAAGGCCATCGGCAAGTGTCCGCCCACGGCCACCACCGAAGAACAGCAGAAGTTCCTGAAGATGCTCTCGAACCTTGTCCGCGACGGCGTCGCCGTCATCACGAACACGGGCTCCGTCGAACTACTTGAAACAAAGCTTAGCGGCACCAACCCGCACAGCGAAATCGTCAAGTGGGCAGACTCCGAAATGTCCAAGGCATGGCTCGGCGAAACGCTCACCACCGAACAGACAAGTTCCGGCGGCACCCAGGCGATGGCCACCGTCCACAACGACGTGCGCATGGACCTCACCAAGGACGATGCCGCGATGATCGAGTCGAGCTTCAACCAGCTCATCCGATGGATCTACGAAATCAACTGGCCGAACGAAAAAGTCGTTCCCTGGATGAACATCATCCTCCCGGAAGACATGCAGCAGGCAAGGCTCGAACGCGACTCGAAACTCACGCAGCTCGGCGTCAAGTTCAACGCCAAGTACATCACCGACGTTTACGGCATCAACGAAGACTACTTCGAAATGGCCGAAGTCCAGCCGCAGGGCGGGCTGTTCGCCGAAGGCCCCGAAAAGAAGGGCAAGGTCCGCAGCACAAGCCACGAACTCCGAAACCAAGTGAACGCATTCACCGAACACCTCGAAGAGCAGTGCGAAAAGATTGACATCCTCGCACCCATCCGCGAACTCGTAGAGAATGCAAAGAGCCTCGAAGAAGTCCGCGACAAGCTCGGCGGCTGCTACGGAGAAATGCCCATGGACAAGATTGCCGAAGAAATGGAGCAGGCGTTCATCGCCGCAGACCTTGCAGGCAGATTCTCCATCCTCAAGAAAGCGGGCATCGTAGATGGCTAAGAAGCTCGCGTTCAAGCAGGGAGCGTATAAGGAAGCCGTCGATTACTTCAAGCAGAAAATCAACCTTCCTACAAGACGCTGGAACGACCTTGAAGGTGCCATGCACACAAGGGCGTTCACCGTTGCCGGCGCAATGCGTGCCGACATCCTTCTCGATTTTCGCAAGGCCGTTGACAGGGCCATCGAGAAGGGCGACTCCCTGCAAGACTTCCGCAACAACTTCTACGACATAGCAAAGAAGTGGCGTGCCGCAGACCCGAGCTTCGACGCCAAGATGGAAAAACCCAAATACGGCGCATGGCGCTCGAAAGTCATCTACCAGACGAACATGGTCACCGCAGCGGCGGCAGCGCAGGAACGGCAGGCAAGGGCCATGCCCGACGTGTTCACCCATGCAAAGTATATCTGCCAGATGCTCCCCGGAAGCCGCGACGAACACAAGGCATGGAACGGCACCGTTCTCCCCGTGAACGACCCCTGGTGGGAAAAGCACAGCCCGCCCAACGGCTTCGGCTGTCTCTGCGAAAAGGAGTTCATCAGCAAGTACGAAATGGACGCAGGGATGGAGAAGCAGACCAAGGCACCTACAGCCCCGAACGACACCACGAACATCGGCGAAAAGTGGGACTACAGCATAGGCGATGCCGATGCCGAAAACCAGCGCCTCAATGATCAGCTGAAAGAAAAACTGAAAAAGGTTTCCGACCTATACGGCAACATAAACGAAAACGATACCGTATTAAGCCCGAAAGTCAAAAAGATAGCAGACAAAAGACGCGAAAAGCGAACACCGAGCATCATTCAGGGCATTCGTGACCGATGGAACGACCGGAAGGATGAAAGAGCCGGGAACATTCCAAAAGTAAAAACCGACAAGAAAATCGACTCTTTCAAGAAGCCCGCCGAGTTGTTTGAATACATGGAAAACAAACGCGGTTTCAAGATTGACGAACGCCTGAAGAAATTCGACTTGGGGCATGTAAAGGAAGTCTTGAAAGGAATAGACTCCGTAATGACCGTTTTCCCGGAAGCGAAAATCGACATCCTTGGAACTGACCCCAAGGACAAAAACAGGGCTATCACCAGGCATTACAAAATACCAAATACACCGTTCTCGATACTCATTAACAAGAAATACTTTGGAAAAAATTCAGTCCCATATACCGATGACGGTTTCCACCCTAAAAACGGATGCCACAGGGCGACGGCTTATCACGAAATGGGGCACGTCGTTCAATGTACTCTGGCACAAATGGAAATGTACAAATACGACAATTTTGAGCTAGTGGCAAAACAGATTGTCAACAAAGCGGCTCAAGATAGCGGCGTCGAAATATCGGACTACAATAAAGTCCTGAAATTCAGGGCAGGCATTTCCCGTTATGCCGATGAAAAATACAGCTGCAAGGAAACTGTTGCAGAAGCGGTTTCGGATGTATTCAACAACCGTTCTAACGCTGCCGCCGAATCCAAGGCAGTCTACAAAGCTTTAATGGAAAGGATGAACAATGTCAGGAAAAATAAACGGAACAACTAGACAAGAATGCCAGCGTCGTCGTATTCCTTCTGCATTTTCTTCAGTTTTTCGAAGGCTTTTTTCACATCATCAGGAGCGTCGTCCTTGAGAGAACAATCGAAAATATACTCTGCATCGTCGTTTGTCCATTTGCTGCAAAGTTCTAGCAATTTTTCAAATTCTGGACCAGGCATATTCAACTCCTTACTTTAAGACAATATACCACTTTTTTTGTTCAAAGTCAACCCTATGTCAGATTTTATCAACGCAGAAATAAGGATAGACCGCTTCAATTCCCTTATAAGGGCCCTTAAAAAGCGCTCGAAGAACCTGAAACCCGTGATGTCCGTCATAGGCAACCTGGTAGTCAAGAGCGTCCGCCAGAACTTCCGCGAAGAAGGCCGCCCCGACAAGTGGCAACAGTCCAGGAAACCCAAGGGAAGGACCCTTCTGGGCACCGGGGCGCTCATGAAGGGCATCCACTACGAGCTCGACAACGACGGCACAGCGGTCACCGTAAAGACCGGCCCCCAGAAGTACGCGGCCATCCACCAGTTCGGCGGCACAACCGGCGCACACGACATCGTGGCAAGGAACCGCAAGGCGCTAAGGTTCACCGTCGGCGGCATGATACTCTACCGCAAGAGCGTCAACCATCCGGGTTCGCGCATCCCCGCACGCCCCTACATGATGCTCCAGGAAGAAGACGAAACGAATATCGAAGAACTCTTGAAACGCCACCTGGTGGCAGACTTGTAAAAGGAATGACTATGCTAAAAAAGGCTAAGCTGCCCGGAGTGCTCGGGCTTCTTCTCGACAAAGTTCATGTACCTGTAGATCGTGCGCTCGCTGACTCCGGTTTCAAACGCAAGCTGGTGAACTGGCTTGTCGAAGTTGTCGCGCATATAGCGGCGCACTGCTGTTGGGTTCATCCTGGCTGGGCAGGCTACATGGTTGCCCGCGAACTTCTTCCAGATACGTTTGGCAATGTCGAGCCCGAGGGTGTTTGCCACCCACTTCAGGTCGTCATTCGGAAGGTCGTCGATTGTCAGGGAATCCCAGAAGCTCATTCTGTATCCCAAATATAATCAAAATGCGCGAAAAAAACAACAATGTAAAAAAGGAAATGAAAAATGATCAATGTTCCTGGAATAGTCGAGACGGTATTGATGTCAAGCAGCAAGGATGACGCACGACATCCAGTTCGTATAACATTGAATGATGTCAAGAACTTCTACAGAAAACGTAATTGGCCGCTAGTTGTATGCGATGCAATCGCCTTCATCTATCCGTTTATGGTACTTGGAATCGCCCTGGTTTTGAAGTGGATTCTCCTCTCTTGATTTTCCTAAACTCATCAAATCTTTTATTCATTTCGAATACAACTTCATCTATGCTTTTGCAAATGTCAATAGTGAATTTCTTCTCAAGATTACTAAAGGCTATAGAAGACTTTATGTTGTTCAGTCCGTCAATGACCATAATGGCTAGCGAGTCATACCCTTCGGCGAACTGTATAGAATACACCGTTTTTTTCAATTCCGGCAAGAACAAATTTTTAACAAACTTGGCTGTCGCTTCATCAGGTTTCATCATGATTTTATCCATAAGTCGAATCATTTTCGTAGCCGCAGTCACTGCATCTTTTTCAATTCTTATAAGTAAAAAATCATCAATCACCTGTTGCATCCACAAACGCGAGCTTTCATCTTTCAAAGATTTCAAATCCTCTTTTTGCTTGCCAATCAACTTTTCAAATTCTGTCTTCGATTTTTCAGCAGCAAGACTCGCGGCTTCGTTGGCGGCAATGCTGGAAGCGTCTTTAGCCTTTTTCTCTGCAATTTGTGCAAAATCCTGTTTGAGCTTATCAACCGCTATATCGACTTTCTTGTCCCACAATTTATTCAACACGAACGCAAGTATTCCTGAGCCCAAACCGATGATGGCGACTATGGCCATGAACGCCCAGCTGTAGAACGCTTGCGAATCACGGAGAACTTGCGGAGTGAACGAAGAATCGAGAACAACCTTGACCGTATCGAAGGAAACCGTATGAACAGTATCAAAAACAGATGTATGCACGGTGTCGTAGACGACCGTGCGGATGGTATCGTAGACAGTTGTGGTACTCATGTGTCAAAACTCCACGCAGATGATGTTGCCTATCACGCGGTAGCTTGGGTGGGTGGGTTCTCTGCTTCGGGCGTGGTGGCGGCGTGGCGGGAGCTCAGGGCGAGGGCGACGACCTGGTTGAAGAGGCGGGAGAGTTCCTCGACGGTGGGCGTGGCGGAGCCGTTCTGCCAGGCGGTGAACGTGGCGGGGCTTACCCCCACGAGCTGGGCGAGGCGGCTTGCGGGCGTGTTCGAAAGCTCGATGGCTCCCGCAAGGTCAAGAATGCCATTAATTTCGGGTTCAGCCTTGACATTTACGGAATCTTTGATTAATTCGTCTTTTGAAATTTCATCTTTGATTAATTCTTCACTTTTTTGCTCAATCCAGTCGAAAAATCCGACTTCGGCGAGTCTTTCACGCCAAGACGCACCGAAAGGCCGCTTTCCAGACAGGCTTTGTGTCAGGTTTGGTTGACTTACACCTATCTTTTCAGCAAGTTTTTTTAGCGTTCCAAAGCGCTCGGAGGCAAATTTTCGAACATCATCAGAAGAAAAATTAATCTTTTTTGAATTTTCTCTTGACATTTACTTAATCTTTGATTAATTTTGGTTATGTAGTAGTGATTAACACCACTACAAACAATTTACTAAAAACAGGAAAACCTTCCAAATGGACAAAAAACTTACAGTGACGAAAATCTCATGGCTCAAGGCCGCCGAAAGGGTTTCCGAAATCGCCGGAAAGCCCTACAGTGCCCAGTATATAAGGGAAGTAGCCACTGGCTACCGTACCAACAAACAACTCGCTCCCATCCTCAAGGACCTGGGACTCACCACCAAAGGAGTAGCATAATGATCAAGAAAATTTTCGACGAAGAACCCGAAACCACCGCCGAAGGGTATACCGAAACGGTACACCCTTTGGACGAAAAAGAACCCGAAATCCAGGGTGAAGGTGACACCGACTTCGACCGCGAAGTCAGGGGCGAGACCCTGCCCGCCGTCAAGGAAGAACCGCCCAAGGCAGAAGAGCTCGACCCGACCACCGCGACCGCGCTCAAACTGCGCTACCGTATCTTCAACGGTGCCGATATCCGAATGGTCCAGGACGAGAACAAGGAAGTGTGGTTCGTCGCCGACGATGTGTGCAAAATCCTGGGCTACACCCAGAGCACGGCGAAGGTCATCAGCGTCCACTGCGGCAAGGTTGCCGACTCGAAGGACCTGGTGGAAGGCGAAACCGAACTCTGCAAGAAGATTACGGTGGACACCAAGGGCGGCAAGCAGGCGATGATCGCCATCAACGAGCCCGACCTCTACCGCCTCATCATGACGAGCCGCATGCCCGACGCCCGCAAGTTCGAGAAGTGGGTCGTCGAGGACGTGCTCCCGACCATCCGCAAGACGGGCAAGTACACCGTGCGCCGCAAGATTGACTACACGCCCGCCACCGACGCCACGACGGTCGCCCCTGCCGAAGAGTCCGTCCAGTGCGAACTGTTCCCCAACATGATGCCGTCGATGACGTTCCCGAAGCCGCTCACCGAGAAAATCAACGCCGCGAAGCTCAAGCTCTACAACGAGGGCCACACGTTCCCCAACAACAAGGAGTTCGTGAAGTTCCTCATCACCCGCGCACTCGACCAGCTGGAATAGCCGACCGCGCACGCCCTTAAACTTCCACTCACAAGGAGATCCACAATGACTACGAGCATCCCTCTTCACACCATCGTTCCTGTATCGCTCAACCGCAACTGCGACATCTGCGGCAAGGAAGCGCGCATCACCGTGAACCAGGACCACTTCTGCGGCGAATGCATGCGCACCAAGCGCGTCCGCGCGTTCTACATCGGAAGGTCGAGCCGCTAATGAAACCGATCTGGATTAGTTCAACGAAGGCAGCGGAGCTTCTCGGGATTTCCGACAGGCAGGTTCGCCGTAGCGTCTCCATATGGAACTACCGCTGGAGCGAAAAGGACGGGCGCAAGGTTCTCGAAATCGATGTCCGCAGCCTTCCCGCCGAGGCCTCGAACCGCTATGTCCAGGAGACCCTGCCCGAAGCCCCCGAAGTCGCCACCCGCGCAGAGGACGTGGAGACGGTCATCAGGAGCTATGACCGCGCCACCGACCGCGCAAAGAAGAACTTCGACAAGTGGACGCTCATCCTGCTCAAGTGCGAAGGCATCACGGGCACCAAGGAACTCGGGCGTTTCGTGGACGAGTGGAACAAGGCCCACCCCGAAATGAAGACGAGCATCAAGAGCATCTACCGCCAGCGCGCCTCGGTCGAGGACGGCGGCAAGATTTCGCTCATCAACCACCGCGAGACCATGCGCTCCACCGTGACCGACACGATGTTCGACGACTTCAAGACCGCCTACCTTACCGCAAACAAGCTGAGCGCGTTTTCCAGCTGGATGATTGCGTTCGGCAAGGCGAAGGAACGCGGCGAATGCAAGGGCGAAGACGATTTCCCGAGCAAGTCGGCATTCGTGCGCAGGCTCAAGAGCGAGTTCGCGCCCGATGTCATCTACTTCGCCCGCGAAGGCAAGAAGAAGTTCTACGATAACAAGGGCTACCACCTCGACCGTGACTACTCCGACCTCAAGGCGGGGCAGGTATGGGTGGGCGATACCCGCACGTGGGACGTGTTTGTCAAGGTGCAGGGCCAGGAAAAGCCCGCCACCTGCTACATCACGCTGTTCATGGACTTCAAGACCTACATGCCCATGGGCTGGTGTCTGCACCACGACGCCCCGGGCACCGAGAACACGCTACGCGCCATGCGCAACGGCATAGAGCGCTACGGGCTCCCGGAAGAAATCTACGTGGACAACGGTCGCGAATACCGCAACCGCGACTTCTCCGGCCAAAGCCGTGGCCACCAGATCGTGGAAGACGAACAGTACGCCGAATCCATGGCAAGCCGCCTCGGCATCAAGATGCACTTCGCCATAGTCAGGAACGCCCGCGCAAAGATCATTGAACGCAACTTCCTCATCATTAAAAACGGCTTTGACAGGCTATTCAACAGCTTCAAGGGCGGCACCGTGGTCGAGAAGCCGGAGCCCCTGAAGGGCGTGCTCAAGCGTGGCGACTTCGCCACCTGGGAAGAGTTCTACGACATGGCGCAGGACTACATGCAGAACGTGTTCCCCGGACTCCCTTGCCAGGGCAAGCACCACAACGGCAAAACGCGTTCTCAGCTCTGGAACGAAGAAATCGTCAAGCGCGAACCCATGCGCCGCGTCTCGAAGGAAACGCTCTCCATGCTGGTGAGCCGCACCGTGTCGGGCCGCATCATGCACATGGGCTTCCACCTTGCACAGCTCGACACCTGGTACTGGGCGGAATGGATGCCGGTATGGAAGGGCCGCGAGGTCATCTTCCGCTACGATCCCGACGACATGCGCACCGCCTGGTGCTACGACCTTAACAAGAAGCTTATCGGCGAATGCACCCTGCAGAGCGCCGTGGGTGCCATGGTCAAGGACGACGATGCCGTGGGCAAGGCGCAGATTGCCGAAGGTGTCGCCCGCAAGCGCCACGAAGAAAAGCTCCTCAAGGAAATCTGCCCCGACATGACGAAGGAGCAGGCGGCGGACTACATCAGCGCCATGCGCAGCGCCGTGGGCCCGCAGGACATCTTCGTGCCGCAAGGCCCCACGCACCTCACGCGCCACGACAAGGATGCACAGGAACTCAAGGCAGACCGCAAGGTCGGTAACGCCGACATCTACAACATCTTCGACGGCGACGTGGAAGAAAAGCCCAGCACCGACCTCTGGGACGAACTCACCACAAGCGAGGCAATGTAATGGACAAGAACATCGACCCGGGCACCATGCTCAAGATCTACCACGCCGTGGCAGGGCCCGTCGCCAAGAACAACGTGGAAAAGGCGCTCCGCATCATCAGGAACGGCGGCAAGATGCCGCCCTGCCTGATGAAAAGCGAAATCCGCACCTACTTCCGGGTAAAGGAACGGCTCGCCGAACACGGACTCATCTAAAGATTTGCACAAGACTTCGCCAATGGGGGCAGGCACACTTTGCCGCAACACAACACTTGTCTCCCTGAGAACCGCCCCCGGAGGCACCCCTTTTTAACCAGCAACCATAAAGGATAGAATATGGACGCAATCATCAAGCAACTCAAGGACTACATGGCCCGAAACGGGGCATCGCAGACCAAGGTGGCGAACGCCATGGGCATAAGCCCCGCCACGCTCAGCTACTTCATCAAGGGCACCTACACCGGCGACATCGACGCCATCTGCGACAAGGTGAAGGACTTCCTCGAAATCGAGGCGCAGCGCGACACCATCAAGCAGAACGAAGGCCTGGTGCAGACCAAGTGCTTCAAGACCATCCACAAGTTCTGCTCGCTGGTGCTCAGCCACCAGATCTGCGGCATGCTCACGGGTGACGCGGGCTGCGGCAAGACCACCGCGCTCAAAGCATTCGCCAAGGCTCACCCTTCCATCATCTTCATCGAGGCGGACCACGGCTACACCGCCAAGGCCCTCTTCGACGAGCTCTGCGCGGAACTCGGTCTCGACGAACGCGGGAACCTGCACCAGAAGCTGGTGCGTGTCGTTGACAAGCTCAAGGACTCGGGCCGTCTCATCGTCATCGACGAAGCCGAGCACCTGCCCTACAAGGCGCTTGAACTCATCCGCCGCGTCCACGACAAGGCGGGCGTCGGCATCGCTCTCTGCGGCATGCCGCGCCTCGAAAAGAACGTCCAGGGCGACAAGAACCACTACGCCCAGCTGAACAGCCGCATCAGCGCACCGTGCAGGGCGAAGCTCCTGGACAACGCCGATGTCAAGGCGTTCATCGAGAGCCGTTTCCCCAAGTACGAAGGCAACTGCATCGAACGCGCCGCCCAGATCTGCCGCCGCAACTTCCGCCTGCTCTCGCACCTTGTAATGTGGAGCAAGGAACTCATGCGCAACAACGACCGCGACACGCTCGACAACGAAATCCTCGAAAGCGCATCCCAGATGCTCGTAGTGGCAAGGTAGGGCAAGATGACTACTCCAGCCGACAAGAGGGCCGAACAGTACAGGCAAATCCACGGCCTTGTGCGCCTGCTCGGGATGAACGACGAAGCCTACCGCGACATGCTGCGCGACCGCTACCAGGTCGAAAGCTCCAAGCAGCTCTCGACACAGCAGCGGAACTCGCTCATCGCAAGCCTGCGCACGCAGGTCCACGCGGGGGCCACCAAGTTCGCGCACCTCTCCGGCAGGGCGAAGCACAAGGCGAGCCCCGCACAGCTCCGGGCAATAGAGGCGATGTGGGCGCAGGTCAGCCGCGCAGAGACTTCCGAAGAACGCCGCAAGGCGCTGAACGCATTCTGCAAGCGCCTCACCGGGGTCGATGTCATCACCTGGATCTGCAAGGACGACGCGAAGACGCTCATCAAGGCGATACAGGCCATGGGGGCGCAGAGCCCCGAAGAATTTAACCGAAACAAGAACAACAACCAGAGGTAAACCTATGGCAACAAAAGACAAAGACGGGAACTGGCTCGACGAGAAGGGACGCCCCATCCCCGAGCAGTACATTCCCGCGACAGACAAGAAGCGCGACGCCCTTGTCGAGCGCACCTTCAAGAAGGTCGTGAAGCTCGCCGAGAAAATCGCGGAACACCGTATCGAAATCGAAGGCAGCATCGACAAGTACCTCGAAGAACTCGCGAAGGAGAACCGCACCCGCGAGAACTGGAAAGGGAACATCCTGCTCTACAACTTCGACAAGTCGCTTGTCATCGAGCGCCGCATCAACGACCACATCGGCTTCGACGAACGCCTCCAGATGGTGAAGACCCTGGTGGACAAGTGGATCGCAAGCCGCCTCGACGGCATCGACGACAACCTCGGCAAGGTCATCGCCCAGGCATTCAACGTGGACAAGCAGGGCCGCGTGAACACCGCCATGCTCATGAAGCTCCTGAACCTCGAAATCGAGGATTCCGAATGGAAGAAGGCCATGCGCATGCTGAAAGAGTCGATCATCGTCAAGTCCTCCAAGCAGTCCACCACCTTCAAGCGGAAGGTGAAGACCGAGGCTGGCGAGACCTGGGAAGTCATCGTGCTCAACTTCAACGACGTGCCGCGCCCCGCAGCACCCGCAAAGAAAAAGGAAAAGAAAGATGCCGAATAGCGAAACCTACAGGACACTCGACATTTTCCGCGACCAGCTCGAACTCGAAGCCGACTCCCAGTTCGGCTACGCGGTCGTGCTCAGGCAGAACCAAGGCAAGCCGCTCCTCCGGGGCGTGGGCTCCACCCCGCACAAGGCGATGGAAGACCTTGCCGAAACGTGGGAGAAGGGCTAGTGAACAAGCAGCAGATCTTCCCGCTGGTACTCATCATCCTCGACCTTTTGGCAGCCGTCGTCTACGGAGTGACAGACATGAACGTGCGCAAGGTCGTCTATTGGGTAGCGGCGGCAGTTCTCACGATTACCGTCACGTTTTAAGCCATTGTCGTGGCGGTAGTCCCTGGGCGGTTGCGGTTGGCCACGTGCCGGGAGTTGTGACCCGGACACGGCGGGGTTCGAGCCCCCGCACTGCCCCTAACAACATCAACAAAAAGGAAGGTAAAACATGTACATCAAAATCACTCTCAAGGATTGCCAGGATATTGTAAACGAAAATTTGCAGGGGGGGGGTAAGCATTCCGAACTCGAAGTAGCCCTCGCCAAGCACGCCATCGCCATCCATGAAAAGCTGGATTCCGTCAATAACAGGCAGAATGCTCTCTTCGAAGCGCTTTACGGCATCTATGTCAAGGCGATGAATGCAGCCGGTGAAGACCTGAAAAACAAACGGTTAAAGGATCTGCAAGGCGCTAGCAAAACGCTTTTTGCCGCAAGCGTAGCACTTGATCAACAGGCACAGAAACTGTAATAGAACTATGGCTCTAGCAAAAATAAAGACAGAAGAAGAACGGGCACGCCTTGACGCCATCTTCGCTGAAATCGAGGCGGAGGAGCGTGTCGATGTCCCGCCCTTCGCGGACACCCGCACGCAGGAGCAGATTGACGAGGATAACCGCAAGGCGAAAATCGACCGACTCGCGAACGCAGAGATGAAGGAGTTTCTCGGCAACGTGAAGGCTAACGCCGGACACGGAGCTTACAAGACACGGTGGGAGATGATTCTATCGAAATTTATACTCGACCGTATGGCCCCGATGAACGTGGAACTGAATGTACTCCGCAATTTTGCCATTGCCGTCAGCAACAGACTTGAAAAAGCGGAACGCTCCGCGAAAGAACAGGACAACCATCATTACTACAAGATATTTGCGGAAGGAGTCAAGGAACTTCTGGACGCGCTATAAGGAGACTAAATGACCGTTATCGAACAGAATACCATGGAAATCATCTGCGAGTATCTGCCTCGCATTGCCCAGGCTCTCGAAAAGATTGCCAAACAAGCCGAAAAGGACAAGGAGAAACAAAAAAATGAACCTCGCGTATAAGCCGGAAGTCCCCACCTGGGACAAGTATTCCAGGTGCGAAGAAATGTACAGCATCCGAAACCCGCTCCGCATCGAGATCCAGGCGAAGTGCGTCCCCGGCACGCTGGTCTACCAGATACGCCCCAGCTACGTCACCGACTTCCGCAGCGGCCCTTCCGTCGTGAACCCGTTCATCCCGAAAATCGGCGACATCAAGCTCGCGCTCGCGTGGCTCATCCACGATGTCAACTACCACGGCTTCCTCTCGAAGAAACTTGCCGACCGGCTCCTGCTCGAAATGCTCGAACACGCAGGCATGGGCGCTGTCAAGCGCAACGCCGTCTATTACGCCGTCAAGTTCTTCGCCGGATCCCACTACAATACCCTGGAAGAGGACCAGGGCGACATCTACAACCGGAACAAGACGCTGGTGCGCCTGCAATGGCTCGACCAGAACGGCATGACGCTCAAGCGCTTCAACGGCAGGACCATCACCGAAAACGCATTCAGATGATTACAGCAAACGGCATAATCAAGGTCATAAAGACCACGGCAAAGGCGGCCTACTGCGTCGCCTTTGTTGCACTCGCAATAACCGTGCTCTACATGGTTGCAACCTCACTATAGGAGTCGAAATGAACAGCCCGCTAGTATCGCACACCGAGATAAGCCCGAACAGGACAACGCCCCGGAACCACAAGATAGACACCATCACCATCCACTGCACCGCAGGCCACATCAACGTGCGTGCACTCGGCAAGCTGTTCGCAGCCAAGGCCCGCATGGCGTCTGCCAATTACGGCATCGATGATCAGGGCCACATCGCGCTCTATGTCGAGGAATCCGACCGCAGCTGGTGCAGCAGCAACGCCGTCAATGACCACCGTGCAGTCACCATCGAGGTATCGAGCGACGAAAAAGCACCTTACCGTGTGACCGACGCGGCATTTTCCAGCCTCATCTACCTGGTCGCCGACATCTGCAAACGTAACGGCATCACCAAGCTCCGCTGGCACAACGAAAAGGCCCTGGTAGGCCACGAAGACGGCGACGGCAAACTCATCCAGAACATGACGCTGCACAAGTGGTTCAAGAACAAGGCCTGCCCCGGACAGTACCTGGAAGAACGCATGTTCGAAATCGCCGCCAAGGTCAACGCGCTACTGTAAAGGAGTCGAAAGATGAAAGAAATCCTGATGAGCATCCACCACAAGTGGGCAGAACTGATATTCAGTCACAAGAAGACCGTAGAACTTCGGAAAAACATTCCAGTAATTCGTAATTCAGTCAATAACCCCATACATTGCAGGGAATTACTTTTCGACAGCGAAGCTCTTGTAGTTTACATCTATGATACCGACCAGAAAAGCGTCACAGGACGCATTTACATCGACAGAATTACTGAAATTACCGAAATTTCAGACGAAATCGTCTCTCAAAGCTGCGTAAACCGCGATGAAATCGAGAAATACAAGGCCCAGGGCAAGGGCAAACTCTATGCCTGGCACATCGTGGAAGCCGACTATTTTGGCAAAGATTGGCTCCATTTAAAGGATTTGGGAGCCAAGAGGGCCCCGCAAAGCTGGCAATTCGTGAGGTAAACACCATGGAATACGTCATGAAAGTCAAAAAAAGGAACTTTGAAGCGCTCATGAACGGCGACTTGACCTTTGTCATCCACAAGGTTGACAGGCTCTACAGCGCAGGCGACCGTCTGGTGCTCTTCGAGACCGACGGCGGCAACGAAACAGGCCGCAGCCTTACCGTGCGCATCACCTACATCATGCACTCCGAAGACTCCCTGGGTATCAAGGACGACTACTGCGTCGTGTCCGTCAAGCGCTCTGGGAAGAACACCCGCACGAACGTGGGCAACCGCCCCGCAAGCGAAGACGAAGCCGTCGAGTATGCCGCGAAGCTCGGCAAGTCCGCCGACTGCGCCCGCCGCTTCTACAACTACTACGCCATGACCGGCTGGAAGATGAAATCCGGGCTCCCGCTCTCCGACTGGCATGCCGCACTCAGGAACTGGAAGGACTTCCAGGGCACGCAGAAGACCCCCGAACAGGCCGAAACCGACAGCCAGCTCGAACTATTGCTCCCCATGCTGCTCAAGAAAACGGTGGAACTATCCAAGCAGAAAGAAAAGCTCGTTTTCCACGATCCGCACATCGGCACCGTGCTCCAGTTCTACGGCTTCGACCGCCTGGAATACCCCTTCAACGTTTTCGAAGTCCACGAAATGGTCAAGAAATACGCCACAAGCAAGAAACTCGGCACCGGCTGCCCGCAGATGCACTCCCCGAACCCCTACGGCAAGGGAACGCTCCAGGTGCCCACCATCGAAGAGTTCTCCGCCATACTCCAGAAGAAAAAAGCGGAAAATAATGTTCCACACGACCAAAAAGAACCTATATTAAAGGTATAACGCGGAGGTGAAATATGACGCTCCTGATTATAATCGCTTGCTTATGCCTGTTGGTTGCCCCGCTACTCTGGTGCGGCGGCTTCATCTGGGGCTTTATCTGGAACAAGATACTGAAACCGCTCTGGACCAATGAAACGGCAGGCTTGTAGAACAAATTCCACCACCCGAAAAAATTTAAGGCAGGATCTAAAATCCTGCCTCTTTTTTTGTCTCACAAAAAGCGACAAACCAAAAAAACATGTCCGCACCAAATGTCCGCACCCCAATTTTCAAGAAAAATTCAAAACGCCTTTAACGGCTCAAAAACGCCAATTCACATAAATAAAAAATTCTCACAAGTCGTGAGAAATTTTCGAGCTCAAAGAACAAACCGCGAAATTCGCGAAAAAACGGCAAAATCAAAAAAAACACTTTAATCGGGTTAAATGAGACAAGCAAACCCAATAAAATCAAGGCTTCCAGCCATATTCACTGATTTATTGCTTGTCTCATTACTTCCGCTTTGGCATAACCGGCACTGAGATCGGCAAGTGCGGCTTGGAACAATCCGGGCGTCGACTCTTATGGACTCTCCTTCGTGGGAGCCGGAAACTGGGATTCCTATGACGGATACGAGGACATGCAGTCCTATGAAGTCATGTGGCTTTACACACCGAGTTCTTACCAATATTTCCTCCTGGTATCATCTTCTGCAGAAGTCTGGGACCATTCTTCGAGCGAATACTATGGTACAGTCCGCTGCATAGAGGGCGAAGCGGTTCTTCCCTCGTCCAGTTCGTCGAGTTCCAGTTCATCGAGTTCCAGTTCGTCAAGCAGTTCCTCAAGACCCAAGCTAACCAATGCCGAGCCCCTCCTGGAAGCCGGCACTCAGTTCAATCCGTCTATCGAATACGGCACCCTGACCGATACCCGTGACGGCAAGACTTACAAGACCGTGGAAGTCGAGGGCGCGACCTGGATGGCTGAAAACCTGAACTACGCAGGCAACGAAATCGGAGAATCCTTCTGCTTCAACGACGAAGACCGTTTCTGCGATGTTTACGGCCGCCTGTACAGCCGCGATGCGGCAATGAATGACGGCGGGTGCAACAAAACTAGTTGCGACCTAGGCGATGCTCCCATACAGGGCATATGCCCCGACGGCTGGCACATTCCGTCTAAAGCCGAAATAGATGATCTGGTAAATTCTGTGAGCAAAAATGGTTTGACACTGATGTCGGCAGAAGGCTGGGATGTGTCTATGCCAGCGGGAACCAATACATTAGGTCTATCCCTGGTCGGATCCGGAGACTACGACTCTAGTAAGCATTTTGAGCACCTCGGCGTAGATGCATTCCTGTGGCTTTACTCAGAAGGGAGCCAGACTTATGTAGTAGTTCGAGGCGAAGACAGCAATATATTTGTCAATACGTATACTTCTTCACAATTATACAACAGCGTACGCTGCGTGATGGACTAATTTACATCAGTTAAGAGTATGAGTCCGGCGTGTATAACGCCGGACTTTTTAATTCTTCTCGAATTCCAAGATGTCGGCCTGGAGGGTCATATCGTCGGGGAAATATTTCTGCGCTAAGCGGAGCAGGCGGAGCGCTTCGTCGTCGCGTTTCTGCGCATGGGCGTCGTAGGCCATATTCTTGAACCCGAAAACGGATTCCGCGTTGCCCTGTTTTGCCGCAAGTTCGTATGCGGATTCGGCACGGTCAAGGAACTTCGCATCGTAGGCAAGGTTCCCGAGGAAAATAGCGGCATCGCTAAAGTCAGGCTTGATTTGCACCAAGTTGTTGAGCACGTCCATCGCGACAAACTGCTTGTTATCTTCGGCAAGAACATCGGCCAACTTGTACATTGTAGCAACATCGTCGGGGCGAACGCCCAGCGCTTCGCGATAAGCGCCAGCGCTTTCTTCGAACTGCTTGTTCAGGCGGTACACGTCACCGAGATACACGAGAAAATCCACCTCGTCGGGGTGCGCGGCGTAGCCTTCGCGGATAACAGCGACGGCGCGTTCAAAATCGTTCAGGGCGATGTTTGCCTCCGAAAGCTGGTAGACAATGCTAATGTCGTCCTTGTCAAGCTGGTATGCCTTTTCGATGGCACGCAGCGCGCCGACCCCGTCGCCGGTTTTACTGTAGGCTTCGCCCAAGTAAAGCCAGCCCGAAACGTTTTCGGGCTCCAGTTTCAACGCCCTGTGGTACGCCGCCACGCATTCCGGGTACTGGCGCAGGCGGAAATACACGCTCGCCATGTTGAAGAGTGCCGGGGAAAACTTTCCGCTCGAATAATCCACCGCCTTGCGGTACGTGGCGGCAGCTTCGGCATACTTTTCGCTCTGGTAGAAACTGTTCGCAATGTTGAAACTGGTGGCGACGGGGTCCGCGCCGCGCGATTCCGCCTTGCGGTAGAGCGTTATGGCCTGCTTGAATTTGCCGTCGCGGTAGAGGGCGTTCGCGCGTTCCATCAGGTCGTACGCGCTTTGCGCCGCGAAGGAGAAGTTAGCGAGAAACAATAAAATAGACGATAGACGAAAGACGATAGACGATAGATGCGCAGAACGTGAACTGCCCATCAATCCGTTACACTTGTTTATCATTCCATTCATCATTTTCAAGCTCTTTGCGCGAAGCGCCATTATAAATCTTTCGTCTTT
>JAGCGO010000038.1 GCA_017649565.1 Fibrobacter sp. | reverse complement strand
TCGGCGCCATCGATCAGGTGGCTGTAGATAATCTTTTCGGCGAGGGTGAGCGGACGGCCCAGCTGCTTGCGGGCAGCTTCAACGCGGGCAGGAATGCGGGCATAGACGCCCTGGATCATGTCGAAATTGAAAAGCATAGTCAGGCTATGAGGTTTGAGGTTTGAGGTCGGTCGCCTTCGGCTCCCTTTGAGGTTCCAAGTTCAGGAGTGTCATCTTGAACGAAGCCTGCAAGGACGGAGATGAAGGATCCGGTTAATTGATTCGGGGGCAAAGATAGAAAAATGGCTCCGTTTAGTCGAGCCCTAGAGGGGTGATTTTGCGCTACCACGGCAAATTATACTGGAAATTGAGCCCCCAGCCGCCAATGAGGAAGTTATCTCCTCCGACGTATGGATGCTCATTGTGGTGGAATCCGTATGCGACATAGTGGTAGTTTGCCGTTAATCCAAGGAGGAATCTTTCGTTAATATTGTAGCCTAGACGGTATTCGTAGCCCATGGTAATGGGCTCGCCATCGTCATAGGATGTGTGAAGAAGAAGCTGATTGTCGTTATCGGTTAATCCGCTTGCGCCAAGCAACCTTCCCAAGTAGGGGGCTATTTCGAACATTACATTGTTTTTGGTTATGGAAAAGATAACCGGTTTGAGGTAGACTTCCCAAAGAGAGACGCTTTTGTCTCCATTGGAATGGGAATAGCCGAACCGGTCGATTCCGATGGCGAACTTGAAGTCGACGATGTCATCGGATTCGTTGAAAATCCCTGCTTCGAACGCACAGTGGATGATTCCTCCTGGCTTATATATTTTGTTTTCCGATTGTATGCGACTGTCGCCAATAGAGGTGGATATGTAAATTGCATTTGCCTGGGCTACGCAAAAAAAGAGGAACGCGAGGATTATTCTTTGCATAGCGTCCATCCTTTTTCTCCAAACCAATGGAAGTATTCCTCGTAACTGGTGTAAGTCCTGTAATTGTCGGGGCTTTCGTATTTATTCCAAATGGAAATGTTTTGAATGTAATAGCCGTCTTTTTGGGGCCCTATTATTGTAACGTTGGCCGAGCCGTTCTCGATGTGGTCAAATGTCCAGAAACCGCTCGTTAGAGTCGAGTCAGTTGTGTCGGGAACATTGCGAGGTCCTTTGTATACCTTTCTTTGAGAGAATTGAATGGAATCCCTGATGCAACGTTCTTCGCAGTACAGATGTGAATCTGAATAATCGTTTCTGCTGATATAGATTTCTTCGTTATACAGGCACCCCTGCAAATCATCTAGCGATATTTCATCGGCAGCCTGGTTCTCTCCGCCTGCGATATAGGGACATCCTTGAAAAAAGAATGCTATTATGAATAAAATTGAAAGGTCCCTTCTTTTCATACAGATAAAATATAAGTAAAAAAGGGCGACACCGGTTGGAATCGGCATCGCCCCTGTTATTAGGAGAGTACTGTTACATGTTGCTGAAGATTTGGAATCCGCTGTAGGATTCTTGTCCGTGTTCGCTTTGGTCGAGGCCGCGGAGTTCTTGACGTTCGGTAACGCGGAGGCCCATAGTCTTCTTGATGGCGAAGAAAATCAGGCTAGCAGCACCGAAGCACGGGACAGCGTAGGCAGCGACACCGATGAGCTGAGTGAGCACGCTGTAGTCGCCAGTCATATCGAAGATACCCACGGCGATCGTGCCCCACACACCGTTCACCAAGTGAACCGAGAGCGCACCGACCGGGTCGTCCAAGTGCAGGCGGTCGAACAGGAACACAGCACCGACTACGAGCACACCAGCGATGGCACCGATAATCCAGGAGGAGAGCGGGGTCACCACGTCGGCACCGGCAGTGATAGCCACAAGACCGGCAAGGCATCCGTTGAGGGCCATGGTGGCGTCGGGCTTCTTCGAGACAATCCAGCTCGTGAGCGTTGCGGTAATGATGCCTGCAACAGCGGCGAGGTTCGTGGTCACAAGAATCCAGCTAGTAGCCTTCGGGTCGCCGGAGAGGGCAGAACCGGCGTTGAATCCCCACCAACCGAACCAGAGCATGAACACACCGACAGTTGCAAGCGGAATGTTGTGGGCCGGGATGGCATGAACCTTTCCGTTCACGTACTTACCGATACGCGGTCCGAGAATCATCACGCCGGCGAGAGCTGCCCAGCCACCCACGGAGTGGACGAGCGTAGAACCAGCGAGGTCATGGAAACCAGCCTTGCCGATGGTCGAGAGCCAGCCGCCGCCCCATGTCCAGCTACCCACGATGGGATAGACGAGAGCCACGTAGACGAGGGTAAAGACCAGGAAGGAGTTTAACTTCACGCGCTCGGCGACTGCACCAGACACGATAGTAGCTGCGGTTGCTGCAAACATTGCCTGGAACAGCCAGTCGGCGAACAAGGTGAAGTGGCCGTTGTAGGCAGCGGTGAAGCTATTGGGGTTCGCCCAGTCACCGATGCCGAAGCCTGCGAAACCGAGAATTCCGTTAAAAGTTCCCGGGTACATGAGCCCGAAACCAATCAGGGCGTACATCGTGATACCTATGGCGGGGACCGCGATGTTTTTGAATGCCACGTTGGCGGCGCACTTGGCACGCACAAGGCCCGCTTCCACGCAGGCAAAGCCTAGACCCATGACGAACACCAACATGGCGCTGATCATGATCCAAATGTTTTCTGTCATAAAGATGGCGTCGCTGACAGTGGCGACTTGTGTAACTTCGTTCATTGAAAAAATCCTTTGTGTTTATAGTTTGCTATCTAAGCAAGTAGGCGGTAGGAAGTTAGAAGTAGGAAGTTTAGATCGGTTGATTATAAAGCTTCCTTCTTACTGTCTACTTCCTACTTCCTACTGATTATCCAATCGCCTCCGGCCCGGTTTCGCCTGTGCGGATTCGGATGCACTGTTCAAGACTCGTAACGAAAATCTTGCCGTCGCCGATATCGCCGGTACGGGCGCCCGCAATAATGCCTTCGATGCAGGGCTGCACAAATTCGTCGTTCACCGCAATCTTTAAGCAAATCTTCTTGAGCAAGTTCACTTCGGTGACGACGCCACGGAAACGCTGATTGTATCCCTTCTGCTGACCACATCCCAACACGTTGGTGACAGACATCTTGAATATGTTTCTCTCGTAAAGGGCTTGCTTCACGAGGTTCAATCGTTCGGGTTGAATGTAAGCTGTAACGAGCTTCATAACTTTCCTTTTTTTGAAGAAGTCCAATGTATTATGGAATTCGTTCATACCTATGCAAAAGGCGTGCCAAAGTTGGAAGCAAGGGGAAAATGGCGGAAAATGAGCCGAAAAAGGCGTTTTTTAGGCCTTTTTTTACGATTTGTGTTTTACAATTCGTGTAATTGTTGTAGAAAATGTAAAGTGACTCTCTATGTGAGGAGTGCCGTTTTTTTAGGGCGTAATATCTGCGTTTTATGCTTTTTTCATTTATTGATTTTTTTGTGTCCAGAATATAGATTGAATTTGTGTTTTCGTGGGGTTGCGAATGTATTTGAAGAAAATCCTTGTGTCGGCAATGGCTTTGTCCGTTGCTCTCCTTGCTGCGTGTGGGGGAGAGGAGGCCAAGGTTACGGGATTTGTTGACGATGTGGCGGACTCGCCAATTGTAACTTCGAGCTCGTTTTTGCAGAGTTCGGCGGATGAATCGAGCAGTAGTGAGCTTACTGGGCCTGTTTTGGCCGATGTCCCGGTCGATAAGCCTGCCGAATCCTCTGGAGCGGTGGAATCCTCTGAATCTGCAAAATCCTCCGGATTGGTAAAATCATCTAGCTCGGTAAAATCCTCCGAATCTGCCAAAATATCCTCTTCCAGTAGCGAAAAAGAAGCCGTTTCGAGTTCTATCGGCACCGAAGACATTATTTTACCTAATGATTACAACTCTGAAATGCTGGTTAAGGCTGTACCCTGCAGGAACGACAGTACGGACAATTGCGAATACGGTACGTTGATGGACGAACGTGACGGCCAGACCTACAAGACGGTCAAAATCGGCAATTTGTGGTGGATGGCGGAGAACCTGAACTACGCTTACCTGCAGCCAGTGGCGGATATGGATTCCGGCAGTTTCTGTTTGAATGATTCGCTGGAGTATTGCGAAAAATATGGGCGCCTCTATCCATGGGCCATTGCGCTGGGAGTCTGCCCTTCCGGCTGGCACCTGCCCTGGTATATGGAATATACAACGATGTTAGATAGCTTTTATCGTCAAAGCCGTATGCTCAGATCTACGGAGTGGGACGGGACGGATGACTATGGTTTCGCTGCGCTTCCTTCGGGCGCTAGGTATTATGAAGGATCGTACACCCTTGGAGGCGACGGCTGGGGCGGTGGCGGTATGGGTGGTTATGCCGGAGATCCAGCCTGGTTTTGGACGGACACTAAAGTGACTGACGAGCGCTATCCCATGGTTGACCTTAATGGTGTATCTCATGAACAGGCTCTCGCTTTATGGGTGCCTCCAAGCGGTGAAGCAACCATGCGCACTGGGATGTTGAACGAAGCGTTCGCCGTCCGCTGCGTCAAGGACTACTAGGTTATACAAAACGGATTTGGGCTCCAAAACGAGCTTGATAACTTTGTTTGTACGATTTTTTCTTATATTTTGATTACGAATGTATAAGGAGGGATTATGAAGCTTTTTAGGCTTTGGGTGCTTGTTTTTTCCGCTTTTATTATTTTCGCATGTTGCGACGACGATTGTTCCTGTACGTCTTTGCAGCCGGTAGGGGACGTATCTTCGTCTATAGAGACGTCATCTTCTTGCAGTTCTGCAGAAGAAAAATCGTCTTCTTCGGTCAATTCTAGCAGCGTGAAGGAGAAATCCTCGAGTTCGAAGGACGCCTCTTCGTCAAGTGTGGCGAAATCCTCGGAATCGTCCGGCAAAAGTTCTTCTTCTAAGAAATCTTCAAGTTCTACAGTTTTGGCTACTCCGTGCAAGACGGACAGTACGGACACTTGCGAATACGGCTCGGTGAAAGACGATCGCGACGGGCAGACGTATAAGACTGTAAAAATCGGTAGCCAGTGGTGGATGGCGGAGAACCTGAACTACGCCTACTTGCAGCCGACAGCGGAAGAGGATTCCAGTAGTTTCTGTTACGAGAACCTGCCGGAGAATTGCGAGAAATACGGCCGTCTGTATTTGTGGAGTGCGATGATGGACAGCGCGGGTGTTTTTCCCGAGAATACAAAGACTAAAGGTTGCGGCAGAGATGTAGAGTGCAATGTGTCGGAGACAGTCCGTGGTGTGTGCCCTAAAGGTTGGCATGTGCCGGATGAGTCGGAATGGTTGACCCTGAGAGATGCTATGGACGAAACCGGTGACTGGGATAACAAACTGAAGACTACAAGTGGCTGGAGTGTCGAAAATGGTATAGATGAATACGGTTTTTCGGCGTTACCTGGTGGTTTTGCATGGGTCATAGATCCGATTTCTTACCAATCATCCCTGGGTACGTACGGGAGATTTTGGAGTACTTATGAAATGGGCGACTGCTGCGGTGTTTTTCTAAATCTTTTCACTGGTGCTATGCTTGACGATCTTCCCAAGTCTTTCGCAAACTCCATTCGCTGCGTGAAAGACTAGCTTGGCCCCAACCGCCGATGCCGGTTTGCCCTTTTTTTGCTTCCGGAACTACACAAGGGCCCCCATTTTTTGTATCTTTGGAGCCAACAACGCACCACCCCCTATGGGGTGAAGCAATTTCACAATAAAACAAAAGGATCCAATAATGGCTCTCAAACTCGGTATCAATGGTTTCGGCCGCATCGGCCGTATGGTGTTCCGCGCTGCCGTGGAAAACTTCGCTAACGACATTCAGGTTGTCGGTATCAACGACCTTCTCGACGTTGACTACCTCGCCTACATGCTGAAGTACGACTCCGTGCACGGCAAGTTCAACCACGACGTGTCTTTCGAAGGCAACTTCCTCATCGTCGATGGCAACAAGATTCAGGTGTTCGCCGAAAAGGATCCGACCAACATCACTTGGGGTGCCCTCGGTGTTGACGTTGTCGTGGAATCCACTGGCTTCTT
>JAGCGO010000037.1 GCA_017649565.1 Fibrobacter sp. | reverse complement strand
TTGCCGTGAGCGATGATGTTCATGCGGCTGAAGTTCGGGTCGAGCGTGGGGGAGACAACGAGGGAATCGATGTTGTAGCCACGGCGGGAGAACACGAGGGCGATACGCACCAGCACGCCCGGGCGGTTAGCCACCAACAAACTGATAGAATGAGCGATATCTTTTATCATGGTAATGTCCTCCTATTAGGTCGATCCCGTGGGCTTTTCGAGTTTTGCCTTGGGCGCTTCCGTAAGCATGGCGGTAAGCGGGGCACCTGCCGGGATCATCGGGAACACGTTGTCTTCCTTTTCGCATTCGCAGTGAATGAGAATCGGGCCTTCGTTGTATTCGAGCGCCTTCTGGATGATGCGTTCGGCGTCGGCAGCGCGCTTGATGCGCAGCCCCGGAATGCCGTAGGCTTCGGCGAGCTTCACGAAGTCAGGGTTACCCATCATGTCGACGCTGGAGTAGCGATGGTCATAGAAGAGTTCCTGCCACTGGCGCACCATGCCGAGGTACTTGTTATCCATCACGAAGATCTTGATGGGCAACTTGTGGATGGCGGCGGTTGCGAGTTCTGCTTCCGTCATCTGGAAACCACCGTCACCGCTGAAGCTGAGTACCGGCCAACCGGTCTCGTTACCGAAGGCAGCGCCGATAGCGGCGGGGAAGCCAAAGCCCATCGTGCCTGCGCCACCGCTGGAGTGGAGCTGACGCGGATAGTTGATGTCAAAGAACTGGGCAACCCACATCTGGTGCTGGCCCACGTCGGTCGTGACGATGGCCTTGCCGCCGGTGAGCTTGCTGGCAGTTGCAATCACATGCTGCATGCGGAGTCCGCCCTGCTTGGGGTAGGTGAGCGGGAAGCGCTTCTTCCAGGTCTGGCAAGTCTTGACCCATTCGGCGCTGTCGAGCTTGTGGACCATCGGCAAAAGCTGTTCGAGCACGAGCTTTGCGTCGCCGCACATGAACACATCCGGCTGCAACACCTTGCCTTCTTCGGCAGGGTCGATGTCGATGTGCATCTTGATGGCGTCCTTGCAGAACACTTCGAGCTTGCCGGTAATGCGGTCATCCCAGCGGCTACCGATGGAAAGGATCAGGTCGCAGTCGAGCACAGCCTTGTTGGCGTACACGGTGCCGTGCATGCCGAGCATGCCGAGCGAAAGTTCGTGGTCGTCGGGGAAGGTGCCGAGGCCGAGCATGGTGCAGCACACCGGGGCGTTCAGCTTCTCGGCGAGTTCGCGCACCTGGCGGGAAGCGCCGGAAATCATGGCGCCGTGGCCCACGAGCAAAAGCGGCTTCTTGGAATTCTTCAGGTATTCGGCGGCCTTCTCGACGCTTTCGGTAGAGGCGTAGGTCGGGATCTTGTAGCCGGGCAAATCCATCTGGTCGGTGAACGGGGCGGTGCAGGGACCGGCGGTCACGTCCTTGGGCAAGTCAATGAGCACGGGGCCCGGACGGCCGCTGCGCGCGATGTGGAAGGCTTCCTTCATGATGCGCGGGAGGTCGTTGGAGTTCTTCACCAGGTAGGAGTGCTTGACGGCGGCGAAAGTCATACCGCTCGTGTCGCATTCCTGGAAGGCGTCCTTGCCGAGGTTCGGGGTGGTCGTCTGTGCGGCGAGCACCACGATCGGGCTCGAATCCATGAGGGCGGTGTAGATGCCGGTAAAGGTGTTGGTAGCGCCCGGACCGCTGGTCACGAGGGCGACGCCGACCTTGCCGGTCTGGCGGGCATAGCCGTCGGCCATGTGGGTAGCGCCCTGCTCGTGGCGGCTGAGGACGACTTTAATATTGGAATCGAGAATCGCGTCGAACATCGGGATGGCGGATCCACCGGGATAGCCGAAAATCGTGTCGATGCCTTCGCGCTTGAGGCATTCGATAATCACTTCGGCACCGCTCAAGGTTTTATTTGCCATAGTTTTTCCTGTTTTCGTTTAGGTTTTGTTTTGGCTATGGAGCCTTAATTTCGTTTTATGCCGAAAAATATAACAACTTTTTGTGGTTGTGGCTAGAATTTTTGAAAATTATTGCGAAATTTTTTGAACTTTTTGAAAATTTTGGGTTTGATTTTGTCTGTTGTCTTGGAAAAATGGTGCTTTTTGTCTGAAAGTTTTGATGATTTTGAAATTTTATGCGTTAACTTTTGACTTTTTTAGATGTGTTTTTGATTTTGTGACGGCTGTTGTGTGTAAAACTTTGTGTTTTTTACTTGATTGTTTACTTTGAGAGCCCTGTTTTGGCATGGACGATAAAAAATCATTTTTTGTTGGACAAAAACGCGTGCAAAAACATCTATATAGTTTGGACCTTTTTATCGAAAAGAGGAAAAAATGTACGAACTTGTGCCATGCGTTAACGCGACTTCCTTAAAACCGCGCGAGAAAATCGAGAAGTTGGGGGCTTCGTCGCTTACGACGGAAGAGCTTCTGGCCTTAATCCTGGGAAGCGGGAACCGGGAATGCGATGTGTTCGAACTTTCGAGGCATATTGCCGACTACCTGTCCAACACGACCTGTGTGCCCTCGCTGTCGAGCTTGCGGAAAATCCACGGGCTTGGCCGCGTAAAGGCGATCCAGGTGCTGGCCTGCCTGGAACTGTCCTGTCGGTACATCCTGAGCGATAAGGCAATTGCAGTACGGTCGCCGGAGGACCTCCTTGCCAGGCTTTCCTTCCTTAAATTCGAGCAACAGGAGCATCTCGTCGTGGTTTCGTTGAACTCGGCAAACAAGATCATCGACGTGAAGGAACTGACCACGGGCCTTGTGAACCAGACTCCCGTCCACCCCAGGGAGGCGTTTTCGGAAGCGGTGAAGGACAGGGCTGTTTCGGTCGTTTTCGCCCACAACCACCCCTCGGGGTCGACCGTACCGAGTGACGAGGACCTGGCTATTACGCGGGTGCTTTGCGCCGCGGGGAGGGTCCTGCAGATCCCCGTTCTTGACCATATAATAATAGGCAGGTCGGGTTATACCAGCATCCGGCGGTTCCAGCCCGAGATTTTTGGCTGATTTGGAGCGCAAACAAGGGGTGCTCGTGTATGCTTTATGGAAGTTTTGTCTATGAAAAAAGACCTTTTTTGTAAAAAAAAGAAAAGAATGAAAATAAAAAGACTATATTTTGCTTAGCAATTTATCGGGAGAACCTGTTTTTTGGGTTTTTCTTACATTTAAGGAGACGCTATGAAAAAAGTAGCAATGGGAATTGCTCTGGCACTGGCTGCTTCGGCCGCCTTCGCTACGCATCCCCAAACGATTAACAAGACGGGCTTTGTCGGTGTCAACAAGACGCAGTCTGCCCAGTCGTTGGGTCATTCGAAGCTGGCTTTCTATGCTTTGATGGACGCTACCAATGATATTTCTCATATTAACGGTAATGGCCATGCTGGCTTGAAAGAGCTTTATTACGGCAAAGAGAATGATGGGTACCAGAAAATGGCTGCCATGCGTGGCGGTCCGATCAAGGATGACTATATTGCGATGAGCACCCAGCTCGGTATTGGCATCGGTCTTTGGCACTATTTTGACTTGGGCTTGGGCCTCCCGGTTTATTACGATAAATTCCATGTCACTAACCAGTGGTATAGTGATTATGACAACTATGAAGGTCACGATTATAAGGAAGGTGGCCAGAAGGGTGACGTTCCGAGCACCGACGTCGGTTACATCGGTAACCTGCACGGTGACTTGAAGGCTCGCTTCCCGCTCCCCGATGACCAGCCGTTCGACATCGCCGTGTTCGGCCAGGTTGAAGTGGCCACGGTTAACACGGATAAGGACGGTATCTGGATCCGTGATGCTTCCTACATCAATACGAAAAATGGTCAGTCTCAGGCCTACGGTGTTCGCAGCACCTTCCTCAAGGGCGGTATGGCCATCACTGCCGACTTCGGCAAACTTGACGAAGGCGATGGTGTTCCTCTCGTATTCCACGTGAACGGTGGTTACCGCTACGCTACGGATGACAAATTCTTGTCTTATCCGTTCATGAGCGCCGCTGCGGAATTCTACTTCATGGACTTCCTCTCCATCTTCGCTGAATACTACTGGGATATCCAGCTGGATGACTTCGAATACAATGATATCTATGGCAACAAGATGAAGGGCTCCTTCGATATGAAGGAACTCACTGGTGCCTTCGTGTTCCACCTGCCTGTCGGTCTTGACATCCACATCGGTGGTTCTTACTTCCTTGGCGACAAGGATAAGATGATGAAAGTCTACGGCATGGAAAACAACAAGCACATTCTTGAATACACTGCCCGTGTGAATCCGGAATACAAGGTCTACGGCGGTCTTACCTGGAGCGGCTTCTTGCTGGCTCAGGACCGTGACGGTGACGGCGTTCTCGACAAGGACGACAAGTGCCCGGATGACTTTGGCCACCGCCTGAACCAGGGCTGCCCGCTCGGCAATCCTGATGCTGACGAAGATGGCGTTTGCGATGCTTGGGTTGCTGAACGTGGCTTGCTGGCTGACTTCGCCGATGTTTGCGAAGGCGTCGACCAGTGCCCGAACGAAGCCGGCGAAGGCGACGATGGTTGCCCGCTCGACGATCCGGATCCGGATAAGGACGGCGTCTGCGATGCTTGGGTGACCCAGAAGAAACTCCTCAAGAAGTTCAAGGGTATTTGTAAGGGTATCGACCAGTGCCCGAACGAGGCCGGTCCGGATGGCAACAACGGTTGCCCGGAAGACAATGCTGACCCGGATAAGGACGGTCTCTGCTCTCCGTGGGTGACCGACAAGAACAAGCTCGACCAGTATGCCGACGTCTGTAAGGGCTACGACATGTGTCCGGCCGAAGCTGGTCCGTCTGGCAACAAGGGTTGTCCGTGGGATGATCCGGACTCCGACGGTGACGGTCTCTGCGACGAATGGGTGACCCAGAAGAGAATGGGCTACTACTTCGAAAATGCTGCAACGCTCAACGATCCGTACATCACCAAGACCTGTAAGGGTCTCGACAAGTGCCCGCTCGAATTCGGTCCGGCCACCAACGATGGCTGCCCGCTCGGCAACCCGGATACCGACAAGGATAGCCTCTGCGATCCGTGGGTCAAGGAGAAGGGTATGCTCGACCAGTACGAAGGCATCTGTAAGGATGTCGACAAGTGCCCGAACGAAGCCGGCCCGGCATGGGCTCAGGGTTGCCCGATGGATAATCCGGACCCGGATGCCGACAGCCTCTGCTCTCCGTGGGTGATTGAAAAGAATATGACCGAACAGTTCAAGGATGTCTGCCGCGGTAGCGACCGCTGCCCGAGCGAAGCTGGTCCTGAATGGAACAAGGGTTGTCCGTTCGACGACGATCCGGACCCGGATAAGGATGCTGTCTGCTCTGAATGGGTCTCCACCAAGAAGCTCCAGAAGCAGTTCGCTGATGTCTGTACCGGCATCGACCGCTGCCCGGATGAACCGGGTGACGACGGCCACGGATGTCCGAAGAAGGCTGCCGAAAAGCTTGACGGTGTTACCTTCAAGTCTGGTAAGGCCACTCTCGAATCCAACGCTAAGAACATCCTGAAGGGTGTTGCCAAGAAGCTCGTCGAAGACGACAGCTATAAGGAACTCGAAATCGTCATCCAGGGTCACACCGATAACGTCGGTAAGGAAGCCTCCAACCAGAAGCTCTCCGAAAACCGCGCTAAGGAAGTGATGAAGACCTTGACGAAGTTCGGTGTTGACAAGAAGCGTATCAAGGCTATCGGTCTTGGTTCTACTTGCCCGGTCGACGACAACAACACGTCTGATGGCCGCGAACAGAACCGTCGTATCGAAATGCACTTCGTCACTCCGGACAACGACGGTATGAAGTGCGAATCGAACTTCACTCCGTAGTAGCGATTGATCGAAGGGACCTAGTCCCTTTCGATTCTCCTTAGAAAATTCAAGACTTCCGGCTAATCGCCGGGAGTCTTTTTTTATTTTTTGAATATGACCAAACTAGATGAAATACTGACAGAATTGAACGCGACAAACCACGATGTCGTTATGATGTTGCCCGCCAATTTGAACCACAAGATGGTACAGAAGGCGCGCCTGGGCAAGAAGCCCGTACCCAAGCACACTCAGGACTTGATATTGCAGGCGGTGAACATGCTGATGCAGCAGAAGGCCGTCGCCGAGGACAAGGACGTGAAGCAGTACAAACGAGTGGAGATATTTTAGACGAGAGAACGCCGCGTGGGTTGGTAAACTTACCAAACCACGCGGCTACAGACGAAAGACGAAAGAGGAAGAATGGCGCTTCGCGCTGAATGGGAAAAAAATCTCTCGTCTCTCGTCTCTCGTCTCTCGTCTTTTATTAAATTAAAATCATGCGACAGTACCTAGATCTTCTTCAAGACATTATTGACAATGGGGTGGACCGTTCCGACCGTACCGGAACCGGCACCCGTAGCGTTTTCGGCCGTCAGATCCGGTTCGACCTTTCCAAGGGATTCCCGTGCCTCACGACCAAGAAGTTGCACCTGCGTTCCATCATCCACGAACTGCTGTGGTTCCTGATGGGCGACACGAACATCAAGTACCTGCACGACAACAAGGTGACCATCTGGGACGAATGGGCCGACGAGAACGGCGACCTGGGCCCGGTCTACGGTCACCAGTGGCGCAGCTGGCCGACTCCCGACGGCGGACATATCGACCAGATCGCGAACCTCATCAACAGCCTCAAGAACAATCCGGATTCGCGCCGTCATCTCGTGTGCGCATGGAACGTGGCCGAGGTCGACAAGATGGCGCTCCCGCCCTGCCACTGCCTGTTCCAGTTCTACGTGGGCGGGGTAGGCGCAAGCGGCAAGCGCAAGCTCAGCTGTCAGCTTTACCAGCGCAGTGCCGACATGTTCCTTGGCGTACCGTTCAACATCGCGTCGTACTCGCTGTTGACGATGATGCTTGCCCAGGTGTGCGGTTACGAGGCGGGCGAGTTCGTCCATACCTTCGGCGACCTGCACCTGTACAACAACCACTTTGACCAGGCGCGCGAACAGCTTTCCCGTGAACCGCGCAAGCTCCCGACGATGAAGATGAACCCCGATGTGAAGGACCTTTTTGAGTTCAAGTTCGAGGACTTCGAGCTCGTGGATTATGACCCGTGGCCGACAATCAAGGCCCCGATTGCAGTCTAATTGATAATTGATGATGGATGATTGATAATTATCCATTATCAATTATCCATTGTTCATTATCCATTATCCATTATCAATTATCCATTATGTTAATCTCCGCTATTGTCGCAATTTCTAGAAACAATGTCATTGGCCGTGAAGGTCACTTGCCGTGGCACCTCTCTGCCGATCTCAAGCGTTTCAAGGCCATCACGACGGGGCATTCCATAATCCTCGGTCGCAAGAACTACGATGACATCGGTCGCCCGTTGCCGAACCGCACGAACTACGTGCTCACGCGGAATACGGCGTTCGAGGCTCCGGGATGCATCGTGTGCGGGAGCCTCGAACAGGCCTTGGACAAGGCCCGCGCCGCCGGGGAAACGGAGTGCTTCATCATCGGCGGCGCCGCCGTATACCGCGAGGCCATGCCGCTGGTCAAAAAGCTTTACGTGACGCAGGTGCTTGCCGATGTGGTGGGCGACGTGTTCTTCCCTGACTGGGGCGATGGCTGGAGAATGTTGTCCGAAGAGTCCTTTGCTGCTGACGAGAAAAATGATTTTGCTACATTGTTTCAAGTCTGGGAGCGTTGACTCCAGCAGGATTGGGCAACATGATGAGGCGGTCTCGTAGGATTTTTTTCACAGTCATTGCGTTTGCATTCTTGTTGCTCTTTTTTGTTTTCTTTGCGAACTTGAGCAAACGCGGGCTTGATGACGACCAACTGCATTTCGATGAGGGCTGGTCGGTCACCTACGACGATTCCACCTTGAGCAATATCAATATTGCGGAATACAAGATTCCCGAAGATGTCAAGATTGGCGATACTCTTGTCTACAAGAAACACCTGAACATCGATGTCCTTCCGTTGTCCACGTTGTGCTTCAGGACGTTCCACTCGGCAATTTCGGTCTATTTGGATGACCAGCCTATTTACAGCTATGGCCATGACCTGTACAAACAAGGGCGCCTGGTCGGGAGCGGATACCATTTTATCAATCTGCCCGAACATGTTGACCGCCGCACGATTACCATAGAACAAATCGTCGCGGAAACCTCTGCTGCGCTCACCTCTACGTCCGTCAAGATAATGCACAACAATATCGTGTCGGACTTTTTCTCTCGCCATGCGCTTGCTGCCGGTAGCGGTATTTTCCTCTGCCTTTTCGCTGTACTTTCCATTTTTGTCGGATTCATTGCGCTTGCTTATTCGCGCACGTTCTATCGCCTCATCCTGATCGGTTTCATTTCGTTCCTGATGGGGCTTTGGACCATGTGCTACATGAAGGTCATCCAGATGTTCTCCATGGATTTTGCATTCAATACCATGCTCGAGTACATTTCGCTTTATCTTGTCCCGATACCGATGTGCCTTTTGCTGATCCACATGCGCAGGGGGCGGCTTGCTAGCTGGAAGATGAACGGTCTTTGGACTTTCCTGGCAGTTGCAATTCTGTTCTTTGTCGTATCGACCGTATCTCACGCGATGAATTTCGCGCACTATTCGTGCTACCTTCCGTTCTTCCACCTTTTTGTTGTACTGCTGTTCTTGTATATGCTGTTGGCGAGGATCTTGAACGACCGTATGTTTGGCATGCAGGAGCGCATCCTCGTTTATGGCATTGTCATCTTCTTTTCCTTCGGAATTGTTGACCTGGTGCGCTTCCACATGCAGTGGTACTTTGGCGTTTTCGACAGCAATGTCGATATGACGCTTTTGCCGTTGGGTGCGCTTGTCTTTGTCATATTCCTGATGGTGAGCTATTTTATCTACCTGTACGACGTGGTCATGGACAAGACGGAAAAAGAAATGCTCAAGCAGCTTGCTTTCCGTGATTCTCTGACCGGGCTCTATAACAGGGCCAAGTGCGAGCGGATTTTCGAGGTGCTGGATCGTCGTGATTCCAAATACGCTGTCGTGAGTATCGACTTGAACGGCCTCAAGACGGTGAATGACACTCACGGGCACAGCGTCGGTGACGAGATGCTGATAAGGTATGCCGAGGTGTTCAAGAAGGCTTTCAATGGGGTAGGGACGACAATCCGCATGGGTGGCGACGAGTTCCTTGCGATTGTCCGCTCGGAACACCTGCATGAGTTGCAATCGGCTCTGAAGGATTTGAAAGTTTTGGAGAAAAGCAACAGCTATGGCCTGCCAGTGCCGTTGGAAGCTTCGTATGGCTATGCCGTACATGAACTGGGCGACTCGACAAAAGCCAACGATGTCTACAAGCTGGCCGATAGCAAAATGTACGACATGAAAGTCAGCGCGAAGAAAAATCGCAAGAATTAGGCTCATCCCGTTCCTGAAAATGACTCGGTAATGGTCGTTTTTCTCGTTTTTTGTATAGATTTACAAGCATGATCGAGTTCAATATATTCTATAAGCTTATCGCTGCGCTGGGTATCGGCTTCATTATTGGCATGCAGCGTGAGCATTCGTATTTTGATGCGTCGGATAGACATCCGGCGGGTGTCCGCACGTTCTCTATGATTGGTTTTTGCGGGGCCCTTGCCGTGTTTTTCAGCGACTTGTTGGGCTCTGTCGCTCCCTTTGTAACAGGCCTTGTCGTTATAGGCATTTTGCTTGCCGCTTCGCATGTCGCATTCGGCCTGAGCCACAAGGAAGAGACTGCGGGAATTACGACGAGTGTCGCCCTGCTTTTAGTGTACCTTCTCGGCGGGTTGTGCTGGTACAACCGGCTGTTGGAAGCTTGTGTCGGCATGGTCGTATTGCTGCTGTTGCTGAATTCCAAGAAACAACTGCACGACTTTGCGAACAGGCTTTCCGCCGAGGATATCATCGCTACGGTGAAGTTTGCCGTGATTACGCTGATGATACTTCCGTTCCTGCCGAACCAGTCGTACGGTCCCCCAGGTCTAGAAGTCTTGAACCCGCATTCGATTTGGCTCTTTGTCGTGTTCATCAGCGGCATCGGCTTCGTGAGCTATATCCTGATCAAGCTGATTGGGCCTGGCAAGGGCATTTGGCTGACCGGCCTTTTTGGAGGATTGGCGAGCAGTACGGCCCTTACGCTCAATATGGTGGGGCGCAGCCGTGACAACGAGGACTATGCCGATGACTTTACCGTGGGTATCGTGCTCAGCTGGGCGGTGATGTATGCGCGACTGTACGGCATCTGCATTTTCCTGGTGCCGGGTCTTGCCGGCCCGCTGGCGGTTCCGCTGCTTGTGCCCGTGGTCCCGAGCCTGGGCTATGCTCTGTTCCTCAAGTTCCGGGCTGGACACCATACCGAGAAGAGTGCCAATTTCAGCAACCCGTTCAGGCTCTTGCCGGCAATCAAGTTCGGTCTCGTGTTCACTGTCGTGATGTTTGTCGCGAATGCCGCTCGCGTGTACCTGGGTAACGGAGCCCTTATCGGCTGCAGCTTCTTGGGCGGTGCCGCCGAGATGGATGCCGTGGCATTCTCGTTGATCGACATGAGCATGAAGGCGAGCCTCGAGAATCGCGAACTGATCCTTTCTCTCCTGTTTGCGAGTCTCGCGAATACCTTGGCGAAAGGCGGGTTGGTGTTTTTCTTGGGCGCAAAGCCCATGCGCAGGCTCATTGTTCCGGCGGTTCTTGCCATCTGTGCGGTGACTGCCGTGCTTATCGGTTTCTATTTCTAGTTTTTCAGGGGCTTGGTTCGTATGTCTGAAAAAATGAATTACGCTTTGACGATTGCCGGCTTTGATGGAAGTGCCGGTGCGGGAATCCTGGCCGACGTGAAGACCATGGCCCATTTCGGTGTCTATGCCCAGGCTGTGTGTACCGCGCTTACGGAGCAGAACGAGGATGAGTTTGTCGCTCCGGGGTGGGTTATCTGGGACCGTATCGAGGCCCAGCTCGAAACCCTGTTTAAAAAGCATGAATTCAAGTTTGTAAAGATTGGCCTGGTGGAAAAGGCCAAGGTCCTCGGACGTATTGTCGACTTTGTTCGCAAACGTTCTCCCGAAGCCTTTATTATCTGGGATCCGATTGCGAGTGCCAGCGCCGGGTTCCATTTCTTGCGGGCGGCGGAACAGGACGACTTTATGCCCGTGATGAAAAAGATTGACCTTGTCACCCCGAATCGCGACGAGTTCGGTTTCTTGGGATTGGGCCTTGCGGCTTCCCGTGGGAAAATCGAATTGGGCAAGGATTTTGCGTTGCTCCTGAAGGGGGGACACTCCGAGGACAGCGATGCGGTTGACATCCTTTGGGACCGTGACGGAACCCAGCACAAGTTCGCAAGCCCGCGCCTTGCCGGTGTCGAAAAACATGGCACAGGCTGCACGCTTTCTTCTGCGATACTTGCTAACTTGGCTTTAGGCAAGAGCCTCCCGGATGCTTGCCGGGCTGCAAAGGCTTACATGGACGAAATGCTTCTGTCGGGCGAAGGGCGCCTGATGGGCTTGGTCTAGTTTTTCTTTGCGTCCTTCTTTTCGTCTTTTTTCTCTTCTTTCTTAGGCTCGTCCTTCTTGGCGTCCTTTTTCTCTTCTTTCTTGGACTCGTCCTTCTTGGCGTCCTTCTTCTCTTCTTTCTTGGGCTCGTCCTTCTTGACGTCTTTCTTCTCTTCTTTCTTGGACTCGTCTTTCTTGACGTCCTGCTTTTCGTCCTTTTTCGGATCGGCCTTGGTTTCCGACTTCACGGAGTCTTTCTTGGTTGTGCTGGCGGTGTCCTTCGCCGCACTTTCGATGACTTCCTGAGTCTTGGAGCTGGCCTGCTTCAGGAATTTCTGCAGGTCGACGACGGATTCCATCTTCTTTTCATCGCTGATGGAACGGATGGGGGCGTAATAGGTGGAATCGGCGATGGTGAGCGTGTCAAGACCGATAAGCTCGAGTTTGGAATAAAGTAGTGCCGCCCATTCGCGGAGCCAGCTCTTGCGGGACTCGCGGTTGATATACCACGTGTTGGCATCGTAAAGGTAGTGGTGGATGTCGGCGGTCAGGAAAACGGGACTTTCTCCGGCGAGAGCCTTGAACAGGTTTGAGACTCTCTTGGTTGCCGCTGCCGAAGTCAGGAGCAGTACGGTGTCGGCCTTGTGGCTCTTGAGCCAGGGAATGATCGTGTAGGCTTCGCTGATGGTGGAGGGGTCGTCATGCGGGGCGAGGAAAAGGGCTGCGCTGTCAATACTTGAATGGCGAAGGAAATCATCGGAGTAGAATTCTGCATTGCTCCTGTCGCGGAGTACACGGCGTCCCATGATGAGCACGGAGTCCGCTTTCCCCTGCGCAACAAGTTCTGCAGCAAAGTCGTTGCGTTCCATGTCGGCGGATTGCCCGTCCAGAATGACGACCCATTTTACGTGCTTGAATTCGTCGTCGTTGACCAGCCACTGACCGCTCTTGGTGAAGACGATGTAAAGCGCGATGACGGCGAGGATAATCGTCGATACCGCGATGATGCTTGCCTTCTTGATTAGCTTGGCATAGTTCTTTTTCTTCTTGTTCAGTAATACCTTGGACACGTTTTTCCCCTTTCCTAATTTGTTCGTGACTCCAGCTCCAAAGAGTACAGGCAGGCGTTTTCGCCGTCGGAGTAATAATTCTTTCGTGTATTGAAAAGCGTAAATCCGTTCTTTTCGTAGAACTTGCGTGCAGTGCTGTTGCCTTCGCGGACTTCGAGAAAGCAGCGGTCCTTGTCTGCGGGACTCAGGCGCGACAGTCCTGCATCCAGGAGAACCTTGCCGATACCCTTGTGCTGGTTGTCGCGGCTTACGGCGATACTCAACAGTTCCGAATCTGGACCCAGCAGGTGGAATATCGCATACCCGCTGACTTGCGGTGTGCCCTGGTCTGCTTCGTAGACGACGCAAAACGCGTAGCTTGCGCGCAGTTCCGCTGCGAACTGGGACTCGTTCCAGTCCTGGAAAGCCAGCTCTTGCTGGATTTCGAGTACCCGGGGCAGGTCGGTTTCTTTCATCTCGCGGATAGGCATGACAAGGGCTCGGCTGATTACGCTTTCAGCTTTTCGAAATATGAAGGTTGTATGTAGTTCGCTTCCTGGATAAGCGTCGGCTTGACCGTGTCGAACAGCGGGGCCCACTGGTTCAGCGGTTTTCCCGTGTCGAGGGTGACGCTTGCGCCAATCTTTTCGAATTCGGCCTTGAGCTCGGCGTCGGCCTGGGCGGCTTCGTCTGCAACGATGTGCGTCGCATTGCCCATATCCAGTGCCTGGATGACTTCTGCCGTCTCGATAAACTTCTCCGTGCCGTCCAGCCGCAGGTACCAGTAGCCGTTGCGGGCCCGGATGACGGTCGCGACGCGGTCGCCCTCTTTTGCCTGGGCAAAACATTCCAGCGCCTGGAGCGTCGTCACGCCGTACAGGTTGCGCTTGCCGCTGAAACTCAGTCCCTGGCAGAACGCGACCCCGGTTCTCAGTCCGCTGAAGGATCCCGGCCCGACGGTGACCATGACCCGCTTGACGTCGTCGAGCGTGGCCCCGGCCCGTTGCAGCAAGGTGTCGAGGTTTGCGCTGAGCGTTTCGCCCTTGGCAGCCGGATCGACGATTTCCTCATAGGCGGAAGCATCCGGCGATGATAGCGCCATCGAGATGCCTTTGCGTGATGTGTCTACATACAAGTCAAGGTTCATTTCTAACCATTAATTACTAGATCCTAGTCTCTAGTTTCTAGTCCCTATCTTTTAATCGCTATGCTCTTGTCGATAATCAGGTCGATGAGCTGGCTGTAGGTGATGCCGATGCAGGCGGCCTGTTGCGGCAGCAGCGACGTGGGCGTCATGCCCGGAAGCGTATTCGTCTCGATGGCGAACAGCTCGCCGTCCTTGGTGATGCGGACGTCGGTGCGGCTGTAGCCTGCGCCGCCCAGGGCGTAGTGGGCGTTCTTCACGAGTTCCTGGATGCGCGCGGTGAGTTCCGGTGCGAATTCCGCGGGAGTCACTTCCTGGCATTCCCCGTTGTACTTGGCCTCGTAGTCGAAGTATTCGCGGGTCGTCATGCGCATTTCGGTGGGCGGGAGGGGCTTTTCGCCCTCGATGTAGCCGCAGCTCGCTTCGCCACCGGCAATGAATTTTTCGCAAAGCAGGCGGTTGGTGTCCTTGAAAAGGTCCTGCACGATCTTGCCTGCCTCGTCCATGTCCTTGGCGATGCCGATGCCAATAGAGGAGCCGCCCAGCGGGTCCTTGATGACCAGCGGGAAGCCGAGTTCGTCGGCGACGCTCACGAGCACGTCACCGGTAAAGTCGTGTTTCCAGATGACGCGGTAGGGGGGAGTCGGAATACCGTTCGCGCGGTAGATTTCCTTGGACTTGATCTTGTCCATGGCGAGAGCCGATGCGAGGAGGCCGCAGCCCGTGTAGGGAATGCCCCAGTTTTCGAGCAGGGCCTGGATATGGCCGTCTTCGCCCCACTTGCCGTGCAGCGCGAGGAACGCGATGTCGGAATCGGGGAGTTCGGAGAGGGCGGGGGACTTCTTGCAGTTGGCCGCAGAACCTTCAAGGCTGTGGAAATAGTTTACCGAGAAATTCGTCTTCTGGTAGGGGGAAAGTTCCCTGGAGGACCAGTGCCAGGTGCCGTCCTTGTCGATCAGGACCGGGTGGATGTTGTACTTTTCGGGATCCATGGCTCGCACGACGCCGGTTCCGCTCACGACGGACACGTCGTGTTCCGTGGAAGGGCCGCCCATAAGTACTAAAACGCGTAAACGGGACATAAAAAACCTCTGTTGAATTCGTTCAAGGATAATGTAGCATTTGGAATGAACGGAGATAACGGCAGGGCCGTTTCAGGGCCTTTTTTTATGTACACTTTTTCGGCCTTTTCCACCCTGCTTCGGACAAAACCAGCCGTAAAAACGTCTATAGTAACGAACGGGCGTGCGCCCGTTTGCGAACCGGCGCGTCCCGGAATGGAAACTCATATGAATCGAGAAGAATTTGCGCAGTTTCTCGGAAAAATGAGGGAAATAAACAACAACGGCGGAGACGTTGACGCATTCGTCAAGGAACACGAGCACCGGAACGTGTACTTCTACAACGACGGATGCATCAAGAAGATTCTCGCAAGCGAGAAGAACATCATGCTCACGACGGACCTCGTGAACGCCGCCCTGGGCCTCATCGGCTCAGACCGCATCACGAACCCGAAACTCGTAAACCCGTTTGTCCCGGGGGAATTGGGCTACCATGACATAAATCCCGATATCGGGTTTATAAATGACCGTGGCAAGAACGTCCCTCGCGACCGCATCTCTATCGAAGTCCAGCACAACATGGAAACGTTCTACAGGGACAGGCTGGTTCTCTACGTGGCTCGCCTTACGAGCAACATGGTGAAGTCAGGCGACACATATCAGCTGGAGAACCTGAACGTGGTCAGTTTCCAGTTCTTCAACGCTTTCCCCGAGTCGGCGAACTACCGTCATACCGTGCAGCTGAAGAACCAGGAACAGCAGGTATACTTCGACAAGCAGACTGTCACGCTGATCGAGGTGGAGAAATTCCTGAAAAAAGCCAAGGATTTTGCAGGCGACACCAGCCGCCTAGCCCAGTGGCTCCGCGCCATCGACGCGCTGAACCGTGAGTCCGATTTCAGTGAGTTTGCGAACGACCCCGTGTTCAAGGTATTGCAAAACGAGGTGAAATTATCTAGTTTCAGTTCGAGGTATCTTATGACAGTGGATATGAGCGACTTTGACAGGGCTGTAGCGAAGTATGAAGAAAAAACTGAAATCGCGAAGAAAATGCGCGATATGGGCGCTGATATGTCCTTTATTGTTAAAGCGACCGGTCTTTCGGAAGAACAGATCCGTGAATTGTAGTTTGTATATTTGAGTTGATTCGGGCGGCCTTAATGGCCGTTTTTTTGCGCCTTTGGACGGCATTTTTGGCCCGGTCGGGGTGAAAAGGCGGAAAATGAGTATATATTGGTCTATGAGAACTTGAAGAAGGGAGCGGAAAGTCCATGTTGAAGCGGTTGTTGATTCCATTGAGTGCAGTTTGCCTGTTGGTGTCTTGCGGAGATGAAAGCTCCAGTAACTCTTCTACCCAGCCGGAATTTGTGGAATCGAGCTCCTCCCTAGAACAGGAGGTGGAATCCTCCAGCAGCAAAAAGCTTTCCTCGAGTTCGGCGAAGGCGAGTTTGTCTAGCGTAAAGCAGACCAAGACGTCGTCTTCTTCGGTGAAAGGAAGTTCATCCAGCAAAAAGACGGAATCAACGTCCTCGCAAAGCTCTTCCAGCGTAAAGGAAGACAAGTCCTCGTCCTCGGAAAAGAGCTCGTCCAGCGAAAAGAAACAAGAATCGTCGTCGTCCGAAAACAAGAGTTCTTCAAGCGAGAAGAAAGACGAATCCTCGTCATCGGAAGAAATTTCTTCTAGCGAAGCTAAGTCATCTTCTTCGGAGGAAAGTTCTTCGAGCGAAGAACAATTCTCTTCTAGCGTTGTTGAAAATAGTTCCAGCAGTTTGGAATCAACCGGAATCTGCAAAACAAAAACAGAGGACAACTGCGTTTACGGATCTTTATATGACGAACGTGATGGTAAAACATACAAGACCGTAAAAATTGGAGAGCAGGAATGGATGGCGGAAAATTTGGGATACGTAGATTCCTCTCAATCCGTATGTTATGCAAAT
>JAGCGO010000036.1 GCA_017649565.1 Fibrobacter sp. | reverse complement strand
AGGACCCGTCCGCAAACTGAATTGCGGCTCCGGGTAAACCAAGTACCCCAGCAGGAGATATTTTTTTCACTTGATCTCTAGTCAGTTGCGATCCACCGCCAGATACAACAGGAGCTTCGGCAACGATAGGCCGACCATCTTCCGCCAAGATTCTGCTATCGTCTTCAGCGCAAAGGAATGTCTCGTTTACTATCGTAGGACCCGTATAAATAAAGAACGTTGCGTCCGCCTCGTCCATGAACTGCGGCTGCTGTGCGCCGGAGATCATGGCGGCGGTCGAAATCACGTTGTCCGGGGTGCCGGCGGTATTATTTCCGAGCGTATTGACAAAGCGTGTGAAAAATTCGGCATCGTTTTCTCCGGTGATTCTTGACAAGTTGACAAGACTAGCAAGCCAGTCGAGACGTTTTCCAGTAGGTCGACTCGTTTTAAAATCAAGAATCCTCGAAAGTTCGACAGCCGAATCTTCGACAATTTGGAGCTGGTCGATGACAGCTTTCAAACAAGACTTCCATTTTACGCTATCCCTGTACTGCTCAAGGATGCGCGGCTCGACCGTCGTCTCAAAGTGATTCTCGATGTGCATCAAGTCAGCCATTAGCCACCGCTACTGAAACGTCAACCTGTGAAAGGGTGGCGATTTCTTGAGAATTGATGCCTATATTGTTTGAAGTCCACGTCGAATCACCGGCCTTGCGCACTTTAAGTTCTGCGCTGGAAATTCCAGGAACGCTCAAGATAGGCACGTAGAAACGCGCGGGAATGACGTCCTTACCTGCAGTGTATTCTGCTTTCACCCATGTACCATTTCCGGTAGACCAGTCAATGATCGCGTCGTGGACCATCTCTTCGCCGTTGTCCGGGAACGTCTCTTCGTTATAAAGGGACAGGATAACCTGAACTTCGATTTCGACATTTGTCGGGACGGAAAAGCTGACGAGGTTCTTTTGACCGGACTTGTCTACGGCAAAACCAGACAAATTTCCGTCGGACTTTATTCCTGCCGGTTTGCACGTCCATGTCATCTGCGCGATATAATCGTCCGCGCCGTCGATCTCGCCGGATTCAGCACGTCCCTGGAGGTCTGAATAAACAGAAGACGGCACGACGACCCTGAAAGAATGCCCCGGGATACCGTCCGCATCCTGGACCGGTTCATCGTTGACCTTTACGATGACGCTTGACCCGAGTGCGTTCTGCAAGAACGTTGTCATTCCGTCTAGCGTCGCGAATCCGAAGACGCTAGCCTTATCCATGCGGGTCCGGAGTTCTTCATCCGTTTCGCCATCAAGACGTTCAAGGCAGAGAAATGCTGCAAGAAGGTCGAGATATTCTCCAGTAGCCTGGTTTCTGTTCATCGTATTAGCGACAGCCTGAATCATCTCAGCGACGGAGTTGATGGTCGCGGCTTCAAGGGCGATATGGTGACCGTCAGGCGATGTCGGGGAGGTGTCAATTTCGCTACCGAACGAGGCCTCCCACGCCTCCACGAGCGTCTTGATGAGGTCCTGAAAACCCTTAAAACGAATGCCGCTGTCCGTATATTCGAAAAATTGAGCCATAACCTAGAAAGCTCCCGTTGCAATTTCGCCGTTCGACAGACGCACCTTGTACCGGCCGGAGAAGTTCCGTCCATCAATTTCGACCATCATGTCTTCGACTGATTCGACGCCGTCAATCTCCAGCACCTTGTCCTTGATTTCCGCGCTGATTTCGTCAGCAAAAAGGACGGAATTTCCAAGCACGCGGTCGAACCACGGGACGCCAGCATCGTAGTCCGTGAAGCACTCGCCCTGGAAAGTCCGTAGGACTGTCCCTATAAGGCGCATCGTGCGATCCTTGAACGACTCCGCACGGCAGACTCGGCCTGTCGCCGGATCCATGTAGATGTCGTTGTTCTTGTCAAGGAGGCGTCCGTTCATATTCACCTTACAAGATAATTCGTGAACGGACTTAGTTGGCGTTTCTGCGAAATTTTTATAAATACGGGCTCTTATTCAGCCTTGATTGAAGTCTGCCCGGCCGATTCAACCTTAATTGTCACATCAAACGCTTTAGAGGATTGCCCCATGTAACCAGTCACTTTTACTGAATTGCTCGTGTCGCCTTCTAGCAGCATTTTTTTACCGTCCGCCGATGCGTATTGAGCCGACGGATGAATCGTAAAATGAATTGGTCCTTGAGCGGTGTAACCACCGGAAACAGCAGAATCTATGGCGACGGAGATATCTCCTGAATAGACTTTCTTACCGTCGGCCTTGACATTAGAGGATGCCTGTGTCGATACGGCTACGCCCGAAATTTCAACGCCGGACTCAACGGGAACTAGGTCCATGCCTTCTACGGCCACGTACTTCATCACGCATCACCCACCAGATGCCGGAGCTATTTCGAGGTGTCCGTTAATCGTGACGGTCCCGTCGTTGGCCATCTGGACGCTTCCGTGGCCGTTTTGGATGCTGACCGACCCGTCGTCCCCAATAGTGAACTTTACGGCCCCACGGGGCGCACGTGGCGCCACAAACGGCACTGCCACAAAGTCGTTCAGTGTAAGCCCGCTGCTGGACTCGGGCACCACGTCGTCCTTCCCGGTCAGCTTCCACTGCTCAGAATCCCTAGAAATGCCCAGAAGTAAAACCTGGTCGCCCTTCTTGACGGGGAAAGAGAACTCTGCGTAGGATCCACCGAGGCGCATGACGGGGATTTTCGGGATGGCGGGGTTCACGACGTCGATTACACCGTTCTGGGCCACCTTGCGGATGCAGGGCTTGCAGTCAACGGTGCCGTCGCCGTTGACCTTCTCGATGACGCCCGGAAGCGCGGTCTCTATGTTTTCGAGGGAGAACATGGGACATTATACCTTGTAAAATCGCAGGCGTTATCCTTTCCTGTTGAACGAAGCGGGCTGTCACACGTTTACCAACGCGTCCGTTGACGTGGATTCAACCAAAACAGCTGATTAGGCCGTACACTGTCGGACTCGAACCGACATTGCGCCGATGCAAAAAAATAGAACCGCAAGGACGCGGTTCCATTAAAACACAAAATTCTTGCAAATCGGCCTATTTTAAGCCGCTGACCTGTTTCAGGTGCTTTTCTATGTCATTGGCCTTGTTGATTCCCTTTGAAAGCAGGGAATCGAGGTCGAGAAGATAAAGGGCGATGGCGTCATTCTTCTGGCTGGACATCATCCGGTTCGTCTTAGTTCGCATCGCTTCCAGGTTTCTGCGGAACTTCGTCAGGTCTTCCAGCTTTTTCTTTGTTTCCGGGTCCGGCAATGTGAGCTTGTAGCGGTTGCCTTCCTTTTTGGCAATCCCGCTGACGGAGGACGTTTTCAGCGCCTTCTTGATTCTGCCCTGCAGGGCCTCCTTCTGCTTTCCAGAACTTGACTTCGCTGTTTCGCGCAGCGTCTTGAAGCTCTCGTCAATGGAATACTTGCGGAGAAAATCGGTAATTGTCGTTTTCTTTTTCATATTCGACTCTAAATTTAAACAAAATCCGTCAGAAATGGCAATTTTTAAGAAAAAAATCAAGCCTGACCCGACTTTCCCGACACCTTCTGCCCGATGTCGTACTCCCAGGCGCGCCCGCTGATGCTGTACTGGCTCCCGGCGAAGTTTCCGCCGTGGTAGTGCAGCTCCTTGATGTAGAATTCTCCGACCACAGAGAAACGGTCCTTTTCGCTCTTGCGGGCGTCGATATAGACAGGCGTTAGCACGTGCAGGCCCGGATGAAAGATGCACTCGAAGTCCACCTCGTTCTTGGGCTGGATAGGCGGTTTTGCAGTCAATTTCTTGTATTGTTCCAACTGTTCCTTGTCAGTAATGTCAAAATCCTTTAAATCTTTAAGTCCGAGGTAATATTCGCGGTTCTCGTTGAACGCGTCCTCCGAGCTCTGGTACATCTCGTCGCGCACCGCCTTAGCAGAGACAAGGCCGCTCTGGTATGTCAGATAGACCGTTGAGAAAGAAACGGAGTTCTTCTCGTAATAAATCATTTCGTTGTTCGAAATCAGGATGTCGCCACCGAGCGCACGCAATTTTCGTCTTGTAAACATTCTAACGGCATGACGAATGTCGCCTTCTACTATGTAAGTCGATTCAAGCTTTCTGTCTTTCAGCTTTTCGGCTCCGGAAAGGGCCACGCCGACATAGTCCGCAATAAGCTTGAGCACGTCGTAGTAGCTCTTGCCTTCCTCGACCATCGCCGTGATGTAGGTACGCTGCAGCGGGTACTGCGCGCCCCTCTGCGACTTGCAGATAAGAACGAGCTTGGTAGTTTCGGGGCTGTCGTCCTCCGGGTACGCCATCGCAATCTGCCCGACGAAGATAGTCGCCATGTCCTCGTCCTCGTAACCGGCGCGGAAAATGACCGAGCACCCGGCGTTCATTATTTCGTTTATCGTGTCGTCGTTCGGGTTGTAGATGGTAAAGGTTGCTGTGTCCTTGTAATATTCCGTGGAACGGGTAATCTCGAACTCGTAATCCAAGCCGTCGATAAGATAGCCCGTCTGCTCCGGCTTCGCTTCCGACCCAACAACGGCCTTGACCGCGGCATCCTTGAAAACGCCGACTAGGAGTTCCATCTTGCGGTTAAACGCCATCGAGCACCTCGCCTTCCTCGTCCGTCAGGAATACGAGCTTCCAGTCGGTACCGAGGTTGTCGTAGGTTATGGCATCCGGTCCGAGAGAGTTGAATTTCAGAACGCGAAAGTCACCGTTAAGACCCGTGCGGTTGATTTTTCCGAGAAGCGGGCTGTTCTCGACTAGGCGGACAGAGTAGTTGGCGCCTGCCGTGGTGATAAAATCGCAGAACCAGGCTTCCACGCGCTGGTTCCAGGACATCGTGAATTCGCAGACAAGCTCCCCCAGGTTGACGGAGAAGTTCTGCCTGCTTGAAATGGAAGGGTTGAAATGGATTATCTTCATTTTAGCCACCTACCGTCGATGCCGATTCGAAGTTCATGAGCTTTTTAAGGTCTTCAGCTTTCATTTCCGTAGCAGTCTTTTTTCCGAGTTTCTTTTCCGCCGCGATCATCTTGTCGTTTGCCGTAATCATGTCCTCCGGCTGGAAATTGTAATCGAGGGTGACGCTCTTGAGCGATACGGTCTCAATTTCGCGAAGCGTCATCGTGAAGCGGATGCTGGACCCGCTTTTCGAATCTCTCTCGTATTCAAGACCAGTAATAACCATCCTCGGGTAAATTTCAAGCGCGCAAACAAGCCTGACGGGTTCCTTCCTGTTCGCTAGTTCCTCGAGCTTCGTAAAGTTGGCAAGAGCCGTATTTGATATCGTGGACTTGACTTCCTTGGTAGCGTAGTCATCCTTGAACTTGACTTCTTCTGCCTTTTGGCCCTTATTGATAGGATGATTTGTAAAAAGCCCTTCAATCTGCACTTCGCGCAGTTCCCTGTGCACGTGGTCAGAAATCGTGGTCCCGTCCTGCAGCGGGTGGTCCGAAACCCTGAATTTAAGGTTGTGTTTCTCGCTTATAAAAAGGTTGAACGGCATGTACTTCAGTTCAGACTTATTGCCCGGAACCGATGCATGGATGCCAATGCCCTCCTCGCGATAGAACAGCGAAGCAGGCACAGGCTGCGCCACCTTCGGCTTTTGCCCCTGAAAATAGTCTACAGCTTTTTCAATATACCCTATCATTCTAGATTGCCCCCACTGCCATCTGGTTCTGATTCTGCTTCATCGCCTGCTGAATTGCGGCGCGGACGGAGAAGTTCAGCAACATGCCGATTTTCTCGACTTCCGCCGCCACGTTCACCTTCTGGTCGATGTAATTGTTCGTGATGGACTGGTAAATGTCACCTTTAGCCTTAGCAGACGCCATCTTTGCTGTCTTTTCAGCATTAGCGGCCTTGCTGTCCGAAGCAAACTTCATGCCGTACATTTCATCCTTGATGTAGCTAGGAAGATTACCGCCGGTCCATTCAATGTAGTCTTTAGTAGCTGCAACGTATGCATCGTAGCGTTCCTTGTAGTTGCCCTTGTCCGTCGTGTTACTTTTCCACAGTTTCCGAGCGCTCATCATCCTGTCGAAAGCGACGTTCTTGTCTGCCTCGTTCTTGGAGAACTCTTCTTCCTTCTTTTTCTGCTGGTAAAGTTCAATCGCGGTTTTTCCCGCCTCAAAAACCTTTTCAAGGCCCCACAAAGCTGCCGTAAATAAAAGCGCCTGCGCGGTTGCCCCCTTCAGGGCGTTGTTTAATCCTGAACGAGTCATTTCAGCGGCCGATTTAACCATTTCGACGCGGGTAAATTTCAGCTCCGTCCGCAGCTTCATGAAATCGACAGCGGTCTTTTTCAGTTCAACACCGACAGAAATAATCTGTGTCTTGAAACTCATAACCTTGTTTATTGCCAATGCGGCACCAAGAGCGATTACGGCTTCCTTGAAACCGACAAACTTGAAAATGACGTCGTCGGCAACTTCCAAGACTTCAAGGCCGAACTCGACCAACTTTGGAAGTGTCTCTGCAAGGCGCTCTCCGACCTCGAAAAGCGAATCGAGATGCGTCGAGAACGAATCAGACATGGATGTAAACATATCGCCAATTCGGTCAAAAAACACCTCGATTTGCGGCATTTTCTCGTCAATCGCTGCCACAAGGCCGTTAAATACAGGATATATCCGCTTTCCGACATTTTCCCGGAGGTCTCCTAAAGCATTGTTGAACTTTATCAGCGGGGAAGAATCCAGGTCGTTGACTGCATCGGACAGTCCTTCCCAATCCTGCAAGGATTCCTTGAGGGCGTCCACGCGCATCTGCTCCGTTACGCCACCGGCAGAACGGATCTGCTTCAGTATGTCGGCGTCAAGAACGTCTCCGTACTTTTTCTTTTCCTTGGCTCCCCACTTGCCTCCGTTTTCGACGATGGCGTCCAAGGCTTCGAGCTTGGAGGTGTCGAAGCCCTTTCTACGCATCGCCATGTAGTTGCCGTCGTAGGCCATTCCGAGGCCCGTAGCGAGGCTTTCCATCTGTTCCGGGGACACCTCGCCGCCACCGGTCATGCCGGCCGCGTAGTCGGTCAGGAGGTCCATCATGGACTTCAAGGATTCCGTCCCCTTTACGTAGGTAGCAAGCTCACCGGCGCCCTTTATCATCGCCTCGTCGCCGTAGATGCTTCGACCCTGGATATCAGCCGCGTAGTCCTTGATGGCCTGGAACTGGTCGAGCGTTCCGCGGTTCTTCATCACGCCCTTGAGCTGGTTCTCGGCGCGTTCCTGGGTCGCGAAGATATCCATCGACTCCATGCCGAAGGACCACACCTTCTCGGCACCGGAACGGATAGCCTGGAAAGAGAGGTAGTATTTCGCGATGTCCTTGAGCTTTTCGCCGAACTCGCTCATGGCGCCGACACCTTCCTTGAAGGAGTCGTTGAGGTCGTCCACCTTGTCCGCCATGTTGTCGGTGGCCTTGGCGGCATCGTTTACGGAATCCTCGACGGAATCAAAACGCTGGTCGATGCGGTTGAGCAGGTTCTCAAGACGCGCCAAAAGTTCGACGTTCCCGCCGAACTTGAAGTCAAGGTTGAAGGTTTCCGAAAGTGCCATCAGTTGTTCCTCATTCTGCCTTCCTCAAGGATTGCCTCCGGGTCCTCGCTCCCGTCTTCATCCTTCGATAGGTCGAAATATACCGGCCAAATCCTCTTGTAGTCCATCTGCATCGACATGAACGCATCCGCCTTGCGCATATCATTGAGCGTCCACTCTTCGATTTCCTTGGGCGAAAGCCGTAAATTGCAAACAAGGCGCCAGAACAGCGCCTCGGTCAACATCTCGTCCGACATGGTGCCGACAAGTCCGAGCCCTTTAGAATCGGCATCGTCCTTCGCCAGCATTTCCATGACGACTGGGTTGTCTGCATTTAGGCGCCAGTGCGCACGACTTTCGCTTTCTTGAAAGGGGTGAGCTCGTATGCCTCCCAAATCTGGATGAGCAGCCCGTAAAGTCCGTCAAGGTCGCCTGCGAAGAACCCGTAGACATTTTCTGCCGTAACCTTTACGTCAGGCTCGCCTTCGTTTCCGACGCGGATGACCTCAACAAGCGTCTGCGCCAGGATTTCGTCGAACTTGTAGTCGTCCATCTCGGCGAAGGCGTGAAGAATCATCATGCCCATGTCGTTCTTGCTTTTCGCGATTTCCCTGAAAGAGTAGGCCAGGTCGGTGACCTTCCTATCAAGGTGCAGCGCGTTTCTTCCCGTAACCGGGTAGACCTGGTATTTGTGGTCTCCCGAAGTAATCTCCTTGTAGGGTGTTTCTGCCATACGTTATGCTCCTTCGTATTCGGCTTGCATTACGATCTTGAGGGTGACGTTTCTGGCCTGTCCGACCTTGGATTTCACCGGCTTGCCGATGCTCATGACGGTCGCGGTGCCAAACAGCTTGTAGTTGCCGTCGGTGCGAACCATCGAGAAGGGGAACGGGCCTGCGCCGGTCTGCTTGTCGGCAATCTTCGCGATGGCGAAAATGTCGATCTGCGGGGACGTGACCATCATCGGGAGCGTGACGGTGCAGAGGTGGTTGTCGACGAGGCTGCGTTCGACGAAATCCTCGCCTTCGATAAAGGACCATTCCTCGGCGTCGGCGGTGATGGAAGCGTCCCCGTTGAGGGCCGTGATGGCCGCGCCGTTGAAGTTGATCTTGAGGTTCTTGTAGTTCCAAGTCTTTGTAACCATTGTGCTTTCCTCCGTTCCTTAGATGACCTGGAGTTCCACGGTCTTGACGGTGTGAATGGATTCCTGGATGGAGAACACGGCGCGCACCCTCGGAAGGTTGCGGGCGGCCCTGTCTTCTGCCGGGATGTCCTTGTAGAGCGGTGCCGTAATTTCCCACGAGTTGGGGAGCACGTAGCGGTGTTCGGAATCCTGGGCGGTCGTGAAAATGTCGGTCATTTCGGCAACAACAGCCGGGATGCCGTCGTCGTTGAAATCCAAGCCGTCACCGTTATTGGCGTTTCCGAGCACATTGAAGATGGCTTCCTGCGTGCGGAACTTGAGCCAATCCTTCTTGATGACGGAATCGATGAACTGCGTCTTTGTTCCGGTCGTGCCGTAGTAAGTGCGGTCACGACCAGCAATCTTCACGTAGACGTTAAGACCAAGTTCCTGTGCGTCCTTGAGGTCCGCCTTGGTTGTCGGGTCGGCAACAAGGCCTTCGAGAGTCTTGTGCGCCCACGTTCCGCGAGCAGGGTCCTTGCCACAGCGTTCAGCGACAAGCTGGGCAGCCATGCTCTTTTCGGAATTTTCGTCATGGAAGTAGATGCCAACTCGCTTGGTCGGGTTTTCGGCAAGGTCAGCCTTGGCGTCTGCGGCTACCTTGCGGTCCAAGACCTCGATGTGTCCGAGCTTGAAGTTTTCGCCGCACCAGTCGTCTAGAGTCTTAGCAAGGTCAACAACGCCCTGTCTTGTCACACCGTCACCGGAAAGACGGATGATGACGTGGTAGAAGTCGATTTCGCGGTTGTTCTTGTCGCGTCCCATTGCGAGGGCCGCTTCGAGGGGGTCCTCGATGTTGCCTTTTGTCGGGTTCGACTGTACCGGGATGCAGACAATCTTGCCCGGAGTCGCAGGTTCTGCAAAGAACGACTTTGTAACCTTCACGATGTCCGCTTCAGCAACGCCGTTTTCCGATACGGTCAGGTTGCCGGAGAAACCGGTGCCGTTGTAGTTCACGGCAAACAGGTTTGTAGTCACGCCGTAGTCGTCCGCAGTAATCTTGAGACCGCTTTCGGAAGAATAGACTGCGGAATAGCCGTCCGCGTGGAAATCGGACGCAAGAGCCTTGAGGAGGTCCCTCTTTGTGGTGGCGTTGTTACCGACGCGGACCTTGGCGGTAGCGACAACATTGCCGGAACCGCCCATTGTAAGTTCAACGTCACCGGATGCGGCGGCGGAACCTGTCGGGTCGAGAATGATTACCTGCTTTACGCCAGTGCCATATTCGTTTGCCACGTCGTCCTGGCTGTAAAGGACCTGCGTGTCGTCGACGTCGATACCGTCCTTGGTGGTGACGCCGACAACGGCGGCGGTGTTCACGCTTGTGGAGGAAGCCAATGCCGCTGCATCGCTTAACCGCACCTGCACAATTTCGTCAATAAGTCTATCCATTGGATACCTCTGAATGGAATGGTTCTTCGTTAATAGTTCCGTTTACGCTCATCATCCTCGGCGATACGTGGCCGATGTAATCGACAAAGTTGAAGTCGGCTGTCATAGTTTTTTGCTGGATGAAGTAGGTGCCGTCCTGCATGGAATTGTCGATGATGTCGCCAATCTCCCAGACGGAAAATCCTGGATCCTTGCCATGTTCGCTCGCCGGGCTATGGCTCGCCACGAAGGAGTCAAATTCGTCGGACTGCAGCGCGTTCTGTACCGCCCTGATAGCCTCGCCGTCGCCTTCCACCTCGTAGAACTGGACGGTCAGTACCTTCATGATGGCCTTGTACTTGTTGTCCGCCGCCGCGGCCGGACCGGGCCTGTCAACGTCTCCGACCTGGCGAACGTTGCCTGCTACGACGGAGATGTAAAGGCCATCGGGCGCAGGGTTGTTGGACGGCCCCTGGATGGCCTTGTAGCCCATGCCGTTGATGTACTGGCACAAAATCGAGAGAATCAGGGGGACGGTCATCACTTGAACGCCTCCTTGATCGCCTCGGGGAGTTCATCCTCGGGGACCATCTCGCCCACGTATTTCCAGTGGTCGATATTCTTCAAATGCGGGTAATACTGCTCCGAAACGAGCTGGTAGATGAAGGAGCCGTGCTTGACGTAGCCGCCGTCGTTACCACCGCGGGTACGGCATTTCAAAGCCTCTGAGGAATAGACATCCACGTTGCCCGTGTTGCGGGTTCCGGTCACGGCTGGAATCTGCTCCTTGTAGGTGGCGCTCTGCACCGTCCCGTGAACCTTCTTGTCTACGACAATGGCGCCGTGCTCGTAGACGCCCGACGTGTTGTAGCCGCCGTTGGAGAGTTCGACGTAGCGGAATTCCTTGTTGAAAAGGGTAGCCATCCTAGAACCATCCTCCAAAACAGCCACCGCCGGTGATTCCCGGCAGGGGTCTCTTGGCTTTCAGGAGGTCGAGATAGTAGCGGCCGTAGACGGTCTGCGAGAGGTCGCCTTCCTCGCTGGCGCCCGCAGCGGAATAGGAAACGGAAAGCCCGCCCTCGGACTTCGAGGATACGGACCCCACGTCGTCGCCGTTTCCGCGCGTTTCTAGCGTCCCGATGTGGGACGCGAGGTAACAGAGGGCTAGCGGGTAGGAACTGCCGAAATAGGCCCTGTCTGCGCGAAGCTGGGCCATTTCGAGCCACACGTCCACGCGGGCGTTGCCTGCAAGGTCTGCGGTCATAAACCGCTTGGCCTTAACGATATCCTCTGCCGTTGCCGCCATTACCGGTTTACTCCGAATTAAGCCTGCTTCTTCAGCTGTTCGTCGAAATTGTCGAGCTTCTTCTTAGCCTTGGAAGTGTCAAGTTTCGGGAAGGTCTTTTCTACCTTCTCGAGGGTTTCGCGGTTCGTGACGTTTTCAACTGCCTTTTCCTTGGCCTTGTCGTCCATCTTGTCGGCGTCCTTGACTTCGAGTTCGCCGTTTTCGATAAAAGACTTCACGTCACCCTGTTCGGCGTCGAAGGCTTCCAGGACGTTGGTGCCGGGAATGAGCAGCTTGCCATCGGCAAAGATGGCGCGTTCGGTATTGTTGATGATGATCTTCATGTTAAAAAACACTCCTATGGTTTTTAAGGTTTAAAAAGGTTCAAAGAATCCCCCATGGGGAACCGCTACGTCGTAGAGCTGTCGCGCCTCGGACATAGCGGCCACCCCATAGGAGTTACGGGAACAGACAATTCAAGAGGGATGTTCAGGCTTACACGCCGTCCATGTAGACGCCGGTAGTCGGGCGGCGCCAGCAGCAACCGCCGGTACGTGCCAGGCAGTTGTAGATGATGGACAGGCCGACGAACTGGGCCGGGAGAACGCGGAACGCCACCGGAAGGATGGAGAACACGTTTTCTTCGCCCTTCTTGTAGAGGAGAGCGCGGTCGGAGTCGCCGTCGGTGGAAACCTTACCGATGCCGCCAGCGGACACGCAGAGTTCCCAGTTGGTGATGCCCTGCGGTGCGAACTTGGACTTCAAGGCATCCAGGTAGGTAATCTTGGAGTCGCTGCCGGTGTAGGTGGTGGTGAGGTAGGTGAAGGCGTCACGCGGGATCTTGATGGTGTTCGGGGTGACCGTACCGGTGCCGCGCGGCCCCTTGGTGGCGTTGAACACGGCGTCCACCATCGTCTGGATGTCCTTCGTGATTTCGTCGAGGGTTTTGTTCTTCCACTTCTTGGAAGTATTGCCTGCGTTGTTGGCGGCGATGGTCTTGGTGACGTTCGGGTTCGTGAGGAGACCCAGGAGGCCCCAATTCTTTTCACCGACGTAGATGATCTCGTCGACCTTTTCGTCGATGGTCTGGCGTGCGGCCTGGGCGTCGAGGGATTCAAGCGGCATGTTGTTGAAGGCGGCGCCATCGAGTTCGGCGCGGGTGAACTTGTAGGAGTCGCCCACGTCGCGGATTTCGACGGTCTGCTTCTTCACAGCGAGGGACACCGGCGGGAGGTCCTTGGCGTCTTCGGACACGACCTTTGCCATGCCGAGCTTGGTGATGGTCTTCACGGTGTAGGTCTGTGCGCCCTTGTTGATGCCGCCCTTGATGGGTGCGGACTGGATGGCGTCGAGATTTTCGCGCGGAAGGTTGTAGGCAGCCTTTTCAATCTGGTTGAATTCGACTTTCAGCGAGTTGAGGGCCGCGTCATCGTAGAGGTCAAGAATAGTACCTGTCATTGTGTGTTTCTCCTTGATTATTACTTGAGCATGACGCGGACATACTGACCGCTCGATGCGGAAGTCTTGAACGTACCGCCCTTGACTTCGGTCAGGGAGGCGGCGCCGGTGGATTCGCCGTCATAGGGTACGAAGTTGCCGGAGGCGTCGATACCGACGGATTCGCCGGACTGGACGTCTGCACCTGCGGTGACCCAGATTACGCCGGTCGTAACGACCGTAACAGGGGTGCCTGCGGGATATTCGTCGCGGGTGATGATGCGCTGGGCCACGCCGAGGAAGTAGCCGTCTTCAGCGGGCTTGGCAGAGAAAGCCTGCACATCTTCGCCCTTCTTGGCGAACACGGCAAAGCCACCTTCGGTGAGCTTGGAATCCGCCATGCAGCGGGATTCCGTGGAATAGGGCTGATCCGGGTCAACAAGACCGGGAGCCGCAATACTGCGGCCGTAATCATTGGCGTTAAAAGACATATTACTTGTCCTCCTTCTTGATGCCGTGGGAAATTGCGATCAATCTCTTCTGAAGCTGGTCTTCAGCGCTGTCGACCACGTCGTCACCGGCACCCTTGGCGGCTCCGTCGAACTGTGCTGCAGGATTCTTCTTCGTACCGCCCTTGCCGCCTTTGCAGTCGCCCTTTTCGGCGCGGTCAGCAATGACCTTGTTTGCGCTCATATAGAGCGAGTTGATGGCAGCTTCGTCTTCGATGGATTCGAGGTCGATGCCGTCGAAAGCGGCGGTGATAACCTGGCGCTTCAGGTCGGAAACGTCGTCGGAAGTGTCGCATTCGATACCTGCGGCGCGGGCGGCGTCGAGAATTTCGAGCTTTGCGTTCACGGCGGCGTCAATGACGGAGTCGTCGATTTCGTCGTTGGCCTGTTCGAGCTGTTCTTCAAGGTCGGCAATCTTGGAATCGCGTTCTTCGATGCCGTCCAGGAGAGTGTGAATTTCATCGAGCTTTTCGGCGGAGTCCTTCTGTGCTGCCTGCAGAGCGTCGATGACCTTTTCGTCGGCCTGGTAATCTACGCCGTCGAGCTGGATTGTCTTCATGGATTGCTCCTTGTTGTCGTTTGTGTTAGATTCGTTCTTCTTGCCGCCGTCGTTGACGAAGGCGGGCGTGTCAAAATTCTGGTGTTCGTCGTGTACCGGGTTCTTTTCCTGTTCTTCTTCCGGGGCGATGTCGAAAATGTCGCCGAAGTCGGCGCTGTCGCCTACCGTGAATCGCACCTGGTCGCCTGCGCGGCCGTTCTTCACGAGCGCGATGTGGTTGTACACGATGTCCTTCTGTTCCTGGTCGTGGTGGGTTCCCTGCCATACGCCTTCGTGGTCCACGATGCTGCAGCGGTAGCCCATGCTGATGGCCTTCACTTCGCCCTTCTCGATGGCTTCGACAGCCTTCTTGTCGGTGACGGTGACGGTCACGTAGTTGTTCAGGCCGTCGAATTCGGCGTCGTTTGCGCTCATGCCCACCTGCAGGTCGCCCACGTTGTCGAGGTTTACCGGCTGGTTCGGGTGCTGGAGCGTCACGGGCTTGCAGTTGATGGAAGCGGTGGCGGCCTTTACCTGGTCGCGGTCACGGAGACGTCCGACGAACTTGTGGTCGTCCCCGAGATAACGGAAAACGCCCGCACCGGTCACGCAGATTTTGCCGGTCAGGTAACCTTCCGGAGTCTTGCGAAACACGTTAGAGGCGAACTTCTGGATATCTTGCTGGAACATGTTTATTTTGCCTTTTCCCCAAATCTACGCCTTGCACTTACTGCAAAGGGGATTTCGTGAAATTCTTATAAATCGCGGGGTTTAGCCAAATACTCCGGTACGTTTCGGATTTTCAGCTTTAAGGGAGCTGAACTTTAAAGGAGCTTTAAGGAATCGACCTTCAATCAGCTTCTCTGCGGCCTTTGCGGCTTCTTGTGGATTGGTTGCTTTTACAACAACCACATCTCGACCGGAATAAGTCACAGGAACAGAAAACGTCATGACACTTGCATCGTTCTGCTGCGCTACGCCGTACTTGGACTTGATTTCGTCAACAGTCTTTGTTTACCCCATTGTCTTCGCGAGAGCGTTCAGCTTCGCGGTGGTCTTGATAAGTTCTGCATTAGAATAGCCGCCCTTGGAAGCGCGGGCGATAAGGCGGTCGATGCCGGTGTTGAGCGAGAGCTTGGCAGCCTGCAGGCCGTCGAGCAGCTTGGCCGTTTCCTTTTCGGAATCGTCCGGCTTCGGCTTTTCCGGTGCGGGGCGCTTGTACTTCTCGCGGATCGCGACGAGCGCCGCTGCGGTAGCCATGTTCTTGAGAGTGTCTTTCGCAGCCATTACTTCGCCTTCTTCAAGGTTTCGTTTGCGCTGTCAAGGATTGCGCCGACTTCGTCGAGGAACTTCCTCGCCATATCGACGTTTCGTTTCTGTTCCTTGATGCGGCCTGCCACGCGCTGCTTGCGCCTGGTGGCGTATTCTTTCTCCATTGCGTTCGCCATGTCGCGTTCTACGGACTGGGCGTCTTCAAGGAGGCTGTTTGCCATTTCGCGGAGCGCTTCCACGTCCACGGAGATTGCGACTGCACCATCGTTAGAGAGGCCGTACTTAGACTTGATTTCTGCGACTGTACTCATATCGCAGACAAAGATAGGCCCCGGACAAGCCCGGAGCCCATTTTCGCTAAATTCTTATAAATTCGGGTTTCCTACGTGCAGGACACGGCATCGCCCATGTAGGCGCCCAGAAAACGCATGATGGAGTCTCGGCTTTCGGTATAGCGCCCTTCGGCCTGCATCATTTGGCGCTGATTCCGAAGAATGGCGTTGAAGTTGTCCTTCTGGCATATCGTATCGACAACGCAGTCGAGCCCTTCTGCGGAGCAGTCTTCCCAAATTCGGGAAAGGGCTACGGCCTTCATGTAGGGAGAATTCTTAAATTCCGACCCGAGCAAGGCGGCGCCGACGGCGGCAGCCTCGAGCAGCTTCAAGTCACTCTTGCAGCGGTTGAACTCGTTGTCCTGCAGGGGGGCAAGGTAGATGTCCGGCCTGATGGCGGCCACGGTGGCAGGGAACGCCACGGCGGGTACATACGGGTGCAAGGTCACCGGCACGTCGGAAAGAAACTCCGGCGCCGAGAATCCGAAACAATGGAGGTCGATTTCGCCCTTGCCTGCGGCCTCGCGCATCCAGGGCACCCAGGGACCCTCGAAGTCGCCAAGGTGGCCTTCCTTGAAATGGGTCATGGACCCGGCGTAGAGCACCCGCGGCTTGACGATATCGGATTCCACGGACTCGCGCGGGGCCATGCCATAGGCGAAGCCAGGCACCGTATTCGGGAGGACGGACACGTTATCCCACCCGAAACGGCGCTCGAGCGTGTTCTTGAGATATTCCGAGGCCACAGTGATGCCGTCAAGGCCCGCGCAATGGCGCTCCATAACCTTGCCGATTTCGAACGGCGAGGCCTTGAACCTGTTGTACTCGGGAATCGGGCTCTTGCCGTCGATATCGCAGAGAAGGTCGTCGAAGTCCGCAAAGACCTTGAACCCGTACTGCGCGCGCTTGGCCTTGTAGCGCTCCAGCAGGTCGCCGTGGAGCTGGATCATTGGCCGGGCGAACACAACGGCCGCGGTGCGCGAGAGCACGTCGGGTTCAATTACCTCGAAAGGGCTGATGACGGGGACAAGCTCGCCGCCGGTGTTTGTTTCGAGCAGGCCGACCATGAAACGGAAGCGCACCCAGGAACAGGCGCCGCGGTCCGTCAAGTGAAAGATGATAACGTTCTTTTTCATATTCCCGTTTTTCCTATGGTTGAAAGGTTTTTATTTCGCGAGTCGTCGCATGAGCGTAAATATCGGCACGCCATCGCACGGTTCGAACGGCGAGACCACATCCACGGGGGTGTCTCGTGCGACGAACTCGAAAACGTGGCGTGTTTCCGACGGCTTCACGGTATCGCGCAGGATGCGGCCTGCGGCAGGGTTCACGAAGAATGCGTTGAACCATGTGTCCTTGTTCAGCGACATGATCGGCGTCGAAAGCCTCGGCATCGGCACGTCGGCGAGGTCCACGTACTTGGCGACCCTTTCTGGTATTCCGAGCTCGTTTTTCCACATTGCGCGGATTTCGCCCTGCACCTCGGTCGGGAACGCAGCGCCTTTGGTGTGGAGGTAGAGAACAGGCCGGTCCGTCTTGGAGGCAATCTCGAAGGCGAGCGCGAGGGCCGGGTACTCGAAAAGGGCGCCCGGCACGTCCTGGCACACCTCGATGACTTCGTAAAGGGGCGAAAGCCACTCGAGCATTTCCTCCCTTATCAGCAAGCCATCCGGCGACTTGAGCACGCCAAGGACACATTTCATTTTTCCGTTTTCCCGCATATTTCTCCGTAAATCTTGAGGTACTTGTCCGCGGAGGCGGCGACGGAGTGGTTCTTGAGAATCCACAGCCTGTTCCTGTACCCGTCCGCGGGGTTGTATTTTTTCAGTTCCCCGGCGAGCGACGACGCGTCCCAGCTTTTGCCCGTAGAAACGCCCGTGAAGTTGTCGTCCGCGGCGAGGCGGTACTGGTCCCTGCGGATATAGCCGCCGCCGTGGAACCGAACGGCGTAATAGCTGCGGTCGTCAAAGGAGACCACCGGCCTCGCGCACGACATGGCGTCCAGGACGGACCGGCCCACGCCAACTACGAGGTCGGCGCCGTTTATCACGTTCTCCACGTCGAAGGACTCCCGCCCGAAGGTAGTCCGCAGTTCCACACCAGCGATGCGGCAGGCTTCCGCGAGCATCGCATCTGCGGTTTTGGACTTGCAGAGCGAGAGCACGCGGCGCAGTGAGTCGCCTGGTTCCGTAATGTTCCTGAACCGGTCCGTATCCACGCCGTTCGTGATGATGTCCTTCAGTCCCCAGCGCTTCGCCACGCGCTTGGAAACGGCCACGTTTGCGTCTGCCGTGGGCATCGGGCTTTCTGCTGGAATGACGCCGTGGCAGGTGTGGACCGTGACGCCGCCGAACTTGCCGAGCGAAACGCCGTGATTGTCGAGCACGAGGTCGAAGGACTCGCCGGGGGTGGCTACCCTGTGGCCGGTGCGTTCGAGGAACCGGCCCGGATTCGGCGTGTAGAGCGCCACGTCGTGGCCCCTGCGCCGCAGTTCGTCGGCCATGGCCCAGCACCAGCACTCGGTGCCGCCGGTCCCCATAAGCCAAATGTTCGCGATTACAATTTTCAATCCCGTAACTACTCCTATTTGATTTCAAAGTCGACGGACTTGATAAGCGTGCCTGTGTTGATAAGCGGCCTTTCGCTCCCCTTCGGTTCGACATAAAAAGGCTTTTTCGTTTTCGGGTCCGCCATCCATCCGCCATGAATTGTGATTGGCGCGTTCTTGTCGTATTCGTTCGAATCGCGCATGGCCCTCTGCAGCTGGCCTTTGGCAGTAACGCCTATTTTTTCAAGGTCCACATTCTTTACCGTGGATCCGTTCTTGACGACTTCATCGGCAACGAGCCTGTTGAGGGTTTTCAGGTGTTTTTCCTGCAACACCCTGACAAAGTCGCGAGGCGGTATTCTGCCGTACTTATGTCCGCTTTTCGTAACGCCGCACTCACGGCCATAGCAGAGCGTCTTTGCTATCTGAGCGAGGCTTACCGCCTGCTGCCCTGGCCCTATGAAGTTGGTGTCGAAATTGGAGACAATTTCCCCTTTTCCCTTCTTCTTCGCCTTCCTTCTTGCAGCGTTGATGACCAGCGCTTCTTCTTTCGGTTTAGCCCTGGCCTGTTCCTTGGCTTCGTTCGCCCAGCCGACACGGACCTCGTGCGAGGCGAGGTCTCTCGCCCTGCTTTCCATCGCCTTAATCTGGTTTACAAGCCTCTGTATCGCGGACATGGCATAAAAAATAGGCCCCCGCCGTCATGGCAGGGGCTTTTTGCAAAATTCTTGCAATTCTAGTAATCGTCGCCGAGGAATTCTTCAAATCGTTTGTCTCGAAATTCCCAGTTAATCTTGATGCTGTCGCGGTTTTGGTTGTGCCGGTTGTACGACATCGCATGTATGCGATAAATGTCCGGGTCGAGGATTTCACTTAATTTGGGTTTCAGCTTGACAGGATGCTTACGGACGTACTCAACCACGTGGCGGATCGTTTCCTCGTCCTTTTGCAGGAATTCTTCAAGTTCTTCATCCGTGTATGGCATATCAAGCCTCCAATGTACACTCAAATATAAGAACTTCTCCGACAGAACGTTCTTTTTTTATTATTAATTTGGATTTTGATGGCGCGTTGAATTCGCATTCTTCTGGGTATCCGATCATTTTTCCGTTTTTGATCTGATACGGAGGCGCAACCTTGTCGTCTTTCTTTGCGTCCAGCTTGATAAGGAACGGGACCTTGCTTTTTGAATTCGGGTCGTAGTAGCTGGCTGCGTGCTGCATGCTCTTGGAAAATGAGACAACACCTGGACAGAATATAGACTTTTTCTTTTTGTAGTTTTCAAGAGTCGCGGCATTAAGGCTCATGCACCGCCACAGCGTCATGTTTCTCTTTAGCGGGTTCTCGGATATGTACTCATTCATGCGCTTTTCGCGCTCGTCGTATCTCGGATGCGATTCTTCGGCAGAATGCAGCAGATTCTTTTCAAGAAGGTAACTGTTGAGGTTGTCGCTGCCATCCTTGCGGCACCACAGCTTGTAGAAGGTGCTTAGTTCGGCATCAAACGGACGCTTGGCGAGGTATTCGTAGTCGCGCGCCATTTCAAGTTCGTAGTCGGCCTGCTCTCGCTTGCGGAGAAGGTATGCCTCGCGGTTTCCGGGCTTTCTCGACTTGCCCATCATGAGGCGACTTTCGTTAATTTCGTTCAGGAACGCGATCTGTTCCTGGCTTAACGCTTCCGGGTGCTCCTGCGTCTGCACGACACCTCGTACCGTCCCGTTCTCGCGTTCCCCGGCGTAGTCGTCTTCAAGCTCAGGGATATACGGAAGGGCGATGCATCGGCAGCGGAAATCGGTGCCGGGTGCGCCCTTGTAGGCGTTTGCGGGTCTCGGCGTGCGGACGAGCCTGCGCTTGCCCGTTTTCGGGTCCGGGTCGCTCCATCTGTAGTAATGGTCGTCGTCGCCCCACTTGCAAATCTTGCCGTCCATGACGGCGTGGCTCTCGCGGGTGCGGCCGTCCATCGCGGCACCCCATTCGTAGAAGTTGATGCCGGCCGATTCGCTCTGATCCTTCGCGATGGCCGTGTTCAGCTTTGAAACTTCCGTCGTGGCGATCAGCTCGGCCTTGTTGCGGGTGAAGTCGCTGCAGGTGTTCTGTATCTCCTTGACCATCTCGCGGAGGTTGCGGCCTTCCAGGACGCCGTCGGAAACGACCCCGGCTACCTTCTTGCGCATTTCCTCGTTCGTGGACTTGCACTGGTTCACGAAATTCTCGGTCCAGGTCGAAAGGATCAGGTCCTTGTGCTCCTGGGAGGGAAAGTAGCGCTCGCCCACTGTCAACTCGGAGAAACTGGCGAAGGATCGCATCTGAAACTCGGAAACCTGCTCGGCGAGGTTCTCGACAACCTCGCGAAACCCGTCGGGGACGGCGCCGGGAACTGCGTAAACGCTAGCCACGCCGCCCTTCTGCGCGGCCTTTTCTAGCTTGTCGGCATAGTTGCCCAATTCCTCGTAAAGCGCCTCCTGCGTTTGCAGCTCGGCCTGCGAGGGGTAGAACTTGTTGGGGTTCATCTTGTGGCGCTGTCCCTTCTTCTTGAGCCGGAGGGTGCGCAGGTTCTGTATGAATTCGGCGAAGGTCATTGCAGGCACAAAAATAAACTCCGGAACGTGTCCGGGGCCACAAGAGGAAAATTCTTGTAAATTGGGCTATTTGAGGAACCTCGTAAACTTGGAGTCTCCGTACTTCCTTGCAAAAGCCTCGGCCATCTTCTTGTATTCGTTTCTCATTGCTGCCAGCTTGTGGCCCATTTCCCGGATTGCCCGCTCGTCCTTCGCCTTCTGGGAGCCTTCCACGGCGTCGCTTTGATACTTCGTTTTGATGACGCTGATCGTTGGCATGTTTAAATCCTCGTGTTTGCACCGGACTTGAGATTGTTCAGGATGTCGTGAAAATCAACCATAACCTGAGCGGTGGTTCCGGTTTTTGCAATTGCCTTATTGTATTCGGAAACAAGCACCCTTGCTTTCATCGCATCCTTGTAAAGGGTGTCGATTGCAGATTGTGCCTTTTTACGCAAGGCTTCATTTGTAGATGACGGTTTCGCGTCTGCCTGGAACTAGTACTTGGCCTTGATACTTTCGATGTTCGTCATGGGAGCTCCTTATTTCTTGATTGCCGGGGATTTCGATTTTATGCTTCCTCTGTCTGCATACGCTTAATTGACACCTTCGTGTTGCCTGTCACACCTGAGCACCGGTCGACAATATTCCTTTTGGCGATTCTTTCCGCTTCGGCAGAATCCTTCGCTCTGACGTTTTCAACGGAAGTGCCTGTGAATTCAACCTTGACATTCCAGCGTTTGTATCCGCCAAGTACAGCGTCATTATGATTTACGCCATACTTAGATTTGAGTTCATTAATAGTTGCCATAAAATCCTCGTTATTTGCGGTTAAAACTAAATCGCCGCCAGTCCGGGTCGGCGGTTCTGCAAAATTCTTACAAATCGGGGGCTCATTCGCACCTCAAGAGCCAACGGTCCGGCGCCACCATGTAGCATTCGGGGAAGGTCCTGGCGTATTCAAGGACGCTGCCGAAGCCCTGCTCGTTCGCCTCCTTGGCGAGAAAGCAGCTCTCGCATTCAGTCCAGATCGCGGTGTTCGGGTTTTCGGAAACGGAAAGCTCCGCGAGGGCGTCCTCGAGGCTGTCGGCCAGGCGCAGGCGCGCGTAGAGCTCCACTGCGGCGTCAAGCGAGAAGAACCCGCCGTTGAAATCGGCGTTCATCTGGCGGCATTTCTGCAGGGCTGTCCAGAATTCAGAAAAGGAAAAGTTCATGGTTAGACCTCCTCGTATTTCACGTCGAGTCCGTGGTCCGTGAGCGATTCCCCGTAGTCTTCTTCGAACCACCGGATAATATCGGCCGCGGTCTTTGTTGCGTCTGCGTTATCGAGGCTGTTGATTGTTGTCGGGTACTTGCGGTTCGCGGGATCGTCGCTCGCGGTGTTGCAGGTCCAGCCACCTTCGTCGTGGTTGGCGGCGGCGCGCATTGCGAGCGAACGCACGATAGGGTCGCGGAAGGTAACGGTAAGCAGGGTGACGTTCATGGTTATACCTCCTTGACTTCGAGAATCCGGTGTTCGCATTGGTCGAGCCCGTAGAGTTTCTTGCATTCCTCCACGGAACTGACGATGCATTCCTGCTTGTGAAACTTGCCGTCGCGGCAAAATTCGTCGCGGTATTCGAACTTGACATGCACCATCTTAAGCCTCCGCAAATTCGCATTGGAAAGAAAAGGTGTTTGCGTCCTTGAAGGAGTAGGCCGGTTCCCGGTCAAAATCAATGTTTCTCCGAATGAAATAAGCCTCGATATTGGCATATTCCTGGAGGAAAGCGTCGAATTCTCCCCGTTCGCCATTTTCAAGGCAAATCTCGATAACGGAGCCGTTTTTTTTGATGGTGGCATTTTTGCCGCCATTTTCGTCTAGGAATTTCCTAAAATCTCTTTCGATCATTTTGGAAAGGTTAATCATGGTCTCATCTCCTTTGGCCTTGTCGGCCTTCTTAAGCTGTGTACAATGTACAACTTACGTCCCGGAAAGTAAGTTATTTTTACTTACTTATTTGAGTCGTTTTTTGACAGCAAGAAAGGATCGCCCGCATCGCTGCAGACGGCCCCCTTCGCGTCTTCTCTGGATTGATTCACTTATTCGTTAGGCTGCACGCCGGGCTGCGGCTGCTGGTTCTTCGGCAATTCGATAGACTTCACGGTCATTTCGCTCGTGCCTCCATTGACGAGGAGATTTTCGCGAACTTCTCTGTTTGTCATGGCTCCAACATTGTACAGCTTTTCCGCAGAGTTGACCTTTTTCTCGAACAGGTCGGCCTTCTCCGATTCCGTGCTCTGCGAGAGTTCGCCCCATTGGAAGTCCTGCGGGCCGCTGCGTCCCTCGTTGCGGTTCATGTACTCGGTCAGCATCTCAACCATCGGGGCGTAGAGGCAGTCGGTGCGCCACTGGTCCACCATGTCGTTGTACTGGCGAATGTCGCCGTCGTTGGTGCTGGAGAGGCCGGACACCATGTTTCCGAAAAGGATTGAAACCGGGATGTCCGTAAGCGCAGAGCAGTAGGCCATCAGCATCTTGACGGATTCCGGGACGTCGCTCATGGAGTGCGACTTCATGTCGAAGGTGTCGTTCTTGTCCTGGAACACGGCGCGCATGGAGCTCATGCCGAGCTTCACGACGTTCATCCTTTCGCGCACCTTCGCGATGCCGCCCTCGGTGGCGAGCATGGAGGCGAGCCCGTCGATGCCGAAGATTGTCAGGCCGTTTTCCTGGAGCATGTTGGAAATGGCCCCGAAGGCGCCCGGCAGTTTCTTGAGGCCGATGTTGGCGGCGTCGACTTCGGAACACCCGAAGATGTAGGAATGGATGTCCGAATCTAGGATGTCCGGGACCTTGACGCCGTGAAAAAGGTAGCAGCGGCTGGCGTGGATGTCCAGGACGGTGCCCGAACGCTGCTGGACCGGGTACACCTCGACCTTTCCGAACCACTCGGAATTCACGTCCTCGCAGATGTTGTTCTCGGTGAGGTTGATGCGGCCCGGCGTGTAGACGCGGTATCCGACAACCTTGTCGCTCTTTCCCGGCTCCTTCGAGAGGTCAGCGGGTCCGTCGTTCTCGAAAAGCGCCACGACGAGGGCGCCGCCGAAAAGCCTGGCCCATGTACCCGCATCGCGGCAAACCCCGAAAAAGTCCAGGTTCGGCATCGAGAGGGCCTTGTAAATCTTGTCATCCTTGTCGTCGGTCAGCACGATCGGCGACTTGAGGGCCTTCACTGCGGGACCTCTAGCAAGCCTGCGGACGATGCCGTCCTTGATGTACTGCGAGCCTAACGCGGTCCAGTCCGGCAGTCTGATGCCGTTGATGATTCGCGTGTGCTCGTCCTTGTCGGACTTGGCGCTGCCGAGGCCGGTGACGAGGTTGTAGTAGGCTCCGTCGTTTTGAAAAATCGAGTTTCCGGTTTTCATATTCACGTCCAATTTTACCCTCTACGCGGCCAGACAGGCGTTTTTCACAAAATTCTTGCAAATAGGCGTCACAGCACGTCCCACAGCGAGAGGTTCATCATTTCCTGAGAAAGGCCCTGCGAGGTGGCATCCACGCGGTCGTCGTGGGTGGCGTTCGGGAACTTGGTAAGTTCATCGATGTAGTCGTAGACCCACGGGGCGTTTTCGGGAAGCAGGACGTTCCCTGCCTGGAAAAGCGGCGTCACGGCGTGGGCGCGGGCCAGCTTGGATTCCTTGGGGTTCACGCCTATGATGCCGTTTATCTTCGACGTCAGCGTGTCCATGACGGCCTCGCCGTTCGCCTTGGCTTCCACGTACTTCGCGATGGCGTCCGGGTGTTTCTCCGTCATCAGCATCATCGCCTTTACGGACTCCGTGAAGGTCATCTTGCTGCAGACATAGTCGAGGATGTAGAAGTACGGCCCCTTCTTGCCGATAACCAGGCCGCAGACATTGTCGGAAGAAGCCGACGCCTTGAACGTGAAGTCCCAGGACTGAAACTTCTTGTCGAACATCCGCGGCAGGCTGGCGTCGTTGTAGAACCTGAACCACTCGCGCTTGAAGATGTTACCGGTCGCCACCATCGGTGACTGCATCATCTGCGACGCGAACGTTTCCGGGTCGGCCTCGCGCATCCTTTCAAGCTGCTCGATGGAGTGCTTCTCGGGCCACAGCGGCGTGCCGTCCTCGTTTATCGCCGGGAGGGAAAGGACCTCCCACGGCTCGCCTGACCCACCTTCCATCAGGAAACCGGCCATATCGTGGTCGTGCAGGCGCTGCATGATAAGCACAACCGGGGTGACGCCGGGGTTGTTGACACGGGACGCGATGGTGTTGTTGTAGCGGCTGTTGATGCGTTCGCGCTTGAGCTCAGAGTCCTTGTCCGCGGGCTTCAGCGGGTCGTCGATGATGATGCAGCCGCCGAACCCGTCGGCGTCGCTGCCCGTTCCCTGGTACTGGCGGTCGCCGAAGTCGCCTGCGCCGAAACCGGTAATGGGCGAACCCGTAGATACAGCGTAGAGTCCGCCACCCTTCGTGGTGTACCATTTTTCCTTGGAGTCCGTCTTGGTGGACATCTGGCTTTCCGGGAACAGGTAGCGGAAGGCTGGCGACTTGATAATGTCGCGGATAGCGTCGGAGTTGTCCTTGACGAGCGAATCCGCGTAGGAAAGGTGCATGAACTTGGCGCGCGGGTTGTTCGCGATGCACCAGGCAATAAACATCTTGACGGCAAGTTCCGTCTTTCCGTATCGCGGCGGGATGTTGATGATGAGGCGGCGTATGTCGCCGCGGGCCACGGCCTTCATCTTCTCGATGATCTGCCTGTGGTGGGGCGCCATGATGAACTTGCGCCCGTAGACGTGCTTGAAGAAGAACCTGGTAAAGAACCCGAAGTCGGTCAACAGCTTCGAGGTGAGTACGGCCCGGACCTCCGGTGCCAGTCCGTTCTCGAAGTCCAGGTCTAGCAATCGCCCTCCAGCTCCTCGCTGATTTTCTTCACCTGTTCAGGCGCCACCGTCGTCGTCTGCACGTTGATGGGGTTCTCGGCGCCGCCGAGCGCGTCGACGCTCTGGTCGAAGTGCAGGCCGGAGAGCTTGGCGAGTTCCGCGAACGCCTTGTAGTTGCCGTCCTTGACCGCCTTCTGCATCATGGTGATGTATGCCACCTCGCCGAAGGTGGGGTTCCTGCCGAGCTTGTACCCGATGATGGCCGCCGCCTGCTTTATCTTGTCGTTGACCTTCATCCTGGAGTTCATGATTTCGCGTCCGGCGTCGATCAGGACGTTGCGTTTCTTGGCGTTTTCGAGTCGCGCCTGAACGGCTCTCGCCTGGTACTCGGCGGCGTTCTCTTTCGTGATGTTGTATTGTTTCCCGTCCATTCTAATTTCCTTTGCAAAGTCCTTGCAAAAGCCTAAAAAAGCCTAGCAAATCGTTAAAAATCCCTAGCAAAACCCTAAAAAACCGGCCTTTTTCTACAAAAAGGCTAGCTGTTCGGTTTTTTCGGCCTGTCTGTGGAGCTGTTTCGGGGTCGCGGACTTGACGAAACGGAAAGCCCACGAGGGGATGTCGCGCGTTGCGGGCTCGGAAGCCTTGGCGCAGTCAATCATCCACTGGATGTAATCCTGGTAGTTGATGAGGATGTTGCCCATTTTTCCCCTTCGAAGGACAGGCAGCCCGTCCTTGATCCACGTGTAGACCGCCGTGGTCGAGACCTGCTCCTTGGCGGCGAGTTCCTTGGGCGAATAGCACCCTGTGTCCGGCTTTGCGTTCCTGGCGAAAGCCGGGTCGGCGACGATGCAATAGAGAGTTCCTTCCCGCATATAGATTCTCCGTTTCACGAGAAAATCTAGGACAGCGTAACGGGAACGAAAAACCCCGTCCGTGCATGGCCGGAAGGGGTCTTTTGCAGAAATAGTTTGTTTGTGCAGGAGTGTCTTATTTTTGCATAGCTAAAGCTCTTTTTAAAGCTCCTATAACTCCTAAAAGAGTTTGATAAACTTCAGCGGAAGGTCCGTCAATTTCATTCTTTATTTTAGGACTGACTTTAATCTTTCCACTCCTTACGTCGTTTCTAACATTGTTAACAAGAACTTGTGCTCTTCGCACATCTTTGGCAGCTTTAGCCAATTGAGGGTCTGCTGCGTCGGACATAAATCCGTACTTCGCCTTGATTTTTTCGATTTCCATAAAATCCTCTCTGTATGGTTTTGACAGAAAAAAAAATATAAAAACCGAAATTGCCGAAAAAAAAAGATGAAAAACTTATAAATCAAGTTCTCTCTTTCGCTATTTTTTTGCGTTCGCGACGGAAGCCTTCGCCTCCTGCTTCAGGTCGTCCGGGTCCGGAGGGGGGGGGCGTTTGCAGCGCTGTCTTATTTTGGCGAAGAAACCTTGAATATCAGGTACACCATCACGTCTCCGCTTCCGGACTTCCCAAAATTCCACGATGAAACCTCATCCTTCATCCTGTTTCCGACAGAGTTGTCGTCAAGAGTCGAAGAAGCCGTCATCGCCGAAAGCACCTCGCCGGACTGGGCAATCTTGACGAGCAGGGTCAGCTTTCCGGATACGCCTTCCTCAGACAGTGCGGAGAGCTTTTTCATGTTCTTCTTTACCGTCGTAAAAACGTTCTTCTGCGTCCTGGTTCCCATGCTTCTATCGGAGAAGTACGATTCCTTCTCGTCGAGCTGGACCGACGATCCCGAATTATCGATTTTTTTCTCTTCTGGATTCACGAATTCAAGGTAATCTGACGAAAGCGTTACCCTGTTCTTATCGAAATCATCCATCTCGGCACATCCGGTCTTCCTTCCTGGCGCCTTTTCAAGGCTGTTTTCGTCGTAACAGATGCAGTCCGGGTTAGGTTCCATTTCCATATTGAACGGGTTTGCCCTCAACACACGCCCCGTACCGTTGCAGGACGCCTTCAGGTTTCCATCTTCACGTAGGTACACCGTAGCTTCCGCAGCAATCTCGTTGTTCTTCGGGTTCACCTTACCCATCCTGACCATGTGCAGTTCGCATCCCAAGAATCCGTAAACGGCATACTGACGAAGACCCATGTACTGACCGGACTTGATTGGCTTCGAGTATTTTTGTACCCTGGACGACTCACTTGGGTCTTTTGCAAGGTCCTTTGTAACCTTCGCGCCCTTCATCGTGCCGACCATGTCCATTCTCTTCTCGAAATTGAGAATAGCCTTGTCGTAGTTGCATTTCTGCCCGGCGGCGAGTGAAAGAGTCGCCAGCACCGCGACCGCTGCGATAGAAAATACCTTCATGTATCTCTCCATATTATTTGTAGGTTTTTGTCAAAAATATAGGATATGCCGATTGAAAGTGGACACCCGATATTGACATCCGACAACAAATAGGGTATATTTACAAGGCAAGAAACATCCCCCGGACAAGGCGTTCTCATCTCCCAAAGTCTTCGCGACTTGCGCCTCGTCCGGGGATTTTTTTTTTCTACAGTCCTACTTATCCGCCACCGACTTGGAGACCAGGCGAATATCGGACGCGAGCTTGTCCCTGTACACCTGCTTCATCTCCTCCATTGCAGCGATGGTGGTCTCCAGTACCGTGGACGGGTTCTTCGTGCGCTCCAGGTCACGCTTCGCGGTCCTTACGCATACGGTGAGCCAGTCCAAGACGTTCTCGATGGCGAGTCGCTTTCCTTTGCAGATCGCGAGCTCTATTTCGGCAAAATGGTCGGCCGCTATCGTCATGCCCTTTTCCAGGGCTGCCTCGTATTCCTTGTGGTCCATAGATTCTCCTTGATGATTAGATGTCCAAAATCCTGTAGAGCCTTCGCAGGGCGTCCTTCGACTCTTCCGGGATGTCCACGACCTTTGCCGTAGTAGACGCGTTCAGCCGCAGGCTTTCGAGGTAAGCGTCACCGAAAATTTCCTCGGCCGTCATCCCGAGGCGCAGCAGCTTTTCGACCATGTCGAAAGTCGGCTTGCGGTCTCCGCTGGACCAGGAGTCCACGGCCTTCTTAGTCGTTCCGAGCATGGCGGCGAGACCGACGTGCCCGTCGATGCCCCTACGCTTGATAAATCCGTTGATGTTTATCATGGCAATAAATATAATATAAATTACTACAAAAAGAGATACTTTTTACAAAATTTCCTACAAAAAGTAAAATTTTTTGTTATATTCATACCGAAAAGATAGGAGACCGGAAACATGAAGACGCTCGGGTACATCTATGGCGTGATCTTGAGGGTTATGGAAGGGAGCCTGACAGCCGAGAAGGCCCTGGAGATGATAAAGGCCGTGCTGACGCTATGAAAAACGCGGCGATAAAATATAATAAAAAAATAATATAATAAAGACCCCAAAAGGCACGATCGTTATTATGTCGGGCTATAAACTTCCTTGTGAACTCAAAGATAAGGAGGCCGAGATGAGCAAGGAAGTCGTTCTGTTCTTAATGAACGTCCTGTTCGAGCTGGTCAAGTTTTTCTTCATGAACTGATACAGCCGATAAAGGCAACACCGTAGGCGCCATCCACGAGATGGCGTCCTTTCGGCGTTAATTACACCTGGCTCCGATCAATGCCTTCCCTTCAGGAACCGGTCAAGCGCATCGCGCACAGGCGCAGAGCCACGGCCTCCCCCTCTTGATGGACGAGAGCGAGAGCTTTAGGGCCTCCACGAGCCATTCGCGGGTATATTTCGGTATCTTCGCGGTCACCCGTCCTCGTCAATCCTGAAGCGCTCGTGCAGCTTCACGACCCTGTAGGCGATTATCCTGTCCTCCAGCCTGTCCACCTCGACATCGACAATATACCCGAACGCGAAAGCGTTGTCCTCGCCGCACACCAGTGATTCCTTGAAAGACTTGTCGTCGGATACGATTTTCTTCGATTTCTTCGATATTGCGGAGATTACTCCGCGATCCCCTATCCCGGAATCGTCCTTTCGGAGTTGAGTGAAAGCCAGTACGACGTTGTTGAACCTTTCAACGGTAGGAGAGCCAATCACTTCTTCCATGGCGTCCGACTTGCTTGACGACGTGAGGATTCTGTCCCTTTCGCTGTCGACGGACACGTTTATTACGGCTCCCGGGCTGTCCTTTACCACAATGTTGAACCTGGCACCGTCGGCATCCTTCGCCGTAGGCGCCACCATCCGCTTGTAGTTCCCGTAAGACGCCCTGTCGGCGTACTTCGGCTCGTTTTCCGTCTTTCCGGTAAGGAAGTCGTACATGGATTTCAGGTGCTCCGCAAATTCCCAGATTGCGTTGACGTTGTCGGCAAGTGGAAGCAGTGCCACTACGGAAGGAATGGGGTCAATGATGACGCTCCCTTTTCGCACTTCCGCCACGTACAGCTTCGCTTCCGTCTTTGAGTCAATCTTGGAACAGAACGATGCGAACTCATCGTTTACGGCCTTCATGGCGGAAGCGAGGTCAATGAGTTCGATAGGCTTTACGTTAGTGTAGCAGAATTCGAGAGTCTTTGCGTCCATGCCCCGAATATAAATTATTTATCCGACAAAAACAAGACGTGTGTAAGCACGCCTCGCCTCGCGCGCGCACGCGCGTATGGTAAAACGAGAATGAGGGTTATTTACATATAACTATCCTTTATGGAAGATATACTTCTATTTCTATTACTATTTCTGTTTCTTATTCTGAAAGAAGGTTTGGTTTTTTTTGGTTAGGTTTGGTTTTAAAAAAAGCAATTTGGTTTTTAATAAACCAAAACAAACCAATTTGGTTTTATTCGGTTAAATAAAAATCCCGCCTCATTGGACGGGATAAAACTTACTGAATGGAAGAGAACTTCGAATCGTAACCTGCCGACCATGATTGCGGGTCGTTGATATTCTCGTAAACCCACAGGACCAGGTCTCCGTACTTACGCAATATGTCAATAGGCTTGTCAATTTTTACGACTTTACCCTTGCCCTTTCCACGATTAGGGAACGAGACTCCGGTGAATGTATATCCGTTTTCCTTGTCTACCGACCCGACAATCCACAGTATTTTCTTCTTGCAGTCACTCCTGAAGACTACGCTCAAGCCTGCATCGGACTCATCGTCCATGAACTCGACATTTCCATTCTTCTGTTCGATGAACCATTCCAAGAGAGTGCCGATTGCAAGTTCCTCTGGTTCGAGGTGGTTCTTCACGTTTTCTCTCTGGACGTGTTCCTTCACGGCGTCATTTACTATGCGGTCCCTGATTTTGGACATTGCCCCAGGAAGGACGTTAGTCCTGTAGAAGTCGGTCTTCTGCTGGCTTACAGCGGAACAACCTTCTATTTCGCGTATCACGCATTTAAGGTCGTCATCAGAAGGGTTCCTCAATTTCTCGTACCACTTGTCAGTAAACTTGTCCTGGCGTTCCCTCGCATCCCTTTCCGAGCGTTTCTTTGCGGCGTCACGCTTCATCTGGCCGTCATTGAAAGAGTATCCATTAGCGAAAATGCCAAGAATGAACGAGAAGTCTTCATCAGATGCGTTGTCCATGTTTACCGTGCGGAACGGCTCCAAATCCATCGTGCCTACATGCTCCGTAAGGTACAGGCGAAATTCACGTCCGTTCATCAGTATGCCGGCCGATGCGTTCGTGAGGCTTACGTATCCGTTTAGCTGCTCTACCCATTTGTCCAGGTCTTCGGAAGTGGACTTAGCCTCTATGATGACCTTCTTACCTCCGGAGCAGCATAGCTCGTAGTCAGGATGCACAACCGTCGAATGACCGACCTGCACGTCGGTTTCCTCCTGGTATGTCCCTGGTTCGTCAAATCCGTATGAAAATCCCCACACGTTCTCAAGAATCTTGTCGATCACAAGTTTCCTAACATGGTTCTCGCTTTCAACCTTACCGGCAGTAAGCAGGGAACTAAACCGGCCGACGATTTCCTTAATATTCTTGATTTTCAAGTTTTCGTTTTCCATGTTCCGCCTTTTAAAATAATTTTGAAAAACAAAATGTCTAAATCTTTCCTTTAGACTTCATTTCCATGATCTTGCGCTCGACAATTTCGTTCAATGCCGACTCCGGGTCCTTTGCTTCCTTTAGACATTCCAGGAATTCTAGGGGGGCGTTTTTTACCGGCGAATGATTCTCCGTGTAATCTACGCCGAATAGAGTCTCTACAGTAGCACCCCTTTCAAGCATACGCACAATCGCATTAAACGAAGGTCTCGTTCCGTTCTTCGTCTTTGACCACGACCACTTGTAGACGCCATTTTCCGAAATTCCAGCAAGCTCTGCAATATCCGGAACATCAAGGCCTAGCTCTGATTTTAGCGCGTTAACGTCAACATTATGTAGAAATTCATCAGCCACGTTCCAAAAATAGCTAATTGCACCAACCCGATAAAAAAAATATCGAAAAAAGATAGAAAAAGTATTGACAATATCAAAATACGATTATATATTTATCGTATAACGATAGTAGATAATCATTTTATGATATTCGAGGAAGAAAAGAATATGCCAGAAATTCAAGTACACCTCCCTATGGAGCTAAACCATGTATTTGAAGAAATCAGGGAAGTCCGAGCAAAGGAGTTTAAGCCGACATCGAATAAGTCAATCGTCATTGACGCTGTCAAGGACATGTACAAGAAGGTCAAAAAATAGAAGGCTATTGAATGACCGCATTAAAGGACAGATTCTGGGCAAAGGTAGTGTTCAAGGAATTCATAAGACATTACCGTAAGATGACTGCGGAGCAAAAAGCCGCCGACGTCGACGCCTCTATGGATGCTCTTGAGGACCTCGACGATTCTGGTGCATGTTTCGGGTCTAAAATGGTCCGCTGGTCAATGGAAAGAATCGAACTGTATCCGAAGGCCCAAGAGAACGGCAAGAAGGGCGGGCGCCCGAGAAAAGATACTACGGCAGATGGGGACATCCGCGAGGCGCCGGACGAAAGCACCACCGTCTCCACGAATATGCCCCGAGTGGGGCAGAACGGGACCCACCCGCGTAATCAGGGTGGCGGTCGCGCCGTGCCGGCGGTGCGCCCCGAATCCGGCACCGTTTACGCGCAGTCCTCTACACCACGTATCCCCGCCCCACGCGACAAATACGAGGTCATGGACTTCGCCGAAGACAACGGCCTCGACGTGGAAGACGCACGACTCTGGTATCAGCGCAACTACGTGGAGCGCCCCGGTTGCGACAAGGACGGAGAGGTCATACGCAACTGGCGTGGAGCGCTCATCAACGCCTGCAAGGCTGAAGCCTCGAAACGCTCGGAATCGGCATAAGAATTATATCAACGGAGACACTATCATGGAAGGAAAACCAATCGAATTTCGCGAGTTCAAGTCCAGCGCGTACTGGATGCACCGCAGCAAGACACAGCACGTCCTCGACTTCGTCGGCCTCGCGATTGCCGGGGCGGTCCTCGCGGCATGCGCCATCGGGAGGGTGTGGGCATGATGACCAAGACGATCGACGAACTCCGGCATGATGTGATCAATGCCGAGAAGCGTTACGGGAACCGCTGCCGGCGCCTCTATGCCCTCAACCGGGCCGGTCGAACACCCTCCGGAAAATGCTGGAACGCCGCCGAGGCGATGCGCCTCCGCATGGAGCGCGCGATGCAGGACCTCGACCTTGGCATCAAGGAGGAGATGCTAACGGCGATCGCGGAGGGCGCTAATGCCTGATGAAAAGAGATCCGCGACCTACAAGAGCCGCAAGAGCCGAAGCGAGTTCACCGTGTCCGGGACCAAGGACCGCGCATTCCTCGCGGTGACTGGAGAGGCGGCAACAAACCCAAAGGTCATCAAGCAAGTCGAAGATGTACGAAAGGGCGCCTACGACTTCGCGACCGTGGAATGGATGGCGCGGCAGGTAAGCTCAACTTATTAAACCAATTCATAGCTGGAGAAACGATATGGAACAGAAAACTGAAATCAAAGAACAGGCGCCGGTGACGATCCTCGACGATTACAGCGTCATCGTCAGCAAGCAGGAAGCCCTCCAGGGGTTCTTTACCGAAGGAAAGAACCTCGACAACCTCTACGGCGTAATCGAGGGGAAGGCGAAGGCGCTCGTGGCCGACCCAACCACGAAGGAAGGCGCATCCCAGATCAAGAGCGCAGCACGACAGCTCGCGTCCGTAAAGGTCAAGGTCGACAACCTCGGAAAGCAGGTGGTCGCCGAGCTCAAGAAACTCCCGGGCGTCATCGACGACAACCGCAAGGCTTTCCGCGAGAAAATGGAGGCCCTGCAGGAAGAAATCCGCAGGCCCGTTACCGAGATCGAGGAGCGCCACGATAAGGTGATCGCGATCAAGGAAATCCACGCGAAGTGCATCGACATGGATTCAAAGGCGCTCGAAGAAAAAATTTCAGAAATCGCCTCCGAAAAGGAAAAGGCCAACGAAAAGGATTGGAAGGAATCTTTCGATGAAGCGGTCAAGGCCTACGAAGGCGAAATCGCTGCACTCAATACCATGAAGGCGGCCGCCGAGAAGCGCGAAGAAGACGCCCGCCAACTCGCTGAACTGAAAGCAAAGCAGGAAGAGGCAGAACGCATCATCCGCGAACAGAAAATCAGGGAAGAAGCCGAACGCAGGGCGAAGGAACAGGCCGAAGCACAAGCCGCCGCAGAACGCGAAGCCGAAGCCCGAAAGAATCAAGCCGCAAGCATTGATTTTCCTGTGTTCCAGGGAGCCGAAGTTCATTACGTAGATGTTCCAGTCCAGGTCCGGACCGACGAGCCGGTAAAGAAATCGAAGTGGACAGACGAACAGAAGGCCGTCAACAAGCGTATCGTCGCAGACCTCGCCAAGATCCTCCCGCTCTACATCGCAGGGCACTCCGAACAGGGCTACGAGCTGGCGGCACGTGAAATCGTCAAGGCCATCGTCAACGGAAAGATCAACAACCTCAAGGTGGAGTACTAAAATGGAATTTATCGAAATTGAACGCAAAGAGGCCGACAAGGCCGCATGGCTCGAAAAGCGCAAGCACTACATCACCGGCACCGACGCCGCCAAGCTCCTCGGGCTCTCCCCTTTCGGCAGCATCTTCGACGTATGGCTCGACAAGACCGGACAGGCCCCCGAGTTCGCGCAGAGCGCCGCGATGAGGGCCGGGACCGCATTCGAGTCCGCGATTCTCAAGATGTACGCCGAGGACACCGACGCGAAGCTGGAGCACGTGGACGGCTACAACCTCGTCACCTGCGACAAGTACCCGCGCCTCGGCGCGTCCCTTGACGGATGGAACCACTCGCTTGGAATCCCGGTTGACGCAAAGAACATCCGCTGGAAGGACGAGAAGTGGGGCGACGCGTGGACGGACGATTTTCCGGACTACTACAAGACCCAGCTGCAGGTGCAGATGATGGTCACCGGCGCGAAGTTCGCCCACCTCGCCGTGATGTTCTCCGGACAGGATTTCAACATCTACACGATGGAATACGACGAGGAGCTTGCGCAGCAGATTCTTGACGCATCCGAGGCGTTCTGGCCCTATGTCGAGAATTCCGAGATGCCGGAAGCCAGCGGAAGCGAAAGCACGTCCAACTACATCAAGGAACACTTCGCCGAATGCACGCCCGACAAGGAGAAGGAACCCGACGAGGAACTCGCGAAGAACGTGGAGGCCTACGTCAAGGCGTCCGAGGAAGAGAAGTCCGCCAAGGCACGAAAGGACGAGGCCGGAAACCGCATCAGAGTTTTCATGGGCGAAGCCACGGTGGTGCCAGGGTTCTGCACCTGGAAGAACAACAAAGGTAAGACCGAGACAGACTGGGAGGCCGTCGCAAAGGCCGCCATGGAAAACATGAGCGTGCTCGAACGCGAGGAGCTCGTCGCGAAGTACACCGAGACGAAGCCGGGCAATAGAACACTCCGCATCACCGCCAAGGGGTTTTAGACAACAACCTATCAAGAAAAGGAACAAGTATGGAAAACGCAATCGCACCCGCCAACTTCAACAACTCTCCCGCCGAAGCGCAGCTCCCCGCAGTGCAGATGTCGGCATCCGAAAACGCCGCCGTCGCCATGGCCGCGCAGCAGAAGGCCATCGTGGAAGCCCGCTACAAGATGGCCCTCGCACGTCCCCGCGACCTCGACATGGTCCGCCAGGCGATGCTCAAGGACGCCCGCCGCCCCAGCTTCGCGAACGTCGCCATCTACCACAAGCCTGTCGGCAAAGGCATCGAAGGCCCCAGCATCCGCTTCGTGGAAGCCGCCATCCGAAACATGACCAACATCCTCACCGAGACGGCCACCGTCTCCGAGGACGACGAACGCCGCGTGATCCGCGTCGCCGTCAGCGACCTGGAAACGAACACCTACTTCAGCCAGGACGTGACAGTCACCAAGACCGTGGAACGTGCCAAGCTCCCGCAGGGCGAGAAGCCAATCCGCGTTCGCACGAATTCTTACGGCAAGCCGGTCTACATCCTCCACGGCACCGACGATGACATCCTCAACAAGCAGAACGCGCTGATTTCCAAGGCGGTCCGCACGCTCGGCCTCCGCCTGATTCCGGGCGACCTCGTAGACGAGGCCCTCTTGGAAATCAAGAAGACCATGGCACAGCAAGACCGCCAGGACCCCGACGCGGCAAAGCACCGCATCATCGACGCTTTCGCACAGCTCGGTGTCGCGGTGGAATCGCTCAAGGATTACGTCGGCCACGAGCTCTCCGCGCTCGACCCGAACGAACTCCAGACCCTCCGCGCCATCTACTCCGCCATCAAGGACGGCGAGACGAGCTGGAAGGCGGTGATGGACGACAAGGCTGAAAAGGATGCCGAAGCCAAGCAGGCCACGAAGAACGGCAAGGTTGCCGCCGCGAAGGCCGCACCGAAGCAGGAAACTAAAAAAGAACCCGAAAAGCCCGCGTCCGGTGACGCGCCGACACCCGAATCGTCGACGACCGAAGACAACGACATGTTCGGAGACTAAATGAAAAGGCTCCTGAAATACCCAGCCGCGTCGATAGTCGGCGCACAATGCGGCAGACGTTCCCAGGCGTATAGGATGGTATATGCGCTGGAGCAGTGGGCGGCGCGGCACGGGTACGCGGGACACCGGGCCCATGTGGTGCCGACCAAGGCGGACAAACAGAAGCAGCAGAAAATCGAATTGAGATAGCATGAAACGCCTGCAACATCGTGGACGAGTAATTAGAATTGATTTTTGTTTTTTTTTGCCTCGTCCACGATGTAAACGGAGAATTAGCCTAACTGGTAAGGCAGCGATTTGCTAGGTCGCCGCGCTCCAAGCGCTTGAAGGTTCGAGTCCTCCATTCTCCGCTAGCCCGATGGGTGTATGACCTAACTAACCAAACAATCAAACTTTTTTCATCTGAATGGTCGATGTATCTGCATACTAACCGCACCCGGAGGGCACAATTTATCGGCAAGTACGAAGGGGACCCATCCCCGTAAAGTCTGGAACTTGGGAAGCCAGAGCGTACCTCTACCGACACAATTTGAAACCGCTCCCGTAACCGAACGGGCGGGAGCATCCGAAGGACCACAACACACAACAGAACTTCTAATTCTGCAATAAATTACACACACCCCCTGCGGAGAGCGATACGTCTACGAGTAAGTTCAACCAATCATTTATTCCACATTACTTTATACGTGTCGCTCGAATTTAACAACGCCGGTGACCAACTGATCCGGCACCCGGCCAACTGACCAACCAATTTTTATACCACGCATATCCGCGTGCTTTTGGCCGGAAAATTTTTAATTGGAGAGCGAGAAAATGGACAAGACAGCAACTGATAAACTACCGACTGTCGACGTGCTAGGCAAGAAATGCTGGACCCCGACGACATGCGCGAAGGCGCTCGGTGTGAACCGGAACACTATCATCAACTGGGCTCGCAAGACAAAGAAGGGCTTGCTGAACATGCCGATTATCAGCGCTCCGGTGCCGCGCGCGAAGGTTTACGTCCCGGTCGACGATTTTCTCGCATGGGTCAACTATGGGCAGAATTGAGGCGTAAATGTTGACAGTTACACGTAAGTTAAACGACTCCTTTATTTGCTTGACATACGCGCCGTAAGTTTTACATTGTGAACAACTTAGAAATTAAGCACAGAAATCAACATGCTAAAGAAACTTGAAAACATATTCATCTGGGCCTGCGGCATTGCGTTCCTTGTGGCGGCTGTCTGCACGTTGTTTGCATTCATTGTGGGACTTGTAATGTACATCGCGAGGTGCTAATGGCTAACAGGTCGCATTACACCGATGAGCAAAAAGCAGAAATGGTGCGCCTAACGCAAGAGCTGCACAGCGCCCGAAAAGCAGCAAAAGAAATTGGATGTTCTTATCAGACTGTGCTGGATTACTGCCGAAAGGCAGGCCTACATCTAATATCCGTCAAGGAAAAGTCCTTTACAAACAAAAGAATAGTCGTAGACGGGATCACTTTTTTTTGGAATAATAAAGGTTTCTACCGCGGCAAAACCGACCACGGCCGCGAAACGCTTGCGCGTTATCTGTACAGGAAAATTCACGGATGCGAGATGCCTAAGCATTATAACATCTGCTTCAAGGACGGGAACAAGGACAATTACTCCATCGACAACATAGAATTCAAGTCCTTGGAAGAATGCAAGCGGTTGTATTGTAATGAGCATTTCGAAGAACAGGTCGAAAAGTTAAATCGAGGCAGAGAGAATTTTATACAAACTTGCAAACGCAATCCTCTCATTAGAAAGAGGACTCTGATGAGAGCTGTAAATACACGCAGGAGAAACGACCCCGACAACCTATACGCAAAAAAGGCCGCGATCACAAAGCGCAAGAACGCAGAGGAACGAGGCTACTACTACACGGAAGAAACGCGCGCACGAATGAGCATCGCGAAAAAAGGAAAGAAAAAGGAAACTTTGAAAATGATCTCCCTCGGAAACGAGATGGCTGCGATAAGAAAGAAAATGGGAATTGCCGTATGACGAATTTGGAAAAATTCTACCCGGGCAAGAGGCCGGAAGACTTTAGGATCAAAGGCGATCCTTTAGCTCATGACCCGGACGATAGTAGATACTGTATAGACTGCGCAGTGTGCCGCGCGGTAGACTTCTGCGACACCGACCTGGAATACAAGACATGCATCGACACGTTCGAGGCGTGGCTGAGTAAGGAGGCAGTATGAGCAAGGCGATTCTTTTGAGCATTCACCCGGAATGGGCGGAGAAGATTTACAGCAAAGAAAAGATGGTTGAATGGAGAAAAACTCGCCCAAGAATAGACGGGAAGACTAGGAAGACTAGGGTGTACATGTATGAAACAACCCCTGTAATGAAAGTTACTGGATACTTCACCATCAAGGATATCTATGGAGTAGACGCTAATAAAAGTGTTTTTTTTGATTACGAAAAAGGGTGCGTTCCTATCGAAGACCTTAAGAACTATCAGGGACAATCAATGTGTGTTTTTGCGTGGGAAGTTAAACCTGGTTCTGTTGTGAAATTCGGCCAGCCGAAAACCCTCGCGGACTTCGGCATTAAACGCGCTCCGCAGAGCTGGAATTACGTGGAGGTGAAAGAATGACACTTGCAAATATAATGTTCATTGCGTTTATTGTAGGCTTTATTCTTGGTTTTATCTGTTGCCTGTTTTTGCTTTACTTGATTCGCAGAGAAATGGAACAAGTCGCAGAGGGCGAACGTGTTGCGATCAAAAAATGTGAAATCAACGGAGGAAATAAATGAAACACAAGACTATTCAGCAATTAAGGGATTCTTTGAAGACGGTACTCAAACGCGGAAGGCCCGGACAGCTCAAAAAGTTAAGAAAGGCCTATCATGGTAAGCGCCTCAAAAAATGGTGGTCGTCCTACGCAAGCTGGGAATGCTGTACTATTGCGGAACTCAAGGATGATGATCATGTAGGCCACCGCATGAAAGGCGGCCACAGACACAACCACATCTACAACGTGTGCAACCGCATCACGTTCCGTGGCAAGAAACCGCCGAAGAAGTAAAAAAAACAACAGCCTCGTAGCCTAGCGGTCAGGCAGCACGGCATTGAATGGAAGCAATGCGAGCGTGTCCCGTCCCACTTCCATAAAGGGGCGGCTAGACATCGGTTCGAATCCGGTCGAGGCTATATCAACTTAACAACTTAACAACCGGAGATACTGAAATGAGAACCATTACACAAGAAGAACTTGACAAGATTATCGAGCAGCATCAGCACTGGCTCAAAGAGGACTGCGAAGGCTGGGAAGATATGCTCGCGGATTTGTCCCGAGCGGATTTGTCCCGCGCGAATTTGTCCGGCGCGAATTTGTACGGCGCGGATTTGTCCGGCTCGAATTTGTACGGCGCGAATTTGTACGGCGCGAATTTGTACGGCGCGGATTTGTCCGGCGCGGATTTGTCCGGCGCGGATTTGTACTGCGCGGATTTGTCCCGCGCGGATTTGTCCGGCTCGAATTTGTACGGCGCGAATTTGTCCGGCGCGAATTTGTCCGGCGCGGATTTGTCCGGCTCGGATTTGTCCGGCGCGGATTTGTCCGGCGCGGATTTGTACTGCGCGGATTACCGCCTTGGCAAGATTCTCAACGAACCTATCACGGGCTACAAGAAGACTAAGGAAGGCGTGGTTATCACCGCAGAGATCCCGAAGGGCGCCATCGTATTCTGCATTAACGGCAGCAAGTGCCGAACGAACCGCGCTAAGATTACGGACATGGCTGGAAAAGAACTCCTGCACTCGTCCTACGATGATAGCTTCGAGTACCGACTCGGGCAGGAAATCGAAATCGAGAACTTCAACTTGATGTACAACGTGGAGTGCGCCAGCGGCTTCCACTTCTTCCGCACCCGCGAGGAAGCCGAAAGTTACAACGTATAGGAGACAGGTATGGAACATCTTATCCCCATCATCGCGGCGGCAGTCGTCATCGCGTTTGCCGCTGGAGTTTTCACCGGGATGCTCGTCTACCGCGAGATACTGAAAAGCGAAGTAAAGGAGGACCACGATGCCGATTAACCACGACATGATGCACGCGCAGACGCGACCAATGTTCGAGAAGGCCGGAGAAGTTCTTGAGGGAGTCGCGAAGCTGAAAGAACGGGTCGCGGAGCTGGAAGCGGATAATAAACGGCTTGAAAACGCTGTTGATGTTTATAAGTCAAATGCCAACGTTTTCAAATGTCAAGTGGCAGAAATATCTATGAAGTTGTGTGAAAGCAAAAAGAATTATAAAGCCGTGTGCCGTGCCTTGTGGCTTGCGAGGGCTGAACGTTACGAGATGCGTGAATTTATCGCAAGAGAAGAAGCCAACATGCACAACCATATAGAATGGAGGCTCTATCTACGAAAGAGAACATACGATCAGTGGGTTGTCCAATTATTGAGAATTGCAAACTTGGCAAACAAGTTACAAAACAAATGCCGAGCCAAAGCGGAGGAATACAAATGAGCGAACTGAAAGAGATTATGCTGGTGAACCAGGTGAGCGGAGAACGCACCCCATCCGGCACTTACAAGAAAGCGGAAGTGGACGCAGCCATCGCGGAACTCAAGGCCCGTATCCACGAGCTTGAAAGCATGCCGCACACGGACAACAGCGCCGTGATTGAATTGCTCGAAACGGAAAACGAAGCCCTTAAAAAGGAACTTGCCGAACTACGCGAGGCTAATAGGTGGCGCAAGTGCATCGAGGAATTGCCGCCGGAAGGCGCTGAAGTCCTAGCATATTATGTAGTAAATCTGCATACATACAATGTCGAAAGAACACCACTTAATAAATTCGTTACCTATTGGATGCCGCTGCCGAAATCGCCGGAGGTGAAGTGATGACTAGATTGAACCCTGTACATGCCTTTGATGTGTACGTCGAGTACACAGAGACGGGAAACGATGAAACCGCGCAGGTTTACCGCAAGTACGAAGTCGACAAGTTTATTGCAGAATTGAAAAAAACTCACAAGGAGGAAGTTGATCGGTTGATTGTGAAAAATGCAGTTCTTGAAAAAATGGTAGAGACTGCCGACAAAATAATAAAACAAAAAGACGGCTTTACAATCAAGGATGTAAAGTTCTGCGGAGTCAAGCTGGAAGGGATAAAGGAGTAATGATGGCTGATACGGTTAAACTAGAAATTAGAGAATACTCACAGCCGAAAGTCAAGTGCGCGACGTGCGACAACAATATAACCGAAATTAGGGCCATGCGGTTCCAAATCTGCGACGATTGCCTGAAGGCCCTGCGAGAAATCATAAAGGCCCGTAAGGAGAACAACTAATGATTATTTGCGACAAATGCGGAAGCACTATCCAAGAACCCGTGAACAAAAACACTTTTTCTTTGAGTGACTATGAACCGGTGCACGGCTCCTATGGTGGATTTTTCAAGACCGTTACAGTCCATCTTTGCTTAATGTGCCAAAAGAAAGTGTTTGATTTTATAAATGATGATAAAGTATTTGATTTTAAAAATGATGAACGCAATAATGTCTAGCAAGCAATTTATCAAAATCCGAAACCTCATCGAAAAGGAATTTTCGCACGCCGTCACAAAGCACCCGAAATTTTGCGACCACTTCATAGACGAAAGTGCACGAACATGGGCCGAAGCAGAAATGCGTATCAAGGCCAAGAACAGCCAGCCGCCGGAGTACGCTGATTGCGTCCTCATGGAAGAAGTGGCCGAGGCTTTCAGCGCCTATTCCAAGGGAGAGCTGGATAACGCCTTGCATGAGTTCGCGCAGTGCGGAGCTGTCGTTGTGCGCTGCATGCAGTACATTACAAACCAACTCGACCAGGAACAAAAAGGGACGCAAAACTAATGCTTGACTTTTCCGTACTGCATCCGTCGCCGAAGGGCGGGACGTATCAAGTTTCGTCTCACCTTACAGAAAAGTGCGCGTTGCTGAAAATAAAGACTCTCGAAAGTCTGCACCGAAACCACCCGGAACGTTTCGACAAGGCTTTCGATCCGTCGAAACTCACCATCCGCGATAACCGAGATTTTTTTAGGAAACAGCTTGAAGAAAGGATGAAAAGAAAATGATTAGAGCTTTTATTTCCGACAAACAAACTTTCAAAATCTGCGAGGCCGTAGCCCTCGGGCTCTCGCACTACTACATGGGGCCGCGCGACAAACGCAAAGTATCAGCTTCAGAACGTGCCGAAGCGCAGAGTATCATTCCAACTCTCCCGAAAGGCTGGATGATAAACGCGAATAAACTGCCCTGGAGTTGCTTGAACAAGAAGTCAAAAAATGACATAAAAAGTAAGAAAAAAGACTCTTAATACGGGTTGCTTTTTCCTGTGTAAGTTGTACATTGAGGACAACCTAGAACGGTTGCACATGCAGCAAAGGAGATGAGAAAATGAGCAATATCTGGTACGGAAGTGTTCAGAACAGACTCGCGGAACGCAGCAAGCAGCCAACGCCTGTAGTGGGAATGGGAGTGACGGTATGCTGCCATTCATTTTAAAGGGGGATGGTGAACATGATTACTGGAACAGACATCGAAAGGGCCACGCGAAAGGGAACGGTTGGCTTCGTCGGGTCGCTTGACGGGTACGATTGGACCATCCAAGAATCTAAATCCGGGCGGTGCGATATTCGGGTCCATCATGGAGGGGCAGGTCCTGAAAACTCCCACGTCATCGCTAAAAAAGCCATGTGGGTCTATACCCCGCAGATTATAGCGGACTTTATCAACAAGATACAAAAGGAGATGATAAAATGAATCCAAAGAAAACCATACTTTTCCGAGTCCTTCAGGCTCTCGAAAAGAACCAGAACCGCACCCGTTGTACCGAAGACGAGTTTACTGACGCGGCAAAGTTCGGAGTCCAGGACCCTTTCAACAAGAAACGCTTTGTAACCGCGTTTTCAGTTTACGAAGATACTAAAGGCGGCTTCTTCGCCTATTTCAGCGAGCCCTTCAAGATTGCTGCAAGGAAGGCTTGGAACATCAAGACGAAAACTAACGGAAAGGAAACCGCATAATGAAACCGAAACAGAAACAGATCAAGGAATATAGGAAAATGGCGAAGTCTTCGCCCAACTCGATGGCGGCAAAAATCCGGTCCGTCCTTGAAAAGACCTGCGACAAGTTCGCCGGTCACGAAGACCGCCTGGGCGACAGCCTTGCGTACCTTACGGAGTGCGCCCGCCAAATCCTGGACGGGAAAATCGGCGAAGTGGACGACGAAACCTGCTACAGGATTTGCCGCGACTACTTCAACGACGAACTCTGGCGCAACGAAGAAAAGCCCGCAAAGACCGCGCCTGTGGCCGATTCGGACGAGGACGGGGAAACGGACGCTTCCGAACCGGAAACGCCCGCTGGGGCCAAGGAATCACCGACAGCGGCGAAGCCAAAACAGGTCCAGCTTTCGCTTTTTGACAACCCGGAGCCTTGCAATGCATAAGTTTGACCGCACGGAACGCCTTGTCCTCGACCGCGGCGAGCTCAGCCGCATCGTGACGGCACACGGGCTTTTGAAGGGAAGGGCACACCACCTCGACGTGGCGAAAATCTACGAGGACGGGCGCCAGTTTTCCCGGAACATCGAGTGCCAGGCTATTGCCGGATGGACCGTCGGTTGGCCAGGCGAGAAGTTCCGCGACAGGTACTACTGCCGGGATTGGGTGCAAAAGCTGGAACCGTGGGTCAAGTCCTACACTGGGCTCGAAAACCTCTCCTGGCAGTCGCCTAGCGAGGCCGACAAGGCCGTTTTCTGCAAAAAATACCCCGAATTCAGGTGGATTTTCGCGAAATCGGACCTTACGACCCGCGATTACTTCCACCTGCTCCCGTATTGGAAAAAGTACCCGCACGAGACGGAAATGCTGCTCGCCAACGGGTACGTGCATCTCGCGCTCGACGGCAGGCTGTGGAGGGCGAAGGACCGCAAGCCGGTCCTTGAATGGATCCGAAAGAACCCTGGTGTCAGGAACCCGCACCTTGAAGGCGTCCGGTGCAGCATCCGTTTTGGATGCACCTACGACGAATGGCGCGAATATCGCGCTCGCCAGTGCAGGGAAACCCGCGTTGAATACGACGTTTTCCGCTGGCTCGATTCCATGAACAGGGCGTTCTACTCCGAAATGAGCCTGTACCGCGACTACGCTACGATGGCGAAGGAAGCTGGGCACGACATGCGCGAAAGCTACTGGCGTTTCCCGAAAAAACTCAGGAAAGCCCACGACAAGGTCATGGCTGAGGTCGCCGCGATTAATGCCCTGAAAAAGGCCGAGGAACTGAAAGCGAAGGGCGAAAAGTACCTCAAGGCCGTGTCCGGCTGGCTCGGCAAGGAACTGCAGGTCGGCAAGAGCGGCATGCACGTCTACATCCCGGAATCGCTAGACGACATCGTGTTCCAGGCAGACACGCTCAAGCAGTGCCTTGTCACGGCCGACTACATCGGCAAAGTGATAGAAGGCCGCTGCGTGCTGGTTTTTGTGAGATACCGCGGACGCCCCGTCGCAACCGCCGAAATCCTGCCCGGCGGCAAGCTGGGCCAGTTCTACGGCAACGAGAGCAACCATTCAAACTGCAAGCCCACAAAGAAGGCATCCGAGGCGATGCAGGCGTGGATGCAGAAGTTCATCAAGGTCGAAACAATGAAACGCGCGAAAAAGGAGGCTGCATAATGACCCTAGAAAAATTCAGCGAAATGAAATTTAAGGAGGCATAAGATGGAAAATGAAGAACTTGTCGGTCATCAGCTTTTTTCTTACGCAGAACTTGAAAAAGCGTGGAACGAGCTCAAGGCCAATGTAGAGAACGATCCTGAAAACAGGGAATATCCTCCAGACTGCGGGTATTCTATCCGAAACGGGTATGACACCACAGACGAATACGACCCTTGCAACAATCATTGGGACATTGATTTTTCATTGGAGGACGTCACACGGGAACTTGAAGCCGTTAAAGAACTGATTACCGCTGGAGACCTTGAAGTTTATTGGTGCAGTGATGGTCGCGCGGAGTCCGACGAGCACGGCATATTCATCAAAGACGGTAAGATTGACAAGGTCTACTAAATGGAGGCAAAATGAACAGAAAAGAACTAGACGAGATTGCCCTTGAACGGCGCTTGAAAATTGTCACACTAGACGGACTTGACAACGCCATCGTAGGCTTAACATTTTCAGGAGTTCAGGGATGTCATGTTGTTTATTCCAAAAAGAAGTGCATAAGCGAAATAAAGAAATTCGGAATGAGTAAGGATGAAGCTGTAGATTTTTTCTTAAACAACACAGTTGGAATATTACAGAATTGCGGCAAAAACAACCCGATTATCATTGAAACATAAAGGAGGTTGAATGACCCAGAAAGAACCGAAAAAGCGCGTGGGAATCCAGGTGTTCCAGGAAACGATGGAACGCCTGCGCAGGCTCCGCGCGGAAATCGAAATCGAGACCGGAAAGCGCCTTTCCATGGACGGAGTAATCCAGCGCCTTGTCGAAAACGGGGAAGTCGTGCTAAAAATCAAGGAAGTGAAGATTGAAAAAGGCTGCAAAATCAAAGATTAGCGTCCGGTACACGCCGGCGCAGGTCGCCGAAATGGTGTCGCTTGCATGGAAGCTTGGCAGCGCCAGGAAGGCGGGTAAGATGCTCGGCGTGAGACACCAGACGGTGCTCGAGAAATTCAAACCGGAGGTAAAATAATGGTTGAATTAAAAGTCGATGACGAAATTTACCTTATAAACCCGAACAATATATGCTTTGTATCACTCGGCGATGGTTCATTGCCAGCCGAGCGTGCACTAAGTGTATGGATTTATTTTACTGACCGGTTTTTAGCATTCTCGACTAATTCGAGCGCTGAAGCAAAAAAGCTGTATAACCGAATTAAAAAGCTGTTAAAACAACAGGAGGGAAAATGAAAATAACGGTAAAAGAAGCCTTTAAATCGGTTTTAGGATTTGTAGAAGACCGTCCTACTCAAGAGGGCGCGATAATCATGTACCATTTTTTAAATGGGATTCTTGTCGGCGGTTCAATTGACCTCCAAAAAGAGGTAAGGGACACTGTAGACGCCGTTATCGTAGATGAATTATTGAAAAGGACAAAAGACCATGAAACTTGATCCGCGCGTACTTCCGACGATCCTAATTGCAGTTGACTTCATTTCGGCAATCCCCTATGCCATCAGGGGCGATGTCCGCCACGCGGTTTATTGGGTCGCGGCCGGGGTGCTGACATTGACTGTAACGTGGTAGGAGGAATGATGGATAATTTCGATAGATTCCTGCAAGCGCTGAACGACGCCCCTGGCTACGTCAAGGAAAACGTGATGTGCTACTTCTGGCACAATACTTCGGCCTGCACAAAATGCCCCAAGACGGACTGCAAGGGACGGGAACCGAGACGGATTGAACAGCCTCCCAGAATTCAAGACGGGGTCCCGCCTGTCAAGAAAGCCGGGTACATGGTAAAGCTGAACGACTGGACTTGCTTTCAAGTTCCGGACCCCGAAACGGACTACAACCTGTTCTGCCACGTGATCCGTCAACTCGGCAACGGCGAGTACGTTAAGCTGTTTACGCCTCCGTCAGAAAAGCCGCTCGTACTTAACGAAAAGGAACGGGCGGAGTTCATAAAGAAACTGACAGGCAAGTAGAATTTTCTATATAAAATGAGGAATAAAATGGAAATAAACGGTAAATTCAACTCGGCATTGGTGTTTACAGAAAACATCGAACAGGAAGCCTTCAGGCAGATTCAAAACCTCATGAACCAGAAGTTCGCTGAAGGTTCAAAATTTGCCATCATGCCGGACGTTCATGCCGGTGTCGGTTGCGTGATCGGGCTGACGATGAAACTTGTCGACAAGGTGGTCCCAAACCTTGTCGGGGTGGACATCGGATGCGGAATGCTTGTCCTCAAGGTCGACAAATCCTTCAAGATGGACTTGCAAAAGATGGACCGAATCTGGCATGACGAAATTCCGTCCGGAATGAACCACAGGACAAAGAAACACCGCTTCTCGGACACTATTCCTCTTGAAGACCTGGTGGCTCCGGTAAACGCCGATAAGCTCCGCCTTTCTATTGGTACGCTTGGAGGAGGAAACCACTTCGGCGAAGTAGATGTGGACGACGAAGGAAACTATTACATCGTGATCCATTCCGGTTCACGTCACCTCGGCATTGAAGTCTGCAAGTTCCACCAGAACAGGGCCATAGATTACCACCGCGGCAATCGCGACATCGAAAAGGACATCATTTTACGATGCAAGGCCGAGGGCAGGGTCAAGGACATCGAAACGGAAATCCGTAAGTTCCACGAGGCAAGGACGCCTATTCCAAACGAACTGGCGTACCTTGAAGGCCCCTATATGCAGGACTACCTTCACGACATGAAAATCGCGCAAGAATATGCCATGAAGAATCGCGAAGCGATGATGCAGACCGTCATCGAGTCTATGGGGATAAATACTCGCGATATCCTCTCCAAATTCTGCACCGTCCACAACTACATCGACCTTGAACAGAAAATTCTCCGCAAGGGTTCCATTTCCCTCTTGAAAGGAGAACTGGCTATTATTCCGATGAACATGCGTGACGGGTCGCTAATTGTCGAAGGCAAGGGAAACCCTGAATGGAACTACTCCGGTCCGCACGGCGCTGGTCGCCTTATGTCCCGTTCCAAGGCAAAGGAAACCTTGAAGATGGAAGATTTCAAGGCGACGATGGACGGAATCTACACGACATGCGTAAGCTCCAGGACCATCGACGAATCACCGATGGCGTACAAGCCGATGGAAGAAATCGTGGCGAACATCAAGGACACCGCGGAAATCGTAAAGACAATCAGGCCCATTTACAACTTCAAGGCGGAGGAATAAATGAACGCATTTGAAAAACAGGAAATTTCGCGCGTCGAAATCCCGAAGAGTGAAGGCGTAGAATCCTGGACAGTGACGAAGCGCGGCGGCATATACTACAAGTTCGAGGAAGAAATGGAGGCTTTCGGGAAGGAGCACGGGTTCCCCGTTTTATTCGTATTCTACGACTACAAGAGCGAATATAAGGACGGTGTTTTTAAGACCACTAGCGCTGTAAAACTATTCTTAAAAGGCGAGGTGCACGATGCCGCTGCATTCGCAAAGGAACATGGAACCGAACTTGGAATTTATGACCCGAAGGAGAAATACGAACAGGAGGTCTTGCAATTTCTACGGTGCGATTTCTTTAAAAGAAACCTGTTCGTAATGCCCGTTCAAGGACGATCCCGAAATGTGCTACGACTCCGCAGGCGAATGGGACTACGACAAGTTCGAGAAGTTTATAACGGGACTGAAATTGGAGATTGAAAATGGATAACGAAATCAAAGAAAGAATAATCAAGCCCCAAAAAGTCATTTCAGCAGAAATGCCTGTCACGAGCTCTACAAGAAAAGAGGACGTCTTAGACCAAATCGCGAATCCGATGGCGCGTAAACTATCAGAAGAAATAGAAAACAATATTGTGAACGATATCGCGTCTAGCGAAATGACGTGCAAAACAGGATACTACCGGGTATCAGTGTATTACGCCGTAGAGATTGAAGATTTATCACAATCTCATGAAAGAAGTTTCAATATAGCGTAAAATGCGAAAAGGACGAATGGGAATGGCTAAAGGCAAACCACGACACGATCCGGAGAAAAGGGTAAACAACGAGCCGCCGCACTGCCCGTATTTTGATGTCATCGGTGGCGTTGCGCAATGCGACCTTTTGCGCTGCAAGAACCCGATTTGCAACGGCAACCGGCATGACTGCGTAAAAGTTCGGTACAGAATCGAGGCTTCGAAAAGAAAGGAGTGAAAAATATGGCGACTAATTTCAAACGATGGCTTGATTCCTTAAAGCCGGAGGACTTTATCAAGGACATTGGTTCGGAAGACTCATCCTTTATCCTTGGGTGTGAACTATGCCCTATCAAGAACGATGTCTGCCGGAACAACCCCCTAGAACCATGCGACTCTAAACTACTTTATTGGTTCAAGTCAAAGCCGAGAACACTATAAAAACAGAAACCCCGCCGACGGGATTTTTCTTATTTAGCAATTTCGGAGTATGGGACCTTTTCGCCGTCGGGTTTCAGGAGGAACACACTGTCGGCGCCCTTGAGGTTGACAAATCTCTTTGTGATCGCATCGCAGTATTTCGGGTCCAGTTCCATCGACCTTCCGAAACGTCCGGTCTGTTCGCAGGCGATGATAGTGGTGCCGGAGCCGCCAAAAAGGTCTAGAACGACGTCGCCAGGGTTACTTGAGTTATTGATTGCCCGTTCCACAAGTTCGACAGGCTTCATCGTTGGGTGAATTTCGGACTTCTTCGGGCGCGGGATCTGCCAAAGGTCGCTCTGCTTGCGGTCTTCAACGTTCTTGAGCCTGGATGCGGAATCTTCCCATCCATACCAAATGGGCTCGTATTGAGTGTGGTAATCCTTGCGGGAAAGCACAAGCGTATCTTTCGCCCAGATGATCGTGGAACTCCAGTGATATCCGTTGTCCTTCAGCGAAAGCATGAGGTTTCCCCATTCCTGTGCGCTCATGACGACGTAGGTCGGGCAGCCTGGTTCACTCGCAATCTTCATCGAAGCAAAGATTCCGTTCATAAAGTCGTGGAACTGCTCGGTAGTCATCGAATCGTTGAGGATTGTACGGACTTTATATTTTTGAGCATTCCCCTTGTCGACATTCGATCCGTACGCGACATTCCAAGGCGGGTCAGTAAAGACCATTCTTGCCTTGGAGCCGTCCATCATCTTTTCAACGGCAACAACGTCCGTGGAATCGCCGCACATAAGGCGATGCCTGCCAAGAATCCAGATGTCGCCCGGTTTCGTGATCGGGTCGACGATTTCCTCAGTTTCCTTGTCGACGTCAAAATCCTCGTCATCGCCTGTTGGCCCATCCTCTGTGAGAAGGTCCGTGTCAAGGAACCCGAAATCGGCCATGTCGACGTCGAAAATGCCCTCGAGCTCCTTCAATTCTTCGCCAAGGAGGCCCATGTTCCATTCGGAATATTCCCCGACCTTGTTGTCGGCCAGGCGGTACGCCTTGATTTTCGCGTCGTTTAGGTCGTTCGCCACGATGCAGGGGACCGTTTCAATGCCGAGCTGCTTGGCGGCCTTCCAGCGCGTGTGTCCGCAGATAATGACGTTGTCCGGGCTCACGACTACCGGGACCTTGAACCCGAATTCCTTAATTGAGTTGGCGACGAACTTTACCGACGCCTCGTTCTTCCTGGGGTTCTTTTCGTAGGGTTTGAGGTCGTCGACCGCAATTTCGATGATTTCCATTGTTTCTCCTATGGTTTTGCCTGGAAATCTAGGCTCCGGACCGGGAAACAAGGCGATTTTGTAAAATTCCTATAAATTGCAATGTAAGTTAAAAGACTCTTTATTTTACTTGCTTTACGACGGGTACGTTGTACATTGTACACGAAACGAACGGTGTACAACCCCAAAGGAGATGAGGCCATGAAAGCCAGGTTTGTCTGCAAATGCCGTGACAATGGCAACGCCTACATCACGCATTTGTTCTACGAGTACAGGGGCCGGGAATACATGGTCACCCTTTATGCCAACGGGTGTTGTGCCGAAAGCCTGCGGGAACAGCACAGAAGGGAGCAGGAACGGATCGACGGCATTCTCGACACCCCTGAAAAGATAGAACCGCCTGCGGGCGACGTGGAAAAGGCGATGGCCGATTTCTGGGCGTATTGCGAGGGGGAAAACTGATTTTTTTCTATACCATGAGAAAAAGAACACATGAAATGCCATCTGTTTTTATAAAATCACCATAAAGTCAACACAAGCCCGCGGAGACCGCTTAAATAAAGGGCTTGGTTAGAGCAGCGGACTCATAACCCGCGGGTTCCGGGTTCAAGTCCCGGAGGTCCCACGAAATCCCCGTAACCACTAGGGTTGCGGGGATTTTCCTTTCTCCCGCTTGACTTTGCGCCCGATTTTTTTAGTTTTTTCTTTGCCAAATTTGCAAAACGAGATTTTTATAAAATTTTCGTGCAAAAAATGCCTAGATACCACTTGGCCACCACAGACCGCCACGGCAGGTCAACACTTTTTACGGGAAAAGCGACAGATGGCAACGACATACTCCATACAGCAACGCCACAAGGCAAAAGGCATAATGACCTGGTATCTGCGGACATGCTCCGGCGGCAAGCAGAAATTCGAAAGTCTGCACACCACCAAGAAAGGAGAGGCTCAGCAGATACTCCAGTCCATCCGTATGAAGGCCGCGATTCCGTCACTTCCGGGGACAGCGGACAAGGATATCGAATCAATGGTGCGAGACTGGCTACGACAGATGGACGTCGTTATAGGAAATGACAGCAGAACTTATATGGCGTATCGGTCCAGGATCAAGAAGTGGAAGGAATGGTGCGAATCATCGTCTATCAGGACGAACTCCGACTTCAACGCGCAGGCGGCTTATCTTTTTGTGCAGGACCTGTCCGAAAAGTTGTCACCGAAGACCGTCACGGAAGTCGTCAAGCTGGTGAAGAAGTGTCTCGAATGGAACATAGAAACTTTCGACCTGAAGCGTTCAGACCCGTTCAAGTCGGTAAAGACCCCGAAACTGAAAAAGGGCCGCGTGGAATTCTGGACCAGCGAGGAAGTCGAAAGGATACTCGCCCTGGCGCCTACGCCGGCCTACAGGGCTTTTTGGGGGCTGATGGCTTACGCCGGGCTCCGTTTCTCCGAGGCTCGCAACCTGAAGGCGTGTGACGCCCGCGGCGGGCTTATCCGGGTCGTCAACGGCAAGGGCGGCAAATCCGCCGAATTGCCGGTTTCCGCGAAGCTCGCCGAACTGATAATGCCCTACCTCAACGGGCAGGACCTTCTGATACCGGAAGCCGACGTGCCGCTGCGCAGCGACAAGGCCATCAACTGCCTGAAGATTGCGGTGGGCATCGCGCAGATATCGGGCGAGGTCAGCCACCACAAGCTGCGCCACAGCTTCGCCAGCGAACTATTGAGAAAATCCGTCAACCCGAAGACGGTGCAGGAGCTGATGCGCCACAGCTCGATTGACACCCTTTTCGATCACTACGCGCACGTCCTGCGCTCCGACCTTGCTGAAGCCGTAGAGAAGATTTAAAATCCTTTTTCGCCTGCTTGAAAATCGCGGCATAGTCCACGGGCTCCTGCTCGTACACATCCACTTCCATTCGCGGGTCATCGACATCGATAAAGTGCGATACTTCCGGGGAACCGATAACCATCCAGTTATCGTCGGCAATTACCCCCATGTCGACGAGTACGTCCTGGATTCCCTGCGTGGCGTTGTTCGTGTCGCGCCTGACGGCGTCGCCGTGGTAAATGCGGATGACAAGGCGGGCTGCAGCAAAAGGCGCCGCAGGGCGCCCGTAAAGCAAAATGGCGGCCCTCGCCGATTTCTCCCACGCGCGGTACTGCTTCGACGGTAGAAGGACGGACCGGCCTTTCACATGGACCAGCTGCTTTCCGTTCTTCTTCGAGGCAACCTCGCCCCTGAACACGTAAGAATAGTGGAGCATTTCCGTAAATGTATTCATTCAGAATCAAACATATTTCGAATGAATCAAATTTTTGCAAATTCAAATTTTTATAATAAAAAAGCAACGACAAAGACACTTGCTTTTACAAAAGCAATGTTCTAAATTAATGATAACATTACGGCGCCCGGTCCAAGCCTTCCTCATCTCAAGCGAAAGACCGGACGCCGCTTTTGTTTTATCTACCCTACAGGCGGGATTTGGCAGGACTTGCGGTTTCGACGTCGGCGTCTTCTTCCGAATCGCCGCCATTTTCACCGGATTTATCCTTGGCCATAATCTCGCCAATGCAGCGCAGCGTTTTTACTGCGTCCTTGAAGCCGTCAAGGGTCATGTGATCCTTGATGCGGCAGCCGTCCTGGGCCACCTCGTCACAGAGGTCTTCCAGGTGGCGGACAAGTACGCGCTTGGTGCGCTTGAGGGCTTCCTTCATCCGTTCGTCGATCATTTGGCAACCTCCAGTCCTTGCATCTTCTCAAGAAGTGCCGCGGCGTCGTCAATGGTGAACGTGAATCCGAAATACTGAACCTTCGGTACGTTTCCAAAAGCCTCGGCGAGAGCCGCCTTGAGGACATCGACGTTTACCATCCCGTCGGTCACGATACCGGCCATTTCCATCCATGGTTTGACCTTGTTCACAAGCGTCGCTGGGGTGCTTTTGAGGGCTCCGAGCGCGCCGAAACCAAGGAACCTGTCGCCGAGTTTGGGAATGGCGGACACCTGGTCGGCCATATAGGAAATAAAGCCGTCCACGGCCTTGTCAAGCGAAATATGCATGGGCTACCTCGCTTTACGCGGCTTGCGCCGTCGTAGTGCCGTTGGAGGTGGTGGCAGGCGTTGAGCCGGTGCCGGAGTTGACGATGGGGGCAACGGGCGGAAACGGGGACACGAATGCAGGCCCCCAGCCCGGAGCAACAGCGTAGTTCGGGACGAACGGACGAGCGATGCCGTCCAAGACGCGCTGAAGGTTTGCGACTCGTTCGCCGATGATCTGGTCGCGCAGGGGCTCGGTCTTCTCTATAGTGAGGACTCGAGCTTCCACGTTCGCCATTCGCTCGGAAAGCGCAAAGAACTTGTCGTCAGCGTGCTTTTCAGCCTTGAGCTGTGCGATTTCAGTGTCCTTTGCGGACAGCTGATAAATCGGGCTGGAAGTGGGATTCTGGTTGGGGTTGTTTCCGAAAAGGCCGCCGAGGCCGTTTCCGTTAAGGATGCCCGACGCAAGCGCCGTGCCGATAACGCCGAGCGTAAGCCCGGCAGTGCCTACGCCCTTGCTGGCGTAGTCGTCGTTATTGTAGGTGGCCATAAGACTCATCTCCTTTCTTGTGACCTATGTGAATGCCCGCACGGAGTTTCCGGGCGAACATTCCAAAACTAAAAGGAGAGTTACGCTTAAAGGCTCTTTGATTAAATTCTTATAAATTCGGTAGGAAAAAGAAAGACGTATAAACGCAATTGTTTTTATTTCAGCCTACCACGGCAAAACTTGCCGCGGTTATCTATTGTTCGACAATTACAAGCTGACACTCGTTGCGGCACAGCATCGCTACCATCGTCTCGGCGGGTGCGCTCTCGAATACGGCAGAATCGACGCCAGGCTTACCCGCATCGGAATTGTGGCTCATGCCAACGAGCACACAGCCTTGCGAGTCCTCCCAGGTGTTTCCTTTGTGGATGCGGATCCCGCGCTTCGCCGGCACACTATCGTTGTAGATTAGCGGAAGCTCGCGCCCGAACTTCGGAGACTTGGAATTTTCGACCTTGTAAAGACCCGCAGGTATGGCCTTGATGGCGGCTTCGAGCGTGTAGCATACGAATGCCCCGTTTATGTAAAGATGGCCCAGGATAGTCGTTTCCGTGCGAACTTCCCTTATTAGCGTAAGCATGGCACCCACATCGTAGACACGAGATTGATATTAGGATAGCACCAGTCGGATTCATCCGGCTCTCCGTACCACCCGTCAGTAAGAGATACGGCGAGTTGGATAATGGTAGCCTTGCTCTTGCGGTAGCCAGCTAGGTCTCGCAGCATCGCATACAATAGTACATTCGTGTCGCCAAAGGACAGGTCCTGCCCGTAGCCGTTGGCATCGTGCACCAGCCAGCAGAGGCGTTCTTCCAACGAGCCCAAGTTCGGGGTGTACCAATCAATTATTTTCGGGCCGCTGCGTCCGTCAAAAACGAACCCCGCAGCCGTTGCGACGTGAAGCGTTCCCTGGTTCGTGTAGATGGAGAGACGGACTCGACTAGCAAGCTGGTATCGCCTTTCCCGATTTTCCTTCAATCCGGCTAAAATCGGGATCCCTTCGTGGATGGTGAACCCTGTAACCTTGAGCGAAGATTTATGTAACCTGTTCTTCATCGTCAACAAACTCCGTGATAAAAAAGCCAACACCCAAAATGACAAGCATCTCCCACATATCACTTTCCTCCCGCCTCCATCTTGCCGCGCATAAACGCAACATCGGTGCGTATCACGTAGACAGCTTCACGGATCATAGACAAATCCGCTTTATCGGCCTTTCGTTCTTCTTCGAGAGCTTCCGTCTTGATTTCCAACGCCGTAAAACGGGCTTCCGCGTTGTCGCTGTCAGTCTTGTTCATGGCTGTCGATGCAGCCGCCAAAAAAAGTGCAAGCCCCGCGACCACGGGTTGCAGGAACTTACGCCATTTGGATGATTCAGAAATATTTGCCATAAATACACCTTTTCGAAAATTACTACTGATTGGCTTGCCATTCTAGGCTTTCTGCGGTGGCAACGGTGTGACAAAACGTCATAGTGGTGATTTTGTTTCCCGTCTTTTTCCACGGAGTAGGCGTCCACACGCCGTCAACGGTATGCCCGAACTGGATAGATACACCTTGATTTTGTATATAATACATGTCAAGGCTTTCGTCTGGTGAATTTAAGTTCGGCCAATACTGCGGTAATGTAAGTTCAACTTCTCGCCTGAACGAATCGTAGACATACGGTTTCGTAATCGATGATGGGGATGAGGAGCCAGAATAAGGACCCATGGTAGAACCGGAGTTATTTTCAGTTGCAAAAACACCGCTTGGAAAATTGTGATTATTAGTCCAATAACGTATTTTTCTATAAATATCGTTGCCAGTATAAATCGGAGGTATAAAAATACCGCAGCTGCTGGTGGTTATGATACATCTTGGTAAACCAGTGCTGGCAACTATATATGGCGAAGAATTAGCACTATTGTTGTCCAAAAAACTAAACGACATCTTACGCTTGGCTTCTAACGAGAAGCCATTGGCGTCCAGCAACCCCGTCTGGAATGCCGCGGATGGTTCCGCCACGTCTCCGTACTCTACAACAAGCTCGTACGTAGTCACCAGCTGCTCCCCCGCATCCAGCTCGAACGGAGCAGGCAAAACAACTCGCGAAAACAACTGGTAGGAATTGTCGTTCAGCTTAAGGTAATATCCAAGCTCCTTCACGCTCGCTGCCGTTACGGCGACATCTGACGTGTGTGTCACCCTGTGTCTCGTCTTGCTGGTCTCGAAAATAGTCGATCCGCAGTACGGCCAATTCACTATCATGGTCGTGTACTGGTCCACTAGCCTGTGCCCGAGCTCCGTAGTCGTCGCAAAAACACTCGCCGAGTTGCTGTCTCCGTAAGCGCACCATTGGAAGCCCCAAAAGCAGTAGGCCGCTAATTTGTAATAATTTTCATTATTATAACCCGAAAAGGACGCCAACGCCGTATCGCTGCCGTTGTATCGGAGGAAGTTGTTGAGGCCCTGCTTGACTATCATGTTCTTCACGGGCCGTTCGAGCTCGCGGTAGTCCATGCTTCCGTCCTTGCGTATCTTGCCGATGCCAACAAGGTATCCGCTGAAAGTCGATTTGTTGTCAATACTCATACTAAAGTCTCCGTCATTGCAATTGTTACGTTCCAGCCGATCCTGTCACGGTCGAAAGGTATGTCCTGGCTGCTACATGTCATTGCCTGTGCCACGTTCCAGCCGATCCTGTCACGGTCGAAAGGTATGTCCTGGCTGCTACATGTCATTGCCTGTGCCACGTTCCAGCCGATCCTTTCACGATTGAAAGGAATGTCATTGCCGCATGTCATTGTTTGGACCACGTTCCAGCCGATCCTGTCGAGCGGAACCATGCCGATAGAAGTAGACGGCGGTATATCCGTCTCGTCATACTCCTGCTCATACTTGTTTTTTCGAGCACTGTTGATCCCGTGGTGCGTGAATATCATGCTTCGCCCCCCGGATCCGGCTCGGAAACGACGGGCCGCACGAACTCGGCGAGGGTCCAGCAGGAACCCACGCAGGTGATTTGGTAGAACTTGCCAGCTTCAATTTGGTTTCCCGCGTCTGCGGAATAGCACATTGTCTGTACGATTTCTTCCTCCCAATACGTATTATTTTCATCGGTGCCACTTGTGGTGTATGTTTTCGTAATGGTGATGGTAGCGTCTGAGCCAGCTTGGATTTCTACAGCGAAATTCAATACTTCGTTTTCGTCCTGTGCGTCCACGTTCAGCGTAATGTCGTGCGCGTAAATGCTTGTAGTCAGATGGCTGATGGCGTTGTTTGGGACGCTGATGGTAGCGCCGTCCTCGAGATTTCCGCCGTCCTTGATGACTCCAATAGACGCTTCCAGGTCTGCCATTCCGGCGATTTCTGAAGCAGGAATCCTCTTATTGGTCAACCCGGGGACAAAGACGGGCACATTCGCCCCCGCAGCCTTCATGTCTGCGAGTGTCTCTAAACCGAAATCCGACAATTTAGATTCGTTTGCCATATTATATCCTTTTAACGCTTACTGGGCCACATTTTCTGTCGTTACTGTCATGTTCGACATCGGCGCCCATGCAGACTTAGTCGACGCAGCGGCGGCGGCAACACAGATGAATCCGACACAGCAGCCCGGGCTCAATTGGACCGATTTTTTAGTACCTGTACCATGCATGACTTCATCAACAATCGTAATTCCGATGTCGGCGGTCCCGGTGTTACGAATGAAAACAATATCGCCATATAACGGATTGTGCGAATCGCCTTCTTGCTGGGCTAGCGAATACGCGCTTGAAGCGCTAATTATCTCATTAGCCCTGTACGTAGCCGCGTGCACTTTGTTAGCGGTTATAACGCCTGTTGCACCGACGTTACCACCGTTGATTATCGTTGCATCGCCTCCGGCTCCAGCAGTCAGCGTACTTCCAGGCTCGACGTTGACGTCGTCGCAATTCAGCGCTCCACTAACGTTTATACCTTCGCCTTCAGTTTTTTCGCTAAGCTGTTCAACCGCAAAATCAGTCGCCTCTAAGCGTCCGGCAATGACGTTAAAGTAAATTCCGATTAGACTATGGCTATTGCCTTGAAGGACATCAAGCTCGAGTTTATCCGTATTCAGAGTCATCATCGTTGACCCGGAATACACATAAAAACCATTCGGCGTAAATTTTATTTTTTTCGTGACATCAGCAATCTCAATTTCATCGTCCATCTTAGACGACGTAACGGCACCATCTGCAATCATCGACGACTTAACGGCACTATTAACAATGTGCGCCTTGAGCACCGTATCGGCTCCAGCTCGCGAATCAGCGACCTCAAACTGGACATCCCCATCCGTATATCCGGAACCGGACTGCCATTTCGCAAACTTAGAAGCAAGATAACCAGGCGCATGATCGTTTTCGTTTACCGCAATAATGCATTCAGACAAAAAATCTCTAATTTGCCTAAGAGTTGCTTTTTTGTCACGGTTCGAGCCTATTCCCTGGATAAGGTAAATAATATCATCTAGAGATATAGATGATGCCGATGGTTTGTCCAGAACTGTAGTAATATTTTCAGCCATTTTTCACCTAACTATTTTGAATATTTTCGTCCGCCACAGCAAGAATAAGCCGTCCTTCTGCGTCAGCCAAGAAGGACCCGTCCGCAAACTGAATTGCGGCTCCGGGTAAACCAAGTACCCCAGCAGGAGATATTTTTTTCACTTGATCTCTAGTCAGTTGCGATCCACCGCCAGATACAACAGGAGCTTCGGCAACGATAGGCCGACCATCTT
>JAGCGO010000035.1 GCA_017649565.1 Fibrobacter sp. | reverse complement strand
GGGAATCGGTTGCTTCGGGGATGGAATCTGCGGGTACTTCGGCTGTTTCGTCAATAACTGGGGACGAAGTCTCGGGGCTCTCGCTGTTACTGCAACAGACGAGGCTGCTGGACAGCCATGAAAAAATGCAGAAAAGCAATAGGGACTTTCTTTTCATAGTTCCTTCTTTCCCGTACCCTCTATAACTAATATAATAAAAAGGAAAAACGATTTATTGCTTTATGACTTCGACGGTCAGTTTGTTGAAGGCTATCTTGCCGCCTTCGTGGAGCTCAAGCGCCGCGCGGAAGGTGGTTTCGTTCTTCTTGAACGGCTCCAGCACTGGCGTGAATTTATTCTTGAGCAGATTTTCGACTTCCTCGTCGGAGAACTTGCGCTGATAGAATACTTGCGGGATTCCGTAGCCGCATTGCGGGTTCATGCAGATGTAGGCCGCATGGGTCGTTTCGGTGCCGTCCTGGTTTACCTTGCCGCTGCGGAAGCGCAACTGGTCGCCGCAAACGGGGCAGGGAAGGTTGCGGTGCAGGAACTCGAAGACCGCGCGGCCCTTGTCTTCGCCCTCGCCCCACTTGAGGCAGGCGGCGAATTCCGTGCCCTTCTTGCTCTTGAAATCCTGGATGAGCGGGGTGCGGCCGTTCGTGAACAACTCGTTGATTTCGGCCGCCGTCAGCACATGCCCTGCGATGTTTTTAAAGAGGGTAAAGTTACACGCCTTTGTCATCCCCGCCTCCGGGCGGGGATCTCCTGTACAAAAGATGGCGTTTTTATTTTCTTCCAGCGTCTCGCCGCACAGCGGGCACTTGTATTCCGTCTTTTGCCCGTGGAACTTGCCGTCGCTCTCGAAGGCGAAATTGATGTTGTAATCCTTGTCGAGCGTGAGCTTGGCCGAGAATTCGGAACCCTTTTTGCTCTTGAATCCGGAAATCGGGCCGATGTTGCCATTAGCGAGCAGTTCTTTCATTTCGGCGTGGCTTAGCATGCGGCCTGCGATGGTGTGACCCATCTTGAAACCGCAATCGGCGTTCTTGCATACGTAACCCCACGGGGCGATTTCCATCGGCTGGCTGCACTTGGGACAGTTGATGGCGTCGGTCACGGTCTCGCGCTCGAACTGGCTCCCGTATTTCTGGTGCAGGTGCTCGAAGAGTTCCTTCACGTAATTGACGATGCCGTCGCGGAACTCTACGGGTGTGAGTTGGCCCTTTTCGACCTGCGAGAGTTTGTATTCCCATTCGCCGGTCATCTCGGGAGATTTGACCTTCTCGTCCATCAGGGTGATGACTTCGCGCCCGCGGGCAGTACTGACCAGGTAATTCTTCTGCGCTTCGATAAACCCGCGCTTCTTGAGCGTCTCGATGATGCCTGCCTGAGTGGCTGGCGTTCCGAGCCCGCGGTCCTTCATGGCTTCGGCGAGTTCTTCGTTCTCGATCTGCTTGCCGGCCGTCTTCATTGCGGCAAGGAGCGTTGCCTCGGTGTAGTACTTGGGCTTGCTCTTCTTTTTCTTTTGCAGTTCCACACTGTCGAACGGGGCGGTATCGCCGACGTTCCATTCCGGGAAGGTATCGACCAGGTTCGTGATATCGTCGCCGTCGCCTTTTGATTCTTCTGCCGTTGTGTTTTCTCTCGTCTCTCGTCTCTCGTCTCTCGTCTTTTTCCCTTTCTTGGCTTTTGCTTCTTCCTTCACAATCGCACGGAAACCCAAATCCTCATTGCGCTTCAACTTCAACCGGAACAAATCAGCTGCTTCAGAATCCTGACCCGAGCCCTCTCTCGTCTCTCGTCTCCTCATAGGGGATAACTCTACTAAGGTGCTAAAGCACCTAGTATCGTATATCTCGTCTCTCGTCTGTAATACCACCTCCATTTCGCTCCATACGTACGGCTTCAGCCATGCCTGCACAAAGCGTTCCTTCGCCAAATCGTAAATCTTCTGCTCCATTTCAGGGAGCCCGTTCGGGGTTTCTCCTGTGGGGATGATGGCGAAGTGGTCGGTCACCTTGCTCGAGTTGATGAAGACGAAGTTCTCGTTTTCACTGCGCATCACGCCCTTCTGCTCGGGCGTCGCAAGGCGCATGGCGAGCGCGTAGGCCTCCTGCTTCATGGTGTCGGGCAGGTACTGGGAGTCGGTACGCGGGTAGGTGAGGAGTTTCTTTTCGTAGAGGTTCTGTGCGCAGTCCAATACCTGCTGGGCGCTGAACTTGAAACGCTTGTTGCCTTCTTTCTGCAGTTCAGTCAAGTCGAAAGGCTTTTGCGGGAACTGCTTCTTCTGCTGCGTGTCTATTTTTGCAATGGTCGCCGATGCGGGCGGCTTGCAGCGCTCCACGACGGCATTCGCCTCCGCCTCTTTCTCGAAGACGGCGACTTTCAGGCCTTCGGACTTCTTGTCTGGCTCCTTCGACTCCGCTGGCGCTCCGCTCAGGATGACACTACTCTCTCGTCTCTCGTCTCTCGTCTCTCGTCTAGCATCGTCTCTCGTCTCTCGTCTGACATACTGCGCTTGGAACCCTTTCCACGTCCCGACGACGCTGTAGTAGAACAGTTCCTTGAACTGCTCCACGATGGTGTCGCGTTCTACCACCAGGTTGAGTGTCGGGGTCTGCACGCGTCCCACCGAAATCATCTTCCCGCGGCCGGCGGTGAGCGTGTAGGCGCGCGTCGCGTTGAGGCCCACCATCCAGTCGGCCCGCTGGCGGAGTCGGGCGGCATAGCTCAGGTTTACGCGCTGGGTGGCGTCTTCGAGGTTTTTCCACGCCTTGTCCAGGTCCTTCGCCACGTAGCTGTTCACCCACAGGCGCTTGATCTGCTTCTGCTTGAAGGCGGGCGTGTAGTCGAGCACTAGGTCAAAAATCAGGTTTCCTTCGCGGCCGGCATCCGCGCCGTTTACGAGCACGTCGGCCTTTTCCATCATCTGACGCACCACGTTCAGCTGCTTCTTGGTGCTCTCGATTTCCATGAGGCGGAACTTTTCGGGCAAAAGCGGCAGGTTCGAGAGCCTCCAGCCCCCCTCGAATCCGGGGTAGGCGTCCAGCGGGGCGAGCGTTATCAGGTGGCCCACGCACCAGGTGATGCAGTGGTTCTTGCCGATGAGGCAGCCGTCGCCCTGGGTAAACTTCTCGCCTTCGAGCCGCTCGAGCATCGGGCGGTAGTGCTGGTTGGCGACGGAGGGTTTTTCGGCGACGAGGAGAATCACGATTCAAAGGTATAAAATAAGGGGAGGGAGTGCTTGAAATTTTTTTGTGTAAACATTTTTAAAACGTATCCCCAGATTTTTGTAAAATCAAATATTACAATGACTAAGCGTTTTTTTGCGAGAAATTCAATTACATTTATTAATGACAGCGTAGGGACCTCGGGTCGAGCGCTGCAAAAGTCCACTGTCACCCCGGCAGTGGATTTCTGTTTATGGGGGCTTGCCTTGCCAATGGACTCCGGTTTTGCTAGATTATGGGCATGAAAATGATTTTGGACCTACGACTTCTAAACTTGCTAAGCACTCTACGCGAATGTGGAGCGTGTGCTGGTTTTGATTTCTAGGTTCAAGACGGATTTTAACGGATTTAACCGACGAATTTAACTATAAAGGCCCGCTCCAATGAGGATGCGGGCTTCTTTTTATGGTCAAATTTCTATTTTTAGGTCAAAAAAGAGCTTGCCGCCTTATTGGGTGGGCAAGGAGATAAAAAATGAACGAGAATACGAAAGCAAGACAACCCTTCTTCTACGACGTCACGCTGCGCGACGGCAACCAGGCGCTCCCGAAACCCTGGAACAATGCGCAGAAAAAAGATGTTTACCTGCAGCTGCTCAAGCTCGGCGTGCAGGGTGCCGAGGTCGGTTTCCCCGCCTCGTCCGAGATGGATTTTGAGTCTTGCAAGGAACTGGCGCAGCTCACCGCGAAGATGGCCGAAGAAGGCGACGAGGTCGCAAAGCGCGTCGTGGTTTCGGGCCTGGCCCGCTGCGTGGAAAGCGATATCCAGCGCTGCTGGGAAGCCGTGCAGTTCGCCCCGCATCCGCGTATCCACACCTTCCTCGCCACAAGCCCGCTCTCCATGGAGCACGTGCTGCACCTGACCCCCGAACAGGTCAAGGAAAAGGCGGTCAAGTGCGTGACGCTCGCGAAGTCTCTCGTGGGCGACAAGGGCGACGTGGAATTCAGCGCCGAGCATTTTGGCGACTGCCTCGAGAACATGGATTTTGTCATTGACGTGCTGAAGGCCGTGGTCGAAGCCGGTGCGACGACCATCAACCTGCCGAACACGGTGGAACGCTACCGTCCGCTGCTGTACGTGAACCAGATTAAGCAGGTGTACGAAGCCTTGCCGAAGGACATTACGATTTCTGTGCATTGCCATAACGACCTGGGCATGGCGACGGCCGCTACCGTCGAGAGCTTCTTCGTGGGTGCTACCCAGCTGGAAGTTGCCTTGAACGGCCTGGGCGAACGTTGCGGCAATACGAACTTCTACGAAGTCGCGGTTGCGTTGCATAACTCCGGTGTAGAGACCGGCCTGCACATGGAACGCATTTACGAAACGGCTATCCTGATTTCGCAGTGGTCGGGTATCAACATCTATACCCGTGCCCCGCTGATCGGTGCCGAGGCGATTGTCCACCGTAGCGGCATCCACCAGGATGGTGCTTCCAAGACGAAGGACATGAAGAAGGGTGCCTACCGCCCGATCGACTACTCCATCATCGGTCGCCACCAGAACGACGCCCTGAGCTTCACGAGCCAGAGCGGCCGTACCGCCGTGTACGAGATCATCACGAAGTTCGGCTACAAGATGACTTTGGCCGAAGCCGCCGAACTGCAGCCGGTATTGAAGGCCTGCAGCGAGAAGGAAGGCGAACTGAGTGCCGAGCGCGTGCTGGACGTGTTCCGCGAGCAACGCGTGAACGTGAACGGTCGCCTGGTGTTCAACAACATCGAGGTCATCCCCGACGAGAACCGCTTCATCTTCCATTTCAAGAAGGACGGCGAGGCGCTGGTGAAGTCCGTGACGGCAGAAGGCCCCATCGAGGCCGCCCTGATGCTCATGCGCGAAATCGGCATGCCGGTCGAGCTCGTGAAGTACCGCCAGCTCGTTGTGCCCGAGAAGGACAAGCTGTGGGCGGGCCGTGGCCTCAGCCGTATTGTGCTGAAAGCGAACGGAACCGAAGTCGAAGGCCGAGGCGTCTCTAGCGATACGCTCAAGGCGAACATGCGCGCCCTCTTCGGCGGCGTGAACCTCTTGTACAAGAAGGCATAAGCTCCCTGAGCTTGCCGAAGGGAGTAAGAACATATGCTCGAACCGTTGACACGCCCTTTCAAGCGCCACTACGACAAGTACCGCGGTAAGCTGGATGGCTTTGTCGCGCCTGTCAAGGATTCGGCATCCAAGCTGATGGCGATGTTCCCGCGCATGGAGGCGTTCGCCGGTTCCGAGGACCTGGCCGGGGAAGGGGACGAGGCGGAAGACTCCTCCACCAAAACCGGCATCAAGGCAAAGTTGAAAAACTTCAAGAAGTCGCTCAAGGAACTGAGCGATTTCCAGAAGTTGCTGCTCCTGACTATCGCCGTCGTGCTCCCTGCCGGAATCCTGATTTCTGTTACCATCGCGGGCTTGCTCAAGCGAAGAAAGTAACTCGGTATGTCGAAAATTGAGAGGGTTTATGCCAATGAGATATTTTCTGCTGATTGCTTCTCTGTGCTTCGCTTTCCTCGTTGCCTGTGGTGACGATGATTCGAACAACCCGGTTGTAGTCAAGGATCTTCCTTCCAGCGGACAGGACTCGGTCAGTTCCAGCAGCAACCAAGACGGTCCGGACGATACGAAGGACTCGTCGGAAGTCTCAAACTCGTCGGCGCGATCTTCTTCGGGAAAATCTTCTGCATCGTCGGGAAAGTCTTCTGCGGCATCTTCTAGTTCCTCTTTGAAATCTGTTTCGTCGTCTTCCGCTTCTTCCCGTTCTGTTTCTTCGAACTCGTACAAGCCTTCGACGGGCAATGGCGAGGCGGAGATTATGCCTTCGGGAACATATGACTGCTCAACGTATAAGTGCGTCACGACGGAGTTCCTGAACCAAAGCATGCTTGCGGCGGGTGAGTATGGCGAGTTCCTCGACGAAAGGGATGGCCAGGTCTACAAGACAATACAGATTGATTTCCAGACATGGATGGCGCAGAACCTGAACTACGATACCACTGGTAGTTTCTGCTACAATAGCGACAGTACCTATTGCGACTCGTTTGGCCGGCTGTATTCGTGGAAAACGGTCACCGGCAGGAAGGATTGCGGATACAATATCTTCTGCTCTCTGCCGCCCAGCGTGCAGGGGGTATGCCCGGACGGTTGGCATTTGCCCTCGCGGGAAGAATGGATGCGCTTGTTCGACAATGTCGGTATGCATGGAATTGGCTCCAGCGACAATTTGCTTTTTGCCGGTGGAGTCCTTAAGGCTCAGACCGGCTGGAATCTTCATAGCGGACTTGATTCGTATAATGGGCAAGATGAGTATGGTTTCTCGGCAATTCCCTCTGGCGTGAAGCAGAGTATGTCGTATGTATGGATAGAGAACTCTATGTATGCTTGGACCTCTTCAGAAGCAGACGAGGCCTCCGTATATCAAGTCCGGTTCTACTATAGCAATAGCACTGTGACTGTGGATCCAGGCAAAAAGGAATTTTCCAATGCCGTGCGCTGCCTTAAGAATTCCGATATCAAGATTTTGCCTAATAGCAGTTCGTCAATGCCGAATTATTCTAGCCAGAGGGCCTTTGACCTGGAAAGCAAAGAAGATTCGCTCGAAACGCTTTCTAGGGACGATTACCTTAATCCTGCGTTACAATACGATTCCCTTGTGGACCCCCGTGACGGGCAGGTCTATAAGACTACCAAGATTGGTCATCAGGTTTGGATGGCGCAGAACTTGAATTATGCCGATAGCGTGCGCACTCCGATTCTTGCAGGTAATAGTTGGTGCTATAAAGACAAACCTGAAAATTGTGCGCTCCTGGGCCGCTATTATGATTGGGATGCGTCGCTGGAGGTTTGCCCCGAAGGCTGGCATTTGCCGAGTTCTGCGGAATGGACAACGTTGCTAAACAAGTTCGGCGGAAATACGAATGCCGGGAAATACCTGAGGGCTAGACTGGGCTGGATATTCCGCAATGGTGCGGATGAGTACGGTTTTTCAGCGATACCTGCGGGAGGTCGGTATGCCGATGACCCCGACGACGATACTGTGGGTTACTTATATTTGGGGGGTGAAGCTTACTTCTGGAGCTCTTCTGCGCTTGATGAAAAGACTGCATATAGGATGAATATCTCCTATTCTAGTGATCTCGCGCATTTAGGTCTGTATACCAAGTATTTCGGACACTCGGTCCGCTGTATCCAAGACTAGCTGTTATGCTCTCTTCCCGCCTGCCTAAAGATCTTTCCCCGTCTCCGTTCTTTGCCGAACTGGAGCGTACGAAGGCCGAAGTGCTTGCGGAATGTTCCGGTGCCAACGCGGCCCCGTTTATCGACATGACGGTGAGCAGCCCAGTTCGTGCGGGACTCCCGATTGACATGGATGCAGCGGTAGAGGTGGCGCGCAAGGATTTCGGCTGCTGGAATCCCGATGCCGCTGGCTGGATGTCAGCTCGCGAGGCTGTGGTGGAATACTACCGCGCACGCGGCGGGAACTTCGACGCCGGACAGATTATCCTCACGGCGAGTACGAGCGAGGCCTATTCTATCTTGTTCAAAGCGTTCTGTGACCCGGGTGATGTCATCTTGACGCCGATGCCGGGCTACCCGCTGCTCGATACGCTCGCGCAGCTGGAGCATCTGGAATGCGCTCCGTATTTCTTAAAACTTAGACGAGAGAACGCTCGCAAGCTCGCTACAGACGAGAGACGAGAGGGTGCTGCATTTAGGTTCGTTCTCGATTCCGACAGCCTGCTTTCGGCGCCGGAGCGGGCGAAAATTCTTTTGCTCGTTTCTCCGCACAATCCAACGGGGCATTGCGTGTCGCGCTCCGAATGGAACGAGGTCGTTTCTTTCTGTGAACAGCATAACCTGATTCTCGTGGTGGACGAGGTTTTCGGCGACTATGGTTTTTCGGACGATGTACGCCGCAGTTGGACTTTCCTTGCCGAAGCGCGCTCTGAAGGACCTAAATGCCCCATTTTCTGGCTGAACGGCTTAAGCAAGGCGGTGGGCTCCCCGCAGCTCAAGCTCGGTTGGATGGCCTTTTACGCTCCCGAGGAGCAGTTCGAGCCCATCCGGGCCGCCCTCGAGTTCGTGGAAGATGCCTATTTGAGCGTGTCCGCCCCGGCCCAGGCGCTGGGAACAGCCCTTCTCAAGCAGTCCGTCGCCTACGAAGCCAAGGTCAGGGCGCGACTTTTGCAAAACTGGAATACGCTCCGGGAGGCTTTCCCCTCCAAGTACTGCCCCGAGGTTCTGGGCGGGTGGTACGCCGCAATCCGCCTGGGGGACGACGACGAGGAACTCACGCTCCGCCTGCTCCGCGAAAAGCATGTTCTCGTGCAGCCGGGATTCTTCTTCGACTTTGACGAGGACGGATGGGTGGTTGTCTCACTTTTGCAGGCTCCGAAAACGTTCGCCGAGGCCGTTTTGTCCATTAAATCGTTATAAATTAGTTACGTGAACGGGCGTGATGTTGCTCAATGCCCTTTTTATGATTATATTTCAGTAAAATGAATAAATACATTGTAAAAGCGCTTTTTTCCCTTTGTTTGGTTGTACCCGTGGTTGCCTTTTCTCAGGATAACCAATTCCAGTACTTCGACTGCTGGATGGAGAATATCAACCGAATTGACCTAGGTGAACAGATCCGCCTGAAAATCGAGCCCAAGAAGTTTGCCGGTTCCACTTGGCTTTGCGGGTGCTATACCGTCCGCGAGAAGGGCGGTTTTGGCTGGCGCGAAGGCGACGGCTCCCCGAAAATCATCAAGGTTTGGGATGAACCCAAGTTCGAGCTTTATGGATGCCGCAGCAAGTCCTGCGAAACCAACGGAAGTGGCGAATTTGACAATAATTTGGACCAGTGCGTGAACTACCTGAACGGCAGTGCCTTCAGTTTGGCCCTTTTTGCCGAGGGCGAAAAGCTCAACAAGGTCGTCGCGCAGAAGTTCCCGGATGACGGCAGCCTGACCGATTTCGGCAAGTATTTCATGGAACGCCTGTCTCGTGCGGCTTCTATTCCGTGCTTTTTCCAGTACCACGAGCGTCCCGATGCTCCGAAAATGGCTGACTGGGGCGAAAACGGCGTCAAGGGCGTGTTCAGCATCTCCGGTGTGCCGCACGGTCTCGTGCCCGATGCCATCGGCCGCTTTACCGATTATAGCGATGTGCGCTGCAAGGACGGCAATGTCTGGACCGGATTCCTCACCAACGGTTATGTAGAGAACGTCATGTCCGTGGACTCCGCCGGCCGCTTCCACGGGACGGCCACGAATTACGGAAACGATCCGCGCTACCCGGATAGACAGGGCCCCGAGTATGGCAAGGTGCTCTGGTCTGCGGAGTACAGGCACGGCAACAGGGAAGGTATCGCCAAGTTCTACCGCTACGGCGCTATCGACAATGCCGGCAAGGAATCCGACGTGCAGTCCAGGGGCGGCCAGGACTACTATTTCAAGCACTTGGAAGTCCCGTACCGCAGTGGCAAGATCAACGGCACGGTGAACATGTTCTCCGACAAGGGCATGTTGATGGCCAAGATCCCCTTCAGGAACAACTCCCTGGAAGGCCGTATTACCGTCCTGTATCCGTTTGACAAGAAGACGACTTCCATCAACTATAAGAACGGTGTGCTGAACGGCCCGAACGATTTTGGGTATTTCTTCTCGAACTACCGTAACGGCAAGGTCGACGGCAAGAAGATCGAGTTCAAGGTTACCGAAAAATGCTACGACTGGATTCCGCTGAACGCCATCGACGGGACCGAGCCGGGCAGGAGCAATCGCGTTTGCCGTGCCGATGTGCAGGGCAAGCAGAAGTTCCGCTGGGGCACCTACAAGAACGGCGAACTTCAGGGCCTGGTGGAATGCGCCAACGGCGTACAGGGCACCGAAGAGATCGACTGCGACCATCCGTATTAGTGGCGTAGATGGCTGAATTCTTTACCAAGTCGAAAATGGAAGACCTCAAGCACGAGGCCGAACAGCTCTCCATTTGCGTGGAACATTTCCTCTATGCCTCGGAACACGTGCCCGAATGGGACTGGAAAACCCGTGGCTTTTATGACAACTGCATCGAGAAGTGCAACGGCCGTCTTAAGGGCATCCATTTCCTGATGGAGAACATCCGCAGGGGGAAGGGCGCCGAGAGGATGGACCCCGATACCGGGGAAGAAATTGTCGACGACTAGGATTTTGGCCGGCTCGATTTTTTGCTATATTTGCGCAGCAACATAATTAGCCTGGATAGTTCAGTTGGATAGAACGGGTCCCTCCTAAGGATCAAACTCGCGTTCGAATCGCGATCCGGGTATTTTGCTCAAGGGCCTGGCGGTAAGCCGGGCCCTTGCTGTTTTCAATTTGCTTTAGACTTGTTTCAGGCCAGTGCCTTGTCTATCATGTTGTCGCAGATTTCGGCGACCATGCGCTCGTGCGTGCAGACTTCTGGTGAAACGCCGTCAATATGCCCGGTGGTGTAGAACGAGGTGCAGGAGCATTCGTGCATGCTGCAGCGGTGCCGGATGTCGCAGCCTTCGCATTCCTGCTTGTCGCGTTCCAGGAAAGCGTGCAGTTCGGCACAGGCGGCCTCGTCGAACCCTGTAAAGACGTTGCCCTGTTTGTAGGGTGCGTTTTCCCTCGAGGTGATGAATCGCGAGCAGGGGTATATGTTTCCGTTGGTCGCGATGCCGAGGTTGCCGCTGTAGACATGGCAGGAGTAGTTCCTGTATCTTTTCCCGGAAAGCATGAGCTTTACTTTGTCCTGGATTGTGCCGAGATAGAACCGGTCGCCGTTCTTGCGGCATTCCATCCAGTACCGGGCCATTTCGCGGTATTGTTTCGCGAGCCTTTCGAAGTCTTCGCCCGTCCACTTCCCGTCGAAATCCACGCTGGTCGTCATGCTGCGGAATCCCTGCGAATGCAGCCACTTGACGCTTTCGGCGACAGTGTCGATGTGCGCGCGTGTGATGGTGCTGAGGGCCGTTGCCTTGAGTTTCACGAATCGCGAGATGTTTTTTTCTATTGCCTTGAAACTGCCGGTGTCGTTGACCGTGCGCCGTGCGATGTCCTGGTGGTGCTCGGGGCCGTCGAGCGAGAGGAAGATGGTGAATTTTTCCCTTTCGCAAAAGTCGAAGAATTCGTCGTCGAACAGGGTGCCGTTCGTATTTATCGTGAATTCCAGATGGAAGTCCTTGCCGACGGTTCCCTTGTCTATTGCTTCGGCGACAAGCGCCTTCGCGAACCCTACGGCGTGGTAGATGGCGTCCCTGCGCAGGAGCGGTTCCCCGCCGAAAAACGAGACAATCAGGAGGTTCTGCCCGAAGGCACGGGAGCGTTCGAGACCAGTGCGGATGGCCTGCTCAAGGGTCGCGTCGTCCATGACCGCATGGCGGGCGGCCTGAGTCTCTTTGTAATAACAGTATGTGCAGCGCAGGTTGCACTGCTCTGTAAGGCACAGGATTAGGTTCATACCTCGATGTCGTCGCGCTCGAAGGTGGTCACCATGCTTGCGCCACCGGTGCAATTGCCGATGTCGTCACAGATGTGGAAAGAGGAGCCTGTCTGGGGTGTTGTTCCCCAGTCGTTTGAACTGCCCCATGGATTGTGCGAGGAACTGGAAGCCGGATCGCTTGAGGATGCGGGCCCTCCGTCGGAACTTGCCGGAGCGTCCGCGGAACACGAAGGCTGGGCGGCGTCGTTTGCGGAGTCTGCCGTGGACGTGGCGCTTGCGGTGTCGGATGTAGAAGATGCGGTGGGGTCGGCTGCGGAACTGTCCGTGCCTTCTGCGCTTGCGGGGCCGGCAGAGGAACTGTTCGCTTCTGCAATGGACGAAAGGGCTTCCATGACCTCGCTGCTGATGGGCGTGTGGCTCAGGGGAATCTCGGTGCCCTTGCTGGAACTGGTCTGCTCCGTCTGCGCCGTGCTCGAAGATTCGGTGGCCGATTCGCCGTCCGTCGTGGCGCTGCTGGAACTAAGCTGGGGATCCTCGGAAGAAGATTTCGGTGCCGGGTCGGAACTGGCAGACGTGCTATCGTCGCAGGCGTTCAGCGTCAAGGCTCCAGCCATGCCGAGCGTTGCGGCGATGGCGCTCTTGGCCGCCAATGAAATGGACTTGATTCCAGAGATTTTCTTCTTTTCGATTTTCATTTTCTTTTCCTGCGGTCTTTTAAACTTCTATGTCCGTCTTCTCGAATGTGATGACCATGCTCCATCCCTGGGACCATGGGTTCTGGGACGATGAACTGGGACAGATGATTATTTGGGAATCATAAGTTGTGGTATCTCCCGGTGCAAGGCCTTCGCAAGGGTTGGGGGCTATCGGACCCCAGCCGTTGTTGCTGGACGAACTTGCCGGTGCGCTGCTAGAGGAAGGCGCATCGGACGAACTTGCCGGCGGGACCGTTGCGCTAGACGTTTCGGGCGCTGCAGCCGAAGTGTCGGGATTGGCTGCGGAACTGGCCGGGTTGGCGTCAGAGCTGCTCGATTCCAGGAAAGATGAAATTGCTTCGGCGAGCGAGCTGCTGATGGGCTCGTGGCTCAGCGGGATTTCGACAGCTTTGCTCGAACTGCTTTTCTGCGATTCAGCCTGTTCGGTGTTGTTCTGCGTCGCTTCTTTCTGTTCCGTACCGGTTTGCTGTGCGCCGGTTTGCTTGGTTTTGTTGACCGTCGTGGCGCTGTCCGAAGTCGGCTTGGACTCTTCGGATGGGCTGCTCTCAACGGTCTTGCTGTCATCCGAGGATTCCGGCTCGGCTTCGATGGGTAAGGCTACCTGGCCCGAGGTTGCACTAGAGCTGTCGTCGCAGGCGTTCAGCGTAAATGCCGCCGTCATGCCGAGCGTTGCCGCGAGCGCACTCTTGGCCGCAACGGAGAAAGACTTTGTTTCTGTGACTTTCTTCTTTTCGATTTTCATACTTTCAGCCTTTCGGAGTTTTTTCGGGCATTTCTCTAGGTCTCGATGTCGTCGCGTTCGAAGGTGGTGACCATGCTGCCCATCGCTCCGCCGATGCCATCGGGGCAGAGGTATACTTGGCCACCAATGTCTACGGAAGAGCCTCTAGGAAGCCCATCGCACGCGTCGTAGATGTCCCAGATGGAGGGTTGGCTGGACGACGAACTTGCAGGATTGGCGGATTCGCTTGAGGATGCCGGTTGGACGGTCTCGCTTGAAGACTCCGGACCGGCTGCGGAACTGGTTGTGTCGGCCGAGGAACTTGTTGTCGTGTCTGTTGCGCTGGCTGGGATAGAGGCTGCGGAGGAACTGCTGGATTCTGCGGCAGCCGATAACGCTTCCATGACCGAACTGCTAATCGATTCGTGGCTCAGGGGAATGTCGACGACCTTGCTGGAGCTGCTTGCCGGAGATTGCTGCTGGCTGGATGTCTCGGACGCTTGTTCCTCACTTGAACTGGCTGGCGTTTGTTCTTTTTTTGAAGAATCGGAGACGCTTTCATTGCTTGCGGGAGTGGCCTCGTCGGTGCTGCTTGCAGGAGCGTTGGCATCGCTAGATTCCGGGCCGGTTGTCTGGTTCGAGTTGTTGTCAGATGCCGAGGAGCTGTCGTCGCAGGCGTTCAACGAAAATACCGCTGCCATGCCGAGAACGGTGGCGATGGCGCTCTTTTTGGCGAACGAAACGATTGTGCTGTCCTTGACTTTCTTTTTTTCGATTTTCATTTTTTTTCCTTCTGCCTTAAACTTCTATATCCGTCTTCTCGAAGGTGGTGACCATGCTGAACGAGAATCCGCTGCTCTGACTTGAAGCCGGTAGGGGACATGTGATTAATTGAACGCCGAATTCAGTTTGGTATTCTACAGTGGTGCCGTCCGGAACGCATTTGCAGGGGTCGGATGACGGAAAGGGTGGCGGGCATATTGTGCCGTTATTGGGGGTGTCTCCGAATTTGACATCGCTTGAGGAAGAGCTGGTCGGAGTGGTTGCGGAACTGTTGGATTCCGCGGCAGACGATAGCGCTTCCAGGACCGAACTGCTGATGGGCTCGTGGCTCAGGGGAATGTCGACGACCACCTGGCTGGAGCTGCTTTGCGATGTTTCTGCTTGTTCGGAGCTACTCTGCTGCGCTGCAGCTTGTTCGGAACTGCTTTGCAGGGTTTCCGTCGCGCTGGATGACTCGGGTGTTGCCTCGTCGCCCGGTGCAGTGTTGCTTGAATTAGGTTGGGAGACTTCGGAAGCTGAGGTCGGAGATGTCTCGGAACTTGTCAACGTGCTGTCGTCGCTTGATTCCGGATCCTGGAAATCATTGGGCATGGAATCTCCGCCGCACGCAATGAACGTGGACGCAACGGTAAGACCGAGAGCTGTAGTAATTGCGCTCTTGGCCGCAACGGAAAGCGGCGTTGCCTCGGTAACCTTTCTTTTCTCGATTTTCATCGCAACCCCCGATATATAAGTAAAATAAATGTTTTTGCAAAATTCCGCTGTAAAAAAAGAGTAAAAGCCCCAAAAAGTGTTGAGAAATAAAACAACAAAGAGGCCAGGGCATAATCCCAGCCTCTCTATATGATACGAGTTTGTAGCTCAGATCTACAATTGACAGAATTAATTACTAACCACTGTCTACTGCATACTGTCTACTCGAGCGCTGCGCGCTCGCTACGTCTTGTCTTCGCCGCGGAGCATGATGACTTTGCCCGTGCGGATGTACTCGACAATCTCGAACTTCTGCAGCAGACTCTTGAGCGTGTCGACCTTCATGCTGTTTCCGGTAATCTGGATGATCATGGAGGTGGCGGTCATGTCCACGGTGTTGGCGTGGAAATGGTCGCAGAGCTGCAGGATTTCGGTACGCTGGTCGGGAGTGCAGCGCACCTTGATAAGGGCGAGTTCCTTCTCGACGGCGTCGGTACCGGTATGGTCCTTGGCCTGCACGACGTCCACGAGCTTCTCGAGCTGCTTGATGATCTGCATCAGGATCTCGGGATTGCCGTGAGCGATGATGTTCATGCGGCTGAAGTTCGGGTCGAGCGTGGGGGAGACCACGAGCGAGTCGATGTTGTAGCCACGGCGGGAGAACACGAGGGCGATACGCACGAGCACGCCCGGACGGTTCGCCACCAACAGACTGATAGAATGAGCGATATCTTTAATCATGGTTATGTCCTCCTATTACGTCGATCCCGTGGGTTTTTCGAGCTGGGTCTTGGGCGCTTCCGTGAGCATGGCGGTGAGCGGGGCACCGGCCGGGATCATCGGGAACACGTTGTCTTCCTTTTCGCATTCGCAGTGGATAAGGATAGGACCGTCCTTGTATTCGAGAGCCTTCTGGATCACGCGTTCGGCGTCGGCGGCGCGCTTGATGCGCAGGCCCGGGATGCCGTAGGCTTCGGCGAGCTTCACGAAGTCGGGGTTGCCCACCATGTCGACGCTACTGTAGCGGTGGTCGTAGAAGAGTTCCTGCCACTGGCGCACCATGCCGAGGTACTTGTTGTCCATCACGAAGATCTTGATGGGGAGCTTGTGGATGGCCGCGGTAGCGAGTTCCGCTTCGGTCATCTGGAAACCGCCGTCACCGCTGAAGCTGAGCACCGGCCAGCCGGTCTCGTTGCCGAATGCGGCGCCGATAGCTGCGGGGAAGCCGAAGCCCATCGTGCCTGCGCCGCCACTGGAGTGGAGCTGACGCGGATAGTTTATATGGAAGAACTGGGCGACCCACATCTGGTGCTGGCCCACGTCGGTCGTGACGATAGCCTTGCCGTCGGTGAGCTTGCTTGCAGTCGCGATCACGTGCTGCATGCGGAGTCCGCCCTGCTTGGGGTAGGTGAGCGGGAAACGCTTCTTCCAAGTCTGGCAAGTCTTGACCCATTCGGCGGTGTCGAGCTTGTGGACCATCGGGAGGAGCTGTTCGAGCACGAGCTTCGCGTCGCCGCACATGAACACATCCGGCTGCAACACCT
>JAGCGO010000034.1 GCA_017649565.1 Fibrobacter sp. | reverse complement strand
TTGTTGAGCGTTAGACGTCGTCTGTTCCTTTTCGGGGCAGCAGGCGGTGAGTGCGCCGAAAGCAAGGATTGCGACGGCGGTCGTTGCGATTTTCTGGAAAGTTTTCATTTGTGTATCCTCGTTGTTAAACTTTTTTTCCCATGGTGTAAACACGCTTCAAGAGCAGGGGCATCTTCTTGACATCACCGGCAGCTTCGGCTCCCGTGCCGCAGATGCCGCCCTTGAATTTTACGCCTTCAAAGCAGGCAATCCACCCGCTAATACCGCGCTTCGCGATGCTCATCGCCTTCTTGTCGGTATCGGCAGCGGTTGCAAGCAGGTAAATCTCGCGGAACTTGTAATCGCTCACGTAAAGCGAATTGGCGCGGTCAAGCATCGTCTTGAGCTGACCACTCATTTCGTAATAGTAAATCGGAGTCGCAAACGCGATGACATCCGCAGACTTCATTTTCTCGGCTATCTCGTTCGCATCATCCTTGATGACGCAACGACCCTTCTTCTGGCAGGCAAGGCAACCCGTGCAAAAAGCAATTTTCTTGCCCCGCAGCGACACAAATTCCACCTTGTTCCCTGCATCGGCAGCGCCCTTGGCAAACTCCTGCGCCAAGATTTCGGAATTACTCCCCTTGCGCAAACTACTCGAAAGAACCAGAATATTTTTCATTGTCAGCCTCTTTTTTGATTACAAGTACAATATACCTAAAAAGGCTTCAAATAACAATTACTTATTTATTATGGCTTGTTATGCCTTTTAGGCATAGAAAGAAGTAAAACGAAAATCATCAAACCAAGCAAGACGGATCATCTCTTTTATGTCCACATATCAAGCAGCAGCCATATCGTGAGCGACGGAGAAATCAAAGCAAGTGGCAAGGTGAAAGGCGCCGATTTTGCCACCGCGACGCACACTTTCAGCAAACACATGCACCCGACTGCGGCTCAAGGCGCCCCGTCCGGGCCTCAACCGCTTGCACCCTAAAGAGCTTTTTCTTTTTTTTCGGCCTTCGCTTTACGTGCATGAGCCGTTCGGGCTTTAGCTTTATCGTCTGCTGGTTTTGGAATGTTTTTTTCTAGCATAATATCAACACATTCGGTCAGTTGAGAAAGACGCCAAACTAAACCTTGCGCTATAGGCTCAGGGAAAAATTTGGCTAAAAGATTGTCTGAAACCAATTTTAAACTATTCTCTAATTTATCGAGATTCATTTTATACGAAAAAGACCCTTTCCTAATAAATTCATCTTTTAAAACGGATGAAAGAGGAAACCAATAATCGGGATATTTTTTTTCTATATAGGAGTTTAAGTTCTTTTTTATTTTTTCTATTTCGCTTTCTTTCTTTTTTATTTCTTCTTTTTCGATTTTTTTCTTTAATACTTTTTTTATTTCATTTATTCCTGCTAATGCAAATACAATGGCAAATTCGTTGTTTGTCTCAGCAATCTCGTAATACGAATAAGGAACGTCCACAAAAATGGTTTCCTTATAGGATGATTCAAATTTTTTACCCAAACCATGTTCTACTATTTTTTTTAAGGTGTTTCCGAGTATAATAACCAAATTTGGCTTTGCGATTTCCATCACAGATTTAAACATCTTCACATACTTTTTAAAATCTTTTTCAAAAATTTTTTCTTCATTTTCCGATTCCTTACGCCATTCAATTTTCACAGTATCTACTTCATTTTTGGACGGCCAAATTTTCCTTATACCATTATAAAAACCTTTTTTCATCGGACGGAGAAAAAAATCATATACAAAATAATTCTCTAATGGGACTATATCTTCAACGCTCTTCATATCCTTTAATACGATGTTATCAATATCGATTAAATCTTCTTCGCGAAGAAACGCTCTTTTGTGAAAAACGTTTGCCTTGGTATAAGACCTTTCTTCTACCTCTTTCCCCCAATTAAGAATCACCACATTTGTTCTCGGATTCTTTTTCGTCCCCTTGCGATAACCTTTACAAAAAGGAACAAGTGCGTCAGGTATTCCGTTATCCTCAAAGAGTTTTTCAATTCGTTTTTCAACGGGCGCTTCATGCGACATATTTTACTCCTTTTCATTCATTTTCATATCAAATTCTGGTAAAAATTGCTTTTGACAGTTCTGTCAATGTCAAATTTTAGTAAAACCTGCTTTTGACAGTTCTGTCAAAGGCTTTGCTTTTTGGGAAAAAGGATTCTACTTTACACTTTCGAAAGGCAATTCCGCCTTTTGATAAAAAAAAGGAGAGCCATCATGGCCCCATTTATTATTCCCGTTCTGACCAAAGCCGCGGAGGCGGCTGTTGCATCTGCGGCTGCCGCAGCAGCTAAGCACGTCGCAGAAAATCCCGGCGAAACTCTTGAAGCTGTTGGTGAGGTTGTCATCATCAAGCCTCTCGAAACTGCAACAAGCATTATCGAATGGTTGACTGATAAAATTCCGTCTTAAAGAGGCTTTATCATGAAAAGCATATTCACAACAGGCAGCGGGCTGACTTTTATCGACCCACGCAACGGCGACCGCTATCCGGCATTTATCATGAATGGAAGACTGTGGCTTGCGAATAACTTGCGTAGGTACGAAGCCTTTCAATGTGTTTCTCACCAAAGCGGAGATATAGACCGGCACATGGGCCTTCTCTATCGGTGCGACGACGAACTTGAATCCATCATTCCTGACGGTTTTCGATTACCCAGCACTGATGAGTTTATAGAATTCTTTTCGAAATGGAAGGAATTGCTCGCCGTACATCCATTAGATGTGCCAGCCGTCCTTAACGAGGTCGGTGATATTCCCCTTGCAGGGACCGCCATTCAGGCGAACCCCTGTAGCACAACGGAATATAAGGATTTCGGTCGAAGGGGCGTTTATCTCACGAACTCGCGTGATGAGCAAGGATACAGGCTTGCCGTCAGCATTAGTAGGGACGGATACCAAACGACGCGTGTTTTAAACGGCGAACATGCATCAATACGCCTCACGCTAAATACTGAAAAAATCAATTAGAGGTTCTTCTATGAACATCGCTAAAGTAAAGGATTATGTCAACGAAATTATAGAACTCTTATTTTACCCACTGATAATAATTGAAAAAGCCGAAAAGAACGCTAATCATCAGCGCCAGTTCGCCAAGAAGAAGGCTACCACTCTAAAGCCAAAGATTAGAGTGTACAATGCCATGAAATTCAACGCCATGTTGGCCCCCAAAAATGGGAATACCCCTACAAAGCCGACAGTCAGGCAACCAGATATATTTAATAGCAAGCGCCCAAACCTCCATATTGGAGTCATCAGCGCAGATAAGTTTCAAGACATGAAGGCCAAGAAGAATGGGAATACCCCTACGAAACAGGCCATCAGTCGAACAGAACAATTTATACATTAGCGATGGCGTCTTAGGAGGCCTCCGACTGTAATAGAATTAGATCATTTATGAGCAGACCCGTTCCAAGCGCTTGGAACGGGCATTTTTTAAACGAAGCCTTCCGCTTCGGCTATTTTCGCAATATGAAGCAACAATTCATCATATTTTTTCAACCGATACATCTTTTTGGGAATCTTTTGCGATAATTAGGCGTTCCTAGCGGGAGCGCATTTTTCGTATCTACTTTACAGGCTGATAAATGAAATGGCCCTAGACAATTCCATGACTTCTTCCTAGATTGCAACGATATTTGCCTAATCAGCAATTTGGCAAGGAAGATCCGGCAAAAAAGGAAAAGGGGTTTTAGGGGTGGAGCCCCTAGGCGAGGGGGTGCGCGGAAGACCCGGCCCTTCGGCGGTTCGGCCCTTCGGCAAGCTCAGGGACCTTATACCGACCTTTGGGACTTTGGCCGGGGCTGGAGCCAGGGGGAACCGTCCCCCTTTACCATCTAAAATAGCAATTTAAAGGGGTAAAAACACGCATTTTTGCATAATTTACCCCTTTAACATTGATTTTTCTCCTAAAAAAGGGTATATTTAAGGCATGAATGCTCCGAAATTTAAACGGGAATGCTATCTCAAGAAAATTCGTGGATTTTACCATGATTGTGAGATTATCAAGGTCATCACAGGGGTTCGCCGCTGTGGAAAGTCGTGCCTGATGGAGACGATTGCGCAGGAATTGTCCGAATCGGGTGTCGCAGCAGAAAACATAATCTATCTAGATCTCGACAAGCGAGGCTATAAGAACGTCAAGACCGCCGAACAGCTCGAAAAATGTATCGAGGAAAAATCCAATGTTCAGGGTACCAAATTCCTGTTCATCGACGAAATCCAGAACGTGGAAAATTTTGAAGAAGTCATAAACGCATTCAGGGGCGAAGGCGATTTCTCCATATTCATTACGGGTTCGAATTCCTATCTCTTGAGTGGAGAACTGGTCACCAAGTTGACGGGTCGCTACATCGAATTCGAGATGTTTCCGCTCAATTTCCAGGAGTATCTGGGAATGAAGCGTTTTTGGGGCAAGTCCGTAAGTCCGAATCTTGTTGATGAATTTGACAACTTCCTTGCGGAGGGAGGTTTTCCCAAGGCAATACAATACGATGCTCTGCAAGACAAGAAGACGTACATCGAAAGTGTCATTACTGAAATTTTCGAGAAAGACATCAAACGCCGTGTAAAAATCAGAAACGTATCCGTATTTGAAAAAATCCGGAAATACATGATAAACAATTTCGGAGCAACCTCAAGCCTTACCAACATACTTGAAGACTTGCAGAAAGATGGTTCTCAAATAAAAAGGGAAACATTGAATCGATACATTCAAATTCTTATCGATTCAAAAATTCTTTATGAATGTAACCGATTCGACATGAAATCACGGAAATCCGTTGCCGGTGAAAAGAAATATTACCTGGCCGATGTCGGATTTTACTATGCGACAAATACGGACAACCGAATCAATTACGGTCCCGTTATGGAGAATGTCTTTTTCACATACGCAAAGTCCAATGGATACAGCATAAGCGTGGGACGCATCGGTAAACTGGAATGTGATTTCATTTTACAACGAAATTTCTCGGAATACAACTACGTGCAGGTCTGCATGACCATGATGAACAGTCGCGAGACAGAAGACCGAGAGTTCGCTCCGCTCGAAAAAATCAGGGACAACTACCCCAAGTTTGTGTTGACCCGCAACGATGTCATCCAACACAGAAACGGAATAATCCACAAGAACATGCCAGAAATGATGAGCGAAGGAACACAAGTTGATTCATTGGAGGCGATACGCTAGGGATATGGAACTCAGGACTATCAGATACTTTTTGGCGGTGGCCGAGCAGGAGAGTTTTTCTGCGGCGGCGAACAACGTGCTTTTCGTGACTCAGCCGACGCTTTCGCGACAGATGCAGGAACTGGAAGAAGAGCTTGGCGTGCAACTGTTCGTGCGCAGCAACAAGAAGACGACGCTCACCGAAGAGGGGCTTCGGTTCCGCAAGCGCGCCCAAGAAATCATGGAACTGGTGGGCCATACCGAAAAGGAATTCGCCGAAGCGAGCAAGGAAGAAATCGTGGGCGACGTGTATATCGGCGGCGGCGAGACCAAGGCGTTCAACATTATCGCGGCGGCCTGCAAGCGCATGCAGGCGAAGCATCCGAAAATCCGTATGAATATCACCAGCGGCAACGCCCAGGACGTGACGGAAAAACTGGACCAGGGGCTTCTGGACTTCGGACTTTTGGTGGAACCGGTGGACAAGTCAAAATACGAGTTCGTGGAACTCCCCGCAAAGGATACGTGGGGTCTGCTCGTCCGTAAAGATCACCCGCTGGCGAAAAAGGGCTTCGTGACTGTCCGCGACCTCGAAAACATTCCGCTGCTCGCTTCCCGGCAGACAATGATGATGCGGGAATTCTCGGGACTACTCGGGCGCGACCTGCATTCGCTCAACGTGATCGCGACATACAACCTGATTTACAACGCCTCGGTTTTTGTGGAGCAGGGGCTTGGTGCGGCATTCTGCCTGGAAGGCCTTTTGAACACCGGCGGCAAAAGCAAGCTCGCCTTCGTACCGTTCACGCCGTTACGCACCAGCGGTCTCGTGGTGGTGTGGAAAAAGAGCCCCGTGTTCAGCAAACCTGCCGCAGCGTTCCTGCAAAGCCTGAAGCAAGAACTCGGGATGGAATAAGTCGAGTTTTTTCCGGATTATAAAAAAATCCTATTAAAAGTCATACTTATTTAGTATTGGACTTTTTGAAATTCGCCTTCTATATTTGGCGGTACCAAACCATTCACGCGGAGGTACCATGAAAACGAATCCATTGTTTAAAACGTTCAAAAGGCAATGCAAGCGTCTAAGTGTACTGATGCAGGCCGCATCAAGAAACGCCATCGTCATAGCGGAAATCGGCTAGCCCTTGTAAAGAAGCCGAGCTTTTTGTGCGGAGACTTGAATGAATTTTAATACGACTTTGTTGCATAAGGATTTTGGTAGTGATCGAAGTACGGGTTCCACGCTTACGCCCATTTACCAGGTGAGCGCCTTTTCGCAGGAATCTGCGGAAAAACTTGAAGCCGTCTTTAACAATAGGGCTCCCGGATTTGCCTACACGCGCATCGGGAACCCCACCACAGATTCTTTTGAACGCCGCATCGCATCCCTTGAAAAAGGGATCGGTGCGGTGGCGTGTTCTTCGGGCATGGCCGCGGTGACCATCTCGCTTTTGAACATTTTGCAAGCGGGCGACGAGGTGATTGCGAGCGCCGGGCTTTTTGGCGGGACCATCGACTTGTTCCGCGACCTGGAAGCGTTCGGCATCAAGACACGCTTTGTCACGGAAGTGACCGCCGAAACAGTGCGCTCCCAGCTGAACGAAAAGACGAAGGCGGTGTTCACCGAACTCATCGGCAACCCGAAACTGAACGTGGTCGATTTGAAGAGTGTCGCAGACGTGGCGCATCAGGGAGGCGTCCCGTTCATCGTCGATAGTACGACAGCGACCCCTTACCTTGTGCGTCCCTTTGACTTCGGCGCCGACATCGTGGTGCATTCCTCTTCCAAGTACATCAACGGGAACGGAAGTGCGATTAGTGGCATCATCGTCGACAGCGGGAAATTCAAGTGGGATTTCGCAAGGTACAAGGGCCTGGAAGAATACAAGCGTTTCGGCAAGTTCGCCTACCTCGCGAAACTGCGCAACGGCATCTGGCGCAACGTAGGCTGCTGCGTGGCTCCAGCGACGTCATTCCTCAACTCGCTCGGCCTCGAAACGCTCGGGCTGCGCATGGATCGCCTTTGCAGCAACGCCTTGCAGCTGGCGGAATTCCTGCAGGGTTTCAAAGGCATCACTGTCAACTACCCCGCTCTCAAACAAAACCCATATTACGATTTGGTGCAGAGCCAATTCGGCGGCAAGGGGGGAGGCATTCTCACGATTGACGCGGGGAGCAAGGAAAAGGCATTCAAGCTCATTAACAATTTGAAGTATGCGACCATCGCGACCAACATCGGCGACTTGCGCACGCTCGTGATTCACCCGGACAGCACCATCTTTACGCACGGCACCAAGGAACAAAAGGAAAACGCCGGCGTATTCGAAGGCACCATCCGCGTGAGCGTAGGCATCGAGGATATCGAAGACCTCAAGGAAGATTTCGAACAGGCGATTAAGAAAATTGGCTTATAAAAAAATCCTATAAAAAGCCATATGTATTTAGTATTGGACGCGGCGATTGCCGCGTTTTATATTTGGCATCAAACAAAATAAGTACGGAGGCAAAAATGGCAGAACCTGAATTTAAGATAGATGATTTCATTGACATCACCGATGTAAAGTGCCCTACCACTTTCGTGAAGGCGAAAGTTGCGCTCGAAGAACTCGATGACGGGCAGATTCTCTCGGTGCGCCTGAACGACGGCGAACCGGTGCAGAACGTGCCGCGCAGCATCAAGGAAGAAGGCCACGAGATTTTAAGGCTTACCGACAATCAGGACGGAACGTTTACGCTGATTGTGAAAAAGGTGGGCGACTAACCGAAAAAGGCGATCCCGGAATAAATCCGGGATGACAGCGAAAACATTTAACTAAAAGGAATTTCAAACATGTTTATTACTGTTGCAGGAAACAAGAAAGAAGTTAAGGACGGGCTGACCGTCGCAGAATTGATTGTACAGGAGAATGTGGAAACCCCGCTCTACGTGACGGTTTCGCTCAACGACGAATTCGTCGAAAACGGAGCATTCGAATCCACCACCCTCAAGGACGGCGACACCGTCGAATTCCTCTACTTCATGGGAGGTGGCTGCTAATGGCTTTTACTAACGAACAACTCGAGCGCTATTCCCGCCATATCATCTTGAAAGAGGTGGGCGCGAAGGGCCAGAAGAAGCTCCTGAACGCGAAGGTGCTGATTATCGGTGCGGGTGGCCTTGGTGCCCCTGCCGCCATGTACCTCGCGGCGGCAGGTGTCGGAACCATCGGCATTGCCGATGCCGACGTCGTGGATCTTTCGAACTTGCAGCGCCAAATTATCCACGCCACCAAGGACGTGGGCAAGTTGAAGGTGCAATCCGCGAAAGAGACGATGAACGAGATGAACCCCGACGTGACGGTGAATACTTACCACACGTTCGTCACGAGCGAGAACATCCTCGACCTCATCAAGGATTACGATTTCGTGATTGACGGGACGGACAATTTCCCGGCGAAATTCCTCATCAACGATGCGTGCGTGATGGCGAAGAAGCCCTTCTCCCATGCGGGCATCATCCGCTTCCAGGGGCAGCTCATGACATACGTTCCGGGCCAGGGCCCCTGCTACCGCTGCGTATTCAAGGAGCCCCCTCCGAAAGATGCCGTGCCGACCTGCAAGCAGGCGGGCGTTATCGGCGCCATGGGCGGTGTCATCGGAAGCCTCCAGGCGATGGAAGCGGTCAAGTACATCCTCGGCATTGGCAACCTGCTTACGGGTTACCTGCTGACATACAATGCGCTGACCATGGAATTCCGCAAGGTAAAACTCCCGACCAAGACGGACGACTGCGCGGTTTGCGGGACGCACCCGACCATCACGCAGCTGATTGACTACGAACAGGTGGCTTGCGATCTGAAGCATTAAGCCCTTATTGTCAAGCCCGCGAAGGCGGGCATCTCCCTTACAAATAAAAAAGGAGATCCCCGGCCAAGCCGGGGATGACATTGGAGAAGAGATGATAACATTACCGAAAGCAGAATACCAAAAGATTCTGGAGCATGCGGAAAAGAACCTGCCCGAAGAGGCCTGCGGGCTCATCGCGGGGCGTATCGAAGGAACCGATAAGCATATCGAGAAGGTCTACCTGCTCACGAATATCGACCATTCGAACGAACATTTTTCGCTTGACCCCAGGGAACAACTCGCTGCCATCAAGGACATGCGCCAGAACGGCCTTGCCCCGCTTGGCAACTGGCATTCCCATCCGGAATCGCCGTCGCGCCCCTCCGACGAAGACAAGCGACTCGCTTACGACAGCAAGGCGAGCTACTTGATCCTTTCTCTACAGGACCGCGCCAATCCGGTGCTGAATTCCTTCCACATCGAAGGCGTGAACGCCACCAACGAGGGCTTAGTGATTGTATAACAGTTACGCGACCAAAATGCAACGCGTATTTTGAGTCTCCGTACAACGGTGCCCCCGGGGTCCTTGTGAAATTCCGGCTCTGGGGGCACTTCTTTTTGGGATCTTTTATGGAAATCAATCTGAGCAAAATTTCGTCTTGTCAAATGGAGGTGGCCGCAAAAGTCGCCTATCCGGGCGAATGTTGCGGTATTTTGCTCGGGAAAACCGCCGAAAGCAGCGACAGCGGCGAAATCGAAGTTCTGGAAACCCGCGAAGCCCCCAACCTGATTCAGGGTACGCGGAAATCCACCCACTTCAAGGTAGACCCGCTGTTCCTTTACCAGGTGGAGTGCGAAATCGAAGGCGTCGGACTCGAGATTGTCGGATTCTACCATTCGCATCCGGACTGTGCGGCGATTCCTTCAAATGAAGATTTTGAGTATATGGTACCGGGGCTCGCCTACGTTATTTTATCCATAACAAAAGACGGAGTCAAGGATATCAGAACTTACAAAAAAGATATGAATTACTAATCAACGTTTCCTATCATAGTCGCTATAGAAAAAATCAATAATTCCGCATAAAAATTAAGTATTGGACAGGAAAAAAAACCAGTTCTATATTTCGCCTTGAAAGTGTTCCAAGCAAATAATTTGTACGGAACAACACTTTTTTTTGTACGGAGGAAAAAGTGAAAATATACATATCAGCAACACTGAAAAATTTTTTCGGAAAAAATGCACAAATCGAGATTCCTGCGAGTTCAATAAGGAAAGCCCTCGCCATCCTTCTCGATATGTACCCGGACGCAAAGAACGTCCTCTATGACGAAAACAACAAGCTCCGGAATTTCATCCAGATTTACGTCAACAACAAGAACCTGGCAGTAGATGCGCTCTGGGAAACGCCGCTACCCGAAGATACCGAAATTTTGCTATTGCCTGCCATCGCGGGCGGTGCGCCGATTATTGACAACGCACCCGTAGAAAGCCTGATTTCAGACGAAAGGCGCAAGGCGGTCTCGTTTGACGATTCCGAAGTCGAGCGTTTCGGCAAGCACCTGATGCTCAAGGAAATTGGCGTCAAGGGACAGAAGAGAATCAAGGCCGCAAAAGTGGTCGTCGCTGGCGCAGGGGCGCTCGGTTCCCCGGTTATCCAGTACCTTGCCGCGGCGGGCGTGGGCACCATCAAGGTTATCGATTTTGACGATGTGTCTCTTGAAAACTTGCAGAGCCAAGTTATCCACGGCACACGCGATATCAAGCGTCCGAAAGTCGCCTCGGCCAAGGACAAGGTCAAGAACATCAACAAGAATATCGAATTCATAGCCGAAAAAGAAAGGCTTGACGCATCGAACATCTTGAATCAAATCGACGGCTATGACTTGGTTGTCGACTGTACCGACAATTACAAGGCGCGCTACCTGATCAACGATGCATGCGCATTGCACGGCATTCCCGTGGTATTCGGCGCCATCTACCAGTTCGAAGGCCAGGTGGGCGTATTCAACTTGAATGGCGGTCCCTGCTACCGTTGCCAATTCCCGTCTCCCCCGCCGGCAGGGCTCATTCCGTCTTGCTCCGAGGGCGGCGCCATCAGCCCGCTTCCCGGCATTGTCGGGAGCATCCAGGCGAACGAAGCGCTCAAACTCATCCTGGGCATCGGCGAACACCTGGACGGAAAACTTTTGCATGTCGACAGCCTGAACCTGGTTTCAAGAATCCTCAAGGTGGAAAGGAGCAGGAGTTGCCCCATTTGCGGAAGCAACCCGACCATCACCGATGTGGAAGAAATCGATTACGACGAGCTTTGCGGAATAAGGGCACAGGAAGAAATTCCGGTGGAAGGTTTTACTCCCGAAGAACTGGCGCAGAAAATCGAGAATGGCGACCCGATAACCATTGTCGATGTCCGCGAACCACACGAACGCGCGATTCTGCGATTCCCGAACGCCATCGTGATTCCCATCGGCCAGCTTGCCCGCAGGCAAAAGGAACTCGACCCGAACAAGGATACCGTCTTTATCTGCAAGCAGGGCAAGCGCAGCATCCTTGCGATCAACACCCTGCGCGAAGCCGGTTACACGGGCCCGCTTTACAACCTGAAGGGCGGTGTCGACGCCATGAAGGACATCATGTTCTCGCATGAAGGCGCATGGCTGTAAAAAAATTTCCGCATTTTTCCTACAAAAATTATAGGCAAACGCAATTGAAACAACATAAAACTATTGCCACAAACAACAAGAGAGGTACTCACAATGGCAAATGAATCAACTGAAAAGAAAGCTGGCATCAACGCGCTTGGCGCAAAGGCTGCCTACAACCTTGCTAACGTCACCAAGACCAAGCCGCAATTCGCGTCCCTCACTCCGAAGTGGCTTACCAAGTTCCTTGAATTCAAGGGCCTTGAAACCGGTCTGTTCCGCGTGAACAAGGTTGTGGAAGGCGAAACCCCGCTGGACGTGCTCTGCAGCCAGACCAAGAAATCCGACATCATCCCCGAAGGTTACGTCGAATACGAAACCGAACCGCGCGAATACAAGCTCAACTCCATCTCCACGATCATCAACGTCAACACCGCGATCGAAGATGTTTACAGCTCCCCGTATGACCAGGTTCAGGAACAGCTCGGCCTCGCCATCGAATCGCTCCGCGAACGTCAGGAAAGCCAGCTCATCAACAACGACGATTACGGTCTGTTGAAAAACGTCGCCGACTCCCAGCGCATCCAGCCGATCCGCGCCGACGGCCGCCCGACTCCGGACGATCTCGACGAACTCATCACGAAGGTTTGGAAGGAACCGTCATTCTTCCTCGCCCACCCGCGTGCCATTGCCGCCTTCGAGCGTGAATGCACCCGCCGTGGCGTGCCGCCTGTTGTCGTGGACATCGCCGGTGGCAAGTTCCTCACCTGGCGCGGCATCCCGCTGATTCCGACGAACAAGCTCCTCGTCGACGGCGTGAAGGATCCGAAGTCCCAGGGAGGCAAGACGAACATCTTGCTCGTGCGTACCGGCGAAGCCAAGCGCGGCGTGATTGGCCTGTTCCAGGCCGGTCTCAAGAACGAACACTCTCGTGGCCTCTCCGTGCGTTTCCGCGGTATCGACAACAAGGGTGTCGCTTCTTACCTGCTTTCCCTGTACTGCTCTGCGGCTATCCTTGCCGACGACGCCATTGCAGTCCTTGAAGATGTAGAGGTTGGCGAATACTATGA
>JAGCGO010000033.1 GCA_017649565.1 Fibrobacter sp. | reverse complement strand
TCCAACTCCGACAACACGCAGGCGTTCCTCAACAAGACGGGCATCTTCCGTCCGAACGACTTCAAGGGCGCGTTTGTCCAGGTGGGTGTTGCAGAACTGACGATGGGTGCCATCATGAACGGTATCGCCCTGCAGAAGGGACTCTTCCCGATCTGCGCCACGTTTTTCGTGTTCAGCGACTTCATGAAGCCCGCCATCCGCATGGCCGCCCTCATGGGCCTTCCGGTCAAGTACGTGTTCACGCACGACAGCTTCCGCGTGGGCGAAGACGGCCCGACGCACCAACCCATCGAACACGAAACTCAGATTCGCCTGCTCGAAGGCCTCACGAAGGAAAACGGCAAGGCCGAAATGCTCGTGCTCCGTCCGGCAGATGCATTCGAAACTCTCGCCGCCTGGGAAATGGCTTTCGAAAACAACGACAGCCCGACGGCCCTCATCCTTACGCGCCAGGTGGTGAACACGCTCCCCGGCGACAACCGCTACGAAGCTTCCAAGGCTTGCCGCAAGGGCGCCTACATCGTGAGCGACAATACCGCCGCCGGCAAGAACCCGGACCTCACCCTCGTGGCGAACGGTTCCGACGTGTTGCTGGAACACCAGGCTGCCGAACTCCTCCGTGCCGAAGGCAAGGCCGTGCGCGTGGTCTCCATGATCAGCCCGGCCCTCTTCCTCAAGCAGGACAAGGCTTATCGCGACCAGGTGCTCGTGCCGTGGACTCCGGTGTTCGCTCTTTCGAGCGGTCTCCCGGTGCTCTTCGACCGTGTGGTTGGTGGCTTCGGCAAGGCTTGCGGTCTGGAACGCTTCGGCGCTTCCGCTCCGGCTGGCGTGCTCGAGAAGGAATTCGGTTACGTGCCCGAGGCAGTCGCTGCGAAGGCCAAGGAATACCTCGCCGAGTTTGCTCAGAACGTCGCCGACTTCAAGAAAGCGAACGCCTAGTTTACACAAATATTTACAGCCTTTTGCCTCGAAAAAACCTATATTCTAGGCATGATTTGCCCATTTTGCAAGAACGACAACGATAAAGTCGTCGATAGCCGCGTTAGCGGGACTTCAATTCGCAGGCGCCGCGAATGTCTGGCGTGCGGTCGCCGGTTCACGACCCGTGAATATATTGAACTCCAGCCGCTCACGGTTATCAAGCGTAGTGGGGAAAAGGAGCCTTTCCAGCGTGAGAAACTGATGAAGGGCCTCATGGATTCCTGCAAGAAGCGCCCGGTATCCAGGGAAGACTTGGAAAACCTGGCGACGAACGTCGAAAATTCCCTGCCGGTCAACGACAGCTTCGAAGTGACTTACGACCAGATTGGCAACATGGCCATGCAGGAACTCAAGAAGCTTGACCCTGTGGCCTACGTACGCTTCGCCTCCATCTACCGTGAGTTCAAGGAAGTGGGCGAGTTTGTGGACCAGATCAAGAACTTGGACAAGTAAGATTTTTCCGTGCTTCATCTTCTTCAATCCGCTTTTGAAAAACGTACCTCCCTATTCGAGGTGACGGATGCTTTCCGCATCGTGAACGGGGCTGCCGACGGTTTCCCGGGGGTTACGCTCGACAAGTTCGGGGACCGTTTCCAGGTGCAGTTCTTCGGGCCGGAAATGCTTTCGCGCCGACGGGAAATCGTCGAGGCCATTGTCGCGATGTTCAATCCGGTGTGTGTCGTGGTGAAGGAGCGTCTCTCGCGTTCGGGAAAGTCGCTCGAGAATGCGCCGATGGAAGTTGCTTTTGGTTCGCGCGAGGATGCCGTGGGCATCGTGCGCGAGGGGCGCGCCAAATTTCATGTGGACCTGCTCGATACCGTGAATCCGGGGCTGTTTCTCGACATGCGCCATGTGCGCCTGGAAGTGGAGGAACGCTTCCGCACGATGTCTGGTGAAAGTTCAAAGGAGATCCCCGCCTTCGCGGGGATGACAAATGAAAAAGCGGGGATGACAAATGAGGATGGTCCGCGGTTCCTCAACCTTTTTAGCTACACGTGCAGTTTCTCGGTGCATGCGCGTCTAGGCGGCGCCGCGGTCGCGACGAATGCCGACATCAGCGGGAAGATTCTCGACAAGGGTCGTGAAAATTACGCACTGAACGGGCTCGACTTGCGTCCGGGAGAATTTTTCCGCGGCAATGCGCTCGAATACGTACACTGGGCGCAAAAGAAAGGACTGCGCTTTGATGGCATCGTGCTCGACCCGCCGAGTTTCGCCCGTTTCAAGGGATTCAACTTCAACGTGCGCGAGCACCTGATGCCGCTTGTCGCGGATTGCGCTTCTGTCCTCAACCCGCACGGGTTCATCATGGTGAGTTCCAACTACAGCGAGTTCGCGCTGGACTCCTTTGCTCGTGACGTGCTTGCCGCCGTTAAATCGGTCCACGAAAAAGCACGTACTGCTTGGAAGCGCGGGCAGGATGTCGATTTTGTCGGTAGCGGCTCGACTAAGGATTCGTGCCTTGTCGCGACAATGGTGGAAGTGGTTAGTAAATAGTGGGAAGTAGGCTGTAGGCAGTGGTTAGTGGTTAGGGATGTTCATGCCCGGCTTGACCGGGCATCTCCTTTTTATCTCACTGTTCGTCGCCTTCTTCCATTGCGATCTTCAATTCCTTCAGCTTGCGCCAAAGGGTTGCGCGGCTGATTCCCAAACGCTTGCAGACTTCGGTACGGTTGCCCTTGCAGATGCTGAGGGCGTGCAGGATATGCCTGCGTTCCATTTCCTCGAGCGATAGGATTTCATCGGAGCTGCCAGAGTCCTTCTTTTCGCCGAGGGTGATTTCTGCATAGCCCTCCTGGACCTTGCCGGAATAGGCATTGTCTTCTGTGCCGCTGCGTTCTGCCGAACTTTCCTGCGGGGCGATTGTATCGCCGCTGTCCCAGACGGTCTCGCCGTTGGCGATGGCTGTCTGCTTCATGTGCGGGATGGCGATGGGTTTCTCGTTGGCCTCGTTCTGGACTTCCTCGGGAAGGTCTTCCAGGCGGATAACCCCGTTTTCCGAAAGCACGATGGCGTGCTCGATGATGTTCTCGAGCTCGCGGATGTTACCCGGATAGCGGTAGCGGCTGAGGGCGTACTGTGCCGCCGGCTCCAGGTCGACAATGTCCTTGCCGTGGGTCTCCTTGTACTTCAGGATGAAGTAGCGTACGAGTGCCGGAATCACGGGCTTGCGGTTGCGTAGGGGAGGCAGTTGCAGGTGGAACGTGTTCAACCTATAGTAAAGGTCTTCGCGGAAGCGGCCCTCGAGCATGGCGTCCTTGAGGTCGCGGTTTGTCGCCGCGATGACGCGCACGTCCACGTACCGGCTGGTGGTTTCGCCCACGCGGCGGATCTCGTGGTTCTGCAGGAAGCGCAGGAGCTTGACCTGCGTGGCCGGGGAAAGTTCGCCGACTTCGTCGAGGAACAGCGTCCCTCCGTTTGCGGATTCAAAAAGGCCTTTCTTGTCGGCGGTGGAACCGGTGTACGATCCCTTCTTGCTGCCGAAAAGTTCGCTTTCGACCAGGTTCTCCGGAATGGCTCCGCAGTTGACGGCGACAAAGGGCGCCTCGCTCCTCTTGCTGTAACGGTGCACGATCTTGGCGAGGAATTCCTTGCCCGAGCCGGATTCGCCGGTGATGAGTACGGTACTTGTCGTGGGGGCTATCTTGTAGACCGTCTTGAGGATCTTGCGCATTTCCGGCGTGTTGCCGAGCAGGCTGTCCAGGACCTGCGATTCCATCAGCTGTGCTGTGGACTTGTTCTGCTGCTGCGCCATGGCCTTCTTGGCCACGTCCTCGAGCTGCGATACGGAAAGCGGCTTCATCAGGAAGCTGCTGGCACCCCTAGAAATAGCGCTGGTCGCACCGGGCCAGTTCTTGTCGTTGCAGAGCACGTAGATTTCGATGCCGGGATGCCGTTCCTTCAGGTAGCTCACCATGTCCATGTTTTCGAGCATCAGGAAGGGAACCTCGATGAACGCAAGGTCCACCGGCTGGTCCTTGGCCAAAGGCATGAAAGCGTCCTTGTCGCTGCACACGACAAAATCCGTGTCCGGTATGGACCACGTACGCTGGATGTCGCTGATAAAGTTTTGATCTAAATCGGCGATCAGAATTTTCATAGGCTTTAGTGCTTCTGGATGATTTCCTCGACCTTCGCTCTGAGTGCCTGTAGGTCTACGGGCTTGTTGAACGTTGCCGCGACGTCGAAGTGCTTAGCCGTGATAAGGTAGTCGTCGGCTGCAGTTCTGCCACCACCGCTGACTGCGATGATGCGGTCACCCATTCCCATGCGGCGGAGATCAAGGATAACTTCGTAACCGTCGACGTTGGGCATGATAATGTCCGTAATGATTACATCGTAGACGTTGCTTTGGTATAGGGCTTTGGCTTCTTTCCCGTTAGATGCAGTATCGACATTGTAGCCCTTGATGGTCAGGGCCGACTTGAGCATCAGGTTGAACTGTTCGTCATCATCGATAATCAGGATTGTGGACATGGTCCCTCCATTATTCATTCCTTTTAGGCCAATATAGATTAAATGTGGTGCCTTTGCCTAGTGTAGTTTGTACGTTGAAGGCTGCTTTTGCTTCTTTTAGCAGCCGGACGGCAGAAGACAGCCCCAGTCCGAGACCTTCGCCAGGGGCTTTTGTTGTAAAAAATGGCGAGAAAATGCGTTCCAGCGTTCCGGCGTCCATTCCAGTACCGGTGTCCGAGATGCTGATCTTGGCATAGGAGCCTGCCGGGATGGGGGCCGCGTAGGGCACGTCCAGCGTCTCTTCCAGGGTCTCGGAATGCATCCGGATGGTGAGCTGCCCGCCCGTGGATTTCATCGCGTCGATGCCGTTTTTCATGATGTTCGTGATGACGCGCTCAAACGAGGCGACAACGCCGATAATCTTGATGCTTTCGTCGATATCGGTGGAGACGATGCGGATGCCTGTCGGCAAGCTCTGCGTGAACCTCAGCACGATGTCCTTGATGACGATGTGCGGAGAGAATTCCATTGGCGGGATAGCGGTGGAGGTGTTTCCGCGGATGGTGCTGAGCAACTCCTCGAGGGACTGCTTGCCGCGTTCCGCGGCCTTGCGCGCTTCGCAGATAAACATGAAGGCCGGGTGGTCTTCTGCGATGGATTCCTTCGCGAGGTCGCAGAACCCAATCTGCGACCCGAGGATGTTGTTGTAGTCGTGCGCGAACGCGCCGCACAACGTGCCCAGTTCCTCGAGGCGGGAATGGATGTATTTCTGTTCACGCAGCATGTCGCGTTCCTTTTCCAGCTTGCGCTGCTCGGTCATGTCGATTTTCAGGCCGATGACCTTGTATGGACTTGTTTCCGTGACGATGGGGATGAACAGGTTGTCGAATATGAAGACTTCCTTGCCTTCGCGGAAGAGGACGTTCGCTTCGTCCTGGGTAATGATTCTTCCGCTCACGGTTTCGTACGATATGAACGATTTCGATACGCCGCTCATGCGCGCCTCGTTCTCGTAGTCCGTGATTTGTTCGGGGTTGTCGAACGAAGAGGACTTGTTTCCGCGGTTCGCGATGTCCTTCTGGTTCTGCATCACGTAGACTCCCTGTTCGTTCTTGGACCAGAACTGGAAGGGGAGTGCGTTAATCAACGTGAACAGGAAGTTCTTGTTTTCGTCGGAGCGCTTTTCCGAAATGTTGAGCCTGTCCTGGTAGCGGATGATGTCCTGCTTGTATTCCACGTACTGCTCGTTCAGGTCCTTGATGCGCTGCTGGTAGAAAAGCGTGTTGGTGAGGTCGCTGAACTGGATCACGAATTCGCTGGTGAGCATGTTCAGGTGGCTCTGGTATATCTTGATGTCGAACTTGTGGATTTCGTTCTTGATGGAAATCTTCTGGTTCTTGTAATGGGACTCGCGGAAAAACTCCAGGTTCTTCGAGAAAATTTCCTGGATGTATTTTGTCTGCAACTCGTCAATCGTGGTCTGGAACATTTGCAACGCAATCGGGTTGGCGGACTTGATTCTTCCGTCCGAATGGTAGACGATGATGCCGTCGCTAATTTGGTTGATGATTCGGGTTAACAGCCAATAGGAGCTCTTGTTCTTGTACGATGTGGATGTGAAATACTGTATCGCAAGGATGGCGAGGAGAATGCTGCAGCACTGGTTCCAGAAGAGGAAATGCATCTTGTCCGGTTTGAAAGATGTCGTCTGGATGATGGGCAGGATGAAGTCGAAGGAATAGGCGATGAGGAATATCGTGATGAAGCACGCCAGGATCTTTGTGTTGACCTTCACCATGTTGGAACTGCTTGACTGCATGCACCTCTTGAACAGCTGGTACATTGTCGCGATGATGGGCGGGACAACGAAAATGATGAAGAACGTCGAGAAAATAATGGCGATGGGGTAGTTCTTCAGGGGATAGAGCCCCATGATGCAAACGTCAGTGAGAATGCGGATGTCGAAAATGGCGAAAATGGAGACGAGCAGGACCGCGCAGATGGCGATGGTATTCCATATCTTGGACGGGTTCGTATCTCTGACGTCGACGTCCAGCCTGCCCACCCTGTATATCGTTGTTCCGACCTGTATCCAGGCTAGAGCCTGTATGGTAAACAGGATAAGCTTGATGGTCGATGTCTGCGGCTGGTAGAGGAACAGCGAGCCCACGAGTGCGCAGAGGTTCCACACGATATTGATGTGGATGAACTTCACGATGGGTGCAGGAAGCTTTTTCGCGTTGGTCTCTTTCCAGAGCAATTTCTTGAAGCCAAGCGACAAAACTAACGCTATGGCGGACAGCGCTATGATGTATGGCGAATGAGAATACAGGGTTTCGTGCATTCTGTACGAAAACTAAAAAAAAAGCTCGCATGGCGCGAGCTTCTTGGGGAAAATATGCGGGCATCCTTTATTGAATGCGCTTTATGCCAAATTTCTTGGTCTTGTCGTACGAGCTTCTGTAGTCGTATCTCTTCTGGGTTTCCTCGTCCATGTTCGGGTTGGGCGTAAAGCGGGTTTCCACTTCAAGCTTATAGATGTAGGCTCCCGTGCCGACGATTCGGCCGTTCTTCGAGCGGACTCCCTTTCCGTCGAGAGAAGCCCATTCTACGAAGAGCGTGACCTTGTTTTCGGAGGACAGGTACACGTCCGGCGTAAGCTCGTAGCTGCCGCTGAGAAGGTTCACGAAGCCTCCGAGGTTGGTGTAGAGGGGAATTCTGTACTTGACGCTCATCGTGTCCCAGGCCGGCGCTTCGTCAAAGGCGGCGCCGCGCGGGATGGTCATGTCGATTGTCCAGATGGCTCCCTGCAGCGGAGTGGCTGCCGTATCGATGGAAGCGACAATCTTGCCGTCCTGTATGGCGTCCAACCTATGCGTGGTCGGGTTGTATATGTAAATGCGGAAGTCGGAATTGCCAGGAACCGGGGGCGAAACCTTCTTGGGGTCGACGGTGATGATCGGGCTCTGCAGGCCGACATCAAACTTGACCTTGGGCTTGCCGTCGCCGTTGACGGTGACCCAGGGGTTGTCGGTTGCGGGCCTGTTCCCGCTCTTGTCCATGAACGCTCCGGTTTCGAGCGGGGCGAAGCGAATATGGTCGCCTTCCATGACCGCCTTTTCCGATTCTACATTGAAGAATACGTCGATCGACGTGTTCTGTCTGGTGAGAGACCAACGTAACAGGTCGTAGGAGTATATGCTTGCATCGCCGCGTTCGCGCAAGTACAGCTTGTACGTGGAGTCCGTGATGATCAACGGCTCGCTCGCGAAGATGTTCAGCATTTCGAATTCGGAAGAGGATTTGACGATAGCCGATGTGAACACAGGACCGGCCTTGTCTTCGGCGATGATCTTGTTCGTCTCGTAGGCGGCTCCCGCACCGAGGTGCTGCATGACAAGCCCGGCTCCGATCAGTTCCTTGCCGTTGATGTTGCCGGAGTAGTTGCCGTTGGTATTGCCCAGGTGGAACGGCTGCTTCAGGTTCAGGATTGCCGTCTTGCGGTCGTCGCTGAAGGTGTAGCTGGATGTCCAGAGGGTTTCCGGAGCGGCGCTGCCGAACTCGATGGAGATGCTGTCTGGCTTGTGGCGGTCGTCAACGGGCGAGGCGAAGGAGGCTTCCACATACTCGGCGAGACCGTCCTCGTCCTTGTCGCCGATGAATGCGTATGTCAGCGGGATGGGGAGAATCTTGAGCGTGATGGTGTGGATGGGCTGCTGGCATGTGCCTACGCCGTTGCCTGCGCGGTCCGTGATGCCGCTGGTGAGCTGGAGCTGCCCGCCCATGCCTTCCTTGACGATGGACGAACCGTCCTGTGCGAAGCTGACAGTGAACTCCCAAACATTCAGGGAATCATTGTAAATCTGTACGTTGGTCACGTTGATCGGTGTCGCAACCGGGCTGTTGCCGTTATAGAGCTGTAGCGGCCATTCCAGTCCGGGCATGGAAACCGGTTCGCTGAATTGCAGATAAACTCGGTCTGCCGTTGCCGTGTCGAGACGTTCCAGAACGGATACGGACAGGAGCGTGGGAGAGATGCCGTCGCGGTAGAAGTCGTTGGATTCCTTGGGGCTGCCGTCGACAGTGCTGACCAGCGTGATGCTGCCGCTCGGCGACGTGTTGGGGGTGGTATCCTTGACATCGATCTTCACGACAAGTTCTGTCCCGTTGAGGCTTTCAACCTTGTCCGAGGTCAGGGTGTCGTTACCATAGCTGAAGCGGATCATGGAGAACGAGGTGTTGTCCATGTAGGCGTTCGACAGCGTGATGGCTATGGCGTCGGGAACGTTGTCGCAGTTCTGGTCTATCATCCTCGCAATGCTGATGATGGGCCAGGGCGGCAGGTCTTCGACGATCAGGATGGCCTTGGCTGTTTCGTAGGCGACAATCTTGGTCGAGTTGGCTATGGCATAGATGGAAGTCGTCAGCGCCGAATCGGATTTCACGTAGAATACGGCCTCGCCGTTCACGATGTTGATTGTCGTCGTCGGGAGGGTTGCCGTCGGGCTTGTATAGAACTGGACCAGCGGATTGTCGGATGTCAGCATGACTGCCAGGTTCTCCGAGGTCATCTGCTGCTTGACGCTGTCCTTGAGAATCAGGTGGACCTCGGCAAATCGGGTCGTGTAGACGTTGATGGTGTCGACCGTGAATTCCAGGTAGCGCTGCTCAGGAGGCTCCGTGATGGTGTCGATTTCGACATTGCTTCTCACGACATCGCAGGCGCAGTCGTACTTGTTTTCGGTCTTCATGTTGGCAAAGTGGTTGTGCCAGGCGACCCATTCAATGTAGTTGTTGCCGTAGGCGAGAGTCGTGTCGATCTTGAACGAGACGGCGTCGGTCCTGCCCGGTACGATAGGCACGATGCTGATGGAGCTTCCGTTCTTTTCGACGTCATCGAGGAGACCGGTGGGCGAAACCCTGGCTGTTGCCGAATAGGTCGTGACGGGGTCTTCCTTCTCGATGGAGTAAAGGGGCGAGACGAAGGGCTGGTCGAAGGCGAGATTGACGTTTCTCTTCATCTGCGGTCCGTTCTCTGGCGAGTAGTCGGGGCTATAGCCGTAAATGTACTTGCCATGGTAATAGGCAGTGACGTACGGGGTCTTCGTGAACGCGAGTTCGTTGTTCCCGTTGATCTTCTCGATGTACATCGTGGAATTTGATTCTTCCTTGTACAGGGGGCCGCGGGTCAGGTCGATACCCTTGAACTGTACGGGATCGTCCGCATCGGTATGGGGCCTGAACGACCAGCTGTTTTCGAGGCTTCCGTAGGACGGATTAACTTTGAATTCGAAGAAGTAGCTGCCGGAAACGGCGAGGTTACCTTCGATGTGGACCTGCGTGTAGTAGCCGCTTTCCGTGGTGCCCTTCGTGGTGACCGCCGTGTAGGCGACTGGTGACTCGAATGCCATGTTGGGCCAGCCGACGGACTGTCCGGTACCGTCCCAGATGGACCTGTTGTCGCTGGTAGCGTTGACGGCGACCGGGAAATAGAATCTCAGGTCGAGGTCCTTGTATGCCATCGTGTCCCTGTTGGTCACTATGACGAGGAACGTGTTGCACTGCTTCCAGTCGGAAGTGGTCGTGCAGCCGTTCTTGCTCAGGGGCTTTACATAAATGTCCATGTCCACGGTCGAAGCGAACTGTTCCGTGGTAAACGAGTATTCGTCGGATTTTGTGGCACCCGAGGATACGGTGAAGTAGTAGGTGGTTCCGGGATTGAGTCCGGTAAGTTCGGCTTCGTGGAAGAGCACGGCGCCGCCGGAGGCGGTCTGGCTTTCGGTCGGGGACTTGGATGTGGTTCCGTAGTTCACGATACCGTTGGCACGGCTGCTGCTCCACCAGTAAATCTTGGCGCTGCGGTGGTCTACCTGGCAAATGGTCACGCCGCTGATCTCGATGGGTTCAAGGGTCATGGTGAAGCTGTACCATTGCCCGTGGTTGTTGTCCTTGGAGATGTTTTTCTTGGTGTCTACGCCTTCCAGGTAGAAGTAGTATGTCGCATTGGGTGTGAGCCCTGTGAGGGTCAGGCTGCCGTCCTTGCTCGGCTCGACCTGCTGTGCGACATTGAGGTTAGATTCGTTGGGTTGCGTATTGTAGAAAACGGTGACCAGGGCGACTTCGTTGGTGTTCCAGCTGATGATGGCTTCCGTTTCCGAAATCGGGGTGCCCATGATGTTGCTGAACAGGGGGCCTTCGTTGTCGGGCGGCAGCGTTGCCGCGAGACTTTGCGCAGGGAACAGGAACTGGGCCGAGAAGTCGACGCAGGTTTCTGTGGAGGTATACTTGGACCAGTCCTCGATCAGGGTGAGGTTGGGGGCGCGTCCGCCCATGAGCGCGCCCTTGGGGCACTTGTATTCGTAGGGCATGCCGCCGGCGTTGTATCCGTCCGGGTTCGCGGCGCGGTTATGCGGGTGCTGGGGGTTCTTGTCGCCAGCGCCGAGCAGGAACGAGATGTCCCACGGGTTGGCGCCGAGCGCATAGTACATGTTGTCGAGAGCCACGCGGAGGTAGCGTTCGTCGCCGGTCAGCTCGTACATCAGGAATATCGCGTTGGCCGTACCAAGGTTGTAGCGGATGACGCCCCAGTCGAAAGAAGTCCAGACGAGATTGTAGGGGGTGATGACATGCAGCTTCGTGTCCCCTTCGTGCGGTTCGCCCTGGATGCCCTGGTTTGTCAGCACCAGGGAGTCGCCGTCGTTGGTACTGTCGTTGATGAGCTTGCGGAAAGAAGCCATGACGCGCATGGAGAGGGAGTCCCTTTCGATGTCGGACATGCCGAGGGAGCGGGCGACATCTTCTTTTCCGAGGATAAGTTTCTGCAATGCGAAAAGCACGTAGGCGTGAACGTTTTCGTAGTCGGTCGCCCAGCCACCGGGGTGGAATCCGTAGCCGTTTCCGAGATAGCCGGCCTTGAAGTATTCCAGGTTATGGATGGCATTGCTGTTGTCGTTGATCTTTGTATTCTTGTACAGGTCGTAACCGTAGTTCTGTTCTCCGGTCGCGTACCAAAGCGCAAGCGCGGCTGCAGCGGCGTCATCGAAGCAGACGCCGGCTCCGGGGTAGAATCCCTTGAGACCGTCCGTACTCTGGCCACCTCCGACGGAGCATCCGTTTCCGCTCAGAAAACTGGGGGCGATAATCTTTGCGTAGATATCCTTGGCTGCGTCAAGGAGTTCTTTCGAGTAGTCCGGCTTGAGAATTTCGAAGCCCTTGGCGACGTTAGCCATGGCGGCGGCAAAAACGCCCGCCGTGTTGGTTCCGATTCCTTTTGCGACAACGCGGTCGGGGCCACCTTTGGCAGTAGACTGTGCGTCCTGACGTTCCGGCAAATCCCAGTACTGGTGGTCGGCATCGTCGACGCCCACGGAATGGTACATGTCGCCCTTGTCGATCAGGCCGTCGGCTTTCGATGCCTTGTAGAGCTTGAGCAGGTAGTCCGTTCCGATCTTTGCTTCGTAGAGAATGTCGGGGATGCCGTCGATATGTACGGTGTCGTTGTAGGATTCTCCATAGCGGTCTTCGGCCTTGTCCTCGTAGACGAGGTAGACCATGGAGAGAACGTATGCCGTGTATCCTAGAGTTTCGGAAACCTTGAAGTGGTCACCGCAGTCGTGCCAACCGCCAGACAGGTCGTGTCCGATGGCGGAACCGTCCTTGAGGTGGCAGGGACCGTGGAAATGCGATTTCGTGTCACCGCAACGCTGCACGCCAAAAAACTGGAGCGCGTTTTCGAGAATGGCGTTATAGATGGACGGATGGATATGGAATGTTGCTGACGTGTCCGAGTTGATGACGATGAAGTATTCGCCCTGCTTGGAAAGCTGTGTAAAGTCCGCGCGTGTCAGGAGTTCGGTCTTGTTGCTCAGGGAATCCTGCGACCCGAATTCGTAGACGCTGGCGATGGAGTTGAACGCACCGTTAATCCAGATATTCGGCTTGACGGCCTGCCCGATATTCGTGGTGACTCCGCTGAATTCTTCTTTTCCGCTATTTGCGTCGATGACGGAGAATTTTGTTCCGACAGGAATGTCGGCCACGTAGGCGTATTTGTAGTCCTGCGGCCTGAAGCCGGCCTGGTTGACACGGATTGGACGCCGGTTGTAGACGTTCAAGGAGTCCAGGTAGCGCCGTTCGCAGGTCGTGCAGGTGCGGTCAATGATGGGGAGGGCAGCGACTGCTCCGAAAACCTCGGAACAGAACGCGCCGACAAAAATGGCAAAAAATAAAATTTTTTTCATAGCGAACATTATTGGATATGCTATTGGGAAATATACTTTAAATTGGCTCAATCTGAAACCCCATGTCACTTCGCCGTTTTTCTTATCACGCAAAAACGCCTTGATTTTGGCATATAAAAAGGCTGCGGATCCGCTAGGACTCGCAGCCTTGTTTTAAAAAACTTGCGTAATGCTTATTTTTTCTTCGGCCGGCGGAAGCCGAATGTCATTGTTCCGTCCGTACTCTTCTTCTTGGCCGATGTCTTGTCGCCATCGTCCGGCTGCTGAGCAACATAGTCGCCCTTTGCCGTGATGTCGTAGCGAACGATATAAGCGCCAGTGCCGATCTTCTTGCCCTTCTCGCTCATCGGGGCTCCTTCGACAGAGCACCATTCCAGGTACAGGGTCAGGGTGCTGTTGGCGCTGACATAAGACTTCAGTGCCTGGAGGTCCAGGTTATATGTTACCTTGTTTACGAAGGAACCGAGATTCGAGAATATGTCGAATTCCAGCTTGACCTTGTAGTTGCGCTTCGCTTCCCCGGACAAGGTGTTCTCGAGGACCTGCGGCAATGTCAGGTCGATCTGGAACACGGGACCGCCGTGGATGTAGTTGTTGACCGGAAGCGCCTGGACCGCATGGAGCTCGCCGTTGCCTTCGGCGATGATGAGCTCGGCATTGCTCTTGTCCTTGACGGAGAGTCTAAACGCCTGGTCCTTGGTCAGTGCGGCGCCGTTGTATGCAAGCTCGTTGTTGCCGGTAACCAGGTGCTCGGGCATCGACACGTTGATCTTGACATTGCTTATGACGCCCACCACGGGGACCCAGGGCGTTTCCACGCCAGCAAACTGTCCCACGGCATCCTTGTAGAAACTCGTAGAGTCGGGGATGAGCCTTACGTAGTCGCCGATGTGGACTGTAGTCGTCTGCTTGTCGTCATCGTTGTAGTAGTAGGTGTACGATGTCAGATTTGCCGAGGAGTGTTCGATTCGGTCGAGGTGGACTTTTTCGATAAAGACTCCAGCCTTGTCGTCACGCATTCTTTCGATGAGACGCGTATTTGCCGTTACGGAGTCCAGGGGCTCGGACATAGTAAGGGTCAACAGGTCGGTCTGGCCTGCATCGCCCAAGTCGATGCCTCTCCAGGAAGCCTTCAAGATGATGGGCGGGCACTTGTCGCTTAGCGGTGCCGTATTGTCGTCGAAGAATCCTCCCAGCGGTCCCTGTCTCGGTAGAATCAATCCATTGCCAGCGCGGCTGCCGTAGGTCGCATTCTTGAATGTGCCCTCGGGTATGGCGATGCGGATAATGGAGTACTGGTTCTGGACCTTCTCGACGACTTCGGTTGTCGCCGGGATGAACGTGGAATCGATCGTGGTCTTGCACGATGTGGGGTCTTCTACGGTCTTTTGGCCGACGGACTGGACGACCTTGCGCGTCGTTATTTCTCCGGTTATGGAGTCAACTTCTTCGACGGTCGTGAACGTTGTATCCGGGACGTTGATCGTTTCGCAGGATGTCCTTTCCTTGGTTGACCAGGTTCCGTTGGACGAGTCAACTACGTACGATATCTTGTCGACGACGTCGCCCAGCAGGGTGTCCAAAGCCCAGCCGCTCTGCGGCTTTCCGAACGCCTTGTAGATGTCGGGATTGCCCCAGTAGACGTCGATGGTGTCGAACATGTCCTTTTCGCGGAGGACCTTGGTGAACTCGATATAGATTTCGTCGGGCTGGCCGTCTCCGGTAGAGTCGATGATTGCTGCATAGCGTGCCGGTACCGGACGGACCGATTCAATGATGGTAACGGGGCCGTTACAGGTAGACAGCGCATTGCCGACTATGTCGGTCACATTGAAGCCGGAGGCGATTTCGGCCTTGTAGCTCTGCTTGACAAACTTGCCTTCGTTGTTGCCCTCGATGACGTATTGCCAGCTCTTGCCGTTGTCCGTCGATGTGGCCGAGCGGACGACAATCGTCTCCTGCGGAATTTCTGCAGCACCGTCGGTGATGCGGAAAGGCCATACGGTCTTGGAAGGCAGATTGACCGGCTCGGAGAATACGACCTTGAGCGTGTCCTGCGGGTACATGTGATTTTCGTTTTCGAGAATGGTCACGGCAACAAGCGTCGGGGCGATTCCGTCGGTTATCTGGATTTCTGCCAGCTTGACCGAGCCCGTTTCCGTCATGTAGATCTGCACCTTTCCGCTGGGCGCCGCAATTGCCGGGAAGTCGCTGCCCAGAGTTAACTGGACTTCATCCCCGGTGACTGCGCCCGAAGGCATCGCCATATAGATCTTAGAATTGTCTTCGTTGAGGATGATGGCGACGCTGTCCAGCTTGATCTTGCTGTTGTCGAACTTGCTTCCGGTAAAGGTTAACGCAATGACGTCGGCTGCGGAATTGCAGTCCGTGTCGACCAGCTTTGCAACCTGCGGAATCGGGGTCGTCGGCTTGGCATAGAAGTACTGCGAAGTGGAGTCTTCGTTGTCTTCGGCGTCGATATAGGTAACCAGGACGGTATCGCCGCCCAACAGGGCGACTTCTGGCAGGCTAGCCTCTTCGGTCTTGACAGCAGAGAGCCATCCGCTTTCGAAGTAGCCGAGAGCTTCGTTGGTCCGGTCAAGGGTCACCGTCGACGTCTCGTTGGTGCGCGAGTTGTGCAGGGTGACAGTTACCGAGGAATTCTTCGCATTGTCCTTGTCGCTCACGAAAATCTTGAACTTCATCGGGTTGTCGATCACGGGGCTGCTGACGGAACTTCCGTCTTCGCGTAAGAGCTGGAGCTTGCCTGCGGTGCGGTCGCCCTTGCTGAACTGGACGTAGTAGGTGCGGTTGTTGAACGCGCAGCCGCCGTTCTCCTGGCATTCCTGGCATTCCGGGTTCGGGCCGGCGAACACGGTGATGTCAACCTTGTTCGTTCCGATGGTCATTTTCACCGGGATGTCGAGGTCGTACTTGCCCGTTTCGTAGTTATAGACGGCGGCCATCTTCAACTGTTCCGGAGTGAGTGCCACGCCGTTGACCCAGATGTCGGTCACATAGCCGCTTTCGGTGATAAGGGCCGTTCCAAGGACGTGCATCGTACTCTTGGAAGAGTCAATCTGGATGTATGAACCGTTGGACACGTTGAACGGCGGGTTGTAGGCGACGGTCATCTTGTAGTCGGCCTTCTTCGTCACCATTTCCTGGTAAGACGGGCTGAAGCCGGAGATAAATTCATCCTTGCGGTAGACTACGATATAGGGGTTGACCGGCGCCTGCTCGATGTCGCCCTGGTCCTTGGGCCAGAGCGGAATGCCGTCGTAGTCGGCTCCGTCCTCGTCGCGCGTGTGCGGCGACCAGGACCAGTCCCCGGAAGTGGAGGAAAGGCGCTTCTTGCCCGGCGTGCGCAGGGTCTCGCAGATGCCGTTCTGGTAGATGCCCGAGGAGAAGCCCAAGTCGATACGCATGCGCGAAGACGACTTGATGGTGGTGCCGCCCAGCGGGACAGGAATGTACCACTGGTAGGTGCCCGTCGCAGCGTCGTAGGTGTCCTCGAGCTTGACCGGAATGGCGTGCCTCAGGTAGTAGCGCAGGGAGTCGTCGACGCTTTCGCCGTTCTTGTTGACGCAGGGCCTGTTGAAGCCCGCCTCGTCGTAAGCCTGGCAGATGTCTTCGTCAACGAGCAGCGGACAGGTGCCCGGCTGGTTGTTCACGCCCGGCGTGGCCTCGATTTCTTCGGGCCTTGCGGTGACGTAGAAACGGAGCGTCAGGTCGCTGAAGGGCTGGTCCTCGTTGTTGATAAGGTTCAGGTTCATGAAGTCCAGGCCGGTGAATTCGTACTGGTAGACGCTCACGTCGAAGTTGTAGCGGCGTACTGGAGTCGTGAATTTCAGCGGCTGGTTCTTGTCGTTGTTGCACCTGCGGACGCCGTTGCTTTCGACGCAGTAGTAGTATGTCGTCTTTTCCTGGAGTCCGCCAATCTTTACGTAGTGGAAGTTCGTGGGGATGCCCGATACGTCGGCGTTGCCTTCGCCGGTGTTCCAACGCATCTTGTCGTAAGTGGTCTGGACGGTATCCCAGTACATCTTGGATTCGTACTGGCCGTTCGGGGTGTACCACATGATTTCGGCAGAGTCGGCGGAGAGGTTACAGACCTTCACGTTCTGGATATCGGCAGGGCCCGGTTGGCTAGCCAGGGTGGTGAAAGAGAACGGGGTGCTGGTGCTGTCGACGAGCCACTTGGTCGTATAGGCCTCGCTGCGGGCGTTGATGGCGATGACCTTGAAGTAATAAGTCGTACCGTTCTGGAGTCCGGTCATGTGAATGTCATGCGAAACACTGGGTACGGAATCCTTGACGGCGGTGCTGAAGGGGCCGGTCTCGTTGGTGCTGTACAGGATCATGGCCGGGCCACGGACATCCTGCGAAATCTTCACGATGGCGGAATCGAAACCGACGTAGCGGATTTCCACGTTGATCTTGGAGGGGGCGCGGTTGCGGTCCTCTTCCTTGATGGCGGTGGTTGCGGCGGCGAGGAACATTGCGGTACCGTCGATACAGGTCTCGGACTTGAAGTAGTCTTCCCAGCTGAGCGTGCTTGGAATCCATTCGTTGTTTCCTTCGGGCGGGACACCGCCGAAGATGGCGCCGGTGGGCGGGGTGTACCTGTAGCCTGCGCCGGGCATGTTCTTGCCTTCGGGGTTGGCGCCACGGTGGTGCGGGTGGTTGTCGCTCTTGTCACCCACGCCAATCAAGAAGGAAATGTCCCACGGGTTCACGCCGAACAGGTAGTTGAGCTGGTTGATGCCCAGCTGCTTCATCTTGGCAGAGTTCCAGTTCTGCACGCCCTTCTGCGGTAGGCGGATGCCTTCCAGGTCCTTGGTCACGTCGGCATAGGCGAATACGTCAAAAATGTTGCCCGCCTGGTAGCGGTTGTAGATCCAGGCCATCTGGGTTTGCATTTGGTACCAAAGGTCGCTTGCCGAAACGGCTTTGGTACCATCGCTCGGGTGCGGAATAGTGATGGAGGTGGAGCCTTCGCCAGACCTTGCGGAGACGTTGTTTGCGAGCATGAATGCGACGTTTTCGGCGTACCACAGGCGGTCGTCTTTGCTGATGCCGAAACTTGCTGCCGTTTCTTCGTCCTTGAGCAACAATTTATAGAATGCGTATAGGGCGTAAGTCTGGACGTTGGCCCAGTCCGTGTTGCTGGACTTGCGCATGCCGTCGCGGGAGCCGGCGAACCAACCTCCGCGGAAGAATCCCACGCCGGGTTCCTGTTCTACACCGATGGTCTTGTCTTCGACGGCGTCGTTCAGGTACTTCATTCCGGAATCCGGATAGGTTCCGAAGTGCAACGCAACGGCGGCGACGCTGATGTCGTCGAGGTAGGAGTTGCTGCCGCTATAAGCCGGAGTGCCCCATGTGCCCTTTTCCTTGTTGTTGCCGTATGTCTTGCGGCCAAGGGCGATGTCCTTGGCGAATTCGTACATCTGGGTGGCGACCATCTTACAGGAGTCGGCGAATGCCTTGTCGTAGGTGGCGTATTCCCTGCCCAAGATGGCAAGGCCTGCGGCGATTTCGCTCGAGACGTTCGCATTGAGTTCGCCAAGGCGCACGTCACGTTCGTGCGGGCCACCGCGGCGGGCGAGCGTGGCAGGGAGTGCATCCTGGTTTTCCGGGCGGCCCCACCAGCTATGGTCGGCGCCAAAGTTTCCGATAGAGACCGCCATGTTGTCGATGACACCGTTCGCGGCACGGTAGGCTCTCAGGAAGAAGTCGGCCCCGTGCTTGGCTTCGCGCAAGATGTCGGGGATGCCGTCCGTGTTGATTGTTTCGCCATGGTTGTAGGCATAGTGGTCATCGTCACGGTCTGGGTTACCGCCAGCGACCACGGCAAGCACCATGAATGCATAAGCTTGCGTATAGGATTCCTTCAAATGGTCACCGCAGTCGTACCAGCCGCCCTGTAGGTCGCCTTCCTTGAAGGAAACCGCACCGGCTACGGCTCCGCCGATGTCATTCACGACCGGGCCTCCGCCGTCCTTGGTATGGCTCGGCTTGTGGAACCAGGATTCGGAATTACCGCTGCGGTTGACGCCGTAGAACTTGAGCAAAGCGTCGCGCACCATGGAATAGACGCGCGGGCTGATGATGAATGTGGAAGAAAGTTGCTTGAGGACCTTGATGCGGTAGCGGGTTTCCAGGGAAAGGCTGCCCGCTAGCTGGATGATGTTGCCTATACAGATTGTTCCGGAGGGGGAGTTGGCCGTGGTCTCGTAGCGGCCCTGATTGGCCGTCGCGGCATCCGTGCCGGCCTTGATTTCCCAGTGTGAAGATGTCTTGTGTCCAGAGGGAGTGAAGGTTCCGCCTGTGGCAACTTCTTTGCCGTCGAGGTCGACGATGGAGAATGTTTCGGAGCAGTTGCCCGAGGAAACGTAGTAGAACTGCATTTCGGGATCGTCGGGGAGGTAACCGGCTTGGTTCACGCGGATACGGCCGATGCGGAGGTTTTGGGCATCACGGAAGGCTTGGTTCAGCGTGTCGGGGATAAAACCGTTCGCGACGAAGTCCTGGGGGACGGATCCGACAGGGGGGACTACGTTGTGCTTTTCCTTGTTTGGCACGTACTTGCTGAAACTTTCTACAGTTCCACCGTCATCGGTGGCAGCAGTGTCCCATTTCATCGGCCATATGGGCCTAATGAGGTCATAGGGTGTCGGCTGCTCCTGTTCTGCTGCTACGACAAGTGTCGTAAGTGCAAAAAAGAGAACAATAAAAAACGGCATAAAGCCTCCTTAAACGGGTTATCCCAATACCATATAATCGACTTATCTAGAAAATAGTCATTTTTTATCACGTTTTGTTGACACGTAATCTTTTTTTACGCTGAATATGCACTTCTTTTTTTATATTTCAATATTATGATTCGTCTGAATAATTTTTTTGTTCCTGTTTTGGCGGGTGCTTCTGCGCTTGTGCTCTGTTTTTCTAGTTGCAGTTCGGATTCGTCATCAGGATCTGATGATGACGATGATTCGATCGTCAGCCTCGAGGAGGGCCAGAATCTTTATGGTTCCTCGTCTTCGGGAGAAGTAGACCAGGGTGGTAATACGACCGATCCCGACTCGGGTACAGCAGAAGACAAGAAGCCTGAGGATGGGAAATCTTCGGCTTCTCCGTCGGGCGATGATAGCAAGCCTACCCCTAAATCGGCAGCGACAGCCGATTGGCAACCTGTATCTGCAGCCGTGACAGAAACTGTCAGCTCCGAAGAAGAACTTGCCGAAGCTGATAAGGTCGTCAATGGCTCCTGTGCTCCGACGACATCTGAAATTGAAAAGGGTGGGATGGCCACCTGGGCGTTCTACCGTCAGAATGGCGATGTGTTTGACCAGATTATGTCCCCGTTTGTCTGGACGTTTGACGATGGAAAGGTTCTCAAGGGTAACGGCATGGACAAGGTGAACAAGACCTACGAGACGTCCGGTATCTACAAGGCGACCTTGAACGTTGATGGCAACGATGTCGAATGTGAGCCGCTTCGTGTTCAGGGTATTCCCATCACTGTCACGTCCTGCAAGGCTGCGAAGAATTCAGTCAATGCGGGAGAAACGATTTCTTGGACCGTGGAGGCCGAATCCGAGGCCGAAATTACCGGATACTCCTGGGCATCCAATGATGCTGAAGTTTCTGGCAGCGGAACGTCAGCAACGATGGTGGCTACCGGCGAAATGCACAAGAAGACCGTGAGTGCCATAGTCTCGGTGACCAACAGCGACAAGACCGTGCAGGAATACACTTGTGAGTCGGTATCCGTTGTCGACCCGGATCAGGTGGACGTCGTTATTGCGTATTCGAATGCCGACGAAAAGAAGGCGTTTACTGCCGGGCAGACGCTGGTGGCGCAGTATCCGTCCAATGCGGTAGACTGCCAGATGGTCTGCAATACCGATGCGAACGGTGTTATTCTTGAAATCGATGGTAAGGAATATACGATTGACTATTCCTTGAATATTAGTCCCGCAGCTTGTAAAAATGGCTCTGCTGCCGGTACGAAGATTACGGTGAAGGCTTCGATGCAGGTGCTCTGCTACGTGACATACTAGTCGAAATATTGAATCAAACTAAAAAGGGTCTGCGGTTATCCGCAGGCCCTTTTAGTATGGGAATTGAAAAAGTTAGTCCTTGATGCAGCGGACGGGATATTGATAATAGGTGGGAGGCTCAGGTGGTGGGCAAGCGGGAAGACCTGTTTCAGGGTCCATGTCGCATACAAAGATGAGCAATCTAGTAACATTGAGGTTTACCCGATTGGAGCTTGATGTGAGAATGTAGTTGAAAACGGATGAATTCAAACGAATCCAAAAATAAGTTGAAGAGTCAGACGTCCAGATGCTTCCGTCGTCTTTGTAGGCCCTGTAACCAGTGGGTACTGCGGAAAAGCCGAGACTGTCTGTCCCATCCCAAAGGGTTTTGGACTTTAACGCCTTGCCGGCGTTGTCCAATCCTCCGGCATTTTCAAAAAGGATTTTGAATTCGGTTGTATCCGGCAAGTGCCAACCGCTGGGGCAGATTTCTTGAGCTTCCTGTTTGAGATATAGGCGTCCGGATGTGGCGCAATTGTCGGAATAGATGTCGTTGCAGTAGCTGCTGTCTGTTTTATAATTCAAGTTCCGAGCCATCCAGGTCTGTGAGTTTTCTCCTTCGCCGATGGTTACGGTCTTGTATAGTTGCTCGTCTCGATGGTCGCAGAGTGCGCTATCGGGGTCGTAGGGCGTGGCGCCGCAGAAAGCCTTGTACAGTTTGACCCCTTCTTCGTCACCGTCGCACTTCAGCGTGATAACTCCGTTCCCATTATCTTCGACGGAGCAATTTTTTCCGTCGCTGCCATTCGTGATAGTAGCTTCTGCTCCGTTGTCGCATGTGATCTTGATGCCGTTTTCAACGACTTCCCCTTTGCAGGACTCTCCATTTGCGCCCTTCAGAGAATTGAGCCATTCTTCTTCGGACTTGAACTTGTTGGCTGCATTGGCGATTTCGTAGGCGGATTTACCGTCATCGCCGTTGGTCCCATCATTTCCTTTATCGCCTTTGTTACCCTTGTTACCCTTGTCACCTTTGTCGCCCTTATCGCCTTTGTCTCCTTTGTCGCCCTTGTCACCTTTGTCACCTTTGTCGCCCTTGTCGCCTTTTTCGCCTATTTCACCGCTTTGTCCGTCCTTGCCGTTCAGCGTATGCCATTTTCCGTCGGTGCAGTAGAAGGCGGCTGCAGAATCAATCACGTATACCATAAGCCCGTCTTTGTCGCTGTTGCATTTCGGCATCGAGGAGCCTTCTTCAATCTTCTCGAGGCCAACGGTGTTGGTGATTTCGGTCGTTTCGTCGTTACAGGCACTTAGAAATGCCAAAGACGCAAAAAGACTAATGGAGAGAAATTCCCATTTGGTTTTAGTGTTTTGCATATAAAGGATCCTTTTTTCAAATAAGTTTTAAAGAATAAGATAAATGTAGGTTACTTTATTTTATTTGTCAATTTTCTTCCAAATTTTGTTGTATAAAAAAACTTACAAACTTTTAGTGAGTAAAAAACGTCTCGGTTATCCGAAATGCGGTTCTGTTTTTTGGTAAAAAAAAAGCATCTCGGAAACCCGAGATGCCTTTCTGTTTTATAAGGAGTCTTCAGAATGAAGATTAGTGAGATACCTTGACGGACATTGTCTTGGCTCCGCTCTTGACCATGTAGATGCCGACCTTGCCGAACTTGGCGAAGAGGGCGTCGCTAAGGGTTGTGCCGGAGGAGGCCTCAAGAGTGCCCAGGAAGCGGCCTGTCGCGCTGTAGACCTGGAAGGTCTTGGCGGAGTTGGCAGCCTTGATTTGGGTCGGGAGTGCTGCGAAGGTGCCGCCGTTGTCAACAGGCGTGATAGTCGGATTGACGGCTACCGGATCCGGAGTGGTTGTGGTCTGGCCGGCTTTGCCGTTGTCGGTTCCGGTGTTTGCGCCGGTTCCACCCCAGTCGAAGTTGCTGAAGTCGGTGTTGCCACCCTGGTCGGCACCTTGGCCGCCGAAGTTGAATCCGCCGCCGTCACCGCCGCCGAAGTTCATGCCGCCGCCGAAGCTGCTCCAGTCGATGTCGCCGAAGTTGAATCCGCCGCCGTCACCGCCGCCAAAGCCGCTCCAGTCCATGCCGCCCATACCGCCGTCGCCGCCGCCGAAGCCGCTCCAGTCCATGCCGCCCATGCCGCCCATGCCGCC